>NZ_JBFUPT010000023.1:0-58610 GCF_041360715.1 Caballeronia sp. RCC_10
TGCTGATACTGAGTTCTTTCGTGCATCGCAACACCTTATACGAAACGGGTGTTGCACTTCAGATTTGAGGCTGCCCATATTTGCCGTTCACACAAGCCGAAGAGAAGTACGCGTATGTCGGTGTAGCTAAGGTGGAGCAGACTGCCGATTCACCAGCTTTGTTTTTCCCATCGAACCCAGCGTTTTCGGGATTTGTGTCGATCAGGCAAAACGAATTTCTCTATCGGAACGATTTCGGTGATACGACGTGCAAGCTTGCGATTGATAAGCAAGGCCCGTTTAGCTTCGACATTATCGCTGCAAAGACGTTTGGAACGCCTGATAAGTTAGAGCAGTTCCTATCAAAAAAATTCAGAGCGGCGTACAGCGATTTGTCATCTTCAATTCTGCTCGGTGATAGCCCGTCAGCGGACTGTCGTGCATTTCGATATTCGAAGATATATCAATCGAAAGATGCTGTCATCGTTTGGGGTGGGGACTGGATGTACATGTTCCGATCCTACGCTACTCCACCGAGGGATGCGACTCAAGCTCTGAATTGCTTGAAAGCGACATCTGCGCTTGACCGTAGCGTCTGTGCGAATTCTCATCTCGTCGAGCTTGATGCGTCGGTCAATCTCGGTTTTGTGGAAATGCAAGACATTTATTCGAAGGAGATCTCATACGAAGATCCAGTCCGACTGGAACAGATCCAATGGATACGGAACGTGCGCAACAAATGCGCGAACGTCGAATGCCTTGAGAAGGTTTACCGAGACGGGGTCGACTTCTTCAAGAAAAAGGTTTCGTCCAGATATCCGTCGTATCCCATGCAAGAGAAGGACCCTCAGTACGATTAGCCACGGTCGAGAGTCCGGCCATTTCGTACAGTATGTGGGCCAACACGTCAGCAAGCGGGAAGCCGACTCTCGGGTTCCTATAAATCTTTCGTATCACGAGGCTTGAGCCATGAGAAGCATCGATATCGTTCGCCTGGATGATTGCACTGATCACGGCGGTAAAGTGATCACTGCATCGGAGACCATGAACTTTAGAGGTCGAAAGGTTGCCCGTAAGGGCGATAAGGTCAGTTGCCCATTGCATCCGGAGGTTGATCCTAACGTGATCATCGATGGCGATGAGAAGATACGTGACCGCGGTGTACCGGTTGCTCGCCACGGGCACCGGGCGACGTGCGGATGCAGCCTGATTTCAAGCGTCGAATGAGATTTTCGATGGCATTGCAGTCTGCTGAATACAGGTGAGCCATGGAGGGGACATTGCCCACTACGATCGTCGCCGAGCAACTTGTCGAGCGTTTGCGAGACGCGCCGTGGCGCTATGGTTTCTTAGCGCTTATGCGACGGATAAGCGCGAACCCGGCTGGCACTGCGGTAGGTGCAGCTCAGTTGCCGAATGCGGAGGCTTTTAGCCTAGGCCAGAAGCCAAGTCTGATTTTCGCTCCGAGCGAGGTAGCGGAGGCGCAACTCAGAAATGGAAAACTGCACATTCGGCTTTATGGTCTTGGCATGCTCGGTCCGAATGGGCCACTTCCCATTCACGTAACGGAGATCGCCCGCGAGCGAGAGGAGCAGCGGGGCGACCGGACGTTAAGCAGCTTTCTTGACATCTTTCAGCATCGCTCGCTCACTTTGCTCTACCGTGCGTGGGCGTCCGCGCAGTCGACTGGCAGTCTCGATCGGCCCGAGGAAGATATTTTTTCCGGCTATGCCTCCAGTTTGTCGGGACATCTTCAGAGGAAGGACCGGGTCTCGTCTTTTCCCGAACACGCGCGCCTGTCGGCGACGCCACATCTGGTGAGTGAATCGCGCGATCCGCAAGCGCTTGTCCACGCAGTGGCTCACCATTTCGGCGTGCCTGTAATGATCGATGAATTCACCAGCAGTTGGGTGACATTGCCGTCAGAACGTCACTGCCGCTTGGGTCAGCTGGGCGTGTCAGCGAGTATGGGCGCAGGGGCGATTCTGGGTGAGCAAGTGCTCGATCGACGCCATCGCTTCTGCATGGTGATCGGACCGCTGAATCTGATGCACTATCAGGGTTTCACCCCGCGCGGAGCCGATTTGTTGCGGCTGGTCGAATTAGTCCGCATCTACCTCGGTTTGGAGTTCGAGTGGTTGTTGGAACTGCAAATCGAGCCGCAAAGCGTTCCTAGCGCCGCGCTTGGCGCCGCCGAACAGTTGGGTTGGTCGAGTTGGCTAGGTCAGCCATCCGCGGACGCGCCGATCGTGGGCATGCGCTTCGAACCGGAGCGATATATGCGGCAGTTGCGGAAGGACGCACTCGAGCGTGAAAGCCAACGCGGTGGCATGGCGATGTAAAGCGCAGCGGCGAAGCAGTGCCATCTTGCGCTTGGCGCGGATCGCTCAAACGACCTTCGCGGAATAGTCTGGAATGCGCTATCTGCCGTCATCAATTGTTCGCTGCGTCCATAGCATGCATTTCCGGTCATAAGCTTCGGCGTCGTTCCAGCGACGTGTGGCAATCGTAGAAGCTTCGCCACAAACAACCGAATCCCCCGATTTCTGTACCATGTGCGGATTAACGTTGCGTCTTGCTTTCTCGCCTGCTAGCCATTCCGCTCCCGCCACCCCCATGCCCCGAATCGACGACGAAATCACCTTCCGCAAGCTCGAAGTCCTGCTCGCTTTCATGGAGACCGGCAATCTCGCGAAGGCGGCCGAGGCGCTGAACGTGAGCACGGTCAGCGTGCATCGCGCGTTGCATTCGCTCGAGCAGGGCGTGCGGTGCGCGCTCTTTCGTCATGAGGGCCGCAATCTCAAATCGACCGAAGCCGCCCAAATGCTCGCCGATGTCGCGCAGGAAGTCATCACGCTGATGACCGACGGCATCCGCGCGACGCGTGAAGCCGCCGGCTATTCCTCCGACCGGCTGAAAATCGGCTCGCTCTATTCGCTGACCATCCGCACGGTGCCGGGCATCGTCGTCGATATCAAGGTGCGCAGGCCGACGCTGCAAGTCGAACTCGTGCTCGGGTCCAATGAATTGCTGATCGACAAACTCAAGCGCAGCGAAATCGACGCCGCCTTGATGGCCCTGCCCGATGCCGAGCCGGAAGTCGAATCCATCCCGCTCTTCGAAGACGACATCTTCTTCGCCGCGCCCGCCAATTCGCCCTACGCCAACCAGGAAGCCGTCGATTTGCGCGACTGCCGCGAAGAAAACTTCGTCTCGCTCGGCGAAGGCTTCGCGACCTATCACGGCTTCGTCGAGGCGTTTCGCGTCGCGGGCTTTGAGCCGAATGTCACCGTGCGAACCGGCGACATCTTCTCGCTGATGAACCTCGTGAGCGGCGGCGTCGGATACACGCTGCTGCCCGGACGCGTTCGCGGCGTCTTCGGCGACAAGGTGCAATTCATCCCGCTCAAGCCGCAATATCTGATGCGGCAGACCATCGGCGTCAGCTTCCTGCGCGCGCGGGAACGCGACCCGAACCTGCTCGCGCTGATGGCCGTCTGCCGCTTGCGCACGCGCAACATCGATTGACGCTTCAAGGCTGGTCTTGCGCGCGCTCCCTGTCGATGAGCGCGCCCACATCCTCCAGCGATGTCTCGCTGCAACTCACCGCGATGCCCTGCGCGAACACATCGCTGGCAAGGCGCGTCAACACGTTCGCGGGCGGCATCTCGACGGCCAGTCGCGCGCCGCGCTCCCACGCGAGTCTCATCGTGTCGTGCCAGCGCACCTGCCGCGCCATGTTGCCGGCCAGATCGGCAGCGATGCGCCCGCCATCGAAAAGCGGCCGCGCTGCGCTACTGCTGAGGTACACGATGCGCGGCGCGCGCACATCGACCGATCCGAACGCATCGGCGAGCGTGGCGGCGGGCGCATCCAGCAAGGCGGAATGCGACGGCACCGCGACATCCAGACGCTCGCAGCGTTGCGCGCCGTGTTCGGTTGCGATGACCGCGAGACGATGCATCGCGGCATCGCTGCCGGCGACGACCATCTGCGTCGGCGTATTGATGTTCGCTAGGAAGACCGGCTCCGCGTCGCCGTTCACTTGCGCGATCAGCGGTTCGAGCGCGCGCTGGGTCAGGCCGACGATCGCCGTCATCCCGAATCCGCGCGGATACGCATCCTCCATCAGATGGCCGCGCAACGCGACGAGCCTGAGCGCGTCGGCATAAGGGAGCGCACCGGCCGTCACCGCGGCGGGATACGCGCCGATCGACAGTCCGGACACCATATCGGGTTCGTGACCCTGAGCCTGAATCACCCGCGCCTGCGCGACGCCCGCGATCAGCAGGCAAAGCTGCACGGACACGGTGGAGCGCAGCGCGGTGGCGTCGTCGAGCGTGCGCGCATCGTAGCCGAGCGTATCGCTTGCTTCTTCGAGCGTGCGCGCTGCTTCGGAATGGCCCGGCAACGCGTGCAGCATGCCGGCGCGTTGCGAGCCCTGACCGGGGAACGTAAAGAGCACGCTCATGATGCGCGCGCCGCCCACGGGTCCGCGACGAGCAACGGGCCGCGCCCCGTCTTCAGCATCACGCGCCCCGATTGCCCGGCCCACTCCGCCAGCGCGAAGCCGCCGTGGCCCGTGTCCACCTGCATGTCGATGCGTGCGGGCGCGGCCTGCAATAGCGACAGCAGCGACTGCAGCAGCGCGTGCGCACCATCACGCGGCAGCGGCCGATCGGCACGGAGCAGCAGATCGAGGTCGCTGTCCTGCCTCAAGGTGCTTACGCCGCTCGCCAGCGCGAAGCCGACGCTGCCCGTTACGCCCCACGTCAACTGCAACGCGTCGAGTTCGGGCGCGATGAAGGCAAGCGCGCGCATGCAGGGCAAATTCGCGAGCGCATCGTCTGCAGCAAGCCATCCGCGCGACTCGGCGAGCGCTTCAGGCGTCACGCATCGCACGATGCGCTCGACATTCACGAAGGCCGCGCACCGCTCGTTGCGCGCGCGCCCGCGCAGACCGATCGGCACGACGCCGCGCTCGACCGTCTCGCGCCGCACGACGGCCGGCGCAATCGACAGCCACTCGCTCGTGGCCCACGCAGGCATCGCCGATACGGACACGATGTCCTCCGGGTCTTCGATCCACACGAGGTCGTGCGGGCGGGGCGCTTCACGATCGATCGACACAACGAGTCTCCCGGCGCCTCACGCGCCCATCAGCGCTTTGGTCGCGAAGAACAGCAGCGACGGTCCGAGCAGGCAGCCCACGCCCGTATGGAACGTCGCGATCAGCGCGCCATAAGGCACGAGCCGGCGATCCGTCGCAGCCAGTCCCGCGCTCACGCCGCTCACTGTGCCGGCCAGCCCGCCGAAGATCATCGCGGAGCGGGGCGTGCGCAGGCCCATGAAGCCGGCGGCGAGCGGCGTGCCGATCATCACGATGATCGCCTTGATGAGGCCCGTCGCGATGCTGAGCGCGATCACGTCCGAACTCGCCCCGATCGCCGCGCCCGTCACCGGACCGACGATATACGTGACCGCGCCCGCGCCGATCGTCGTCATGCTGACGGCGTCGGTGTAGCCGAACGCGTGCGCAATGCTCGCGCCCACGATGAACGGCAGCACCGTCCCGAGCAGCAGCGACACGACGCCGATCATCCCGGCCTTGCGCGCTTCGGTCGCCTGCACTTCGAAAGCGGTCGCGACGATGGCGAAGTCTCGCAGCATCGCGCCGCCCATCAGGCCGACGCCCGCGAACAGCGGCAGATCGGCGAGTCCTTTCTGACCGGCCGTGAAAGCGCCGCCCAGGTAAGCGAGCACGAGGCCGATCACGATGGCGATCGCCGAGCCATGCACGCGCCCGAACGTCAGCTTCTTCGAGATCACCGACGACACCCACATGATGAGCCCGACCAGCGCGAACGCGGTGACGAGGCCGTTTTGTATCAGAACCTTATCGATCATTTGGAACATGGCAGTCTCCGCGTTCAGATTTCTTCGAGCTTCGGGGCATTGGCGAACGACGTGCTGTCGCGGCCCGTGCGTGAAAGTACGGCGATGCAGCCCGCGCACGCGATGACCGCGCCGAGTGCCGACAACAGCGCGACCGGCCCGCCCTTGAGCGCGGCGACGACGTTCTGATTGGCCGCCATCGCGACGACGACCGGGATGTACATCGCGCCCCAGAAGCCGACGCCCGCTTCGGTTTCCTTCGGCAACCAGCCTTTCTTGTGCAGATAGAGCCGCAGGAAGATGAGCAGCAGCATCGCGATGCCGACGCCGCCCACGTTTGTTTTAACGCCTATTGCGGTGCCGAGCAGATCGCCCAGAAAGAGTCCCGCCAGATGGCAGAACGCGAGCAATGCAGTTCCATAGATGATCATTACCGTCTCCTGAGATGTGCGGGTTGGCTTCTGACGAGCCGATGTTCAAGGGCGAAGCGTTAGCGCCATGCCTCGCGCAGCTTGCGGCGAACCGTGGCCGAAGCCGCGCGATGCGGGCTGCCGAGCCGGCTTTCCAGTCCGCGCGACGAATCGGCGCGAATGTCGTCGAGGGCGGCTTTCAACGCGGTTTCGACCATCGACTGATCGGCGGCGGCGGGGGCATCGGCGTTGGCGGGCGAAAGCAGCTTCCACAGCAAGCCGAGCGAGGCGAAGTTGTCGATGTCATAGGCCATCGGCGGCACGTGCGCGGTGAAGGCTTCGAGATCGGCGACGGTGCGCAGCGTCACGCGTGCGGCGGATTCCTTGCCCATCGCGTGAACCATCACTTGCGGGTCGGCGAGCGCGATCAGCCGGTTCGCCTGATAGCCGTGCGCGAGAAACGCACCGGACATCGCGCGGCCGACGATCAGCCCGATCACCGGATGCCCGGCGAGGCGCGCGCTTGCGTAGGCATCGGCGGCGGCGGCGAGCGCCTGATGAATGCCGTACGCTTCCTCGCGACGCCCGTACGCCTGGCTCGCGACATCAATGACGGCGACGATCGCGCGCTTGGTATCGCGCTTCGCGTCCGCATCGATGACTTCACGCACCGCGCGCGCGAGTTCCCATCCTTCGATCAGGCCCACTTCGCCGTTGCGTGCGCGCGGGAACGGGTTGTCCGGGTCCGGCACCACCGCGATGAAACGCGCCGGATCATCGCCGATGCGCGCATCCGCCACCCGCACCGACGGCGGAAAGTCCGGCTGCAACGGCGCGCTGTAGGTCAGCGCGTCGAGCCAGACCGCGCCGCGTTTCGAAAGCTCTCGTGTGCTCATGATTCGAATCCCTTGCCATAGATGGCGGCTGCCTGTTGCGGCGTGGCTTGCGCCGTCGTATCGATTTCGGAGAGCCGCTTGAGGAAGCCGGCCACGCGTTCGCTGCGGCAGGCTTCGGGGCGTCCGGCGCGCAACAGGTCGATGACGGCGGCGCGGATCGCATCGGCGTCGTCGGCGGTGAAGACGTCGATCAGTCCGGTGCGATGCCGCTGCTCGCAACCGGTGAAGCTCCAGATCATCGGACGGTCGCGCGAATCGAATTCGGCGATGCCCGCTTCCTGCTCGATCACGGCCGGCCCGTTGAGCCCGAGCCGCGCTTCCCGCGTGCCGATCAGATAGCTGCACAGCCCCGCCGCGATCGACATGCCGCCGTAGCATCCGATAGGTCCCGCCGTGATGCCGATCACCGGCTGATAGCGCCGCAAATCGACGATGGCCGCGTGAATATCCGCGATGCCCGCGAGTCCGAGATTGGCTTCCTGCAAGCGCACGCCGCCCGTCTCGAAGAGAATCACGGCCCGCGTCGGGATGCCGTTGCGGTTGTCTTCGGCGGCGAGTTCGAGGCTGCCCGCGATCTTCGCCGCCGACACCTCGCCCATGCTGCCGCCCTGAAAGCCGCCGTCGATGCCGAGCACCACGGAGGGCTGACCGTCGATGGTTCCCTTCGCGACGACCGCGCCGTCATCCGACTGCGTGACGATGTTCTGCCGCGCCAGCCACGGCGACGTGACGCGCTCGAACGGATCGAGCAGTTCGGTGAACGTGCCTTCATCGAGCAGCTTTTTCGCGCGGCTGCGTGCATCGAGTTCGATGAAGCTCTGGCGTTCGAGCAATTGCTGTGCGTCCATGATTCATGCTCCGCCGTTGGATTTCAGTTGTTCGAACACTTGCCCGATGCGCAGTTGCACGACACCGGGCGTCGCGCCCGCATCGTTGATTTCGAGCTTGGCGGCGGGCAGCGAGCCGTCGCCGAAGATGCGTTCGAGCACGGCTTCCCACAGGCGGCCCTTGCCATCGACGGACGTCGCGATCTTCACCACCGTGCGATGCGCGGTGTTCGCTTCGAGCAGGACTTCGAGGTCTCCCGACGCGACCACGCCCACCAGCGCGCGGCCTTGCGCGGGCTGTCCCGCCGGGAATTCGAGGACGATGTTTTCCATATGCGTTCCTAAGTGTTCGGCGATTCGATTGCTTCGCCTTGAAGCCGGTCGAGAAAGAGCGCGGCGGCGAGCAGATCGGCGGCGCCGCCAGGCGATACGTGAAGTTCGACGAGACGCCGGTCGAGCGCACGAAGATGACGGCGTCCCGCGAGCGTGGCGGCGCCGCCTTCGTCGAGCACGCGCTGCGCGCCGTCCTGCATCTCGGCGAGCGCCGCGCGTTTGCCGCGTGCGAGCACGCAGGTATCGTCGAGGCTCGCCATGATCGCGAGCAGTGCGTTGAGACGCGCCGACGTTTCGCTGTCGCCGCGCGAACGCGACCGCGCGAGTTCCGGCAGCGCGACGTGCACGACGTGCGGAAAGCCCGCCTGCGCCTGTCCGCGTGCGCCGCCGACGTCGTAGTCGATGCACGCCTGTTCGCCCTTGTTGCCCGTGCGAATGGGCGCGTGACGATCCTGAATGCGCGCGATGGATCCGGCTAGCGCGGCGACCGCCTCAGGCGCAACGTTCGACGGCTCGCGTGCGGCGGCGGTCACGAGCAGCCCGAGCGCCCAGATCGCGCCGCGATGCGTGTTGACGCCGCCGGTTGCATCGAGCATGCGCGCTTCGCCGTCACGCCCGATTGCGCCGATGCGTTCGCGCAGCGCGAGCATCGATCCGATGTCGATGCCCGCGCGCGCCATCTCGACGAACGCCGGCTGCAACGCCAGCGCCGATACGCACATGAGCGTCCAGTCGAGATCGTGATGCGCGCCACGGCTGCGGATATCGACGAGGCCGGGCTTCGGGGCGAGCGTCACCTCGTCGATCAGCGCTTCGACAACGTAGGAGGCGAGGCGATCGGCGCGTTCCGGCGAAGGGCGCAGCGGCCGCGCGGCGCGGATGGCAAGTTCATCGCGCATCACCAGCTCCGGAAGCGCGCGGGCGGGTCGTACAGCCCGTCGGACCAGTCGACGAGATCGGCCATGCTTTTGGCGGCGAGCAGCGAGCGGCTCGCTTCACTGCGATGAATGCCGAGGTCTTCGGGCAGCGCGACGAAGCCGTCGCGGCGCAGCGCCGGGAGCTTGCTCTTGTCGCTTCTAAGACCGATCGGCGTGACGCCGGACACCGCCGCGATCATCTCCTTGCGATGCTCCAGCGAGCGCGCCTTGTACAGATACGCGATGCCTTCCTCGGTCAGCACGTGCGTGACGTCGTCGCCGTAGATCATCACGGGCGCGAGCGCCATGCCCGATTCGCGGCCCACATCGACGGCATCGATCGATTCGACGATGGTCGGCTGCCCGCCTGCCTGGAACGTCTCGACCATCTGCACGACGAGCTTGCGGCCGCGTTCGAGCGGGCTGTCCGTTTGCAGCAGATCGAGCCACGCGGGCGTCGCATGACGGCGGCCGTGCGGATCGTGGCCCATGTTCGGCGCACCGCCGAAGCCGGTGAGCCGCCCGTGCGTGACCGTCGACGAATTGCCTTCGCCGTCCATCTGCAGCGTCGAGCCGATGAACATGTCCACCGCGTATTGCCCGGCGAGCTGGCACATCGTGCGGTTCGAACGCATGGACCCGTCGCGGCCGGTGAAGAAGATGTCGGGCCGCGCGGCGACATAGGCTTCCATGCCGAGTTCGCCGCCGAAGCAGTGGACGCTGTCGACCCAGCCGGTCTCGATGGCGGGGATGAGCGTCGGATGCGGATTGAGCGTCCAGTGGCGGCAGATCTTGCCCTTGAGCCCGAGCTTTTCGCCGTAGGTCGGCAGGATCAGTTCGATCGCGGCCGTGTTGAAGCCGATGCCGTGATTGAGCGACTGCACCTGATGCTTTTCGTAGATGCCGCGAATGGCCATCATCGCCATCAAGACCTGCATCGGCGTGATGAGGCGCGGGTCGCGCGTGAAGAGCGGCTCGATGAAGAACGGCTTGTCCGACTGCACGACGAAGTCGATCCACGAACCGGGGATATCGACACGCGGCAGGTCTTTCGGATCGTCGACGATTTCGTTGACCTGCGCGATCACGATGCCGTCGCGAAACGCGGCTGCTTCGACGAGCGAGGGCGTGTCTTCGGTGCTGGGGCCGGTGTAGAGATTGCCCTGGCGATCGGCCTTGTAGCCGGCGCACAGCACGACGTTCGGCGTCAGATCGACGTAGAGCCGCGCGTACAGTTCGATGTAGGTGTGGATCGCGCCGACTTCGAGGATGCCGTCCTGCAGGAACTGCGAGATGCGCAGGCTTTGCGCGCCGGCGTAGGCGAAGTCGAGCTTTCGGGCGATGCCGCGCTCGAAGAGATCGAGGTGCTCGGCGCGGCTTACGCTGGGAATGATGAGGTGCAGGTCGTGGACGATGCCGGCATCGACTTTCGCGAGCGAGCGCGAGAGGAAATCCGCCTGCTTCTGGTTGTTGCCTTCGACGACGACGCGATCGCCGGGAGCGACGAGCGCCTGCAATACGTCGACGATGCGGTCGGTGGGCAGCACCATACCGTCCGCGATCGATGCGACGCGCGCGAGCCGGCGATGCTTGTCCGCCCGGCGCGTGGCCCAGCGGGACGGGGTTTGAGTTTGGTCGGACATGGATGCTCTCGCTGAGGACATGAGACGAGTCTAGAGAGCAGGAAATGCCGGTTCAATCACCTTGGGTATGCGATCGTTATCCGGAGGGTAATGATTGTTTTCGCCGCGGCCTGGCGGCCAGACGGGCCGGGGGCGGACCGGGAAAGGAGGGTTTTCCCTCGGGATGAGGCGGCGGGGTGCGGCCAGCCCGCCCAACCCCGCTTCTAGCGCCCATCCCGTTTCCCCCTTAACATCGCTGACTGCGCACCCGCGCCGCTGCTTCGACCCAAAGCACGCCGATTCGATCGTCGAGCGTGCCCGACCTCATTGGAGCCAGATGCGCAATCCGTTCACGCTATATCGCGCTCGCATTTTCGCGGGCGTTCGTCATCCCGCACCGCCGCGCCGGCTGGCACGCCTCGGCCTCGCGACGCTGCTGCTCTCCAGTGCACTGGCTCACGCGCAGGCTTATCGCGATGTCAGTCCCACGCCGCCGCCCGCCGCCCCTCGTCCTTCCGCGCCGCCCCCGCCGCCCGAGCCGCAAAGCGGATCGCCGGAAGTCGCGGTGGCGACGCTTCGCGGACTGATCATCGAGGCGTCGGCGTCAGGGGCGTCGCCGCCGACGACCGCCGTCGCGCGCGCAGGCGACGGACGCATCGTCGCGCGTGGCCTCGCACCGCTCGACGACGCGTTCCTGCAAGGCTTCGCCGCCGACCTCGATCGCCCGCTCACGTTCGCGCGGCTCGCCGAGATACGCCGGGCAGTGGTCGCGCAATATCGCGAAGCCGGGCTGCCGCTCGTCGATGTCTACGTGCCCGAGCAGGACGTCACGGACGGCGTCGTGCGTATCGCGGTGGCGAGTTATCGGCTGGGCCGCGTGATTCCGCGCGGCAATCGCTACTTCTCGGACACGCTCCTCACCGGCGACATGCCGCTCACCGCCGGCGATGCGGTCCGCGAATCGGACGTCGCCACCGGGCTTGCGCTGCTCAACGCGAATCCCTACCGCGCGGTCGATGTGATCTACGCCCCCGGCGAGGCCGACGGCACCACCGACGTGATCCTCCAGACCGCCGACCGCTTCCCGATGCGCGTCTCGGCCGGCTACGACAACGCGGGCGTGCCGCAGCTCGGCCGCGACCGGTTCTTCGCGGGCATCGACTACGGCAATCTCTTCGGGCTGGATCAGCAGATCGCCTATCAGGTCACCGCCAGCAACGACGCGCTGAGCGGCAATCCGGATATCGAAGGGCGCCCGAACCGTCCGCGCTTCGTCGCGCACGCGTTGAATTATTCGGCGCCGCTGCCGTGGCACGATCGCATCGAACTGTTCGGCGTCTATGCCCAGAGCACGCCGCGCCTGCCCGATAGCTACGGGCAGACCGGCATTTCGGCTCAAGCCAGCATCCGCTATGACTGGCGGCTCACGCCGTTCTCGGGCTGGCAGCAACAGGCGCAGTTCGGTTACGACTACAAGCGGTCGAACAACAATCTGGAGTTCGGCGGGTTTCAGGTGTTTAACTCGAACACGCATATTCATCAGTTCCTGCTCGCGTACGAACTGAGCCGCAGCGATACCGCGGGTCAGACGCGCGCCAACGCGACGGTCGTGCTCAGTCCCGGCCGGCTCGATGCCGACAATCGCGACGCCGCGTTCGAAAGCGCGCGGCATGGCGCGACGCCGCGCTACATGTACGCGCAGCTATCGGCGCAGCGCGATCTTGCGCTGGGCGGCGGATTCATCGCATCGGGACGGGCGATGCTGCAATGGACGCCCGACACCCTGTTGCCGAGCGAAGAGATGGGACTGGGCGGCGACGGCAGCGTGCGCGGTTACTTGCCCTATGTCGTGCAGGGCGATCGCGGCTGGAACGTGCAGACGGAGGTACGCACGCCGCCGTGGAGCATCGGCACGAGCGGCGTCGCGATCCAACCTTTCGTGTTCGTCGATGCGGGCCGCGTGTGGAATCGCATCGATCAGCCGACGGAGCCGAACAACGGATCGCTCGTCGGCATCGGCGGCGGCTTCCGCTTTCAGGTCAGCCGCTTCATCAACGTGCGCGGAACCTTCGGCTTTCCGCTGCACGCCGCCGTGCCCGCCGGTTCCAAAGCCCCGGTCGGGATGCTGTACATCGTGCTCGGCTCGTGACGGTGCGTGTCACATCGCGCTATTTGGTCACTTGCCACTGCAAGACCGGATGCGACACGCCTTCGATGAACGTCCACGTTCCGCCCGGCGCGAAGTTCCACGTAGGCGCGAAGCTCGACGCCATGCCCATTTGCGCGGTCGTGAGCCCGTTCGCGGCGGGGATCGGCGTGCCGGTGGCCGCGCCGACGCTTTGGCCCGACACTTCGCGATCCCAGTACACGTCCTTGGCGATGTTGCCCACGTTCGTCGACGTAATGCCGCCGACGTATCCGGGCGGCAAGCCGGGCGAGGGCACCGCCGCGAACGATTCCTCGATCCTGCCCGAGTTGTAGTCAGTCAGCCCGCCGTCGGTCACGCCGCCCGCGCTCGCGGTCGAATACGACTGCCTGATGATGCCGGTCGTGCCGTTCCCCGCGGCGATGCCGCCTACGTGCGCGTGCGTGCCGCCGCCGTAGTCTCCGGCCGACCACGATTGCACGATCAGCCCGGAGTTCGACAGCGCGATGCCGCCCATCGAGCCTTGCGCATACATCGACACGTTGCTCGTGGCGCGCGAAATCGTCCCCGAGTTCTCGCCGACGACGCCGCCGATCGCGCCCGCGCCGATCTCCTCGGTGCTCATCTCGCCTGAAACGTGCACGTTGGCGATCAACCCGGCGTTGCTGCCCGCGAGCAGTCCTGCAAGCGTGGCCCACGGCGACGCATACGCATTCGTCAGAGTGACATTGCGCACGATGCCCGATGCCCCGATCGTGGCGAACATGCCGAGCGGAGGCGAGCCGGAGTCGGGCGTCGTGCTGAACGAGATGCCGTCGATGGTGTGTCCGAAGCCGTCGAACTGGCCGGTGAAGCCGGTCGTGGCGTTGAGGGCGATCGGCGTGAACGAACCGGTCGCGGACAAGTCCTTGCCCAGCGCGTAGTTCCCGCTCAGGTTCTGCGAGATGTTCTCGAGTTCAGCGACCGAATTGACGAGCTGATACGCCGTCACTTGCGTCTTCAGGCCGCTGAACGGCGCGGCGCTCCATGACGCGTTGCTGCGCAAGGTGCCGGGCGTGAACGCGCCGTTGTAATCATAGAACGCTGCAACGACACCCGTGCTCTGCGACCAGTCAATGGTTCCCGCGTTGGTCACGCTGCCGTTGTTGTCGACGCTTTTTGCATCGGCGCGCAGGTACAGATTGCCCGCGCCGCTGTTGGAGATCGTCGTGATCGGTCCGAGCAGAATCGAATGCCCGGCGGCGAGCACGAGCGATGCATTGCCGGTCCATCGCAGTGTCGACAGCATGTTGATGTCGTTGTCGGCATTCACTCTCACCGACGTGCCGTTCGACAGGCTTTGCGACAGCGCCGCCGCGTTGTGAGGCCCGGCGTTCAGCTCGCTCACGCCGATGTTCCACTTCGCGGCGGTCACCGTGGTGTCTTCGAGTTCCGTGGTTTTCGCGAGGGTATCGACGATGCCGCCCGTGCCGTCGCTGTTCTTTGCGCTGATCCTTTCGTGCTGTTGCACGTCGCCCTCACGCGCGACGAGCCATACGTGGCCATCGCGAGTGGCGGTGCCGGTTGCGCGCAGTCCCGCGTGGCGGCCTGCGAGCGCATAGACGTTTCCGTCGGCGGCTTCGAGATGAATTTGTGCGGCGCGGATAAAGCCTTTGTTCACGACATCGCCGTGCGTGCCCGGCTGCACGAAGACCTGCGTGCCGCTCGCGGAATCCTTGAGCAATACCTGGTTGCCGGTGACGAGTTCGGCCGTCCCGTTGGGCGCGCCGATATAACCTGCGTTCTCGGTGTGAGCGAGCGAGATGAGCAACACGTCGCCGCCTGTCGAACTGATCTTGCCCAGATTGACGACTGAAGCGTTGCTCGTGCCGGAGAAGGTCAGCGGTCCGCCCGCCATGAATGCGTCGTTGGGCGTATCGAGCGTGGCGGCGACGAAGCGGCCGCCGGTCGTCACGATGCCGCCTCGTCCGATCACGACGCCTTGCGGATTGATGAGATAAAAGCTGCCGGTGGTGTTGAGCGCGCCGTCGATGGCGGAGGCGGTCGGCCCGGTGACGCGCGAGAGCGTGGCGCCGGAGCCGTTGTTGACGTTGACGCTGTTGCCCGCGCCGATGGAGAAGCTGTTCCAGTCGATGACTCCGCGCGCCGTGCCCTGGGTGATGTTCACCTGGTTAGCGGTGGAGGTGATGCTGCCTGAGCCTGCGACGAACTGGCCGTTTTGCGGCAGCGGCCCGGCGGCGAAGGCGACTGGCAGTGAGACGCCCATTAAGAAAACGATCGCGGCTGGTTTTACCAGCCAGCCGTGAACAGACGACCCATTGCGCATGACGCCTCCCGTTGCGTGGCACACCGAATCGGTGAAGTATCCAGAATATAACCCGAACGGATAAATTCAATGAGGAGTAAGAGGAGGGAAGGGCGAATGGTCGGTCGAGCGCAGTGGGATGGAAGTCGCGCAGATTACGCAAGCACGATGGTCTGCTGATGAATGCGTTGTCGATCGACGCATTCGTCGGACACTTGCAGCAATGGGGTAGACGCTAACAGGACTCTGCGTCGAAACAAGCTGGCGTCTTGTTGCGGCCTGTGGTTTGCTAACGAGCCTGCTTTAGCGTCTGGGCACCTCAATTTGCGCAGGCGTAATTCGGCGTGAAGCAGCATGGCGAAGCGTGCGTGCAAGGCGCTGCAGGGCTTGAAAAAACGCCAGGATGAACATGGCCGGGCGCCGGACTTCGGACACCCGCCAAGCCCATCTGAACTGCAGAACCTACCCCAACCGAATCGAACTCGCGTCCGCCGTCAAATACCCCACCGCCGCGCCATACCGGTCCTTATAGTTCGCGCGCACCAGCGGATCGAGCGTCGCCTGCACCTTGGCGTGGACGCTGCCCCAATCACCCGCGTGCTGGAAGTTGCTCATGATGTAGGTCCAGCCATTGATCTCGTCGACGGCATGCAGCCCCGTCGATTCCGCGCCCGCCGGAGCCGAGAGAATGCGTGACAGCGTCTTCGTATCGACGTTATACGCCCACAGGAAGTTGTTGACGTGCATGCTGCTGTCCTCGCCGATAAACAGCGTGCGCAGCTTCTCCGAAAACTTGATGTTGTCGGGATTGGCGATCTTCTCCGGATTGGCCGTATTGCCGAGCGCATCGGCGGCCATGTCCTCGCCGACGAGCGCAGCCGGCGCGCTCATATCCACCGGCACCCATTCGCTGTCGATCGCCGCGCCCGTCAGATCGCGCTGGCCGCTCTTCATGTTCAGCGCATACACGGCGCCCGAGTTGATCGCGCGGTCGACGGCGATATCCACGTTATGCGCATTGCCCTTGACCATCGACGATACGATCTGCGACATCGCCGTGTACAGCACCTTGTCCTTCGCGTTGACCGTCGTGCCTTCGAGCTTCGTGAAGCCGAGACTCGCGCCGCGCAGCGCCGCATACCGATGCGTTTCCAGAAACGCCGCCGCCTTCTCCATGCCCGGCTTGATGCGAATCCAGTTGTACTTGCCGCTGTAATGGATGCGCGTGTAGCTCGCATCGCTCGGCGGATTCTTCTCGTCGGTGACGATGTCCATGATGTCGGCGATCGTCAGCGTGTTGGCGAGCGCCTCGATCTCATCGCTCGTGGCGTGGCCGAGATTGAGCCACGTCAGCGTCGCCGAGCCCGCGCCCGCCGATGAAGTCTGCGTCCACTTCGCCACGTACAGCGTGCCGGCCGAGAGGTCCGCTTGCTTGTCCGCGACGAACATGAAGAGGCCGCCGTTCGTGGCGTCGTCGCCCATCAGCACGGTGCGCTTGTCGGGCATCACCTGAATCAGTTCGTGCGAGATGCGTCCAAGACAGTAGTGCTTCTTGATGGTGCCCGTGCCGTCCGGATGAACCGTCACTTCGGGAAGGTGACCATAGTGATACGCGCGGGCCTTCGCTGCATCGCCGTAAAGATTCTGGCTGTAGGCCTTGAACTGCGTGTTGGTCGCGAGCGTGGCCGCATCCGGCTCGTACTCTTCGCTCGACAAGTGCGTGTTCCAGGGCGACAGGCTCGCCCCGCACGTGA
This sequence comes from Caballeronia sp. RCC_10, assembly GCF_041360715.1. Classification (NCBI taxonomy): domain Bacteria; kingdom Pseudomonadati; phylum Pseudomonadota; class Betaproteobacteria; order Burkholderiales; family Burkholderiaceae; genus Caballeronia; species Caballeronia sp. RCC_10. Next base: position 17,085 of record NZ_JBFUPT010000023.1, read on the forward strand.
TCCACAAACCGTTGGCCTTCGATGTATCGACGTTCGCGTAGCTCACGAGCGAGAGCTTGCCCGTCGACGGGTCCTGATCGAGCGTCAGCACGGCGATCGGCGACGGCAGCCTGCCGTACATGTCCTCGCTCGCACGGTCGCGCGTGGCGTATTCGAACTGCACGACCGCGAACACCGCGTTGCCCTTGACGCCCTTGACCGTCGGGTTGTCGAGCCGGATGAGCGACGTCCCGTCCGGGCAATCCGAGAAAAACTGGCGCTCGCTGCCCGCCACCGAACGGTCGATGATCGGCTGATTGCCGATGTCGAAGTATCCGCCCGCGACGATGCTGCCGCCCGCCGTATTCGGCACCACGTCGCCCGTGACGAAGAACGGCTGATACGCGAGCTTGTAGCTGCGCGTGCTGCTATCGGCGGAGCTGGCCGTCATCGTCGATGCGACCGTGGTCGTCGCCATCGCATTCGGATTCGCAAGCGACGGCGCGGCCATGCTGCCGAACGAAGCCGTCGTGAACGCGGCGGCCGCTGCCGGCGCCGGCGTGGCCGTGGTGACATCGCTGCCGCCACACGCGGCGAGCAGCGACGTGGATGCGAGGCCGAGCGGCAGCATCGGTGCGCCAGCAAGAATCTTCAGGGCTTTGCGGCGGGAGAGGTCGTGGGGCTGCGCCATGTGCGGATTCAGTTCCTTGTTGTGGGTTGTCCCCGGCGAATCGAGTTCGTGTCCGCGAGCCTGCGCGACTCGCGGATGCCGGATGACGCAACACTGTAGGAAATGAATGTGAAATGCGTTTGACAGCGCGTTGTAATTTTTTCCCGGCGTCTCTCCGTTACTCCATCCCAGGACCGGACTCGACAGCGAGCAGGTTCAGCACGATGAAGATCGCCGGCTGATTGTCGACGCTGATCGCGATGCCCAGCGTCGCGCTGATCCATCGGCCGATCTTCGTGGCCGCGAAGTCGTCGCTTTGCGCTGACTTCCTGACCGTGACGCCGAGCTTCACCGCGCGATAGTGATACGACGGAATATGATGCCGCGCCGCGACGCCCGACAGTCCGCCCTTGCCGCCCGACGACCATCCGAGCGTGCCGGCCAGCACGAGCCGCTCGTACTTGTCGAGGCCATCGACGAAATCGCGCGCAAGCAGCCGCACGCGCGCCTCGCTCAGCCCGTATTGCACGAGCACCGATTCGACCGGATCGGCGACCGCATGCGCATGCTCGTCGACTTGCTGGCCGATGCCGTCCAGTTCGATCGACACGTCGCGCTGATAACTCGCGCTGCGCAGGCAATCGATCAGGAAGCGCCTGAAATAGGCGCATACGGCGTAGCGGGTGGATGGCGCGCTCTGTTCGCCCGAATGCGATTCCGTGTGCCCCGGTTCGAGCCTCAACACCTTCGAATAGATGAACTGCGCGATCAGCTCTTCCTTGTCTTCTCTCAGCGACTGCAATTCGGGCGGATGGTAGCTGCGCAACGCGCTTTTCACGAGCGTATAGATGGAAACCATTTCGTCGTGCGACAGATGCGTTCTGCGCCGCCAGAGCGCGGCCAACGTCGATACAGGACCGGCGTCCGCCGCGGCGTTCATCGTCAAGGTATCCATCATGTCCCCCCATATCGGTGGCTACGCGAGGAGTATGGTTTTTTCGTACCGATCGTCCAATATGGATTAAGTGATAGCCGTCGCCTAAACCCTCGGGTAAACCGGTCGAGCACGGAGACTTCCGCCGCTTGCCGCCGTTACCGAGCGTTGCGCCGCGACAAGGGGATGAGAGCATGCATGGCGATCGTGAGCAGAAAGAGATCGATACCGATCTCGCGAATACGCTGTACGCCGCGGATCCCGTTGCCTTCGTCGCACACGGCTGCGCACTCGTCCTTCTGAGTGCCATCTACTTACCCCGCGAAGTCGACAGGCGAATCGCCCTTGTCTGCATGTCTGTCTATGGCATCGCGGACCTCGCGGCGCTGTGCCTGTGGGCATGGCGCCGTCATCGTCCGTTCGCGCTCGATGCGCGTGAGTGGGTCCGCCTGCATGCGCTCGGAAACGCCGTCCTTTATGGTGGACCCGGTCTGTCGATATGGTTGGCATCGCAGATTGATTCCAGCGATGCCGTCGCCGTTCATATCGTCCTGATCGTGGCGCTGGCCGGGCTTGCCTATGCGTCGAACTTCCTGTGCTCGATGAACCTGTGCGCAGCTGTCGTGGCGCTGATGACGCCGGCCATCGCCATGCATCTCGTGCAGCCCGCGCATGGCCCTGTGACGACGGGCCTGCTGCTCGCGGCGTTCGGCGTCGCGCTGTGCCTCGTGGCGGCGCAGTACCGGCGGCGTCATCGGTGCATCGTTGCGGCGCTCGTCGACCAGCAAAGGCTCGCCGAAACCATCACGCGCCAGAAGTGCCTGATCGAAGACGCGAGCCGCGCGAAGACCCGCTTCTTCGCCGCCGCAAGTCACGACCTGAGGCAGCCGCTTCATGCAATCGGCCTGCTCGCACAAGCGCTGTGCGAGCGCGGCGCGAAGCCCGAGGAGCGCGATGAAACCGCCCGCAACATCATCGCCAATGTCGAGGCGTTGAATCACCTTTTCAATCAGGTGCTCGATCTGGCGCGCATCGAGAGCGGCGTCACGCAGGTCATTCCGCAGCACTTCCACTTGTCGGAACTGCTCGCGCGCATCGACAAGCAGTTCCGTCCTGCCGCCGCGGCGAAAGGGCTGGCGTTCCGCATCGCGCCGACCGCGTGTATCGCGAAGACCGACCCCGTGCTGCTCGAACGCATCCTGATCAATCTCGTATCCAACGCAGTGCGTTACACGGAGCGAGGCGCGATCTGGATCGGCGTGCGGCATGGCAACGATCCCGAGCGCTGCCATATCGAAGTGCGCGACTCGGGCATCGGCATTGCGCCGCACGAACACGAACTGGTATTCGAAGAGTTCTATCAGGTGCCGCTGCCGCAGCATGCGATGCGGCAGGGCCACGGGCTCGGCCTGTCGACGGTGCGCCGCCTGATTCGGCTGCTCGGCGACGAACTCACGCTGCGCTCCGACCTCGGACGCGGCACCACCGTGCGCGTTCCCGTGAAACTGGGCGAAGCGAGCCTGATCACCGCGAGCCTGACTGCGCCGCCTTCCGTGGGCGCGCTGATCGAAGGCCGCCATATCCTGTGCGTCGACGACGATCCCGCCAATCTCGATGCCCTCAGCACGTTGCTCACGCGCTGGGGCTGCATCGTGCGCGGCTGCCGCGACGAACTCTCGGCGGTACGCGCAATCGCCGAGGGCTTCGTGCCGGACGCGTTCTTATGCGACTACCAGATCGGCCGCCAGCAGACGGGCGTCGATGCGATCAGCGCGGTGCGCGAAACGCTGCGGCGGCGCGGTCACAATCAGCTTGCGTGCGTGATGATCACCGGCGACATGGCGTCGCCCGAACTGTCCGCGCTCGCCGCCGATGGCGTGCCGGTCCTGCGCAAGCCGGTGACGCCGACGCGCCTGCGCCGCACGCTCGATCTGCTGCTGCAGGAAAGCGGCCAGGACGAGGCGGCGTGACGGCGCGTGGCGTCGATGCACGCCGCGCTCAGAGTTCGCGCCCGGCCTGGAGCCAGCCGTTGATGACCGCGATCGCAGACGAGCGGTTATGCACGCCGAGCGCCCGGAAAATCACGGACAGATGGACCTTCACCGTGCCTTCGGCCACTTGCAGTTCGCGGGCGATCATCTTGTTCGTGCAGCCCTGGTGGACGAGCCGCATGATTTCGCGCTGGCGTGGCGACAGGTTTTCCATCAGATGCAGATGATGCGGCGCAAGCGTGACGGCGGGACCGCTGCAGGACGTGTTCGGTGAAGGGGCAGCCGTGCGCGGTGGAGCAACACGCGATCCCCCGATGAGACTCAGCGCCTCGATCGGCACGTACGCGCCGCCGGAGAGCACGAGTTCGATTGCCTTGAGCATCACATTGGCAGGCTCGCGCTTGGGCACGAAGCCAAGCGCGCCCGCGGCGAGCACGGCGCGCATTTCGTCGACGGATTCTTCCGCCGACAGCACGACGAGCGGCAGCGCGGGGTTCGCCTTCAGCAGAGCCGTCAGCGACGACGCGCCCGCCATGCCCGACATGTGCAGATCGACGATCGCAAGATCGTGATTCGCTTCGGGCCGGGCGGCGGCGGCGAGCGTGTCCCAGCTATCGGCATCGTCGAATTGCGCGTCGGGATCGATTCCGCGCAACAGCGACTTGACAGCCTGACGGATCAGTTCGTGGTCGTCGGCGACGAGGAACCTCATGCTGTCTCCCGGCTCAGATGGCGTGACGCGCGATGAATTGCGTGCGCGTCACCGCATCATTCACTGTGTATCGTCGACGCACAAGTCCGGATCGCTCACGACGCAATCGGCGCTCGGCATCGCCGGCCCGCCACGCACGCGCACGCCCGATTCCTTCGCGGATATGCGCAGTCCTTTCGGCAGCAGGACCCACATCTGCGCCGGCTGCTTCATTCTGCTCGCCTTCTGCTGCGCCTGTGCGCCGGTGCCGAAGAAATAGTCGGCGCGGACCGCGCCGCGAATGGCGCCGCCCGCGTCCTGCGCCATCAAAAGCCGCGTGATGGATGCCCCCGATCCGCCCTCGCTGGCATCAACGAATACGGGTGCGCCGAGCGGCGTCGTGCGTGGATCGATCGCGGCGGAGCGCTCCGGCGACAACGGCACGCCGAGCGCGCCGATGGGACCCGCCGCCGAATCCGGAATGGGGCGGAAGAAGACGTAGCTCGGGTCCGATGCCGCGAACGTATAGGCGATGGGCGCGGCGGTCGCCAGCGGCGCGACGGGCGGGTTCGTTGCCCGGGGCAAATCGATCGGGGCGGGGCCTGCATTTCCTGTCTTCCCCGCCGGCGATGGCGTGCTCACGCGGGACGGGCGCACCGCGGGCGTCGCGCCTTTGGCCAGGTTGAAGCCGCGCAGCAGCGGGGAGTCGGGGGAGGCGTCTTCGTCGGCAACGGGTTCGTCCTGCGCGCCGCGCAGCAGCGGGGATTGCGGCGTGTCGTCGGAAGTGACCGTATCTGGCTTGTTTTCGACGGTAACCGCGCCTTCTTCCAGCGCGATTTCGACACCGCGCACGAGAATCCTGCGGCCCTTGCTCTGCGCGCTCGCGACCGGCGGATTGAACGCGTAGCCGTTCTGTTCCGCGTAGGCGAGCCGTATGACGCTCACGCCGTCGGGCAGGACGATCTTGCCTGCGCCTTGCAGTTGCATCGAGTAGAGCATCGCGGGGTCCGCGACATAGGCCAGTACGGGCGCGTCGATGCGGCCGCGTTCGATCTGCGCGCGCGACAGATACGGCACGATGCGGCCGCCCACGAGCCGCAAGCGCAGCTTCTTGTCGCGAATGTCCGGGACGCTGTTGCCGAGGTCGAGCGCGTATACGCCCTTGGCGCGGCTCATCGACAGCGCGGTCAGCGGCACCACCGTGCGCCCTTCGATGCGCGCCATCATCGGTTCGGAACGGGCGCCCGGCGGGAGCTTGCGCGAATCGAGGAAGAGCATGTCGCGGGGCACACCGTAGACCGGGTACACGTAGGGCGGATCGTAGCGGCGGCTGCCGCGCATCACCGGTTCGTAGTAGCCGGTCAGCACGCCGCGCGACGTGCGGTCTACGTTGCGGATCTGGTAGACGGTGAAGTTGTCCTCGAAGAAGCGCCTGACGGCAGTGCGGTCGGTTGCGAGGATGCCGCGCGAAGCGGCGCACGGGGACGCCCAGGCGGGTTTGGCTCCTAGCACGGAGCAGCTTCTTTTGAATGCTTCCCAGGATTCGGATACGTCGTCGTTGGTCCAGCCGGGGAGGGTTGCGAACGATACCGGCGTATAGAGCGCGTTCTTTGTCGCGAAAGGGGTCGCGGTGCCGGTTATCGATGCCGATGGGCTCGCTGGCAGGGGATTCGTTATGCCAGGTTCCGGGCCTGTCGGCGTTGCGGGGATCATGCGGGATTGTTCTTGGTCTTGTTCTTTGGATTGGTCTTGATCGGTCTGGATTTGTTGCGCTGCGGCTTGTGCCTGCGGCGGGGGCGCGGTCGTGCAGCCGGTCGCTAGTAGCAGTGCCGCTGCTGCAGCTATCGATGCGGACCGGGCGGTCGATGCTCGTTCTGACATGATCTTTCTCGAGTTGGCGGTGCGTCTATTTTCATTTGGGATGCTTATTTTTCGTGTCGGTCTATTAGTGTGCCCCTCCCCGGGGCGGAGGCCACTTTCTTGGCTGTCGACCAGAGTTGGCGCTTTAGCGCCTAAATTTGGTCCCATGCAAAGAAAGTAACCAAAGAAAGCAGCTTTTTTTGGCCCGAAGCAATGACTCGTGTGGCCACTTCGGAGAACATCAGTGGCACTCAGCTTGTAGACAGCCCTGAATCAACTTCCGCGCCCGCTGAGCGCCACGTCCTCCGAGCCCCTTGGCTCGTTAACGCCGATCTCTTCTTTCCTTCCTTTGACCATCCAAGCAAATAACTTCCCCTCCGCGGGCGGGTCACGTTCTTGGCTGTCGCCGAAACTTGGCGCTCTAGCGCCTTATCTGCTCCCACGCGAAGAACGCATCAAAGGAAGCAGCGCTCTTTGGCTGAAGCAGCTTCCGTGTGGCCACTTCGTAGAACATCAGTGGCACTCAGCTTGTAGACAGCCCTGAATCACCTTCCGCGCCCGCTGAGCGCCACGTCCTCCAAGCCTCTTGGCTCGTCACCAACGCCTTATCAACGCTCGTCGTAGCTCTGCGCCCCTTCGTGCGCCCGCGCTTTCTCCTTACTTTGACGATCCAACCACATCGATTTTGAACGTCGCCGCGCCATACGCCACCGGACACGACGGCGCTTCACTGCCGCACGACGGCACTCCCGCAAACGGCGATGCGCTCAGCGTCCGTTGCGCCGCCGCCGCAGCCTGCGCCGCAGAAGAAAGACTCCCGAACACCGAGTCATGCGCCATGTCCAGCGACGAAAAATCGCGCGGCGCCAGCGACACAATCGCCATGAAATGATTCTCGCCAATCGGCTCGCCCGCCTGCATCGGCCACGCCGCTCGCGGCAACACCACGCGCTTGCCCGCCACGATACGGTTGTCACGGTCCAACTCGTTCGGGAAAAGCTGCAAGTACTGGTTCGCCGGATCAACCGCAAACACATACAAGTAACCCGCGCGATTACTCGTCACAATGAAACGCAACCTGTCCCGATCCACCACCGCACGCTCGAGCGGCACCTCCACCTTCACCACAACCGATGGATCCGCCAACGACGCAATACGCGCAAACTCTCCTGCAGGCGTAAAAGGCGGCAACGCCGGCGGCGGCACAACCATCGCAGGCCGACTCGCCGCCACCGGCGCCGCCCCGCTCGCCGTCACCACCGCCGATGCCGATGCCGCAATCGCCGCCGACCCCGCCGACCCCGCCGCATCCGGCCCACTTGCCGCGCGCTGAACATGCAGCGCCGCCGGCCGATGCGACATCATCTTCGGCACGAACCATCCGATCCCGGCCGCCGCCGCCAGCACGCATCCCGCACCCACGACCCAGCGCACACGACGCCGCGCCGTCGCACCCGCGCGCCGCGCATCCGCTCCATCGGCGACGCCCGCCGCCCGCTCCGCCGATGCCGCGTCGAGCTTAATCCCCAGTTCGTCAGCGAATTGCCGGTCCGTCTGCGGACGATCGGCGGGCACCACGGCCAGCGCATGATCGATAGCTCTCAGAAAGCGATCCGAATAGCGTCCCGCCGCCAGCTTCGCGACCGGCTGATAACTGTCGCTCACCATGCGCCCCACCGACGGCGGCGGCGTTCTGCCTGTAATCGCAAAATAGACCAGCGCAGCAAGCGCGTAGTGATCCGTCCACGGCCCCTGCCTCAGCGACGACACCTCCGCATACTGCTCGATCGGCGCATAGCCCGGCTTCAGAATGACCGTCAACGCCTGCGTCATGTCGCCGATCACGCGACGCGCCGCGCCAAAATCCAGCAGCACCGGCCGATGACTGTCCTCCAGCAAAATGATGTTGTCCGGCGCGATATCGCGGTGAAAGCAGTTCGACGCATGCAGCACCGCGAGCGCATCGACGAGCGGCGTCAGCAGCGCGCGCAGCCACGCTTCGTCGGGCGGCCGCTGCATCGACTTCAGCGCTTCCTTAAGCGTCACGCCCCGGTAGTACGGCATCACCATGTACGCGGTTCCGTTCGCCTCCCAGAAGCGGTACACCTTCACGAGCGACTGATGATCGAAGCGCGCCAGCAGCCGCGCCTCGTCGTTGATGAAACTCTTCAGCCCCGCGCGAAACATGCTCTCGTATCGCGACGACTTCACCTGCACCTGCGTTGCACCGACGCGCGCCGCCAGCGCCGACGGCATGTATTCCTTCAGCGCGACCTCGCGATCCAGCGACGTATCGAGCGCGCGATACACAATGCCGAAGCCGCCTTCGCCAATCAGCCCGAGAATCTCGAACTCGCCCAGCCGCGTGCCGGGCGGCAATACGCCATTGGTGGCGGCCATGCCCTGCATCGGCGCACGCGCGCCGCTCACGATCACGGTCTTGTCGTCCCCGGCGCTGGCCTCGATGTTGACCTCGGTCTTGCCTTCGTCACCGCCGTCCTGAGCCGGCTCGCCCGGACGCCTGCCGGTCGCGTTCATGATGGACGCTCCCGCAACAGCGTCGTAAAGAGCGCCGTATCAGGCAGGCCGTACACCGGCCAGATCGTGAACGGCCTGGGCGTCGCGGGCGGCGCGGCTTCTTTCGGCTCTGCGGCGGCCTCGCTTTCCTCCGCTTCGTCCGGCGCGGACTGCGCCGACGTCCACATGCTCATGCCGTAAAGCTCCGTCTGCCAGATCGGCGCGAAGGTGCGCGCGAGCGCATCGGGCAGCGTGGCCGCCGACTGCACGATCCACGGCTCGCTGAACACCGCTGCCCGCGCGTTGTCGCATGGCGGCGCCGGCGCCGGCGCGGGAAGCGCGGCGAGCTGCGCATCGAGCCGCTCGATACTGTGGTCGAAGTCCAGCGCGGCGAGCGCGACGCCTTCGATCGCCGACAGCCATTCCCACAGTGCGACGATCTCGCCGCCCCGCGCGGGCGCGCACGGCAGCGACGCCGCGATCGTCAGCGGGAAATGCCGGCCCACGCGATCCACCGACGCCATCACCACGCCCGTCCAGCACTGCGTGAGCGCCGGAGCGATCGCACCGGGCATCGCGAAGAAGCGCCATACCGGACACGTCAGATAAGACGCCAGCCAGTCCGCGCCGAGCGCCAGTTGCGTCTCGGCGACGCGCTGCGCAAGCCACGCATCCCACGGCGCGACGAACGCATCCGACAAGCGCCGCGCCGCGAAATCGCCGAGCGAAGGCAGCTTGCCGTACCAGCCGGGAATGGCCGGGCTTTCATCGGCGAGGGCGTGGGCGGGATCGTCGCTCATCGGCGTTCATCGGCGTTCATGGCGTTCAAAGGCGTTCGGGACACGAGAACGCGCGCAAATCGGCGAGGCGGAACGGGTTTTCGACGCTGTTCGCCGTCACTTCGAAGCGCGCCTTGCGCCCCTCCACGTCGAAGGTCACGATGAAACGCTCCGGCTGGCCGGTCGCCTGCACGTCGAGCCGGTCGAACATGCGAAACAGCGCCCACGGTCCTTCAAAGACCAGATTACTCGCCCTGTTCGACGGCGGCGGCGTCAGTTGCAGGCTCACGCGGCCCGAGTTGCGCGAGCCGGGCCACTGGATCGCCGCCGGAACCTGCGGGCCGTGCGCGTAGGTGAGAATCTGCCCGTCGATGTCGAGCGTGAAGGAAAGGATCGTCGGGTCCATGTCGAGCGGCTTGAACTGCAGCGCGAGCGCGGGCGTCTTGCCGCCGCTGCGGAAGAACACGCCGCGAATCGTCGCCGCGCGCTCGAACTGCGCGAGCCCGGCGGGGCTGATCTGCGTCGCGCCCGAATCGGACTTTTTGAAGGCCCACGGTTTCGCGGATACATCGACGTCCTGCGCGAGGTGCTTCTGGAAGAAATCGTCGAACTTGCCGCCCGGCGCGAAGAGCGCGCCGAAATCCTCGGGCAGCACGTCGCGTCCCGACGCCGGCACGAACGGATAACGGCCGCCCACCGCGCGATCGCAGAAAGCCGAGATCGATTCCTTCAGATCCGCCGACAGATTCACGCGCCGCGCCTGCAGCGTTTCCGCCGCGCCCTGGCTGCCGAGATCGAGCAGCGCCGTGCGGATCGGTTCGGGCATCCGCGCGGCCTGCGAACGCAGCTTCGCGGGCGCGTCGGAGGCGGGCGGCGCGGTTTTTTGCTGCAAGGCTTCGTCGGTGGCGCTCAGGTACGCGTAGACATCGTTGATGAGCGCGAGCGTCTGCACGATCGGCGCGGGCTGCCCGGCGCCGGGACTCGTCGCGAGCGCATGCAGCGCCGCAAAGCGGTCGTCGACGATGCTCTCCAGCCGCGTGCCGGGCGCGACCGGCGCGATCTTCGTCGGGTCCGGTCCGCGGATGATCTTCTCCAGCCGCTCGCGCGCCGCGCTGATCTTGTCGTTCGCCTTGTCGACCACGCTCGTCTCGTCCTGCGGCTTCGCGGCCAGCGTCGTTTCGCGCGATGCCGCCCGCACCAGCATCGCGAGCGGCGAATCGGGCGCGGAGAGAATGCGCGCGATCTGCGCCGATTGCGACAGGCTGTCCGCCCGCACGATGCGAATGTCGTTCAGGAACTCGCTCCACGTGCGCGCGTAGTCCTGCAAATACAGAAGCCGCACGTCCTGCGTCAGGCGCTGCATCGCTGCGGGATCGCCGCGCGGCAGGCCGCTCTGATCGCGGATGCCGAGCACCCACGGCTCTTCGGCGGCGAGTTGCGCGGCGGTATCGTCGACGGCTTTGAGAAACGCCTTGTGATAGCCGTCGAACGAATAAAGGCCCGGCACGCCGCGCGTGAGCGGCGCGCCGCTCGCCCGCACGAAGACGAGCTGCGCATTCGGCCCGCCCGCCCGCGCGACGGTGAACTCGGGATACTCCGCGCCGACGCCTTGCTGCTTCACGCGACCGTAGACGCGCTGCGCGAGCGTGCTGGCGGCGAGCATCGAACGCACGCTCGCGACCAGACGTTCGTCGAACGGCAGATTCGGATGCACGACGCCGCGCGACAGCAGCGCATCGAGATGACGGCTAAGCGCCGCGCGCTCCGCGTTGCCGACTTCGCGCGGCAGCGAGCGGTCCCAGTCGGTGACGATCCACACCTTGAGCGCATCGGGGTCCTGATGCTCCGGCTGATTGAGCATCAGATACGCCTTGAGCGCCTCGTACGCGTAGCCCGGATTCGACGCGTTCGCGCTGCGCGCCTGCTCCTCGATGCGCGCGGCCAGCTTCGGCAGGAACAGATCGGTCAGAAGCCGCTCGTAAGCGCCGTTCGCGGCCGCGTCGAGCTTCGCGCCTTGCCACAGGCCCCATTGCATCGCGAGCGGCGGATGTGCGGCATCGACTTGTGGCGTGGAGCCGAGCTTTTGCACCGCCGACAGCAACGGCAACAGTGCGACGAGACTCGTATTCGCCGCCGATGTCCCCGCCACCGCTTCCTTCGCTGTCCGCGCGGTCCGCTCCACGTTCTCGACATAGGCGCGGTTGCGCAGATAACTCGTGCCCCACAGCGACAGCACGCACGCGCTCACCGCCGCGATGCCCGCATACGCCGACAAACGCCGCACATGACGTCGCCGCGCCCATTGCAGGTTCGATCCGGCGAGCCCTTGCTCGGCGAACACGACCTGCTTCAGCAGCCGTTCGATGAAATAGCTGCGCCCGCTCGACGGACGCGGCGGCTGCATGCCGCGCTCGATGCGGTCCATCCGGAAGGCGCGCGCGAGCGCGCCCATCACGCGGTCGATCGGCGTGCCTTCCTGGGTGCCGCTCGTGAAATAGACGCCGCGCAAAAACGGCAACTCGTCGTGCTTCGACTGCATGAAGGTCGCGCTGAGCGCTTCGGCCAGCAGCGGCTTGAGCGCCGCGAACTGCTGTGGAAAGCCGATGATCGCCGCGCGCTCGGCAAGCCCGCTTTCCGCGTGCAGACGATCGGGCAGGCGCGCGACGAGCCGCGCTTCGAGCGCATCGAGTTCGGCGTCGACGCGTGCGGCGAACTCCGCATCGGTCGTGGGGCGGCCCGGCTCGTACGGAAACGTGAAGCCGAAGACCTGCGCGCGCTCTTCCTTCGACATATCCGCGAAGAATTCGGTGAAACCCGCGAGCAGGTCCGCCTTGGTGACGAGCACGTAGACCGGAAAGCGCGTGCCGAACGCCTGGATCAGTTCGCGCATGCGGGCGCGCAAGGTCGAGGCCATGTCGCCGGCGCTCGCGTGCGTGGCCGCGAGCAGGTCGGGGACGGCGAGGGTGAGCAGCACGCCGTTGATCGGCTGGCGCGGGCGTGTCTTCCTGAGCAGCGCGAGGAAGCCCTGCCACGCGGCGTGATCGGTGTCGCGGTCGCTTTCCTGCGTGGTGTAGCGGCCCGCCGTGTCGATCAGCACGGCTTCGTCGGTGAACCACCAGTCGCAGTTGCGCGTGCCGCCGACGCCGCGAATCTTGTCGGTGCCGAATCGCTCGGCGAGCGGAAAGCGCAGCCCCGAGTGGACCAGCGCCGTCGTCTTGCCCGCGCCCGGCGCGCCGATGAACATGTACCACGGCAACTGATACAGGTATTGCCGTCCTGAGAACGTCATCCAGTCGCGCCAGCCGGGCTTGCCGCCCGACGCGGTGAGGCGCGCTTCGCGCAGCACGGCGAGCGCTTCGTCGAAGCGTTGCGCGAGCGTCGCGACTTCGGCTTCGCCCGCGCTCGGCGCGGCGGCGCGGGCGGGAGGCGGCGCGTCGTGACGCGCGAGGCCCGCCGCCAACGCGGCCTGCGTGCGCCGCGCCCGCCACGCAACGTACAGCCGCCGCAACAGCAGCAATAGCGCGACGCAGCCAATGGCGACGAAGCGCGCCATCTCCGGTTCGAGCGGATAGTTGCCCGCGAACGAAAGCAGCGGCCCCGCGATCCAGATCGCGCCGGCAGTCAGCAGGAATCCGATGATCGTCAGCAGCACCGGATGGAACAGGATCGACAGAATCTTCTTCATGGTCACGAACCCGGCCTGGCGAACAGCGTCACTTCGACACGCCGGTTGCGCGCGCGGCCGGCGGGCGAGTCGTTGGGCGCGACGGGATCGGCGTCGCCCTGGCCTTCGGCCTTCAGGCGCGCGGCCGGCACCTTCGCCGCGAGCAGGTCGCGCACGTTCGCCGCGCGCTCCTGCGACAACTCCCAGTTCGACGGATAGCGCGCCGAGCGGATCGGCCGGTCGTCGGTGTGGCCGGTGACGAGCACGTTGCCCGGCACCGCGCCGAGCGCCGCCGCGATGCGCTGGATGAGCGGCTTCGTCTGCGCCGATACCTGCGCGCTGCCCGGACTGAAGACGTTGTCGCCATGCAGCGTGATGACGGAGCGATCGACGCGGTCATCGACATTGACGAGTCCATCGCGGATGTCCTGCGCGAGGAATTCGGCGAGACGCGGCTTCGCCGCCTGCGTGACGACGAGCGGCCGCTGCGCGCCCGCCCGGATCGACGCAAGCGTCGCGAACGCCGGATCGGAAAGGCGGCCAAGCTGGAAGCTCATCGCGAGATAGGCGGCCGCGAGCAGCAGCAGCGCGAGCGCGCCGGCGACCCACACGGGCAGCACGTCGGTCGCGCGGCGCCGCGTGGCGGGCACGCCTTCCCAGTGCGGCGACAGCGCACGCTCCGGCTCGCCGCGCTCCTTGCGGATCAGTTGATGCACCCGCACGCGGATCGCGTCGAGCGTCTGCCTGCCTTGCGCCGCCACGCGATAGCGCCCCTCGAAGCCGAGCGCGAGCACGATGTTCGACAACTCCAGCAAATGCAGATGCACCGCGGGCTTTTGTGCGAGGCCCGCGAGCAACTGGAAGACTTTCTCGCCGCCCCACGCTTCGTTATGAAACGTCACCAGCAGGCTTTGCCGCGCCCACACGCCCGCGCCCCACGGCGTGCCCGACGCGGCTTCGTCGAGCATCGTGCAGATCATGTAGCGCGCCGCCGTCACCTGCTCGGCGGGAACGCCCGCCGCACGGGCCTCCGCCTCGAAGCGCCGCACGCCGGCGGCAAGCGAATCGCGAAGCGCGGCGGGGTCGGCGCACGCGCTCATCGCCCGGATGCGCGGCGCGAGTTGCAGCAGCGGCGAACACGCGGCGACCAGCGGATTGACCGCGCCGCCGCGAACGAAGGCGGCATCGAAGGCGCGCGGGTCCGCGTCGGATGCGAAGGGGCCGTCGGTCCCGCCGCTTGCGCGCGATTCGCTCGCGCCCGGAACGCGCCGCCGCGCGCCCGGGTTCGGCTTGATCATCGTCTGGTCGGATTCGAATCCGGCGAACGGATCGTCGTGGTTCGTCATGTCATCGATGCTCAGTGTCGGATGGCCCAGAACTCGAGCTCCAGCCCCGGAAACTCGCCCGCGATGTACATCGCCAGGTTGCCGGTCTGCTCCAGCTCCTTCCACAGTTCGCCGCCGCGATCCAGTTCGAAGTACGAAAAGCCCGCGTGAAACGGAATCTGGCGCGGCGCGACCGGCATCGCGCGCAGCCCGATGCCCGGCAGCGCGAGATTGACGAGATCGCGCAGCTTCTCGGCAGGCGCGACTTTCACCTGAGTCGGGAAGCGCGTGCGCAGCGCCTCGCCGGGCATCTGCGCGTTCGCGGCCAGCACGAAGCCCGCCGTTCGCACGAGTTCGAGGTCGTTGATCATCGCGACGCGCACGCCGGGCTTGCGGCTTTGCAATTCGATCGCGACCGCATCCGGCTCCCGCACTTGCGCGAGCAGTTGCCGCACGTCTCGCATGACCGGCTCGAACGACGTGGCGATGTCGTCATGCCGATATGGCGGATACGCCGGCACGCGCCGCCGTTCGTCGAAGGCCGCCAGATCGCCGGCGAACGCGAGCGTCGTCTGATAAAGGCGCTCAGGATGCAGCAGCGGCGAGTGCAGCAGATGGGCGTACTGCGGCTCGAAGCGGTTGAGCGTTTGCAGCAGCAGAAAATCCGCGATTTCCGCGACGCCCCCGCGCCCCGGATTCGCCAGCCGGCTCGCGAGCCGGTCCGCATGCTGATGCGCGAGCCCGGCAAGCTCTTGCGCATAGCCGAGCAGACGCGGGTCGGCGAGTGCGTGGAGCATCGGCGGGACATAGGCGGGGTCGAGCAGCACGCGATTGTCCGCGCGCCGCTCCAGCACGCGCGCCAGGCCGATGGTCGCGAAGGCGTCGGTGGCGTCGCGCCCGAGCATCAGCCGCAGGTTCGGCGCGCCGACGCGAATCTGTGCGACGCGATCCGTGCTCGTCGTGATGTCGGCGACGGACGTGTCGCTCGTGCGATAGCGCAACGCATCGGCGCGGCCATCGGCGATGCCGTCGGAGTCGAACTCCTTGCCTCCGGCGCGCACGAGGGGCAGTGCGAGCAGAACAAGCTCATCGCGCGTGCCGGGCGGAATGTCGAGCGGCGGCGGCGCGGGCGCATCGTCGGGAAACGAGAACGCCGCGCCGTCGGGCAGCACGCCGAACGCCGACGACAGCGCGATCTTGCCGAGCCCGAGCGCGATGTCGTCGATCTTCACGTCAGCCCAGCCCCACGACCAGGCTTCCGTCGCCCGTGCATGGGAACGCACGAGATGCTCGATGAAGCGGTCGTGTTGCTGAAAGTGCTGCGGTTCGAGGAACAGGCCCTCGGACCAGATCATGCGTTGGTGCCAGGTCATGGTGGCTCGAAGTCTCACGCGTTGCCTTGCGTCCGGCGCTTTCACTGCCCCGGACGCTCCGGTCAAAGAACGATTGAGCGGAACGATTTTGGAAGCCGCCGCCAGCGCGCCCGGCGCTCCGGCGCTGTCACTTCGCGGGCTTCTTCTTGCCCGATGGCGGCGGCGCGGGCTGCGCGGCGATGGTCACGTCGGCGGCATCGACGCGCACGTTCATCACCGTCGTCTGGTTCGGCGGCACGGGCTCGGTCACGCGCCAGCGCGATCGTTCGATATCGCGATACGCCGCCACGACCGCCACGAACTTCGTGCCCGGCTGCACGGTTTGCTCGACGCTGCGGCTGTCGCCGGGACGCAGCAGGAATTCGTTCTTCGCATTGAGATCGCCGCCGAGCGTCGCCTGATCCTTGCCGTAGAGCGTGAAGAAGTCGGCGCTGTCGAACGCGGCGGTCGTCTTGAGTTCGTACACGCGCACGACGACGGGCGATGGCCGCCCCGTGCGATCGGGATTCGCGGTATCGAGCGCGTTCACGGTGATCCGCACGATGGTCGGTGCGGGTGGCGGAGGCGGCGCGGACTTGCACGCGGCGAGCGCCAGCGTGCACAGCGGCACGGCGAGGAAACGCACGCGGTTCATGTGTGACCCGGTAGGTGACTTGCGACACAGCAGCAGACGAACCATGCCGCCGCGTTTTTCAAATCGGCTGCGGTGTTTCGTCTAATCGTGGCACCGCGCCGGCAGCGCGTCGGCGGCGAGTGCAGAGCGACGGTCATCGAGGAGCGCATTCGTGAAACCGACTCAACGGATGGCGCCGGCCCTTGCCGGGGACGGTATGCGCGTGGCCGCCGGCGACGCGGCAAGGCGGGTCGTCACGGCGATTGCGCTGCTAGGCGCGCTCGGCATCGCACCGCCCGCCGATGCGCAGGCGGCGCGCGACGAAGCTCCCACGCCCGCCGCGCGTCAGGCCGAAGCCCGCGTGCGCGACGCCGAGACCATCGCGACGCTGTCGCAGGAAGGACGGCTGCTGCTCTCACGCGATCAGGTGAAGCTCGACGGCTACGCGTACTGCAGCATGTCGGTGGCGGCGGCGGAGCGCGGCGATTTTCGCGAGAGCATCGAGGCGGCCTCGCGCGCGCTCGTCGTCGCGGCGCAGACGGACAACGCCAATCTCGCCGCGCTCTCTCGCCGCGATCTGGCCATCGCCTATAGCTATGCCGGCGATCTTCCCGATGCCGAACGCTACGCGAAGGAAGCCATCGCGGCGGGCGCGGGCAATCCGCAGCAAGTGCTCGCGCCGTCGCACAAAGTCCTCGGCGATATCGCGGCGCGGCGTGGCGATCCGGCGGGCGCGCTCGGCGAGTACCAGGCGGCGCTCGCGGCGGCGTCGCCGCGTTATCGCCCGATGGTGCTGCTGTCGATCACGAACGCGCAGATCGCAACCGGCGACGCCGCTGGCGCGCGCGCGACCTTCGAGCAGACGGCGGGCGTCGACGACAGCCTGCTCGCGCCGTTGAGAAAGCGCATCGAAGGCAATCTGCTGCTCGCCGAAAACAAGCCGCAAGCCGCGCTCGACGCTTTCGCCGCGAGCGCCGCGAAAGGCGGCTCCGACGCGAGCTACGACAAGCTCTGGGCGCAGGAAGGCATGGGCCGCGCGTATCTCGCGCTCGGCGATCGGCGCAAGGCGCGGGATGCGTGGCTCGCCGCGCTCGACGAATCGGAATCGATCCGTGCGCGTTTTCGCAGCGACGAGTTCAAGACCGGTCTCTTCTCCGATACGCAGACGGTCTTCGAGGAAACGATCGCGCTCGTCGTCGAAGACGGCGACTACGCGCAAGCATGGACGCTGTCGGAAAAAAGCCGCAGCCGCGCGCTGCTCGATGTCGTGCGCAACCGGCTCGCCGCGAACGTCGACGAGACGCAACTCAATGGCCGCGCGCTTTCGCTCGACGACGTGCGCGCTGCGCTGAAACCCGGCGAGGCGATCGTCGAATTTCACGGCCTCACCGACCGGATGATCGCGTGGGTCGTGCGCGCCGACGGCATCCAGGGGTTCACGCTGCCGATCGCGCGCAAGGACATGGCGCTCGCCGTCAACGACTTTCGCAGCGCGATCGTGCGCGGGCGTCCGCAGGCGCTGACGTATGGCGCGAAACTCGATGCACTTCTGATCGCGCCGCTCGGTTTGCGTCCGGGCGAGCGGCTCGTCATCGTGCCGAACGGGGCGCTGCACTACATGCCGTTCCAGGCGCTGCGCAATGCGAACGGTTTCCTGATTCAGCGGCATGCGCTCGCGCTCGCGCCATCGGCGAGCATCGCGGTTCAGCTCGTGCGGCGGCCGCAGCGCATCGCGAGCGATCTCGTCGCGTTCGGCAATCCGCGCATCGCGCCGGAGTTCGATCTGCCGGGCGCGGAAGCCGAAGTCCGCGCGATCAGTCCGCTGTTCGCCAAACGCGAAGCCTTCCTGCAGGGCGATGTGACCCGCAAGACCTTCAGCGACAACGCGCCGGCGGGCCGCATCGTGCATGTGGCGACACACGCGCAAGCCGACACCATCGATCCGCTGCACTCGCGCGTGCTCCTCGCGCCCGCGACGCAGCCCGCCGACGGCCCCGACCCGATGCTCGCGCAGGACATCTACAACCTCAAGTTCGATTCGGTCGCGCTCGTCACCTTGTCCGCGTGCGAGACGGCGCTCGGGCGCATCGAGCGCGGCGACGAAATCATGGGCTTCACGCGCGCGTTCTTCTATGCGGGCGCATCGGCGCTGCTGGTGTCGATGTGGCCCGTCGCCGATGAATCGACCGCGCTCACCATGCGAACGTTCTACGGCTCGCTCACGAAAGGCGCGGAGGCCATCGACGCGATGCGTGACGCGCAGCTCGCCGTGCTCGCCAACAGCAAGTTCGCCCATCCGTTCTACTGGGCGCCCTTCGACCTGATGGGCAACTGGCGGCTGACGGTTGCGCGGTGAAGTCGCGCAAGGCCCGATTCGTTTCGATAACGACGCAGCAGTGAACGATGCCATGAAATCCTTCGCTATCCGTATCAATCAGCGCCCGCGCGGAATCGTGCGCGCAGCCTGCGCGAGCCTCGCGTGCGCGGGCGCGCTGGGTGCGCTCGGCGCGCCGGACGCACGGGCGCAGCAGGTCCCGCTTCCCGGCACGCAGCAGACGCCGAGCGCGGGGACGCTGCTCAACGAGCAACCGCGTCCGTCGACAGCCGCGCCGCCGCCCGGTGGCGCCAACGCGCTGCCTGCGCCGCCCGCCGCCGCGCCGGCCGCGCCGGAAGGCACGATGTTCACGTTGAAAAGCATTCGCTTCGTGGGCAACGAGGCCGTGCCGTCCGACGTGCTGCTCGCGCTGGCCGCCGGCAGCATCGGTCAGCAAGTGTCGATGAACGATCTCAACGCGATCGCCGCGCGTATTGCGCAGGCGTATCGCGAGCGCGGCTACCCGCTCGCGCAAGTCGTGATTCCGCCGCAGGACGTGACGAGCGGCGAACTGACCTTCACCGTGCTCGAAGGCAAGATTGGCCGCGTGAGGCTGACGGTCGCGCCGGGTGCGCCGATCAGGGAATCGATGGTGCGCGCGCGGCTCGCCGCGATCCAGCCCGGCAAGCCGCTCAGGCAGGCGGAACTCGAACGCACGATGCTGCTGCTGTCGGACCTGCCCGGCATCCGCGTGAGTTCGGCGCTGGAGACGGGCAGCGCACCTGGCACCGTCGATCTGAGCGTGACGGTCGAGCCCGTGCGCCGATGGAACTTCGCGGTCGCCGTCGATGACTACGGCGCCGCGCCCGCCGGACGCTGGCGGCTCGGCGCAGTCGGGCGGCTCGCATCGCCGTTCGGCATCGGCGACAACCTCGACATCAATCTGCTCGCGGCGGAGCGCGCCGATACCGTGTACGGGCGCATCGGCTACGACGCGCCGGTCAACGCGTACGGCACGCGTGCGGGCATCGCGTATTCGCATCTGTACTACTACCTCGGCAAGAACTTCTCGGCGCTCGACGCCCACGGCGATGCCGATGTCGTGACCGCGTCGATCTCGCATCCGCTGATCCGCTCGCGCAGCCAGAACCTGTTGCTGCGCGGCGCGCTGGAGTATCGCTCGCTGACGGACAAGATCGGCAGCGTGAGCTTCGAGAATCCGCAAAAGCTGTATGTCGCGAGCGTCGGGCTGTCGTACGAAAGCCGCGACAGCTTTCTCGGCGGCGGCTTCAACAGCGCGGACGTGCAGCTTTCGTTCGCGCACCTGAACATCGATTCGGCGCTTGCCGAGCAGATCGATCAGGGGCCGTTCGGACGCCACACGCAGGGCAATAGCGTGCGCCTGACGATGCAGGCGAACCGCCTCAACGCGATCACCCAGGAGACGAGCTTTTTCCTCGGCGTGTCGGGGCAATGGGCCAACCAGAACCTCGACAGTTCGTCGCGCATCACGCTCGGCGGGCCACGCGCGGTGCGGGCGTATTCGCCGTCCGAAGCGGTCGTCGACGAAGGCCTGATCGGCACGGCCCAACTTCGCTATGCGGTGATTCCGTCGCTGACGCTGTCCGCATTCTTCGATATCGGCGTCGGACGATACAACGCGCGCTCGATTCCGGGGCAAGGCGCGAACACGGTGACGCGCAGCGGCGCGGGCATCGGCGCGTTCTGGACCGGCCCGTACGGCATCACGGTGGACGGCAGCATCGCGTGGCGGACGACCGGCCCCGACACGACCGGCGACGACAAGCTGCCGCGCGTGTACGTGCAGGTTTCCAAGTCGTTTTAGGCCGATCCACGTGGAAACGGCCATGCGAATCTTCGAAACCGGCGGCAGTGCAAAGCTCGCATCGCGCCCTTTAGCTATCAGAAACAAACGACGCGCGACACCGCGATGCAGACGATCTAGCGCGCCCGCCAACTCTGAATTCGACGTGGACGTTGCCGCGACGAGCGGCACTTCATGCGGCAACGCATGGCCGTTTCATCCGTGAACAGACCCTAGGAGCGCGCAATGAACGACATCACTTGTCTCCGGGCCCGCAGGCATCGCCGGGAATGGGAGCGCGCGGTCAGGCGGCTGGCGAAGCGCGCCGCGCGCTGCGCCGGGCTCGACGTGCGGGCGTCGGCGCTGCTGCCGCTGCTCGTGCTGGTCGCGGCTCCGGGCGCATTCGCGCTGCCCGTTGGCGAAAACGTCGTCGCCGGCAATGTCGCGGTCAACCGGCCGAACCCGCACGCAATGACGATCACGCAAGGTTCGCAAAAAGGCATCGTCAACTGGAACGGATTCTCGATTCAGGGCAACGAGCGCGTCGATATTTCGCAGCCGTCGGCGCAGGCGGTGCTGCTCAATCGCGTCGTCGGCAATGACGCGAGCCGCATCGCCGGGCAGCTTAATGCCAACGGGCAGGTGTTCCTCGTCAACCCGGCGGGCGTGGTGTTCGCACGCGGCGCGTCGATCAACGTGGGATCGCTCGTTGCATCGACGCTCGGCATCTCGAACGACGCGTTTCTCGCCGGCAAATACCACTTCGCGCAGCAAGGCTCGAGTGCAGGCAAGGTAACGAACGAAGCGACGATCAACGCAGCGCCGGGCGGCGCGGTGGCGCTGCTCGGCGCGCAGGTCGACAACAGCGGCCGCGTCAGCGCGACGCTCGGCAAGATCGCGCTCGGCGCGGGCAGCGACATCACGCTCGACTTCGCCGGCGACGGCCTCACGATGCTGAAGGTGAACGACAAGGTGGCCAACGCGCTGGTTCAGAACTCGGGCGTGCTCGAGGCGGACGGCGGGCAGATCGTGATGTCGGTGCGCGCCGCCGACGAAGCCGCCGCGAGCGTGCTGAACCAGACGGGCACGGTGCGCGCGAGAAGCATCGAGGCGCGCAACGGACGCATCGTGCTCGATGGCGGGACGTCGGGCGTGACCGGCATCGCCGGCACTATCGACGCCAGCGCGCCGAATAGCGGAGCGGGCGGGCGTATCGACGTGACAGGACACCACGTCGCGGTGAACGATGGCGCGCGCATCGACGCGAGCGGCGCGGCGGGCGGCGGGCGCGTGCGCGTGGGCGGCGGCGCGGCGGGACAGGAGACGGATATCCGCAACGCCGATGCGCTGTGGATGAGCCCGAATGCGCACGTGCTGGCCGATGCGCTCGTCGCCGGCGACGGCGGCAACATCGTCATGTACGGGACCGAGGCGGCGCGCGTCTACGGAACGTTGTCGGCGCGAGGCGGTGCGCAAGGCGGGAACGGCGGACTCGTGGAAACGTCCGGAAAGTATCTCGACACGGACGGCGCGCAAATTCATCTCGGCGCACCGATGGGCCACGGCGGGCAATGGCTGCTCGATCCCGCGAACATCGAGATCGTCACCACCGCGCCGTCGACGCTCAGTGCGCCGCAGTCCAGCGTGGATGCCGGGACGAACACCGTTACCTTCACGCCGGGCACCGGCAACAGCTACGTGCTCGCGAACACCGTCAGCGACCAGTTGAGCGGGGGCGTCTCGGTGACGGTCTCGACCACGGCCACTGACCCGACGCCCGGCAACGGCGACATCACGATGAACCGTGGCGTCGTCATCACGAAGGCGGGACCGACGCCCGTTCCCGATGCGACGCTCACGCTGAGCGCGGCCGGGTCGATCATCGTGTCGGGGCAGATCGGCGGCGATGCGGGGCAAGCGTCGCCCGCGGGACGCCTGAACGTCGTGCTCGACGCGAATCAAAGCAGGGCGGCGGACGGCGCGAACCGGGTCGTGCTGTCCGGCGCGTCGATCAGCACCAACGGCGGTTTCGTGACGATCGGCGTGCCAGCCGCGCTCGCGAGCACGCCCGCCGCCGCGACCGCTTTCGATGGCGCGGCCATCGGTTTGTCCGGCGCGACCATCGATACGACCGTGCAGATTGCATCGCCGGGAACGCAGACCGGCTCCGTCACGATCAACGGTCGCGGCGCGCTGACCATCCCGATTCCGCCGGACGGCTCGGGCCAGACGCCGACGCAATTCCCGACCAGCACGCCGCTCGCCGCCGTCAACATGATCGATTCGACGCTCGCGACCTCCGTCGGCGCGATTGCGATCAACGGCGAGAGCGGCAACGCGCCGCCGCTCGCGCTGGGCGGCGTGCGGATCATGGACAACACCGCCATCAGTTCCGGCAGCGGGAATATCGGCATCCGGGGCGTCGCGCAGACCGTGCCGGGTTCGTCGCCGAGTTTGTCGACGGGCGTATCGGCTGTCGGCGTCGCGCTGATTCCAACGTCGGGCAGCACCGTAGCGCCGAGCGTGCTGGCGGGTTCGGGCAATATCGTCATCGACGGCACCGCGCCCAACGTGCAGGCATCGACAGCGGTCAATGGCGCGGGCGTGCGCCTCGAACGCGCGACGATCAGCACCGCGAGCGGCGATGTATCGGTCACGGGCCGCGCGCCCGCGTATCCGGCGAACGTGAACACCGGGACGAGTCTCGTCGACGGCGTCGAAGTGGTCAGTGCGAATCTCGCGGCGGGCGGGCGCATGCTCGTGCAAGGCACGGTTCAGCCCGCGCCAGGCGTGCCTGCCGGCGTGCCGGGAACGGGCGTTTCGGTCACCGGTGGCGCGAGTGCATCGACGACGATCACCTCGGCCAACGCGGACATACGCATCTACGGCGGCGGCAACGCGCTGCCGGGCGTGTCGTTGCAGGGCGGGCCCGGCGGCGGCAACGTGCGGCAGGTCGATGTCCGCGCGGCCAACGGCGATATCGACATTCGCGGTTACACGACGAATCAGCCCGACGACGGCGTGCTCTTTCCCGGCGTGCAAATAAACAACGCGTCCGTGACCGCGCAGGGCAACGGCCATCTGCTGTCGATCACCGGGCAGACGCCCAGCGTCTCGCCGGCCATCGCGCTCAACGACGCGGTCGTCTCGGCGGGACGCGACCCGGACGCCTATGAAATTTCCGACACGGGCGGCACGCTCGTGTTGCGCGCGACGAGCGGCGCGGCCGTGCCCATCACGATCACGACGGTGTCGACCGCTGCGGCATCGTCGCTGTTCGCGCCGGGCGGCAACCTCGTGTTCGTACCGGGCGGACTCGCGCCGGACACGTTCGACCTCGTCGCCCGGAACGACACACCGATCAGCGTCGGCGGCGCGGGCAACGGCTTCACGGTCACGCAGCCCGTGCTCGGCCAGATTTCGCCGAATGTCTCGAACGTGATCGTCGGATCGTCGACGCATACCGGGCCGATCACGCTCAACGTGAACGCGCCGACGACGGGTGCAGAGGCGCTGACGCTCGCGAACGGCGGCAACGGCAGTCAGGGGATCGCGCTGCCGGTCGGCTTTTCGGGCGATACGCTGACCTTGCATTCAGCCGGCACGGTGACGGAAAACGGCGCGGGCATCCAGGCGTCGACGCTCAATCTGGTCGGGCCGGGCGTCTTCGAACTGGCGACCGCGCCCAACAGCGTCGGCTCGGTCAGCTTCTCCGGCACGCGCGACGTCAGGCTTACGAGCGCAGGGAACATCAGCATCGCCGATCCGAGCGGTTACACGTTCGATGGCGCAACGGCGCGCGTCGTGCCGCCCGGCGGCGCCGGCGCGACGCTGGCGGGCAGTGTCGATCTGCGCACGACCGATGGCGGCGAAAGCGGTCCGGGCGCCATCTTCGTGCCGGTGCCGATCGTCGAAACCGCAAGCGGCGCTTCCACGCTCGCTTTTCATTCGAGCGATGTGCTGAACCTGCAGAACGACATCACGTCGACGGGCGGGCCGCTCGACATCGTCGCCGATGCGCGCAACGCGATCATCGCGCTCGGCAATGCGGGCGAGGGCGCGGAGTATCGCATCCGCTTCGCGACCAGCGGCGGCAACGTCACGATGGGCACGCTCGACGGCGGCGCCACCGGTTTCGACGGCGCGACGCTGCAAATCCGGTCCACGGACATCGACACGCGCGGCGGCGCGGGCGGCGGCAATGTCACGCTGCATGGCGTCGCGCCGCAGCAGATTTCTCTCGGCGATGGCGTCGGATCGTTCCCGGCCTTCGGCACGCCTTACGGCGTCGACCTGAACGACGCGACGGTTTCATCGGGCACGGGAAGCATCGAGGTGCAAGGCCAGAGCCTGAATCCCGCAGCGAACGCGGGCGGCGGCGTGATCCTTCGCAATGCGGGCAACCCCGCCAGCGTGACGCCCGGCCCGACGCGGCTCGTCTCGCTGGCGGCCGACTCCGCGAGCGGCGGCGCGATACGCATCTACGGCACGGGCAGCGGCGCGGGCAACCACGGCGTCGCGGTCCTCGACGGCGCGTCGATCGAAGCGCCGAACGGGACCGTCGATGTACGCGGCGCGACGACCGGCGCGGCCGCCGATGGCTATGGCGCGCTGCTGTGGTCCGGATCGATCGCGGCGGCGAACGTGCGCGTCGCCGGGTCGACCAGTACGGACACGCCGGGCATCGGCATCGGCGGGGTGAGCCTGCCGCCGAACGCGCAGCTCGCCGCGCCGGGATTTGCAATCAATGCAGGCACGGGCGGCGCCGTGATCCTTCGTCCGGCGAACAACGGCACGGACAGCAGTCTCGCCGTGCGCAGCGGACCTGCGTCCATCGCCGCGCCGGGCGGCACGCTCGCCATCGCGCCGGGCTCGGTCGATCCGTCGAGCTTCGCCGTGATCGCGCAGGTCAGCATCCCGATTACGCTCTTCGGCACGAGCGCGACACCGGGCCTCTCGATCGACGCCACGAGCTATCAGGCGTTCTCGCCCGCGATTTCGACACTCGTGCTCGGATCGTCGACGCAGAGCGGGCGCATCACGGTACAAGGCGCGTGCGCGGGCGGCACGGGCTGCGTGCCGCGTCCCGCCGTCGCGACGAATCTCACGCTTCAGAACACGGGTGCGGGAAGCCAGGGCATCGACCTTCCGTCCGGCATCGCATTGCCCGGGAAGACGCTCGCGCTCCTGTCTTCCGGTCCTGTCACCGATCCGGGCGGCATTCAAGCGCAGACGTTGTTGCTCGGAGGCGGCAACGGCGACTTCCAGCTCGTCGATGCGGGCAACGACGTCGGCGTGGTCGCGCTCGCCGGGGCGCACGATGTCCGGGTCTCCAACTCGCACGGATTCATCATCGGCACGGCGAGCGCGAACGGCTTCGATGGCGTGGCGGGCAGCGTCGCCGCGATCGGCGCACAGCAACCCAACGTGACGCGCAACCTGACCGCCATCGCCGATACCGGCGCGATCGCGCTCGGCACACCCGGCGCGCCTTCGCAACTGAGCGCGGGCGGCGACATCGACCTCGTGATGCAACAGGGCGTATTTCAGAACGATGCGGGCGGTACGCTGGCCGCCGGCAACGCATGGCGCATATGGGCCGCGACGCGCAATGGCGAGAACCGCAACGGCATCGACCCGGGCGGCGCGCTGCCGAACTTCTACGGCTGTGTCTACGGCGGGACCTGCAGCTGGAACGGCCAACTATCGCAAAACGTCGTCCCGGCGACCGGCAATCACTTCGTGTATGCCGATCGGCCAACAGTGACCGTCACGATCGGCGATCAGGCGCGCATCGAAGGCACACCGAACGGCCCGTTCACGTTCGACGTGACCGGCCTGCTCGGTGGCGATTCGCGCGGCTCGAGCCTTGCCGGCGGCGTGCACGGCTCACCCGCGACGCCCAGTTCTCCGGCGGGCAAGTATCCGATCGACGGCGCGTTTTCGTCGCCAGTGGGCTACGAGGTCGTCGTGCAGCCGGGCACGCTCACCGTCACGCCGATGCAGCTTCAGGGCGCCGTTTTCAATCGCAGCGGCCTGCAGCCGCTTTTCACGGCGCAGGAGCAGACCTTCGTCTACGAGAGCAATCTGGGCGGCATCAATATTTGCGTCGGCACGAACGAGCCGATCCTCGCGATGCAGCAAGCCGAGAGCGAAGCGGACACGCTCGCGGCGGAATGGAAGCGCGTGCGCTCGCGGCCGAATCTCAACAACTGCCTCGTCGTGAACGGGCAGCACGGTTGCGGCGAATTCTGAGCGGGGCCGCGATGATCGACATCGAACCGCTGCTCGCGCCGACCGAATCGATGCCGCCCGTAGGCATCGATCTGGAATACGACGCCGCGTTCCTCGCCTTCGAAGCCCTTGCGCGCGAAGGCCCCACGCGCCAGTTCGACGCGCCCGCCGAGCCGCCACCGTGGACCGACGTGCTCGAACAGGCGCAGGCGCTGCTCGCGCGTTCCAAGGACGTGCGGGTGGCCGTTGCGTGGACGCGGGCCGCGTCGCATGTGCACGGTCTTGGCGGCTTTCTCGCGGGCATGCGCCTGCTGACCGGCTTGCTGGAACGGTATTGGGACGGCCTGTACCCGCAACTCGATCCCGACGATGACAACGATGCCGCGCTGCGCATCAACGCGCTTGCCCCGCTCGCGGACGCCTACACGCCGTTTGCGGAAGCCGAGACGCTCCTGCACGATCTGCGCGAATGCGAAGTCTGCCGCGTGCATGGCGAGCGGCTGACCGTGCGGGACATCCTCGTCGCGCAGGGCAGGCTCGCGCCGCAGGAAGGCGCGGCTGCGGCGAGTTTGCCGCGTGTCGAAGGCATGCTGGCGAACGCAATTGCGCACGATCCCGCGATGCTCGCCGATGCGCTCGATTTAGCCCAAGCGGTGCAGGCGCTCGCCGACTGCACCGCGCAGAAGCTCGGCTCCGAGCGCGCCCCGTCGATGACCGCGCTGACGATGGCCGCGCGCCAGATCGCCGCGCAGTTCCGCGCCGTCGCACCGGTGGATGCCCATGACGAACCCGCCGTGACGATTGCGCAGGCTTCGCCCGCCCCGGCGATGCATCGCGGTGTGGCGAGCCCCGGCGAGATCGCCACGCGCGAGCAGGCCGTCGCGGCGCTCGACGCCGTGTGCGCGTTCCTTGAACGCACCGAGCCCACGAGTCCCGCGCCGCTGCTGATTCGCCGCGCGCGCGGGCTCATCGGCAAGGACTTTCTCGCGGTGATGCAGGACCTTGCGCCCGACAGCCTTGCGCAGATTCATCTCATCGCCGGAACGAGGCCGCAGTGACGCGTTGAAACCGCACGCGCGCCGTTCGTCTTTCCAACGTCAGAGAGAAGGAGAACGCGATGAGCGGACGAGATTTCCTCCAGCCTGCGCCGATGCAGGTCATCGATGGCGTGCGGATCGGGGCGCTGATCGGCTTCAGCGGCGACGGCGCGCGCCCGCTCGTCGTCTATCCCGGCCAGCCCGGCGGCGCGGCGTTGCCCGCGCGCACGATTCCCGATGTGCGCGGCGCGCATATCGGAAGCGACGTGCTCCTGATGTTCGATGGCGGCGATCCCGAGCGGCCAGTCATCATCGGGTGTTTGCGTGAAGACCGCGCGTGGCCGCTCGATGAAGCGCCCGCGCAAGTCGAAGCGGATGCCGATGGCGAGCGGCTCGTCGTGACCGCGAAGGAGGAGATCGTGCTGCGATGCGGGCAGGCCAGCATCACGCTGACGAAGGCCGGCAAGGTGCTGATACGCGGCACGTATGTGTCGAGCCGGTCGTCGGGCGTGAACCGCATCAAGGGCGGATCGGTGCAGCTCAATTGACCGGCCGATGACGACGGAACTGATCGACGCCACCCGCATGGCCACGAAGGTGCATTGCATCGGCGTGCTGAAGGACGGCTATCGACGTCAGCGCATGGCCGCCGCGCGCCATCTCTGTCTGCTCGATCCGGGCACGGCGCTCTTCAACTGCGCCGCGCCCTCGTGGCGGCAGCAACGCAGTCTCGCGATGCTTTAAATCTGCGCATCGCTGGATCGTCTTGAAAGCGTGATCTCATGCTCACGCGAAGGAGTCGTCATGGCAACCAGCAGTCAGAAGTTCATCGGCCGCAATCGCGCACCGCGCGTGCAGATCGAATACGACGTCGAGACCTACGGCAGCGAGAAGAAAATCCAGCTTCCGTTCGTCATGGGCGTGCTGGCCGATCTGTCGGGCAAGCCGGCCGAGGCCCTTCCGCCCGTCGAACAGCGCAAGTTTCAGGAAATCGACGTCGACAATTTCGACAGCCGCATGAAGGCGATGCATCCGCGCGTCTCGTTCCAGGTGCCGAACAGGCTGACGGGCGAGGGCAATCTGAGCGTCGACATCACGTTCGAAAATATGGACGACTTCTCGCCAGCCGCCGTCGCCCGCAAGGTCGATGCGCTCGCCAAACTGCTCGAAGCGCGCACGCAGCTCGCCAATCTCGTCATCTTCATGGACGGCAAGAATGGCGCGGAAGAACTGATCGCACGCGTGCTCGACGATCCCGCGTTGCTCAGCACGCTCGCCAAGGCCACGCCGCCCGTTGATGCAGCCGTCACGCCGCCGGCCGCCGCAGCCGCTGAATGAGCCCTGAAAGGAAACGACCATGTCCGATATTCCGCAAACCGCCGCGTCGTCAGGGGAAGCGCCGTCCGCATTGCAAGGCGCGACGCTCGAAGGCGACGACCTCGCCGCGCTCCTGAACCGCGAGTTTCGTCCGAAGAGCGACGAGGCGAAGACCGCCGTGCAGACGGCCGTGCAGACGCTTGCGCAGCAGGCGCTCGCGCAGACGCAGATCATTTCCGGCGACGCCATCCGCTCGATTCAGGCGATGATCGCCGAGATCGACACGAAACTGACCGATCAGGTTAACGAAGTGATTCATCACCCGGACTTTCAGAAGCTCGAAGGTTCGTGGCGCGGGCTGCATTATCTGATCAACAACACCGAAACCGACGAGATGCTCAAGATTCGCGTGATGAACATCTCGAAGAAGGATCTCGGCAAGACGCTCAAGCGTTTCAAGGGCATTGCGTGGGACCAGAGCCCGCTCTTCAAGCAGATTTACGAGCACGAGTACGGCCAGCTCGGCGGCGAGCCGTTTGGCGTGATGATCGGCGATTACTACTTCAACCAGACGCCGCCCGATGTGGAATTGCTCGGCGAGATATCGAAGATTGCGGCGTCGGCGCATGCACCGTTCATCGCCGCCGCCGATCCGAGTCTTCTACAGATGGACTCGTGGCAGGAACTTGCCAATCCGCGCGATCTGACCAAGATATTTGGCACGCCGGAATATGCGAGCTGGCGTTCGCTGCGCGCGTCGGAAGATTCGCGATACATCGGCCTTGCGATGCCGCGCTTTCTGGCGCGCGTGCCGTATGGGGCGCGGACCGAACCCGTCGATGAATTCGACTTCGAGGAGGACACCGGTTCTGCCGATCATACGCGCTATACGTGGGCGAATTCGGCATACGCGATGGCCGTGAATATCAATCGCTCGTTCAAGCTGTATAGCTGGTGCTCGCGCATTCGCGGCGTGGAGTCGGGCGGTGCTGTCGAAGGTTTGCCCGTGCATAGCTTTCCTACCGACGATGGCGGCGTCGATATGAAGTGTCCGACTGAGATCGCGATTTCCGATCGGCGCGAGGCCGAACTCGCGAAGAACGGTTTCATGCCGTTGATACATCGCAAGAACTCGGATTTCGCGGCTTTCATTGGGGCGCAGTCTTTGCAGAAGCCGTTCGAATACGAAGATCCTGATGCTACGGCGAATGCTGCTTTGGCCGCGCGTCTGCCGTATCTATTTGCGTGCAATCGCTTTGCGCACTATCTGAAGTGCATCGTGCGGGACAAGATCGGGACGTTCAAGGAACGCTCGGACATGGAGAGCTGGCTCAACAAGTGGATCACACAGTACGTGGATGGCGATCCGGCCAATTCGTCCGAGCACACCAAGGCGCAGAAGCCTCTCGCTGCGGCGGAAGTCAAGGTGCAGGAAGTGCCCGGGGCGCCCGGGTACTACACTTCGCAGTTCTTCTTGCGCCCGCATTATCAGTTGGAAGGGTTGACGGTTTCTTTGCGGTTGGTCTCGCGGTTGCCTTCTGCTAAGCAGGCTGCATGAGTGTTGCGCTTGCGGTAGGGGTGCGTTTTTGTTCGGCTTTTATTCGCGGTGGTTTGTTTGCTCGCCCCTGCGCGGGGCGAGCGACTCGCTCGGCGGTTTGGCGATGTTTGCGCTTTAGTGTCTTTGCATCGCTTTGCTTCAATTCGTGTCGGTCTATTAGTGCGCCCCTCCCCGGGGCGGGGGTCACTTTCTTTGCCGCTGCAAAGAAAGTAACCAAAGAAAGCAGCTTTTTTAGGCCCGAAGCACTGACTCGTGTGGCCACTTCGTAGAACATCAGTGGCACTCAGCTTGACACAGCCTTGAATCACCTTCCGCGCCCACTGACTACTAACGTCCTGCGAGCCCCTTGGCTCGTTAACACCAGTGGAGCACTGCGCGCCACGCAAAAGGAAAGCCCACAAGAGACCTTCGACGGCACGCGACAAACTCATGCAGTCGCCAACGATTTTTCTCGCCCGCAAACAGGCCGCATTCGTTTGTCATTCGCGGCTGTTGCCCTCATCGGTGCTGTTGCTGTTCTTATTCCCGCTGTTGTTCTTGTCCTTTGCTCTGCTTGTGGTTTCAAACTGACTTAGTCTTGCGTCTTCATCAGGCGTCCAATCGTTCGCCTTGTCACGGCACACAATACCCGACGCGTTATTGCGACCACGCCACCGCTTGTCGTCGCCAGCATCCAAGCATTTGAATCTGACCATGTTCCCCGCCGATGATGCGCCCTGACAGATATCTCGACGCTCACCGGCGCGACCCCGACGGTTTTTTGCTGCCGACGGTTTCATTTAATTCGACTGCGAGCAAAGTTGACTACTGCGGTTCGTCAGCCTGAATTGCTAGGGAGCGGCGGGCGACACATTTGACGCGGGCCACGACCGGCCAGTCCGCCGTCAATGCCTTTGCAGGTGCGCTTCGATTTCGCGCGTATTGAGGGCCGAGAGATCTTCGTTGATCTCTTCGTAAATCATTCGACGCGTCTCCTCGCTCAGACGCTCGCGAAGCATCCCGAGAAATTTCGGCTCCACCACCAATCGCAATCGCTGATACCGATGATGAAGCCTTCCCTCTTCGACACGGTCGGCGACGGTCTTCGCAAATTTTTCGCGCTCCTTCTCGCTCAGCGCCGGCCCACTAGGGGCAGCATTGACGAGGTCTTCGCTTTCCCGCAACTCCAACTTTAGTCCCGGTGTCTCGAAGATTCGAGCGCGGCTGCCGTCGGCAACGACAACCCAGGTAGTGACAGCCATGGTGCGCCTCTCAGGGTGATCGGACGCCGGCTCGGCGGCCATCGCAAATCGTCGCATGACTTCAGCGAACTCGCCGGTCAACGACACTCTATCTCCAACGCCCATCGATGACGGACCGCGGGGTCTCCCCACGCTCCTGCGCGAGCGATGGATAGTCGGTGTACCCGCGCTCGCCGCCTCCGTAGAACGTGGAGGGGTCCGGCGAATTGAGCGGGGCGTGCGACCGCAGGCGTTCCGGCAGGTCGGGATTGGCGATGAACAAGCGTCCGAACGCGATCAGGTCCGCGTTGCCGCCCTCGAGCCATCTTTCCGCACTGCCGCCGTCGAACCCACCCGCAACCATCAGCACACCACGATAAGTGCGGCGTATCATCTCGCTCATGCGCTTCGCGCGCTCGAGGAAAGCCTCATCCTCACCGGTCGCCGCCAGCGCGGGATTGACGATATGCAAATAAGCTAGTCGGTATTGGTTGAGCTTCTCGACGACGTAAGAAAAGGTCGCCTCGGGATCGTCGTCAT
The DNA here is from genome assembly GCF_041360715.1 of Caballeronia sp. RCC_10. Classification (NCBI taxonomy): domain Bacteria; kingdom Pseudomonadati; phylum Pseudomonadota; class Betaproteobacteria; order Burkholderiales; family Burkholderiaceae; genus Caballeronia; species Caballeronia sp. RCC_10. Next base: position 49,526 of record NZ_JBFUPT010000023.1, read on the forward strand.
GCATGTCGTTGAAGGTGCCAAGAGGAGAGATCCGTACGCCGACCTTCTCTGGCCCCCACACTTCGCAAACCGTCTCGATCACCTCGATCAGCAGCTTGGCCCGACGCTCGATCGATCCGCCATATTCGTCCGTGCGGCGGTTCGTGCCGGACAACAGGAACTGGTCGAGCAGATATCCGTTCGCGCCATGTACTTCGACACCGTCCATACCGGCAGCCTTTGCGTTGCGCGCACCCCTGAAGTATTGCCGCACGAGATACGGCATCTCTTCCACCTGCAGCGCGCGAGGCTTGACGCAAGGCGCGACGACGCCTTCGCCCCGCTCGTTCTCAATGAACGCCTCTGCTTTCGGCTGGACCGCTGAGGGAGCAACCGGCAGCATTTCATCGGGCTGCAATGAGGGGTGCGATATGCGTCCTACGTGCCACAGTTGCATGAACAGCAACCCGCCCGCCTCGTGCACGGCGTCCGCCACGAGCCGCCAGCCTTCGACCTGCGCCAGGGTGTGTATCCCAGGCGTCCATGCGTAGCCCTGTCCTTGCATGGACACCTGGGTCGCCTCGCTGATGATTAGCGCGGCCGCTGCGCGTTGCGCGTAGTAGCAGGCGTTGAGCTGCGACGGAATGTTGCCTGGCCGGCTCGCCCGCGAACGCGTCAGCGGCGCCATAACGACACGATGACGCGGGTTGTATGGTCCCACCCTTACGGGTTCGAACAGCTTGCGTAGGGGAACTTGCTCGTCGCGCTGCCGTGCTTCTCCGGCTGCGATTTCTGTATCAGGCATATTCGTTCCCTGTGCTTGTGACTCGGCCCGAACAGTGCTGCCAGGGGTCGACGTCGAATGACATCAACAGACCCCGCTCTTCGCGAAGTTTAGCCATGACCCGGCGCGCGTTTCTTTCTGGTTGCTGCTCCGTTGTGTCACGATCCTGCGGTTACCGGTCCATCGCGCCATCGGGAGGCGATGCAAGCCGGGGTGAGCGTCCGATTGGACCGGCTATCGCGGCCGCTTTCTATCTGCGGCCACAGGTCGCCGGACAAACCGTCGAATAGTCCGCCGTGAAAGAGGGGCCCAAGCGGCGACAGACCGCCCTGATCGCGGGCCATGAGCTCCATGTAATGCTCGTCGCACAGCATCAGCTGCCGGCGCTGGCCGTATTCGGCGACCGTGATCCGGGAACGAGCCCGTTTGCCACAAACGCTGCAAGCGGGCGTGACGTTCTCCATAGGGTGGGCAAAGGATGGTCTTTCTCGCCACGCGCGCGCAGCCTGACGAGGTGCGTCGCGAAGTACCGCAAGTGTCGCTTGAATTGATGCGCGCCCCGTTCCGCGATCCAGTCTTCGACGCCTTCATGCGGGATATCGTCGAGGGCCAAGCGAGCTGACGAGCAGTTTCACGGTGTCGCCGTGTGCGCACCGCACTATTTGATGTCGAGACGCCGCTTCGCTGCGGGTTCATTCGCCGCTTTGGGCACCCGCACGGTGAGCACGCCGTTCTCGAAACTGGCTTCGGCACGATCGAGATCGACGCCGGAGGGCAGCGGAATCGCGCGCTGGAACTCTCCGAACGCCCGCTCCACCCGGTAGCAGCCCTTCTCGTCGCTTTTCGATTCGATGCGCTTCTCGCCGGTCAGCACCAGCATGTCCTCGACGACTTCGAGTTCCACGTCCTCGCGCGACAGACCTGGCAACTCGGCCACGATGCGAAGCGCGTCGCCGTCGTCGATCACGTCGACGCGCGGCTCAAAGCGGCTGGGACTGAAGTCGCCGAACCAGTTGCCAAGCGGTCCTATCCCGCCGAACGGATCCCGTATCAGGTCGGTGAGAAGATGCAGGGGGTCGGGCAGCGGCCAACGCGCCGCATCCAGCGATGCGGACGCGGCCGAGGACGCGGGGGCTTGCTGTGAGGGCGAGGCGTTCGGCTCCGCGCCCGCGCCCTTTTCCTCGGGGCTCTTGCGCAGGAAGCGGAAGGGGTTCCATTTCTCGAGGTCCAGTAGCATCGCTATGCTCCTTGCTCCAGTGAGCCGTCAGAGCGGCCCGAATCTTCAGTGACTCCTGCCGATGTCCGCGGCCGATGTCAGCCCTTGCCATATTCGGACTCCGGCAGTTTTTTCAGGGCATCCTTGTTTGCGCCGACCACGTTTGCTTCGGCACTATCTGCTTGAACTGCTGAATGAGGGATGGCGACACGGAGCGCCTTCATCAAGAGAAAGCCTCCGAGGTCGATGATCGCGGTCGAGAGCGAGCCATCGGGCGTGACGAACAGGCCGTCGACGCGGCCGATCGTTTCGTTCTTTTCGTTGTAGACACCAGCGTGAATCATCTTCGATGCGCGCCAGCACGTTGCGACCGCCCGCATTTCGGTGATGGTCGTGCCGAGCGTCGCCTTGCCGGCGATGCGCGCATCCTGCGCGGTCGCGCTGTTGGCCACGAGGCCGCCAGCGGATGGCGCAAAGATGGATGTCGAGTGCCTTGCGGCCGATGCGAGGTTAGTCTTCGTAGCGTTCTCCAGAATGTGCAACGGGATACGAGAACGCCAGGCGCAGACGCTCATGAGTGCAGCGGCGCGTTTTGCTTGTCGCGAAGGTCGGCGCCGCGCCAGTTCCGTGCGCCGAGCCCCAGGACGAGCAGAAGTGCGCCGGTCACGATCGCGTAGGTGCCGATCATCCAGACGAGGGCAAGCGCTCCCGCACCCGGGTAGACCAGCACGAAAATGCCGAACAGAACGGACAGGCTACCGATGCACAACAGCAGCCACTGCGTGCGGCCGCGCCTTTTCAGCCGAACCCAGGCGATGAGGTCGAACACGCCGGTAACGATTGCGTTCGCTCCCATCAAGGTGATCAGCACGAGCGCCGTGACGCCCGGCGCCGCGAGGGCGATTAGGCCCGAAGCGATCATGCACAGGCCGAGCAGCAAGGGAATCCACCAGTCGGTGCGGATGGAACGATGTCGTATCGCCGCGCTGACCGCCGCGATGCCTCCGATGAGTGCATACGCCGCGAACATCGCGACGAGAAGCAGCAGCGTGAGACCCGGCCAGAAGAGCGCGAGGAGGCCGAACAGGATCCCCGCGGCGCCACGCAGCGCGAGCATCCACCATGCGCGTCCGAGCAGTGCGTCCATTGGTTGGGTTCCTCAGCCAGATCGCGGGTAGTGCGCCAACACAGCGCGTGCACTTCATATTTCGTCAAGCGTACGTCCGTGAGGCGCGCTCGTCTTTCGAGTTCCTGCCCAAAGGCGTCGGATTCCTGCGTTTGTACGTCGCTCGTCGATCCGGTCGAGAACGCATCGACGGGTCGTAAGGGCGGTGCTCAACGCGCAATGCGGTGAAATGCGGCGGCGTCTGAACGTCCACGCGCGTCGCGATACCGGTTACCGAGAGGCTTCCTTCAGAAAGCATCGACTGCGCTAGCCGCAACTCTTCGGTAGTCAGGTAGAAGTGGGGCGGATGCCCCGTCGCGCTCTTAAAGGCCCACGCAAAATTAGACGGGCGCATCTGCGGGTATGCATGTTGACCAGGCGTTGAGCGAGGCTGCGCCGGACCGGGACCTGCAGGCCCGCGCGAAGATCGAGCACGAACCTGCAAGTACTCGATATTCTCCGAGAGAAAGTAGGTGAATCAAGCGCGCTCTTCGCGATCCCGCGCGGCGCGCGCAGCGATCGCGGCATCGACGGGATCGTCGCGCTGCCGCATCAACCAGTAAACGCTGCCAAGCGCGACCAGCGCGGCCGCGAGCGCGGCAATGCGCGCAGGGTCCGTGGCGGGATCGAGGATGATGAATTTACGTGCTATCGCGAGCATCGCCACGAGGATGACTGTCTTGACTTGCACGATGTGATCGCGTCTTAACATGACGCGGGTAATCGAATGTTTGAATTCCATCGCGATCAGTAGCGTCATCACCATTCCGAAAACGGCCTGGAAGATCCCATGATCCAGCGGACTGAGCGCGCCGGACAGCAATAGCGCCACGACCGCCCGAATCAACTGCCACAGCGATACGACGATGATCACCGAGATCACGACGCTCAGAATATGGGCGATGATTTGCTCGAAGCGTTCGTAGAAGGTCAGCACGCGCCATTGCAGCCGGAACTCGTCGACGTTCATGCGAAATGGGCTTGGTTTGCTCATGGGACGGTTCGCAGGAAGGCTCGAGCGCGGAGTGACGCCGTTAAAGGCGTGGACGCGGAGTTGCGGCGGCAACGAACGCCCAGTTCAGCCCCCGTGATGTTGAGCCAGGCGTGCGGCCGTTTCTTTCGCTTTCGTGCTGATTCTTTTTCTTTATCTGCTGTGCACAATGCGCCTCACTCGCAGAAGGCGCAGAGTCCGTTTTGTTCGGCGTGTTGACGCCTGCGTTGCGGGCATGGGCCCGCAACGCGTCATAGGCGATTCGGCTTGCGCCGCCACGTCCGCCAGCCGGGGCGGCTGATGCGGCTGGTGCGATACAAATTGCCGCCGCAGGGAGGCGATGGTCGCCGCATCTACGCGGTGACCGGGCGTCCATCCGACACCAGGTCACGGCGATACTTAATAGGCGGTTTCAAGGGTGAAGCGCATCAGCGAGATTGATGTTTGGAGCGTTGAGCTTGCCTTGCCCATGCAAGGGTCGCAGCGATGATTTCGAATGGTGAATGGACGTTGTGAGTCGTACAAGGTTGATTGTTCAGACTGTCCGCGATGGCTTCCAGTTGGTCCTGACTGTAGAGCGAAAGGGTGACCTGCGGCCCGTAACACCAGCGGTTCCTGGCCTCATCTTCATGAGGCAGCGCCCGACTCATGCTTAAATATCGAATCTGCCTTCCTTCAGATCGCAACGTGCCCACCTTCGACCAACTCGCCGCCGCCATCCGCGACCGCTTCCCCGATTTGAGCCCGCAATTCCAGGCCGGCGCCGCGTTCCTTCTCGACTATCCCGACGAAGTCGCCGTCCTCTCGATGCGCAAGGTCGCCGAGCGCGCCAGGGTCCAGCCCGCCGCGATGGTCCGTCTCTCCCAGCAACTCGGCTTCCCCGGCTGGAACGAGTTGCGCGACGTTTTCGTGAGCCGGGTGCGCACCCGTCCCGAACCGCTGACGACGCGAGCGCGCTCTCTAGTGAAAGGCGGCGCCGACAATCACCTGAGCCGCGATCTCGCGCAGGCGCAATTGCACAGTCTCGGACTCACGCTCGCGCAAAACGCTGCGAGTGTCGTCGAAACGGCGAAGACGTTGAAGAAGGCGCCGCAAGTCCACGTAGCGGGTTTCCGGTCGTGCTATCCGGTTGCGTTCAGCCTGCTTTACGGATATCGCCTCTTTCGTCCCTCGGTGAGCCTCGTCAGTGGCGAGGCCGGCACGCTCGAAATGCAGTTGCGCGGCATCGAGAAAAAGCACGCCGTCGTAGTCGTCAGCTTCGCGCCGTATTCCGTCGAAGCGGTGCGCGTCGCGCAGGCGGCCGTCGAGCGTGGCGCGAAACTCATTGCGCTGACCGATAGCGCCGTGTCGCCCATCGCCCTGAACGCGGATCACACGCTCATCTTCTCGCATGAATCGCCGTCGTTCTTCCCGTCGCTCGTTGCTGCATCGGCGCTCGCCGAGATGCTCGTCGCGCACCTGCTCGCGCTCGAAGGCAAGGACGCGATCACGAATCTGGAGCAGGCTGAAGCCGCGCTGCACTCGCACGGCGCCTATGCAGCAAGCTGACCCGCCGCGCCGCAACGCGCGGATGCACGCACAACATATGTTGTTTTGGTGATATTATAAAACATCGCGTGTTGCACGCACTCAACGGGGCAGGGACCATGACCACGGTATTTCATCGCGCGCCGCGCGCGAGGCTTCCGATCGCCGTGCGGGGCGAGGGCATCGAAATCGTCGATTCGACCGGCAAGCGCTACATCGACGCGTGCGGTGGCGCGGCTGTCTCGTGCCTCGGTCACAGCCATCCCCGCGTGATCGAAGCCATCCAGCGCCAGGTGGAGCAGTTGCCCTACGCGCACACGTCCTTCTTCACGACGCAACCTGCGGAGGACCTCGCGAACCTGCTCGTCGAAGCCGCGCCGAAGAATCTGGGTCACGTGTATTTCGTTTCCGGCGGCTCGGAGGCAATGGAAGCCGCGCTCAAGCTCGCGCGCCAGTACTTCGTCGAAAAAGGTCAGCCCGAGCGCCGGCATTACATCGCGCGCCGGCAGAGCTATCACGGCAACACGCTCGGCGCGCTGGCGATCGGCGGCAACGCGTGGCGCCGGCAGCCGTTTCTGCCCATCCTGATCGAAGCGCATCACGTCTCGGCCTGCTTCGCGTATCGCGAGCAGCAAGCGGGGGAAACCGAAGAAGCCTTCGCGCAACGTCTCGCCGACGAACTCGAAGCGAAAATCCTCGAACTCGGTGCAGAGTCGGTTGCAGCATTCGTCGCGGAAACGGTCGTCGGCGCGACAGCGGGCGCGGTGCCGCCGGTGCGCGAATACTTCCGCAAGATCCGCGCGGTCTGCGACAAGTACGGCGTGCTGCTTATTCTCGACGAAGTCATGTCCGGCATGGGCCGCACGGGCTACCTCTTCGCGTGCGAGGAAGACGGCGTGGCGCCCGATATTCTCGCGATCGCAAAGGGACTCGGCGCAGGCTACCAGCCGATCGGCGCGACGCTCGTGAGCAACGAGATCTTCGATACGATCGTCGGTGGCTCGGGGTTTTTCCAGCACGGTCATACGTACATCGGTCACGCAACGGCGTGTGCGGCCGCGCTCGAGGTGCAGAAGGTCATCGTCGAAGACAAACTTCTCGGCAACGTGAAGGCGCGCGGCGAGCAACTGCGCGCGGCGCTCCGCGAGCGGCACATGAATCATCCGTTCATCGGCGATGTGCGCGGGCGCGGTCTCTTCACCGGCGTCGAGCTAGTGCAGGATCGGGCGAGCAAGATGCCGTTCGATCCGAACCACAAGCTGCACGCGGTGATCAAAAGCGAGGCGATGAAACGCGGCCTGATGGTCTATCCGATGGGCGGCACCGTCGACGGCAGGAAGGGCGATCACGTGCTCATCGCGCCGCCGTTCATCACGACGAGCGCGCAGATAGAAACGATCGTCGAGCGGCTCTCCGACGCCATCGAAGGCGCGCTCTCGGCCATCGGCGTGAAGGCGGCTTGATGGTCATTGCCGAACGAGGCCGCGCCGTTGCCGGGGCGCGGCTCACCCAACGAACATCGATCGAATCATGAACCAGAGACTTCCCGATTTTCAGATCGCCACCGCTTCCGACGAACAGAAAGCCGTGTTGCAAGACATCCTGAACCGTCCGCGTGGCAATCTCAATGGCCCGTTCCTCGGCTGGATTTTCAGTCCGGAACTTGCACAGAATGCGCAACGACTGGGTGCGTTCTGCCGCTACAAGACGGGCTTGCCGCTGCGGCTTTCGGAACTTGCCATCCTCGTGACGGCGGCGCGCTGGCGCTCGCAGGCGGAATGGCATATTCATCATCCGATCGCGCTCGATGCGGGCCTGCCCGCCGATGTCGCCGAAGCGCTGCGCACAGGTCAGACGCCGACTTTCGCCGACGCCGACGACAAGCTCATCTTCGATTTCGCGACGGAGCTCTACGACACGAAGCGCGTAAGCGATGCCACCTACGACGCCGCCGTTGCGCGCTTCGGTCATACGGTCGTGGTGAATCTCGTCGGACTGCTCGGGTACTACGCGCTCGTTGCAATGACGCTCAATACGTTCGGAATGCGCGCGGAAGGACAAGCGGAACTGCCTTTCGCGGATTGAAAAAGCCGGGCGCAGCTTCGCGCCCGCCCCGGTCATCATTCGAGCGCCTTGTCGTTCGGGTCCGCGTAGAGCTTCTTCACCGTGTCGCTCATCGGAAAATCGAAGTTGATGTTCTTCGGCGGCACGGGTTTTACGAACCACTTGTCGTACATCGCGGCGATTTCGGGGCTCTTCATCACCTTGCTCATCGCGTCGTCTACGAGCTTTTTGAACTCCGGATCGTCCTTTCTCAACATGAAACCGTACGCCTCCGAAGACTGCGGCGTGCCGACCAGCACCCGGTCCGAAGGCCTTGCCGTCAGCGAGCGCGTCCCCGCGAGCAGCACGTCGTCCATCATGTAGGCGACCGCGCGGCCGGTCTCGAGCGTCACGCGCCCTTCGCCGTAGTCCTTCGCGCTGATGATGCTCATGTTCATCTTCTTCTCTTCGTTCATCTTGCGAAGGATGCGTTCGGAGGTCGTGCCCTGATTCGTCACGACCGTCTTGCCCGCGAGATCGGAGAAGTCCTTGATGCCGGAATCCTTCTTCGTCAGCAGGCGCGTCGTGGCGACGAAGAAGGTGTCGGAAAACGCGACCTGATTTTGCCGCGACGTGAGATTGGTGGTCACGCCGCACTCGAGATCGACCGTGCCGTTCTGTACGAGCGGAATGCGGTTTTGCGACGTCACCGGAATGAAGCGCACGCGCAGGTCCGGATGCTTCGTCTTGGCCTTGACCGCGTCGATGACCTTGTTGCACAAGTCCTGCGAGAAGCCGATGACTTCGTTGTTCGCGCCGACGTACGAGAACGGCACCGAAGTCTCGCGATGCCCGATCGCAATCATGTTGGCAGTCTGGATTTTGGCGAGCGTCGGCTGGCCGTCCTGGCCGTAGCTCACTCCAGTGACGAGCGACAGCGCTGCGAGCGCGAGAGCCGATACGAACGGCGACGTGGGTTTCATGACGTCCTTCTCTTGGGTTGTAGGATACAAATGTTGCCACATCAATATTCGGCGCAACATATGTAATCACCCTAAGCGCGAGGTTGCAACACCGTCACGCACCGGTAGCGGCGTGACCAGCCGCAAGGCTCTCGGGCGCTGCCCGTACCGCCAGCAACGGGTACCAGGATCCGCACGGCCGGAAACCATACTGTCGACAACGCACTCCGGTGCTTGAAAGGCGAATCTTTCGACCTACAAGGGCCGTACGCCGAATGATTCTCGCAATGGGTTTTATCCGCGCGCTGGAAGCAGAATGCTTTCAGTTCCAACGGTTTTGACGAGCCAAGGGGCTCGGAGGACGTTAGTAGTCAGTGGGCGCGGAAGGTGATTCAAGGCTCTTTCAAGCTGAGTGCCA
>NZ_JBFUPT010000024.1:0-51587 GCF_041360715.1 Caballeronia sp. RCC_10
CCGGCTACCAATCCGATTGAGTCAACCTTTGCCACCGTTCGGCATCGAACAACCCGCACGCGCAATTGCGTATCGCGCCCGACCTTTCTTGGCCTTGCATTCAAGCTAATCGAGTCGGCGGAACAATCATGGCGACGCATTCGTGCGCCAGAAAAAATCGCCTCGCTGCTCGAAGGCGTCCCATTCAAAGACGGACTACCGGTGACCGACAGCACACCGGCTCAGCAACCGCTTGCCGCCTGATCAGGCCGCGCCTTGCAAACACCACAATTGACATTAACTCGCAGCGATTGCGACGACGGTACAGTGCACGTGTGCTCGACGCCATCCACAATCTGATGCTCGAGCAATCGCCCGGTGTCCTGCCCAACAGCTTGCTCGGCAAGGCGCTGACCTACCTGCGCGAACAGTGGCCGAAGCTGATCCGATACATTGAGAACGGCGACTGGCCCATATCGAACAATCCCTGCGAAAATTCAATCCGCCCCTTCTGCGTCGGGCGCCGTGGGTGGCTGTTCTCGGACACCGTCGACGGTGCGAACGCAAGCGCCAATCTCTACGCATTGGTCGAAACTTGCAAGGCCAACAGCATCGACCCGTATCGTTACCTCACCTGGCTGTTCCACCGGCTACCTCTGGCAAAGACCGTCGACGACTACGACGCGCTGCTTCCCTGGAAGATCCCTGCGGACCTTCGCTAACCCAGCGCCGCGTGTACACATGCTGCACGCCGCACATCCCCCTCTGAGGGGCGTCGGTCGTGGATCGCATACGTCCGACCCAGCGTGCCATGGTGGCCCGATCGAGACGTACGCCGTCGCGCGCCGCGATCTCGGACTGCCGATATAGAGGCGTGTGGTTCGCATACTTCGCAACGATGATCTCGGCCAGCAAGCTCGGATGTGCGATGCTGCGCTCGATCGGCAGCCCTGGCATGGGAGGTTGCACGATATGGCCGCAACCGGTGCAGATCCGCTTGCGACGGATCGTGCGGATGACCTTGAACATCGCTGTGACGCGTGCGAGCTGCTCGGACACGTCCTCGCCGAGCAGTTCCATGGCGTTGTCGCACTTCGGGCAGATCGAGGCGGGCTCGAGCACGCGCTCCTCGCGCGACAGGTGGGGCGGCAAGGCTTCCTGCGGGGATGCCGCAGACACGCCTGAACTTGATGCACGAGCGCGCGCACGGCGCACATCGGCGACGCCGCTGCCCGCTGCCAGATCCTCGAGTTGGGTTTCGAGCCGATCGATCTGCCGCTCAAGTTGCTCGGATTTGCGACCGAAGTGCATACGCCTGAGCTTGTCGATCTGGGCCGTCAGTCGCTCAATCTCCTGGTCCCGTTCGACAATCTCCCGGTCGCGCTCGGCAATCTCCTGCAGCATCTTTGCCATCGACGCCTGCTGCTAGAGCACCAGGGCCTGGAGCTCGGCGACAGTGTCCGGAAGTGGCGCATGATCGGGCATGCGCTGCAGTTTACGAGTCTTCGATGCGGTTTACAACATCGACAATGCGGCCGTACGACGGGGTTGTCGCCAATCGATGCCTTCCAGCAACATCGACAGCTGTGCCGACGTGAGATAGATCTTGCCACCATCAGCCTGGGGCCAGACAAAACGCCCGCGGGAAATCCGCTTCGCCAGAAGCCATAGTCCGTCATCGGTCGCCCAGAGAATTTTTACGAGATCGCCGCGACGTCCACGAAAAATGAACACGTCGCCACCGAGCGGATTCTCTTCGAGTGTCGCTTGCACCTTCGCGGCAAGAGCCGGGAAACCACTGCGCATGTCGGTGACGCCTGCGGCGATCCAGATGCGAGTGCCTGCCGGCAAGCCGATCATCGGGATAGCTCCCGGATCAGCAGCCGGAGCATATCCGGTGACACGTTGCCGCGAAATCTCAAGCGTGCACGGTCGAACTCGATCTCGCAAAGATTCTCTGGCGACCGCTCTGTATCGACTGTCATCGGTGGCGTATGTTCTGCCGCCTCAGCGACAAGATCCACAGGCAACAGCGACGGCACCTCCGGTGCCTGCTTCGCCGTTGCGCCCTCAGGCAGCGTTGGCAATCCGTACTCTCCTGCCAGATAATGCCGTCGCCATTTGAACAACAGGTTTGCATTGATGGCGTTGTCGCGCGCGATCAACGCCACCGACGCGCCCGGCTCAAAAGATTGTTCAACCAGTTGCCGTTTGAACTCGGTCGGAAAGTTCGGCCGCTTATTTGCGCCATCTGCGGCGCGATTGCCCCACGTCTTGTCCACTTTGGTATCTACCATAATTTGGTGGATACCAAACTACCCAAAACCTCAATCAGCACGCCAGAACGGCCGCGGCGAGACGCTTACCGATCTCCCGCACCATGTTCTCGATCGACGCCTGCTGCTCGAGCACCAGAGCCTGGAGCTCCGCGACGGTGGTGGGAAGCGGCGCAGATTGGGACATGCGTCGCAGTTTACGAGCCTTCGATGTGGTTTACAACATCGACAGAGCAGCGGTGCGTTGCGGGTGTCGCCAGTCGATGCCTTCGAGGAGCATCCACAGCTGTGCGCCCGTCAGATGGATCTTTCCACGGTCGGCCTGGGGCCAGATAAACCGGCCTCGCTCCAATCGTTTTGCGAGCAGCCAGAGTCCATCGTCGGTCGCCCAAAGCAGCTTCACGAGATCGCCCCGGCGGCCGCGGAAGATGAATACGTTGCCACCCAGCGGATTCTCTTCGAGCGCTGTCTGCACTTTCGCGGCCAGCCCCTGGAAGCCGCAGCGCATATCTGTCACGCCGGCCACGAGCCAAACGCGCGTACCTGCCGGCAGCGCGATCACTTCAGGCATTCCTGCAGGAACGCTTCAGCGCGCTCGGCAGACAGGCCGCGAATCCTCACACGCCGTTTGCCGATCTCCACCTCGATTTCGCACACGGGCGCCGGCATCGGTACGCCGCTCGTCGCTTGCGACGCCATTGCCGACTCAGGCGGCCGCAGTACCAATGCCGAGTCAATCACGTCGACGCTCAGCAGCTTCGTGCTCGGCACGCTCGGCGCAGCTTCGAGTGCAGGAATGACCAGCTTGCCTTCACGGTATTGCTTGCGCCATGCGAACACCACATTGGCGTTGATGTCGTGCCGTCGCGCAACAATCGACACCGACATGCCGGGTTCCAATGTCTCCCTGATCACCTGCTGCTTAAATTCTTGCGCATACGTGCGATGGGGATGCGTACGGCCCGCTGCGTTCGACATGGCTGACTGTCTCCGTCAAGCTAAACGCGCCCATCATGCGTCGAAATATCTAGCACTGGGAAACGGTTGTGCCGAGTCGCTTACCGCGAATGAAGCAGTCGCCACGGTTCACTGGAGCGGTGGTCGGCACACGGAGCTGCGCGTCGCACGCGTGAATGTTGGTCGATATCCATCTGGACAACACTTTAGTGCTGTTGAGGTTATGCGCAAGCTTGGTGGGCAGTGGCCGGACAGGGAGCTTGCGGTGACCACGAACCGCATGCGATGCAAATCGCCAGGCGGCAAGACCTGGACCACGGTTCGTGTTATCGAAATGCGTGAACGGCTGGGCATTGCACCATTCGATCAAACGTAAGCGCTAATTTGAGCCCACCGACGCGCGCATAAATTTCGCCTAGCGCCGCAAAGCTGTTGGCGTGGAAGCGTGACGTTTGCGTGTGATTTCCTTTGCTCAGCCGGCGTCGATCGGAACCTGAGAGTGCATGAACCGAAATGGCAGTAGGTCGCTTATGTCGACGTCTTGTGCTCGTTGAGGCAGTTGGGTCAGTACGTGAAGCAGGTACGCGTATGGCTCGACGTTGCACGCGCGGCATGTAAGCACGAGGCTATAGATGACGGCACTTGCTTTTGCTCCGGCGACCGTGTCGCTGAAGAGCCAAACCTTTCTGCTGGTGGCAAACGGGCGAATGTCCCGTTCCGCGATGTTGTTGTCCACTGGGGCTTGCCCGTCGCCGACGTAACGGCTGAGATACTCCCATTGGTTAAGCGTGTAATTGATTGCATTGCCCAGCGCGCTTTCGGGTGGCACTTGAGGTGCTTGCTCATCCAGCCAAGCTTTGAATGCCTCAAGCAGCGCAACGCTGTGCTGCTGTCGCAGTCGTAAGGTATAGCTAGCACGCGTTTCCCCGCTCGGAGGTTTCTCTCGCGCGAGTGCTTCGACGCGGTAAAGTCGCTGGAAGAATTCGAGTGCTTGCTGCGCGCGTTTGCCTAATTTCTTTTGCGTCTTCAGGGCGTCTACGAATCCGCGTCTCGCATGAGCAAGGCAGCCGAAGTGGGTCACACCTTTGACTTTTCGCCAGGCGCTATACCCATCGGTCATCAGCATGCCTTTGTAGTCCGCGAGAAACGCCTGAGTGTATTGCGTGCCGCGTCCGGGTTGATAGTCGAACAACACTACAGGCTCTTCGCTATCCTGCCTGCTGCGGTACAGCCACATGTAAGACTGGCTTTGTGCCGCCTTACCCGGTTCCTTCAGCACCTGAACGGTCGTCTCGTCGCCATGAATCAGCGGCTGCGACAGCAACGTCTTGCGTAACTCCCGGTACAGGCGGTCGAGATGCAATTGCGTTGGCTTGATGACCCAGTGCCCCAGCGTGCCTCGGCCCACCGGAATGCTCGCACGCCCGAGCGCCTCTTCCATCCGATATAGCGGCGTGCCGTCGACGTACTTACCGGTTCACCGTGGCGATCATGGCCGCGCTCGCCCGACTGCCTGGCAATGGCTGGGCCGGCATCGGCGCGGTCAGAATCGGCGTACGTTCAGCGACCCGCTCGCAACGGCGACACGCATATTTGAAACGAACATGCTGTAGGACTGAAGCCTTCACTTCGATATGCAGTTGTTCGCTGATTTCCTCGCCCATACGATGCATTGGGTTGCAGCAGCAGGGGCAGATCTTCTGCTCCTCGGGCAAGTCGTACTCGATGCGCTGACGGGGAAGATCTGCAGGCAGAGGCTTGCGTCCTCGTTTGCGGCGAGCAGGCTCGGGCGCCTCCGGCAGACCTGTGTCTGGTAAGTCGAGTTCTACGTCCCCGTCAAGGTCCTCAATCGAGACCTGCTCGGCTTCGTTGAACACTCGATCCTGGAGCTTCTCACTGCTGGGCGCAAAGCGCTTGTGTTGCGCGAGCCGGAACTGTTCCTCAAGATGGCGAACGCGTTCGCCCAACTGGCGGTTGCTGGCCTCGAGCTCGCGAATGTAAGCCTGCGCGGCAGGAGGCAATTGGGAGAATTCGCGTTCGTCCATGCTACCCACATTAGCGAAATGCAACGCCCGATGGGTTTACGGAAATTTGTAACAGCTCTCGGGAACGTCGCTTGGAGAAGCGCGCCCCATCAGCTTGTATGATGGTACTGCCGGGCCGGATGACGTCGTACCGCGTCGATGTCAATGCCGTCTAAAAGCCAATGCAGTTGCTCGGTCGTCAACTCGATCACGGGCTGCTTCCGAGATGGCCACGCGAAATGGTCTGCTTCGAGGCGTTTCAACATCAGCCAGAAGCCGGAACGCTCATACAACAACAGCTTGACGCGGTTGCGCTTTCGATTATGGAACGCGAACACGGCGCGAGCGAAGGGGTCGAGTTGCATCGACTGCTCAACCAACGCAGTGAGGCTATTGATTCCCGCCCTGAAGTCAATCGGTTCGCGATGCAAATAAATGCGGAGGTCGGAATCAAGGCGGAACATCAACGCTCTCGCAGCGCGGCGATCAAGGCCGTGACGAGCGGCGCATCGTGCCGTGAGCACTCAAGTTCGACTGTTACCCCGTTCGGGAGGTGCGCTGACAGGCGCGCCGTTGGTCGCGACGCAGCCGCAGGTTGCTTGGGACTCGACGACGCCGGCAACTTCGCGAGCTCGAGGGCGGGCTGCGTAGAGCCTGGTTCGATAGCAACGACCGGGATGAAGGCCGCCGCTGACGGCTCAACCGTTTTTCGTGCTGCACGAGCAGAGTTTGCCTTCTCATGTAGCCGTATCCACTTGTGAAGCTGGTTTGCGTTTACCTGTGCCCTGAGTGCGAGTCCGGCAATTGACGCCCCCGGTCGCAAGCACGCCTGAATCAGTCGGCGCTTGCCTTCAGGGTCGTACCTTCGCTTGCCGTTGGAGCATTCTCGGATGACTCGGAGTGGCAGAAAGTCAAACTCATCTTCGCTCATGGTCTGCGTCCGCAATGTGGGTTGCGGACGCAATCGTCGCTCTTAACGCCCCTCGAAGAAAGGTGTGCCCGTTTTAGCGCTTACGATCAAACCGCGTCGCACGCGGAGACGATCAGCGTGGAAGAAGCCTCACGACGACTGGGAATCTACGGGAGCTCGATTCACCGTCTGATACGTGATGGAATACTGCCTGCGACTCAGCTCATGCCCTCGGCGCCCTGGCAGGTGCCTGTTGCCGCGCTCGATTCCGAAGCCGTCAAGGAAGGTGTACGGGCCGTCAAGGAGCGCCGGCCGCCTCACTTCAAAACTCGACAGGAAGCAGAGAAGTCACTCAAATTGCCAGGCTTCTAATCAAAGGATGCACTATGTCACGAGACTCCCACGTTTGCCCCTGAACACGAAGATGTGGCCAGAGAATGGATCCTTCGCCAGCACGGTCTGCACCTTCGCGGCCAGGCCGTCGAAGCCGCAGCGCATATACGTAAATCCGGCGGCAACCCAGATTCGCGTGTTTGCGAGCGGACAAATCATCGGATCAGGCACTGAATCACCACGCGAAGTGTGTGTCGGGATCGACGCTCCCTTCAACGTGTATCTCGCCTCGTGGCAACTGGATTCGGATCGTGCCGGGCGCCTGTGCCGGAGGCGTCGATGCAGCCGGTTCGGCCGCGCCGCTGTCGCTGGCCTCATTCACGGTGACCGGCAGCAAAGCGCATTCGCGACCGTTCACGCCAAGCGTCCATCCAGATACTGCTTGCGCCAGTCGAACAGCTGATTCGCGTTCACTTCGTGACTGCGTGCAATCTCCGCCACCGAACGTCCACTGGATAACGTCTCTTCGACGATCTGGCGTTTCTCGTCAACGGTGCGCCGGCGATACTTCCGGGAGCCTTTCACTTCGGTGAATTCAGTCACTGTGTCCATGATTCCTTGCGGACACAGTCACATTTGTGCCCCGAGAAAGCATGGCTTCGCCTTCATCAGGCGTCTATACGGTCAGGGGCGGACGGTTACGCAAGATGTCTACCTGCTGACACCGCTCACGTTGCTTGCCGCAATCCGATAGCCCTGCTTCGCCACCACAAAGGGAAGCAGCCGTTCGAGCGCGTGGAGCATCGAACCATCGTAGGGCAGAGGCTCAGCGGGATAGTCTTGCCAGCCAAGCCGCAGGTCGAACAAAGGCCTAAGCGCGTCCGTCTTGGCCCAGAACATCGTCCCGACTGGAAATGTGAAATGTCGCGGCAGCGGGTCGATATTCAGGCGTTGCGCGAGCGGCTCCGCAAACGTCCTGTTTTTTCCCCAGCCCACTTCGTGCGGATCATCCGGGAACACGAGCCCCAACGAGGCGTCGTTCGCCAACTGGCTGACGATGATATCGGCCATCTTCCTTCCGTCGCCCAGCAGATTCAGCAACAAGAAGCGGTACCAGTTCTTGCCGACGCTTTCCGTCTCGAGATCGACTGTTTTCTTGGTATGCAAGTGCCCGACGATATCGTAACCATCGGCGAACGTCTGGCCGAACTGGGTTAGAAACGGTCCGATGTCGCGGCCCTTGTTCGGTACGACACTCACCTCGGCCACACGTCCCGTATAGAGTCGCAGCGCGCTGTCGACCTGTGCGGAATCAGTTGCCTCACCAATGCTTACGAACAGATCCGGACGAAGGCCGTTTCGATTCAACGCGTTCATCATGTCCATAAGAAGGTCCGCATAGAATGCATGGACGTGGAGCGCAACACGTGTACCTTCGTGTATGGCCTTCGCAGGTTTGTGCTCGGTGATGACTTCATAGTTCCAGGGCCCGTCGGGGCAGCCTTCGCGCAGGAAGCTGGCGGTAGGATCCACGTCTTCGCGCCATGAGGAACTCTGTTCGATGTATACGCCGGGGTCGAATCCAGGCATCGCCTTACGTCGATTAACGCCAGTAGCCCAAGAGCGGACGTGCTCGAGCGCCTTGACTTCAATGGACCGATCGGCGGCGGCCGGGACGTCGAAGAAATCGGAGCGCAGGACGCCCGAAGCGACGATCGTCTCCACATCTTTCTTCTGTTGCTCGACGAGATCTACAGCCGCCGACGCAAGACGTTTAAGCTCTTCCACGTACTTCACCATGTCGAAGGTCTTGAGCGCGAGCTGTCTGCATTGCTCGCCAATCGACTTCCTCAAGGGCTTAGAACGAATCAGCTCGGCAGTATGCGCCGCCATCCGCTCAGTATCGAGATAGGGGGACAGGCACGTGTCGCCGAGGCCACCAGCCCTGAGGATGTCGGCGATGCCGGTCGCTTTGTCGAAGCACAATACCGGCAGTCCACCCGTCATGGAGTCGATCGCGACATTGGGCAACGGGTCGAGCCGCGAAGTCACGAGCAGGATATCGGCCTGCCGATAAACGGCTTCGATGCTCGGCGTCTCATCAAAAAGCGCGACATGCTTTTCTAGGCCGGAGCGCCTGATCTGCTCGACCAGATAAGCCGAATATTGCAGATCGCCCTCCGGATCGTAGCCTTTGCCGAACCACACGAAACGAAAATCCCCATCGGGATTAGCCCTGAGCACGCGCGCAGCGCAGTCGAGAAAGAGGTCCACCCCTTTGCGAAGTTGCACCGTACCCAGACCCAATATCACGACAGTGTCCGCAGTGGTGCCCGCCGGACGAAGCAGCGCATGCACTTCTTCGTCAGCATTGGCATGAGCGTGTCTGTCGCCGGCCTCATCCGCGTCAATTTCGCATCGGCCTTGCGGCAACACGTGATACGGCGCATCGGCGAGGTCCGGATGCATAGAGACCGCGTTCTCGTAGGTCACGTTCGCTGAAAACACCGATTCGCTTGCCCAGCGAAACGCTTCCGGGAAGGCCTGAAGCGGCCGCGTGTAAGCAGCAAACTCGTGAATCAGACTGACGGTCGGCACGCCATACTGCGCGAGTCCTCTGAGTACGACTGCGCTTTCGACGCTATTCGTGATCGCAAAACTGAATCTGAAGGTTTCAAGCAACTTTTCGACGACGTAGGTCCCGGCAATCTGATTTCCGCGAATCCGCGTTGGACCCACGGTAACGGCGCTGGCAGCCTGAAATGCACCCATCAGTGGCCCGTCGCCAAGCAGCAGCGACACAACGTTGAACTCCCTCAGATGCCGGATGATATTGAGACTCAGGATAGGTGCGCCCGAGCGCGAGGCCTCGTGCGTGACGACGAGCACGGTCTCACGTCCAGCAACAATGCCCGCCGGCCCTAGGTGCATGGCGACGACCGGCGGCACACCCGCTCTGCCCTCGGCCTTTCCGTGGAAAAGAAAGTGCTGATATGGATCGACTCCGGCTTCACGAATGTCCGGATACTGCAGCAGATAGAACGCCTCGTCGAAGTCCGGATTTTCGGTTGGCGCCGTCGCCAGCCTGCCTTCGTGCTTACCGTAGAGGAAGTAGTGTTCGTAGGGTTCCTCACCGGATTGGCCGACGTCCGGATACTGTCGCAGATAAAAATCCGCATCGAAGGAGTCGTCGGCGTACAGCTCGGGACGCGGCACGGTCGACAGTCTGCCCTCGTTTTTCCCGTAGAGCACGTAGTGTTCGTATGGGTCCACGCCGGACTCGCGCACGTCGGGATAGGCGCGCAGATAAAAGTCCGCATCGAAGGGTTCGTCCGAATGCAACTCGCGCTGTGGCACGCTTGGCAGTCTGCCCTCCTTTTTCCCGTAGAGCACGTAGTGCTCGTACGGGTCCGCACCGGACTCGCGCACGTCGGGGTAGGCGCGCAGATAGAAGGCGGCATCGAAGGGTTCGTCCGCATGCAACTCGCGCTGTGGCACGCTCGGCAGTCTGCCCTCCTTCTTCCCGTAGAGCACGTAGTGCTCGTACGGGTCCACGCCGGACTCGCGCACGTCGGGGTAGGCGCGTAGATAGAAGGCGGCATCGAAGGGTTCGTCCGCATGCAACTCGCGCCGTGGCACGCTCGGCAGTCTGCCCTCCTTCTTCCCGTAGAGCACGTAGTGCTCGTACGGGTCCGCACCGGACTCGCGCACGTCGGGGTAGGCGCGCAGATAGAAGGCGGCATCGAAATCGGGTGGGATCGTGGTTTTGTCTTGCGTCGTACCTGGCGATCTTCCGGTCGCCGCGTCGCCCGGCGTAGCAAGTCCATCGGCCGGTATCCGCTCTATGGGCGTTGCGCCCCAAGCCCGCCTAAGCCGCGCGACCGCTGGTCCGAGTGAATTTACGAGCGCGCGCGGAGTGACGAGCGCGGCCGAGCGATAGCCGACCTTGGCGATCTGCCTGGGCCCGAAACCCCGCGAAGCCAAGGCGTCTCGGAGCCGGAAAAGCTTCGTGTCGCGAATGCGCTGAAGCTCCTCGCCCGCGTAGCGAAGTTCTTCCACCGTCGTGCTCAACGCGTGAACTGTCTGAATCTGTTCGGTAAGCGCCGCATCGGCAGCCCTTAGCCGTTGATGGTCCGTTTCGACTTGATTTCTAAGTCGCTCAATTTCGAGATCGCGCTCGACCATCCCCTGCGCCTGCTCAACTTCGTGACCGACGAGCCGGGCGATTTCGTGGTCGCGTTCCATGACTTCCTGATCACGCTGCGCAATTTCGTGATCACAATGCGCGATCTCCTGGTCGTGTTGCGCAATGTCCTGGTCACGTTGCGCAATCTCCCGGTCACGCTGCGCAATCTCCTGGTCGCGCTGCGCAATTTGTTGAGCATAGGCGGCGTCATGGGCCACCTGCGCATTCGTCAGATTGGCGATCTGGCGATCGCGTTCTGCCAGGTCTGAGTCGCGGGCCACCATCGCCTGACTGAGGGAATGACGCGGCAGGGGCGACTCGATCCAGCGGCGGATGAAATCCGACAACGCCATGCCTGTCACCTGACTCTGCGCGACGGACTCGAGTTCGATGAACGTCTCGTAGCGCTCGTCCGTCAACGGATAGCCGGCCGCGTTCAAGCCGTGCCGGATCAGAGCGGCGCGCGTCGCCACGCCAACCGTCGTCTCGGTTCCAAACGCCGTCACTGCTCCGCTCATCCAGAGCAGCGTTCTGAACAGCAACCTCTGCACCGCCACATCCTCGGCGGTCGACCATTCCTTGTCGATAATGTCCGCATCGCCGTCCGCCTTGACAATGATGTTCTGCGGCAAAATATCGAAGAACATGCCGGGCAGAACCGCATCCCCCGCCAGCGACCCGGCTGCACGTCCGGCAAGCTGCTCCAGTCGGCGCACGTAATCCCTGAGAAAGGCACCGACCTCGTCGATGGACCAGGTTTCGCGCGTGACGACATGAATAAAGTCGAGGGCCAGCGACTTACCCTTCGAATAGGCGACCGCTGTCGGACAGTGAAATTCCAGGACCTTGGGCCGAGGCGCCGGGTCACGCTCGTTTCGCGGCCCGAGCGGCGTGTAGATGACTTCGACGTCCGCCCCGACAGCGCGAAACGTCGTTTCCTTGCAGTAGGGTGCTAGGCGATCAGTGCTGTAGTGGTAAGCAAGCGCGTCAGGTCCGTTGAGCGCTTCGTCGGAAGGCGACGCGATGATCAGAAACGAATTGGCGAGATCCAGTGCGATGCCATTGTCGAATACCAGCGGCCATGCAAGTTCCAGCGCAAAGTTGCAATAAGGCGGCAATTGCGGATCGCGCCTGACCGTTTGCGCGGCCAGCGCCGCGGCGTCGAAACCTTTATGCTGCATTCCTGCTTCCGAAATCATCACGACGGGAAGCTTGTAATCCGGGAACGGCGCCAAGAATTGAGACGCCCGGTAGCCAGACCTCTGCAACATCTCCGTGAGCACTTCGCGGCCGAAGGTCTGCGGCTGATCGTTGCGGTAACGCCCCTCGATACCATACATCGGCTGGCCAAGATGGTCTTCCGGTGCGCCCGCGAAATACTTGAGGCCAAGCTGATTTTCGATGGCGATGATAATCGTGCCGCTCGGTTTGAGCAGCGAGCGGATGCGCTCTAGCATTGCGCAATGCGGGTCGGCTCCGCCGGTGAACAGGTTAGCGTATTCAAGGACGCCGATCAGCGTGATAACGTCGAAGCGCTGCTCGCTGCGGAAGTCGTCGAAACGCTCCGCGATCACGGTGACATTGGACAGGTCGCGGGTGCGCTCACGCGCGATCGAAGCGCGGCGGTAGCTGCCTTCCAGCGCGTAGACATTCGCGCCGGTCTCGCCCAAGAAACGCGTGATCGCGCCGCAACCTGCACCAACCTCCAATATGTCGCCCTGCAGGAGTTCCTTGCTCGGACGCAAGATATTGGCGCGCGTGCCGGACAGGTGATAAGTGGATGGCCAGTCCGTGCAGCTGGTGCGCAGCTCGGAAGAGAGCACCGACAGGTCGGACGCCTGTTTGAGAATGCGGTGCAGGCGCTCTTCTGCCTCGTCTCCGTCGCTGTAGCTGATGCTTCCATAGTCGGGCTTGCACCACAGCTTCGCGTGTGCATCGAGCACATAGCCCGCTTGTTCAAGATACGCTGTCAATTATCAACCCTCTTTGGGGGACGCGCGGTCCCCAACCCTCAAAGCCAGTCACGATGTCTCGATCCGCTGGGTCGCCTCGTGAATGTCCAGGCTCAATCCAAGGTCAGCCATCCCGTAGAACGTATCCGTGGGCGCGATCGTGAAGTGAACCGCGTCGTAGCGGCGATCGTGCGGCACGATGGTTTCTTCGGTGCGGGATGCCACGCCGAGCGAAATGAAATAGTCTCCCGTCGCGAGCGTGCACTTGAACTTGACATGAACCACGACACCGCTTCCGGCGTCGCCGAGTCCATGAGTATGGACCTCGTCCGACAGCAGTTCGCTGTTCGTACCGGAAACCGTGACTCCTTCCCTCGTTTTGATCGTGATCCCGAAGATCGGCCGTACAACCGTTCGATTGAAGCGCACCGATGCGGACAATTGGATGGTTTGTCCCGAGATGACAATGTGCGGCTCGTGGCCGTCCGCGCGGAGGCTGAAGTCGAGAATAGATGCGGCGCCGTCGCCCCAGCGATATTCGTGATGGTTGTAACCCGTCTTAGCAGAAAACACGTCGGCCGAAAGACTGAGCGGATGGTGATCCGTCCCATGCTCCGTCGAGCCGGACACGATCAGTTCCGGTGCCGCTTCTTCCGCCGCCTTCCGGTCGGTCCCAAACAGGACATCCATGTATTTGTTCACGACATCACGCGGCTCGCCCTGCTTAATCAGATTGCCGGAATCTAGCAGAATCGCGCGCGAACAATGGTTCACAATCTGATCGCTCGAATGCGTGACCAGCAGAATGCTGGTGCCGTTGTCTTTCAATCGTTTCAGGCGGTCGAAACATTTCGCCTGAAATCGCGCATCGCCCACCGCGAGCGCCTCATCGACGATCAACACGTCCGGATCGATCTGGGATTGCACCGCAAAAGCGAGCCGCACCGCCATGCCGCTTGAATACGTCTTCACCGGCTGATCGATAAACTTCGCGATGTCGGCGAAAGCCACGATATCGTCGAAGCGATGCTCCGTTTCTTCACGCGACAACCCGAGCACGGCCGCGCTCATGTAGACGTTTTCGCGGCCCGTAAATTCCGGATTGAATCCCGAGCCCAATTCGAGGAGCGCCCCGACGCGCCCCTTTACCTCAATATCACCGGAGGTCGTCGCCAGCGTGCCGCAGATCATCTGTAACAGTGTGGATTTGCCCGATCCGTTACGTCCCACGATGCCCACGGTCTCGCCTCGCTCGACGCTGAACGAGATGTCGCGCAGCGCCCAGAATTCGCGTCCGAATTTGCGGCGACCGCGATAAACCATCTGAAGCAGACGGTCGAGCGGTTTGTCATAGATCGGAAAACACTTGCTGACGCCGCTGACCACAATGGAATATTCAGAGGACATCACTGAATCCTCCACGGGTCTTCTGGAACAACGCAAATCCGAGCCATGCAATGAAGGTGCTGACGGCCAGCATGTAACCATAGATTGCCAGGTCCGGCACCTTTCCCCACAGCAGAACATCGCGCGCCTGTTCGACCACCGTCGCCAGCGGATTGATGACAAAGAGAAACTGCAAATCGTGTGGCACTGCGGATGATGGAAAGAAAATTGGCGTAGTGAACATGAGCATGGTCGTAAGCACCCCGGTAATCTGGGCGACGTCGCGCAGATATACGCCGAGCGCCGCCAGAATCCAGGTGACGCCGATCGTCAGCAGCGTAAGCGGCACCATGATGAACGGCAATAATAGAGCCGTCGCGGGTGGCGCGCCAAACACCGCAACGTAGAACGACAGCCATACGATCAGGCTTATCAGCATCTGGAACATCGACGAAGCCACCGCGACGATCGACAAAATCTCCAGCGGGAAGACGACTTTCTTCACGAAGTTCACGTTGGAGACGATCTGCAGCGGCGCACGGTTGACGCAATCGGCAAACATGTTGAACAGCATGAGGCCGGCGAACAGCACGAGCGCAAACTCCGTCTTCGACTCGCTGCCCGCGCGCCAGCGGGCCTGGAAAACAAAGCTGAAAACGAACGTGTAGATCGCGAGCATCAGCATTGGAATAAAGAACGACCAGATGATGCCGAACGCGGAACCTCGATAGCGTGCCACCACGTCGCGAATCACCATCTGGCGGATCAGATGACGATGCCTGAAGGTCGAGCGAATCAGACCAGCAGGAGAGACTGAAAAATTCTTCATTACATTCGTTCAATTTTATGCGGCACTTGTGCGAACAACTCGGAGCTTCACGTCATGGAAGCCCAGAACAACTGACAGCCCGCGTCGAGGCTCACCTTCGGCCGCCATGCGGTTTCGTCCGTGATCCTGCCGATGTCGAGATAAATTTTGTCGACGTCGAAGAATCGACCTTCCTTGTAGGCCACGTTCGCGGTACGCCCCGTCGTCCGTTCCACGGTGCGCAACACATCCAGCAAGCTATGACCGACTCCGCTGCCGACGTTGTAGAGCCGGAAGCCGTTCCATGAGGCGGCCTCCAGCATGGCGTTGACGGTGTCGTCGACGTAAATGTAATCACGCACCACCGATCCGTCGCCCCAGATCTCGATCGGTGCCTGCTGCGCGATTTTTGCAAAAAGGGTTGGGATGAATCCCTGCACGCCAATCCGCGCATTCCCGGGACCATATGGATTCGCGACCCTCAGTACGGCGGCATTCAGGCCGTAGAGACTAGCATAGAGCCGCAGATAACCTTCGATCGCCACCTTGGTTACACCGTAAGCACAAAGCGGCTGAAGAGGATGATCCTCCGGAACTGGCACAGTGCGCGGGTTGCCATAGACTGTACCGCCAGACGACGTGAAAACAATCCGGTTCACGCCGGCAGCCCGCATGTGGTCCAGCAGGCGCAGCGTGCCGCCAGCGTTGCTCTCGAGATCGAAGAGCGCGTGGGCGTTCGAGGTTCCTGGAATCGTGGTGCTGATCAGGTGATAGACGATATCCACACCTTCGAGGGCTTCAGCCAGCCCTTCCCCGGTCGCGAAATCCCCTTTCACATATACGTAGTCGCCTTCGGCGTTCTCGTGCAACCCGCGGTCGTAAATGCGGACGTTCACGCCTCTGACACTCAATGCGCGCGCGAGGTGACGGCCCAGAAATCCGATCCCGCCGAGCACCAAGGCTGTACGCATGTCGGTCGCGAAAATGTCGTCTGTCTGGTATGCCAAAGCGTCGTTCTCCTATTGAGCGAGTGCCCGGGTGGCGGGTGCTACCGCTGCTGTGCCTCGACAATTTTGAGGCTTTCTGTATGCTGCCATCGTGCGCCACGATTCCGCGTATCGGGAAGAAACCGGCCATTGTACTAGACCATCCCTAGCGATTCGGCTGAGACCAGGCATGTTTTTTTCTCGCGATGGCTCGCGCGTCATGGGCGAACAACACGCGTCAAGGATTCGTCAGTGTCATCGACTTCTTGTTGAAGAAATCGAGGATGCCGGCAAGGAACCATGGCGTCTCGTCAGTTCTGACGTAATCGCCCGCCGGCCGCACTACCCCGCCAATAACCAGTCCCGGGGTAACTTGAGTGACCACCATGGCCGGTGCGCTCGCCAGACCCGAAGCCCATGTCTGACTGCGCGACGCTAGAAACTGGCCGTAGCGCCGGTAGTCATTCGCCAGCAGTTTGGCCGAGGTTAATGATGACACGAGCACGGCGCACAGAATCAGCGCGGAAAACCACTGCGACGTCAAGCCCCGATTTTCCTCCTCAAACTCCTGCGCCGGACGAGCGCGGCCGGCCCGGGCGAACAAAGCGGCGACCGAGCCGAGAAGCAGGATGCTCATGCACTGTCTCATCGTGTCATGCCGCTCGCAGCAGACCACGCCGAATTGATAGAACGCGCCGAACAGCGACATGAACGCGGCGGCCGCGATTGCGATGAGAAAAATGAGCAGTTGAACCGCGCCTGTGGGTTTGAGCGAACCGCGTACCGATTTGACGCCCACGTAGACTGCGGCGAAGTAACACGCCTTGGCAACTGCGCCAAGCCAGATATTGCGCGAATTCAGGGTCTGACCGTCCAGCGCGATAATCTCGATGAGGTATTGTGGTACGGCGTGCATTAGACCGATGCCGATGTGATGCGCTATGGCCGGATCGCCGAACACTTCGGCAGCCGAATTGAGCCGACCGGATTTCATCAGGACGAAAACCGCCGCCGCTACGACCAGTGGCATGAACCACGGGATCATCGCCCGAGTCAGCAGGCGGTGAATCATCGAACCGGGTTGGAGTCCGACGCCCACCAGCCGCAAGATGAAATGCATTCCGGCGAAAGCAGCGACGAACATCGCTCCGAGCTCTGACGAAGTGGCGGCGAGCACGAGCGCAGCGGCACACAACGCGCGTTGCGGCGGTGTATCGACACCTACGAGGAACAGGCCGAACAAAAGTGCGAAGACCGCCAGCGTGGGGAGATAAGCCATCGAGCCTTGCGGCCAATAGAACACCTCGGACACAGGGTGCCCCAGCAGAAACAGCGTCAGCGTGCCCATGGCGATTGCCAGCATTACCCGCTGCGCCGGCTTGCCAATGCTTCCACTCCGGACGACCGGGTAAAACGTGCCTGCGAGGAGCGTCAGCCAGAGCAGCGCAAGAACCGGCGTGATGAGCGGCCTGTTAGACTTTTCGACCACGCGCGAATAGACATAGATGAGAAACTCAGATACCGGCCGTGGGCTCCAGGTGACGAGCCGCTCGATATAAAAATGGAGACCACCCTTGCGGAACGCCGCAAAAGTGAAAAACTCGTCTTGCCAGTGGCCCGTCGGAATCAAACCTGCGAAGAGTCCCACCATTACGAGGCATGCGCCAATCGTCAGTGTGTAAAGAAAGCCGAAGCGTGGTTCCGTTCTATTGAGTGTCATGTTCTCGTTTGGGATGCTGTGTAGCTCAGGCGTCCAAGTCGGACGCGCCGCGCTCGAGCGAACCGCGAAACGACCAGCATGAATTAAGCACGAACGTGAGGAGCAGAACGAATCCGGTTGCAACCAGTTGAGCCAGCAGATAATGCAGTCCAACGTGATCCACCAGCACGGTCATCGCGCCGCCGTTTACCATCACGCCAAGTCCTGCCACTGCCAGGAAACGGGGTAGCGCCTGTCTGTGCGAAGCGCTTTGCCCGAACGTAAAGCGGTGGTTGAGCACATAGTTGACGACCGCGCCCAGCACCGCGCCCGCCATCGACGCCGTGGGCGGGGGCATGCCTGCCCAGCGAACCAACGCCACGAGCATCGCGTATTGCGCGAGCGTGCCCGCGGCGCCAACCGCGCCATAAGCTACGAAGCGACGTATCAGTCGACTAGCGTCCGCCACGTTTCACCTTCTCGCTGACGCCGTACCGCGCCTGAATAAGATAGACCGGCCGCTGCTTCGACTCAATGTAGATCCGGCCGATATATTCGCCGACCACTCCGATTCCGACCAGTTGCACCCCGCCCAGGAACAGCAGGATGGTCACGATCGATGCATAGCCGGGCACGGGATTTCCGAAGATCAATGTGCGAATCAGGACAAACACCGCGTAGGACAGAGCGACGAATGCCGTGAAAAACCCAAAGTAAGTCCATATCCGCAAGGGCAACGTGCTGAAACTCGTAACCCCTTCGAGCGCAAAGTTCCACAGCCGCCAGCCCGAGAATTTTGTCTTTCCGGCAACGCGCGCCTGCCTCGTGTATTCGACCACGGCGGTATTGAAACCCACCCAGGCGAATAATCCTTTCATGAAGCGTCGACTCTCGGTCATCCGCTTCAGCGCATCCACAACGTCGCGCGACATGAGGCGGAAGTCGCCGGCGTTCTCCGGGAGATCGATATCGGAGATTATGTTGTGAAACTTGTAGAAGAGACTGGCCGACTTGCGTTTCAGCAAAGTATCCGAACTGCGATCGACGCGTCTTGCGATAACTACGTCGAAGCCTTCACGCCATTTCGCGACCAGCCTCGGGATGACCTCGGGCGGGTCTTGCAAGTCAGCGTCGAACGGAACGACGACATCGCCCAACGCCTCGTCGATACCCGCGGTCATCGCCGCTTCCTTCCCAAAGTTTCGTGACAGATCGACGACTCGAACGCGATCATGAGCGCATGCGATATCGACCAGCCGGTCGAGCGTGTCGTCGCGGCTGCCATCATTGACGAACACCACTTCGTAATTCATGGCCGGCAGCGCCTGCAGCACCGGAATGACCTGTCGCATGAACTCGGACAGCACTTCGCGCTCGTTATAGCAGGGCACGACCAGCGAAAGCAGCGGCGGATTGTGATGAGGCAAAGACGGATTCATGAAATTCGATGGGATCTCGGGCAACGCCAGTCAAACCAAATACTCATCCAGCCTCATAGCGCGATTGCGGCTGCTGGCCCATGCGTCGAAGTTGGTCACCTTTGACAGCAGTTTGCGCGCTTCCGGCGACGGGGAGCGCGCGAAATCCAACAGCGGCTTGACCACTTCGAGCGGCGCCGGCTCCACCTCAACGCTCCGATACAACGCATTGGCGTACGCGCCATAGCGCTCGATCCCGCGAAGGATCGCCTCCGCCGTCGCGGAAAGTCCCGCAGTGGCGCCGCGGCCTGGATCTTCGACTGCATGAACCTGTCCCAAGGCATCGAAGTCATAACCGATCACGGCTGCATGCGGCGCCGAGAAGAACAATTCGACCGCGACACGGTTTCCATAAACTTGCTCGACCGTCGTCGCGCCCACCGACTCGCGAGAGAGCAGCGCATCCATGCGCAGCGTTTTCTTTCGACGATTGCACTCGGGGAACTCGGTCAGGCACATGTAGTAACCGAATAGATCGACATCGTAGAGTCCCTTGAGCGCCTGGTCGAACGCTTCCTGCGTCGTCCCGTTCCATCCCACGTCGACCATCGCGACGCGCATGCCGTCCGTGACACCCAGCTCGCGTAGATAATTGTGGAGGCCCGCGCGCACCGTGCGACATGTCTTTAGTATTTCCCAGCGGCACGCCCACAGAAATGAACGGAACACCCCGAGATTAGCGTCGTTCAGTCGAACCTCCGGGCCGAGGCCAATGTCGCGCATCACGTGGTCGGCCGGCGGCGTAACGCCGATGCGTTCCAGCAGTTCGAAGGGTGACAGTTCCTGCGCACCCGACAGCAGAAACGGCAGACGTGCTTCAAAGTTCGCTTCGTCGGTTGCCGCCAAAGTGAGCGCGGTACGCGAACTTTTGAAGTATGCGCAGCGTGGAAACGCACCCGCGTCGCCTCGCTTTTGCATCCGCTCGAGCACATAACCGTCGCGCGAGGTGAAGAGCACGAGGTCGATCGAATCACGTTGCGCCGACTGGCGAAGCCACTGCAGAAACGCGAAAGCGGCCGGGCCGCCGGTCTCGAAACCCAGCGCCTCGAACGAGCCCGGCTCAACCGTTTCCGAAAACGTGCGCGGCAAGCCAAATGCAATCGATGCTGCCGGCGTCGGCACCTTCACCGGCAGACGCGCGCGCCGCGGATCGACATAGTGGAACGTTGTCAGACCCCGCTCGGCGGCGCGCCGGATATCGGAGAGTTCGTTGTCGCCGATATGGAGGATGTCCCGTGGCCCGACATCCATTTCGGCCGCGACAAGGTCGAAAAGCTCGCCCGAGTCCCGTTTCGTGGCGTTACGGGCGGACGAAATGAACAGCGGCAGTTTCGGCAGACCGTGCTTCTCGAACAGCGCTTCGAAAAACGTCTGCGGCAAATACATGTCCGAAGTGATCACCACGCGCCGACTGCGCGCCAGTTCCAAGAACGCGCCGACGAGTTCCGGATTCGGCAGCGTCAACGTAAGCTCAAGTTCGTATTCCGATTCCTTGAGACGCGCGGCTTCCACCGGCAACTCGCCGAACGACGCGTAAATCCCGTCCAGCGTGATCTCCTTCAGGCCGTTGGAGTGCATGGTCTGGAATGCCTTCGTCTGCGCGGCCCGGCGTAACTGTCTGAACCCGGGGATAGAGAAGCGTTCGCCGATGATGTCGAACAAGTCTTCCGGATCACAAAGCGGCCGGACGAAGAGAGTGTCGAATACATCGAACGACACGAGCTTCGCATCGGCGGCCTTGGCCACGAGTTGTTCTAAAGCGTGGTGTTGCATGTCCAATCCTGTATGTTCAATACGCATTGCCGAACGGATGCTCGATGAAAAAGCGCAGCATGTCAGCCTGCTGGAATGCGGAACTGGAGATCGACCGGCGAAAGATTCGGATTGTGAAACGGGTCGCGCATGTAGAAGCGCGGATGCTTCGCATACAAGCGCCGTCGTTCGCGGACCAACCGCGCCTGCTTGGCTGGATCGAGGCCGTCATCGCCACGCGTGAGCGACTCGTGATGAGTCAGTTCCACCGACGGACACAGCACGTTGTAGAGGCCGTGTTCAACAAATGAGAAACACAGATCGACATCGTTGTACGCGACGGGAAACGTTTCGTCGAACCCGCCGCACAGGTCAAATTTGGCGCGCTCGATCATCAGGCACGCGCCCGTGACCGCGAGCCAGTTGTATTCCAGGACGTTGCGCGCAAACGCCGTAGGCGTATCCGCGTCGCTGCCAAGAAACGCATGACCAGGCCCTGCCGCGAGATTGACGATGCCGCAATGCTGAACCGAACGCGTGTTCGGGAAGATTAGCTTGGCGCCAACGGCGCCTATGTGGGTCTGCTGCGCATATCCCGCCATGCGTTCGAGCCAGTCGGCCGAAATGACCTCGGTATCGTCATTGAGGAATAACAGGATATCGCCGGTTGCATGACGCACGCCGACGTTGTTGATTTCCGAATAGTTGAACGGAAAATCGTGCGACACGACTTTCACCTGCGCCAGCGCGGCGAGCGTCGAGAGTTGGGCTACAGTGTCCGGGTCACGCGAGCCATTATCCATGATGACGATTTCGAAACGCCGGTACGACGAGCGCTTCATAATCGACTGCACGCACTGGTTCAACACGACGCCGTTGTCGCGGCTCGGAATGATGATCGAAATCAGCGGCGTACCCCTGAGCGCATAGCTCACGCGCGCGTGTCCTGGCAAATACCCGAGGGTCTCGAGCGTTCCGGCTATTCCGCGGCGCTGCAGCGCGGCTTCGCGCGCGCGCACGCCAGCGTCGATGGCATACGGTTTCTCGGACAGATCAGCGGCAACCGAGCCGGGAATGACGCGCCAGTGATAAAGCACCTTCGGCACGTGAACGATGCGCTTCGTCCGCTCAGCGATGCGAAGCACCAAGTCCCAGTCCTGTGCACCGTCGAAGTCGCTGCGCAATGCGCCGAGGTCCACGACAAGAGTGCGCCGCACCGCGGACACGTGACACGTGAACATCGTGCTCATCATCGTGTCCGGCGACCAGTCGGGTTTGAAGAACGGTTCGGCAAACTGATCTGAGGGCAACAGCTTGTCTTCGTCGCTGTAAAGGAAATCGGCGTTGGTGCGATCAATCGCCACCGCCAGTTCCCAGAGACAGTCGGCAGTAAGCTCGTCGTCGTGATCGAGGAATACAACGTAGTCTCCCTTCGCCGCTTCGATGCCTACGTTCGTTGCGGCCGAAATGCCGCCATTATTCGGGAGCATGATGCTTCGGATCCGATCGCCCGCTGCAGCCTGCACTGCGGCCTGGACGTCAGCATTCGGACTTTTATCGTCGACGAGGATCAACTCGTAATACCCGTACCATTGCGCGCGCACCGACGCGAGCAGACGCTCAAGATAAAGCAGCGGCGTGTTGTAGGTCGGTACGACGATGCTGAACATCGGCCGCGTGTCCAGTGCTGCGATGCGCGCGTCGATGTCATCGGGACGGCGAGGCGGCACATAAGAATAGTGGTATTTGCTCCAGTCGGTCTCGAGACTATAACGCCCGTCCTCCGCCGCGATACGCGTCTCAGCCCCATCCGGACGCGTCATGTGCGGTGTGAAACAAAGATAGCTCGGCGCAAGCGTCCCGGGTGCACCATGCACGCTTACCGACGCTACGCCCCCCAACTGACGCCGCAGGCGCAGCATGCGCACGCGCTGAACGAGCAGATGCGGCGTCGCGGCCCAGTAGACCGCCTTGACGGCACGCCGAAGGTTGCGGCGCGAAGCGGGCGACAACTTCATCAATGCGTTGTTGACGGGCCTCGATGCCGCAAATTTCCTGAGTTTGTCTTTCATCTGTTTCATCGGAGCAAGGCCGATGCATTTGTTTTGGACACAGTGACTGACCGGAAGCGCTTGGGTAAGATCACCTGCGATCCGCCTCACTGACGGGGCAACGGACCCAGACGGTTTCTCATGCCGTCCGCAATCCCACGGCAAATCATGGTGAAATGCTCGCGCGCGTGACCCGACATTAGAGTGTAAACAACCAGTCGCACCGGAAACTTGACCAGTTCCGCGAGTTTCCACGAGAGCGGCATATAGGATCGATACAAGATAAGCGCCAGCGCGTTTCTAAAAATAAAATAGTGTCGGAACGACGAGTGCATAGCGAACCGCCGTCCGAGAATACAGACAGGCTCGTCGCCGAGACTATGCTCCATGACCAGCCATGGCAGGCCCAGCACGGCGTACCCCGCGCGGCGCGCACGCACGCACCATTCGACGTCAACAAAATCAATGAACAGTCGTGCGTCCATCGAACCAATGCTTCGCCACGCGGACAGATCGACGCACGAGCCGGACGAAATCAGAAAATCAACTTCCAGCGGCTCACGCCCTTCTGCGGGCACACGCGACATACGCCATTTTCCGAAGCGCACGAAAGGCGCGATAGTACCGAGCCGCGCGTCGTGGTACGCCGGCCCCGCAATAGCGACCTTTCTGTGATCACTAGCAAGACTCCGCATTGAAACCAGCAGGCCTTCGATGAGCGCGGCAGAAGGTTCACTATCCTGATCGAAAAGCAGCGCGTGATCGTAATCTCTGGTCCGCAGCAACTCGACACCGCGGTTCAACGCCGCCGCAATACCTTCGTTCTTCCCGCTTGCCAGATACTCGATGTCCGGCGCTAGATTGCCACGCCGCAGCGCGGTCGAACCCGGCGTGTTGTCCACCACGACCAGCGGAACCAACTTCGCCAGACGATTCGCCCGCGCGAAGCACGCGGCGTCAGGCTCATAAAACACCACGACCGCGCCTGCACGCGCAGAACTTTCCTGATCCGAACCGTGCTCGCTGTCAACTTGAACGTACGACACCGCCGCCCCTTGAGAGGCACAACTCCAGCGCTGTGCGCCAGTGAGGTTGACGAACACCGAACCGTTTCGCCAGCGCTTCATTCGACATCTGTGAATTTAGTGGCCGGCGAGCGGGCGTCGGATACGCCTTTGCTTCGATGGGGACTACACGCGGTGCAGCGCCGCCCATCGCAATCTCGAATGTCGCGCACGCCAAGTCATACCACGACGCCGCGCCGGACGCCGTCAAGTGATAGACACCAGAACGCTGATTCCAGTAATCCGCTTCCGGCGCATTGAGGCCCGAGGCCACGACATGGGCGGTGGAGGTGGCGATCGTGTTCGACCATGTCGGCGCGCCGATTTGGTCCGCGACGACGCGCAGTTCGTCGCGCTCGGCTCCGAGCCGCAGCATCGTGTTGACGAAGTTCTTGCCGCGCGCGCCATAGACCCAACTGGTACGGAAAATGAGATGCGGACCGCCTGCTGCAATGACCGCTTGCTCGCCTGCGAGCTTGCTCGCACCGTACACGTTCTTAGGATTCGGCGCGTCGCGTTCCTCGTACGGGTCCTTCTTTTCGCCGTCGAAGACGTAATCCGTGGAATAGTGAATGAGCAAAGCGCCCAGCTTTGCGCACTCCTCTGCGAGCGCCCCGGGCGCTTCCGCGTTGAGTCGGAACGCTGCGTCCTTATCCGATTCGGCTTGATCGACCGCGGTGTACCCCGCGGCATTGATGACGATCGCCGGCTCGAGCTCGCGAACCGTGTTGCGAACGGCGTCGAGATCGGCCAGATCGAGGGCCGAGCGGTCCAGCGCAACAATGCGTCCCAAACCCTGCATCGTTCGGGCAAGTTCATGTCCAACCTGGCCGTTCGCGCCCGTGATGAGAACCGTGCGCTCGATCATGCAAACACCTCGGCCTCGCCCAGTCGCTTGCTCGCCGCATCCTTCGCCGCGAGCATCGGTTCAAAGTCGATCGGCCATTCGATGCCGATATCCGCGTCGTTCCAGAGCAGGCTGCGCTCGAATTCCGGAAACCAGTAATCCGTGGTCTTGTAGAGAAACTCAGCCGACTCCGACAGCACCACGAATCCGTGCGCGAACCCCGGCGGCACCCACAACTGCCGATGATTCTCTTCCGACAAATTCACGCCCACCCACTTGCCGAAGTTCGGCGAGCTCTTGCGGATATCGACGGCGACATCGAACACTTCGCCGTCGACCACGCGCACGAGCTTTCCCTGCGCATGCTGAATTTGATAGTGCAACCCGCGCAGCACGCCCTTCGCCGAACGCGAATGATTGTCCTGCACGAACTCGACGCCCGCTTCCACATGCTCGGCGAACTCACGCGCATTGAAGCTCTCGTAAAAGAAGCCGCGTGCATCACCGAACACCTTCGGCTCGATAATCTTGACTTCTGGCAACGCCGTTGCCGTTACCTGGATGGCCATGCGACTTGGTCCTTCGGAAGATTGAGCAGATATTGACCGTAGCCGTTCTTCGCGAGCGGCTTGGCAAGCGCGAGCAGTTGCTCGTCGCCGATCCACTGCTTGCGGTAAGCGATCTCTTCAGGGCACGCGACCACGAGCCCTTGGCGTTTCTGCAGCGTCGCAATGAAGGTCGCCGCTTCTATCAGCGAATCGTGCGTGCCCGTGTCGAGCCACGCATATCCACGGCCCATGATCTCAACATCCAGCTTCCGCTGTTCGAGATAGCGCGAATTAACATCCGTGATTTCGAGCTCGCCGCGCGGCGACGGCTTGATGTCCGAGGCGATGTCGCAGACGTTGTTGTCGTAAAAATAGAGTCCCGTTACCGCGTAACTCGAGCGCGGCTTCGTGGGCTTTTCCTCGATGGACAGGGCGCGGAACTTGTCGTCGAACTCGACGACGCCATAGCGTTCCGGATCATGCACGTGGTACGCGAACACCGTCGCGCCATCTGTGCGTGCGTCGGCGCTTTCGAGTTGCTTCGCGAGGTCGTGCCCGTAGAAGATGTTGTCGCCGAGAATGAGCGCCGAAGGATCGTTGCCGACGAACTCCTTGCCGATGATGAACGCCTGTGCCAGCCCGTCCGGCGACGGCTGCACCGCATACTGGATGTTCATGCCCCACTGGCTGCCGTCGCCGAGCATCGCCTCGAAGCGCGGCGTGTCCTGGGGCGTCGAAATCACCAGCACGTCACGGATGCCCGCGATCATCAGCGTCGACAGCGGATAGTAGATCATCGGCTTGTCGTACACCGGCAGCAGTTGCTTCGATACTGCATGCGTGATCGGATAAAGCCGCGTGCCGGACCCGCCGGCGAGAATGATGCCTTTGCGCGCCATGCCGTGCTCCCTTATGCGCGCTGCGCGTAGTTCGTTTCGACCCACTTCCGGTATTCGCCGGAAGCGACTTCGTCCGCCCACGCCTGATTGTCCAGGTACCACTGGACCGTCTTCGCGAGGCCCGTTTCGAACGTTTCCGCCGGCTTCCAGCCGAGTTCGCGTTCGAGCTTGCGGGCATCGATTGCGTAACGGCGGTCGTGGCCGGGACGATCCTTCACGTACGTGATCTGATCGCGATACGAACCGCTCGCCTTGGGCTTTTTCTCGTCGAGCAAATCGCACAGCGTATGAACGACCTCGAGATTCTTCTTCTCGTTCCAGCCGCCGACGTTGTAGGTCTCGCCGGACTTGCCGTTGGCCAGCACTTCGCGGATGGCCGAGCAATGGTCGCCGACGTACAGCCAGTCGCGCACGTTCTGGCCGTCGCCATAGACAGGCAATGGTTTGCCCGCGAGCGCGTTGGCGATCATTAGCGGGATCAGCTTCTCGGGGAATTGATACGGGCCGTAGTTGTTCGAGCAGTTCGTCGTCAGCACCGGCAGGCCGTACGTATGGTGATACGCGCGCACCAGATGGTCCGAACCGGCCTTCGTCGCGGAATACGGGCTATTCGGCGCGTACGGCGTGGTCTCGGAGAATTGCGGATCGGTCGCGGACAGCGAGCCGAACACTTCGTCGGTCGAAACGTGCAGGAACCGGAAGGCTTGCTTCTCGGCTTCCGGCAACGCGCTCCAGTACATGCGCGCGGCTTCGAGCAATGTGAACGTACCGACGACATTCGTCTGCACGAAATCGGCCGGGCCGTGGATGGAGCGGTCGACGTGACTTTCCGCGGCGAAGTGAAGGATGGCGCGCGGCTTGTGCTTCGCGAGCAGGTCATCCATTGCTGCGCGGTCGCAGATGTCGGCGCGGACGAACAGATGGCGGGCGTCGTCCTTCAAAGATTTCAGCGTGCCGAGATTCCCCGCGTACGTCAGCTTGTCGACGTTGAGCACGGGTTCATCGGAGCCTTTGAGCCAATCCAGAACAAAATTGGCGCCGATAAAGCCGGCGCCGCCCGTCACGAAAATCATAAATACCCTTTTAGCTGCCTAGTCCAACGAACTAAACGCTCGCATCGTGTGGACAAAATTGACTACCGGCGTTGCAGGCAATCACGGAATCTTTACCGGACGCGCACAATCCCGCCATACGGTTAGACGCTAATTATAAAGCCAAGAAGTGAAAAAACGACAGCCTAACAACTTGACACAAGCTATGGCCCGGTGAAACGCGCGACTCGCCGTCACTGTCAATATTGTCGGCAGACGCTCTTCATTGCCTGTTTCATAATCTCCGGATAATCCATGCGACGTTTCTCCAGGCATTGCACAACGCACTTCGCATACACACTCAATGACCGACGCATCCAATAGCCGCTCCGCCCCCCTCGTTTTCGGCGACCTCCAGGGCTGCTGCGACCCCTACCATCGTCTGCTCGAAAAAGCCGCTCCTTCGCCCGAAACGCCGCTCTGGTTCGCGGGCGACCTCATCAACCGCGGGCCGAAGTCGCTCGAGACACTGCGTGAAGTGATGGCGCTCGGCTCGCGCGCGACCGTCGTGCTCGGCAATCACGACCTGAACCTGCTGTCGGTCGCGGCCGGGCTGCGCAAGCCGAAGAAAGGCGACACGCTCGACGATATCCTCGCCTCGCCCGACGTTGACGATCTGATCGAATGGGTGCGGCACAAGCCCGTGGCGCATTACGAAAGTGGCGCGCTGATGGTTCACGCGGGCGTCCTGCCGCAATGGGACGTGACGATGACGCTCGAACTCGCGCACGAGCTGGAAACCGCCTTGCGCGCGCCGAATTGGAAGGCGACGCTGGCCCAGCTGTACGGCAACGAGCCGCATCGCTGGGAAGATTCGCTGAAGGGCATGGATCGCTTGCGCGTGACCTACAACGCGCTGACGCGCATCCGTTTCTGCACGGCTGACGGCGCGATGGAGTTCGCCAACAACGGCGGCCCCGATACCGCGCCGCCTGGCTATATTCCGTGGTTTGACGCACCGAACCGCCGCACCCAGGATGCGACGATCGTCTTCGGACATTGGGCCGCGCTAGGCCTGATGATCCGCGACGACGTGTTGTGCGTTGATTCCGGCTGCGTTTGGGGCAACAAGCTGTCAGCGGTACTGCTAACAAAGGAGCCCGCCGAACGGGTGGTCACGCAGGTGAGTTGCGCGGTCAATCACCCCGGCACACGCCGGAGCTCATGAGGTATTGACGAGCTCGAGATTGACCAGACCCAGCGCTCGATGGCGCTACGTTGTGCGGAGACAGTACACCCACCGTCGAATGCTTCCTCAGTTCGACGCTCTGGAAGTCGCAGCAGCAGACAAGCCCCGGGTAGGTACGAAACGGGCTGCGACGGAAGCGAAAGCTTCGCCTGCCGCACAACATGGTCGAGGGGAGCCATACCAAAAGGTATGCGTCACTAGGCCCGTAAGGGCACCGCGCCGGACGGATTTCGGCTGGATCTGGACCGGAGTGGTTGTGGCTGTTTTCGTACTCGACCGATACGGCCGGCCGTTGATGCCGTGCAGCGAGAAACGCGCAAGGTTGTTGCTCGCGCGAGGTCGCGCCCGTGTGCATCGCGTGATGCCATTCGTCATTCGGCTCACGGATCGCGACAGAGCGTCCAGCCAGCTTCAACTGATGCGCCTGAAACTCGACCCAGGCAGCAAGGCCACAGGGCTTGCTCTCGTGGTTGATAGCGAGACGCTCGACACGGCCACCGGCGAGCGCCGTCGCGGCGCGGCCGTGCTGAACCTGTTTGAGCTTGTTCATCGCGGTCGACGGATCAGTGAAGCGCTCACGGCCCGCAGCGCCATGCGTCGATGGCGTCGCGGCAACTTGCGTTACCGTGCGCCGCGCTTCCTGAACCGCACGCGGACTTCCGGATGGCTTCCGCCGTCGCTTCAACATCGGGTCGATACCACGATGGCATGGGTGCAACGCATTGCACGCTGGACACCGATAGCGGCACTTTCCAGCGAACTGGTTCGCTTCGACACACAACTGTTGGATAACCCGGAGGTTAGCGGGGTGGAGTATCAGCACGGAACGCTGGCAGGCTACGAAGTTCGTGAATACGTGCTGGAGAAGTGGGGCCGGCGTTGCGCCTACTGTGACGCGAAAGACACTCCGCTGCAGTTGGATCACATCGTCGCTCGGTCGCGCGGCGGCAGCAACCGTGTATCCAACTTGACGCTCGCCTGCGAGCCCTGCAACCGCGCGAAGGGCGCGCTGCTTGTAGACGAGTTTTTAGCCAAGCGACCGAAGCAGCTGGCGGGCATCTTGGCTCAATCAAAGCGTCCGCTGAAGGATGCGGCAGCGGTGAACGCCACTCGATGGGCGTTGACAAGCGCGCTCAAAGCGACCGGTATGTCATTGGAGCTAGGCTCCGGTGGGCGCACCAAATACAATCGGACCGAGCTAGGCGTACCGAAAACGCATGCGCTCGATGCTGCATGTGTCGGTGCACTATCTTTTCTGACCGGCTGGAAGCGACCGACGCTTTTTATAGCCTGCACCGGCCGGGGCAGCTACCAGCGCACCCGGCTTGACCGGTACGGCTTC
This sequence comes from Caballeronia sp. RCC_10, assembly GCF_041360715.1. Lineage (NCBI taxonomy): Bacteria > Pseudomonadati > Pseudomonadota > Betaproteobacteria > Burkholderiales > Burkholderiaceae > Caballeronia > Caballeronia sp. RCC_10. Next base: position 29,758 of record NZ_JBFUPT010000024.1, read on the forward strand.
CCGCGGGGATACATGACACGAACGAAGCGTGTCCACGGATTCCAGACTGGCGACCTGGTGAGGGCCGAAGTACGCGCCGGCAAAAAGGTGGGCACACACATAGGCCGGGTGGCCGTTCGCGCCACCGGAAGCTTCAACATCCAGAAGTTCGATACTGTCGTGCAAGGCGTTGCCCATCGTTATTGCCGGTTAATTCAACGCAGCGACGGCTACGGCTATGCAACGATACGGTTCTCGAAAGAGAACGTGCTCGCGGGCCCTGTCGCACACAGTCCCGCGTCTCCACCGAACCTGGGTTCGGAATCTCTCAACGCGCTAGGGTGAAGAGGTAACGACCGAGTGACCGATTGACAAGTCGACCGATGTAGTCGGCGCGCCCCGCATCCGCTTTAGCGCCGCCTGTACGGCCGCCTGCGCTTCACTCGCGAGCAGCCGCCGGTCCGCGCCCGGCGCAAGCGGATCGCACACGTAGAGATGCGCGGTGACCGGGCCGCCGCGCAAGAGCGCATCGAGCGAATCGTTGAGCGACATGTCGTCGATATAAGCCGGCGCGGTCGTCTGCCTGCCGCGCGCATCCACGTACATCAGGCAGACGGGCTGCACCGGACACGACGCCGACACCGCCGCCTGAAACATGTTCGCGTGAAACGGCAAGAGCGAAACGCCATCGCTCGTGGTGCCTTCGGGGAACACGAACATCGTTTCGCCCGCGAGCAGCCGATCGGCGAGTTCGTGCATGATGCGCTTCGCGTCGCTGCGCTTCTCGCGCTGCACGAACACCGTCCCGAGCTGATCCGCCAGCCACCCGACCACCGGCCACTTGCGAATCTCGGCCTTCGAGACGAACGGCGTCGGACGCCACGCGTTGATCACGTAGATATCGATCCACGAAACGTGATTGCCGATGACGAGCACGCCCGCATCGAGCCGCGCGCCGTCGTTATGCACGACGAGCTTCATGCCCGCGAGCCGCAGCATCTCCAGCGACCACGCGCGATTCATCGCCATGCGCTCGCTCGCCGTCGAGTGCGGAAAGCGCCGCGCCACGATCCACGCGCCGCGCAGTAGATGAGCCGCCAGGCGCAGCTTGCGCAACACGAACTTCATGGATCAGCGGGTCTCGAAGGCGAGATGTCCGCCGACGATCGTCGCGCGCACGCGAGCCGGCAGTTCGTAGCGGAGGAATGGCGAGTTGCGTCCTTGGCTCTTGAGCTTCGCCGGATCGACGCGCCACGACGCGTCCGCATCGAACACGCAGACGTCCGCCAGCGCGCCCGTCGCGATGCGGCCCGCCGGCAGCTTTAGCACATCGGCGGGCGCGGACGTGATGCGCGCCAGCGCCTTCGCGAGCGGCACGTTCGCCTCGCGCGCCCACTTCAATGTCAACGAAAGCAGCAGTTCGAGGCCGGTCGCGCCGGGCGTCGCTTCGGCGAAGGGCAGCAGCTTTTCGTCGTCGTCGAGCGGCGTGTGGTCGGAGCAGATCGCGTCGATCGTGCCGTCTTCGAGCGCCGCACGAATCGCTTCGCGGTCGCGTTGCTGACGCAGCGGCGGATCGAGGCGGAATTGCGAATCGAAATAGCCGATGTCGAGGTCCGTCAAATGCACGTGGTTGATCGTCACGTCGCACGAAACGGCGAGCCCTTCAGCCTTTGCCGCGCGCACGAGCGCCACGCCCGCCGCCGACGACAGATGCGACAGATGCACCCGCGCACCGGTCACGCGCATCAGCTCGAAGATCGTATGCAGCGCGATGGTTTCCGCCGACACCGGCACGCCCGACAAGCCGAGCCGCGACGCCAGCGCGCCGCTCGCCGCCACGCCGCCGCGCGCCATGTAGGCGTCTTGCGGACGCAGCCACACGGTGTAGCCATACGTCGTCGCGTATTGCAGCGCGCGCAGGAGCGTGCGCGTATCGACGATCGGGTTGTCCGCCTGCGAAAAGCCGATGCAGCCCGCTTCCGTCAGTTCGACCATCTCGGTGATGGACTCGCCCTTCAGCCCGACGGTCAGCGCGCCCAGCGGATACACATGTGCCTGATGCAGCTTCTGCGCGCGGAACTTGAGCATTTCGACGAGGCCCGGCTCGTCGAGCGTGGGATCGGTGTCCGGCGGACAAACGAGGCTCGTCACGCCGCCGGCCATCGCCGCGGCCATTTCCGATTCGAGCGTCGCCTTGTGCTCGAAGCCCGGCTCCCGCAGCCGCGCCGACAAATCGACGAAGCCCGGCGCGACGTACAAGCCCGTCGCGTCGATGATTTTCGCCGCGTTGAAATCGGCGGGCGCGTCGCCGATCGCGACGATCCTGCCCGCCGCAATGAATACGTCCTTGCGCGCTTCCGTGCCCGCAGCCGGATCGATGATCGTGCCGCCTTGAATCTGGATCTTCATGTCGTTTTCATTAATCGCTGTTGCCGGCCACGATGCCCATCACCGCCATGCGCACGGCGATGCCAAACGTCACCTGATTCAGAATCACCGACTGCGGGCCGTCGGCCACTTGCGAATCGATTTCCACGCCGCGATTCATCGGCCCCGGATGCATGACGATCGCATCGGGCGCGGCGATCGCGAGCCGCTCGGGCGTCAGGCCCCAGCTCTTGAAATACTCCTGCGCGGACGGCAAGAGCGCGCCGCTCATGCGCTCGTTTTGCAAGCGCAGCATGATGATCACGTCGACGCCCTTCAACCCTTCGTCGAGGTTGTGATAGACGTGCACGCCCATCTGGTCGAGATTGCCCGGCAGCAGCGTGCGCGGACCGATCGCGCGCACTTCCGGCACGCCCAGCGTGGTCAGCGCGTGGATGTCCGAGCGCGCGACGCGCGAATGCAGGATGTCGCCGACGATCGCCACGCGTAGCTTCGTGAAGTCGCGCTTGTAATGGCGGATCGTGTACATGTCGAGCAGGCCCTGCGTCGGATGCGCGTGACGGCCATCGCCCGCATTGATCACGTGCACGTGCGGCGCGCAATGCTCGGCGATCAGATACGGCGCACCGCTAGACGCATGACGCACGACGAACATGTCGGCATGCATCGCGGAGAGGTTGTTGATCGTATCGAGCAGCGATTCGCCCTTGCTCGTCGACGACGCGTTGATGTTCAGATTCAGCACGTCCGCCGACAGCCGTTTCGCGGCGATTTCGAACGTGGTGCGCGTGCGCGTCGAGTTCTCGAAGAACAGGTTGAACACCGATTTGCCGCGCAGAAGCGGCACCTTCTTCACTTCGCGATCGGTCACGCTCACGAACTGCTCGGCGGTATCGAGGATGTGCGTGACGATGGAGCGCGGCAAGCCTTCGATGGTCAACAGGTGCTTCAACTCACCGTTCTTCGTGAGTTGCGGATTGCCTTTCAGAAAGCCGTAGCGGAACTTTTCGCTGGCCTTGTCGGAATGCTGCGCGCCAGTCTCGGCTGCGCTCTGGGTGGCGGTGTTCATGGTGATCCCAGGTATTTCTTTCGAAGATGGAGACTTGCGAACGCGGGCCGCCGTGCAACCCGCGCAGAGCGCGCGTTACTGCGCGCGGGGTTCAGTTGTGAAAGCGAACGTGTCGCCGTTCTGGCGCGCGAGCACGAGGTCTTCGCCTGCGGGAACGTCGACGCTGCCGCCGGTAAAGCGCGCCGCGATCGGCATTTCGCGCCCGCCGCGATCGGCGAGCACGGCCAGATCGATCGACGCCGGGCGGCCGTAATCGTAAAGCTCGTTGATGGCCGCGCGCACGGTGCGCCCGGTGGACAGCACGTCGTCGACCAGCACGATGCGCCGGCCGTTGACGTCGAACGGCAGCGAGGTCGGACTCGCCTGGCTGTGCAGGCCCTTCTTCGCGTAGTCGTCGCGATGCAGCGCCACGTTCACCACGCCGTAGTGCGGCGCGTTCAAGTCTTTCGCGAGCCGCTCTGCCAGCCACGCGCCGCCGCTGTAGACACCCGCGAGCACCGCGCCGTCTTCGGCCGCGAGCGACGCGCCATAGGCCGCGCGAATCTGTTCGACGAGCGTGCGATAAAGCGCCTCGGCGTCAATGGAACTCATGATCGTCGGGAAGTCCGTCGAGATATTGTTGAAGGATGACGCGGGCGGCTTCGGCGTCGATGCCGTCAAAGCGGCCGCGCGCATTCGTGCGCACGCCGCGCTCGCGCAAGTCGGCTTTGGCGTCGACGGACGAATAGCGCTCATCGACCCATTGCACCGGCACGTTGAAACGGCCGTTCACCTGATTGCCGAAGCGCTTCGCCAGCGCGCTCATTTCATGCGGCGTGCCGTCGGGATGCATCGGCATGCCGACGACGACCGTATCGGGCTTCCACTCGTCGAGCAGCTTGCCCACTTCCTGGAAGCGATAGTCGCGGTCGCGATTCTCCACCACGGCGAGCGCGCGTGCGTCGCGCGTCAGCGTATTGCCGACGGCGACACCAATGCGTTTCTCGCCATAGTCGAAGGCCAGCAGCGTGGCTTCGCGGCTCATGCGTGCCCTGCTTCGCCCGAGAGCATCGAGCGCGACACGCCGAGCAGCGACAGCGCCGCTTCGAGCCGGTCTTCGGCGGGCACTTCGAAGATGATGCGCGGATCGGCTTCGACCGTCAGCCAGCCGTTCTTCGAGATTTCTTCCTCGAGCTGGCCCGCGCCCCAGCCGGCATGGCCGAGGGTCAGCAAAAAGCGCTCGGGGCCCTTGCCGCTCGCGACCGCTTCGAGCACGTCTTTGGACGTGGTCATGGCGAGGCCGCCGGGCACGCTCATCGACGAGCTGTACGGCTCGCCCTGGCCCTCTTCGTGCAGCACGAAGCCGCGCTCGGTCTGCACCGGGCCGCCGAAATAGACGGGCAAGTGAACGAGCGGTTCGATTTCCAGCTTGAGGTCGATGCGATTGAAAAGCGATTGAAGGTCGATGTCGGTCGGCCTGTTGATGACGAGACCCAGCGCACCGCGATCGGTGTGATCGCAAAGGTAGACCACCGTTCCCGAAAACGTCGGATCGGCCATGGAGGGCATGGCGATCAGGAACTGGTTCGTCAAATTGATGCGATCGGAAGTCTTGGACATAATTCAGGATTTTAACAAAGGCGCTGGCGGATGGCCGACTTTGATCTGGGTCTGATGTGGTTCAGGCGGGACCTGCGCGCGACGGACAATGTTGCACTCTATCACGCGCTTACACGGTGCCGCCGGGTGCTGTGCGCCTTCGTTTTCGACCGGGAAATCCTCGATCCGCTCGCTCGAAACGACCGTCGCGTGGCGTTCATTCATGCAAGCATCGTCGAGCTGGATCGCACGCTACGCGACGCGGGCGGCGCGCTCATCGTGCGTCACGGCGTGCCGGTTCACGACATCCCGGCGCTCGCACGCGAATGCGGCGCGAACGCGGTTTTCGCGAACCGCGACTACGAGCCGTCCGCGAAAGCCCGCGACGATGCCATTACCCGGACGCTCGCGAGTGCGGGCGTCGCGTTCTTCAGTTTCAAGGACCAGGCGATCTTCGATCACGACGACGTGCTGACCGGCGCGGGCAAGCCCTACACCGTCTTCACGCCGTACAAGCGCAAGTGGCTCGAAACGCTGACGCCCGATGCGCTCACGCCGTATGCGTCCGAGGATCATCTGCATGCGTTGACGAAACCGCCGGCCAAAGCCGACACGGGCATTCCATCGCTCGCCGAACTCGGTTTCCCGGACGCTCACGCCCCTGCTTTTCCGCCCGGCACGAGCGGCGCGTACGAACTCTTCGACGACTTCCGCGACCGCATGACCGACTACGACCACGCCCGCGCTTTCCCGGCGCAGAAAGGTCCGAGCTATCTTGGCGTGCATTTGCGTCACGGCACGGTGTCGATCCGCGCCCTCGCCCGCATGGCGCACGAAGCGCAGCGCCACGGCGACCGGGGCGCGGCGACGTGGCTTTCCGAGCTGATCTGGCGGGACTTCTACTTCGGCGTGCTGCATCACTTTCCGCGCGTCGGCGTGCCGGGCGATCATCGCGCGTTCAAGCCGGAATACGATCGCATCGAATGGGAAACGGGCGATGCCGCCGACGCGCATTTCGCCGCGTGGTGCGCGGGTCGGACCGGCTATCCGCTGGTGGACGCCGCGATGCGCCAGCTCAATACGTCGGGTTACATGCATAACCGGCTGCGCATGGTGACGGCGAGCTTTCTGTCGAAGGATCTCGGTATCGACTGGCGGCGCGGCGAGGCGTATTTCGAAGCGCATCTCAACGATTTCGAGCTGTCGTCGAACAATGGCGGATGGCAGTGGGCCGCGTCGAGCGGATGCGATGCGCAGCCGTACTTCCGCATCTTCAACCCGATCACGCAGTCACGAAAGTTCGACGCGGCGGGCAAGTTCATTCGACATTACGTGCCGGAACTCGCGGGTCTGCCGGATCGCGACATCCATGGGCCGTGGCTCGCGAAGCCCGACACGCTGAAGGCGGCGAAGGTCGCGCCCGGCGTGGCGTATCCGCCGCCGATCGTCGATCACGATGCCGCGCGCAAGCGCACGCTGTTGCGCTACGACGTCGTGCGCGGTCCGGGCAAACGCGCAATAACGCCGGACATCGAGGACGACGACGCCTAGCGGACGATGGCCGCGGGCCGCTCGATCATCGCGGTGAGCGCAACGATCGACGCGCGGCCCTCCGACGGCGCAATGCCCGCAGCAGCCTGATGCAGCATCGAGCGCAGCGTCTGGGCGGCGCGTTCGGGGATAGCGGCGTCGAGCGCGCCCGCAGCGCCGTGGGCGGCCGCGCCGTCGCCCTGATGCGCGATGCGCCGCCACGCGAGCCCGAGCGTATCCGCCAGCAGCGCAACGTGGCCGAGCCCGAGCGCGCACGCCGCCGCGCCCAGCCGATGCGCGGCATCGGCCGCGTGCAGCGCGGAAGACGCATCGACCGCGCCGGTTTCGCTTGCCTGCGAGCCGCGTTCGACCAACCCTTCGATCGCCGCTTCCGCACTCTGCAGAAAGTCTTCGTAGGCCGCCGCGTTGACGCGCAGCACGCCGAGGTCGCGTGTGGGCGCATCGCGCGTGCTTTCTTCACTCGCCTGCGCCGCGCCCTGCTCCCATGCCGCCTCGGAAGCCGGCGTCGCCGCGACGTGCCACGCCACCGTCAGGCCGTAGTCGCGCAGGACATCGACGTGTTCGGCGTCTTCCGGCGTCGCGCCGTACAGCGCGAAGTCGCGCCACAGCAGCGCGAGCGTCGCGCGCACGAGCGAACGCGGCGCGTACGACGACGCATGCGCCTGATCGGCCAGCACGAGATTGAACCGCGCGTACAGGCGCTTGGCGTCGGCGTGTCCGGAAATGCCCCCGCGCGAGCGCAGCGCGCGCACCGTCGACGACGCGAGCCGCCAGAAATCGTACGGATCGGGACCGGCCAGGTCCGCGAGGCAGGCGTCGAGACGCGCGAAAGTTTCGTCGGTGTCGCCTTGCGGCTGATCGGCGGGCGCGCGCAGCAGCGCCAGCAGTGTGTGCTCGTAATGCGCCCGCACACGCGTGAGCCGTTCCGATGCGACGCCTCGCAGCGTGGCCGGGGCGATCGCGCGGCCCGCGAGCGCGAGGTCGTCGTAGGAAACCGGCGCGACGCGCGTGTGCGCGGCAAGCAGCGCGTGCAATCCGCGATAGTGATGGAAAAGCTCCGTCGAGCACGCCAACTCGCGCAGATTGTGCCGATCGATCGCCATGCCGAAGGCAAGCAGCGCGTCCGCGATGCGCTGGCGCGTCGGCTCTGATTCATCGCCGATCGGCGCCACCAGCGCGAGCGCTTCGGCGAAACGCTGCGCGGGTAGCCATCCGGCGGCGTTCAGCGCCGCGATCGCGCGCTTCAGGGCGGGCGCTGTCTCGCCCTGCCGCTGGAACGCGTGCAGCGCATCCGCGATCGCCATTTCGGCGAGTCGCACGGAGCCGCCTCGCGGATTCGGCAGGGCTTCGATCGGAACGGGTAGATCGGGACGAGAGGTCATAACGGGCGCTCACAAGCCAGATCGCGTGCGCGGCGGATGCGCCGGCGCGCGGTGAAACTGCATCATCGACGGGCCTGCGGCGGGAGTCGCCGCATCCCGCCCTCTGGAAGCGTATGCCTTTACCCGCAACTGCGCGAGCAGCCCCGGGAAACGGCTAACCAGCCGAGCCAGCCACGGCTGAACGGCTTCCGCACGGAAACGCAGGCCGTAAAAAACACGCGCCGCATGACGTAAGCCATGCGGCGCGGGTAAATAGGCGGATCAGATCTGGACCATTTCGAAATCTTCCTTGCGGGCTCCGCATTCGGGACAGGTCCAGTTGATCGGAACGTCTTCCCAGCGGGTGCCCGGCGCGATGCCCTCTTCCGGCAATCCCGCCTCTTCATCGTAGATCCAGCCGCAAATCAGGCACATCCAGCTTCTGTATTCCATACTTATGCCGCGTCGATTGATCGATTGAAATTAGGACATGATGGTACCGTGTTGCCGGGTGGATGCCTAGCAAGCCGCCCGCCCGCCCGCGTTCTCCCGAATAGCGGGACGGCCACGCGCCGCCCGGCGGAAAATGCATCGTTCCGGGCGACAGGCGGGCGTCAATAGGCCGCATAATCGAATCTAACGGGGTGGCGCGCACAATAACAACGCATCTCCCCGACCCGATTGTCCACACGTGCCCAATCCACCATGTCCGCTTTTGCCATGACCGGCGACTCGCCACCGATCGTTCTGACGTTCGGCCTTTCGGACCCTACAGGCGGCTCAGGCATACAGGCCGACATGCTGACGCTCGCGAGCATGGGCTGCCACGGCGCCACTGTCCTGACCGGCTATGCCGTGCGCGACTCCGCGAGCTGCGACGAAGTGACCGGCCTCGATCCCGATACCGTCGCCACCCAGGCGCGCATGTTGCTCGAGGACATGCCGGTCGCCGCGTTCAAGATCGGCGCGGCGACGCGGGCTGAAGTCGTATCCGCGATTGCCGAGGTGGTATCCGATTACGACGACGTCCCGCTGATCCTCGCGCCCGACTTCACGCTCGACGACGAACACGTGCTGTCCGCCGACGAGTTGCGCGAATCGCTCGCCGATCTGCTCGTGCCGCAAACGACCATGCTGATCGCCGATCACGCCACGATTTTGCAGCTCGCGCAGCCCGACAGCGACGCCGAAGCCCCGACGCTGGATTCCGCGATCTCCCATATTCTGTCGCAAGGCTGCGAATATGTTCTGGCGATGGAAACGGGTACGCATCGGCATGTCAACACGCTCTATAGCGAAGAAGGCCAGGTGCGGCAAGACCTGTGGGATCGCGGGCTGAATCGCGTGATGGGGCTGACCGATACGCTGGGCGCAGCCGTCGCGGCGCTCCTCGCCAACGGTCAGGAGCCTGCTGAGGCCGCCCGCGAGGCGCAAGAGTATGTGTTTCAGGCGGCGCGCGCCGCGTTTCGTCCGGGGATGGGCGCGTATCTGCCGGATCGCTTTTTCTGGGCGCGTTCCAACGACGCCGACGACGAAAGCGAGACTTCGGCGCTGCCCGACGAATCGGCCGGGCTGCCGGGAGAAGCGCGGCACTGAAGAGAAAGCAGTGAATCGAGGTAGCCGGAGACCACATAAGGGAGGCTTCGCGAACGCATGCCGTATCGATTGCCCCATCTGCAAAAGCCCGGCCCGCAAGGCGCGATCCGCATCGGCTGCGCGGGCTGGTCACTGACGAGCGCGGCCTCCGCGAGTTTTCCCGGCGAAGGCTCGCACATCGAACGCTACGGGCGCGTGCTCACTTGCGTCGAGATCAACTCCAGCTTCTATAAACCGCATCGCGAGCAGACCTACGAGAAGTGGGCGCAGAGCGTGCCGGAATCGTTCCGTTTCTCGGTAAAGTTGCCGAAGGCGATCACCCACGACGCGCGGCTCGTCGACACGGAAGCGCTCATCGACGAATTCCTGCTCGCCGCCAGCCAGCTCGGCGACAAGCTGGGCTGCTGGCTCACGCAACTGCCGCCGAGCCTGCCCTTCGAGCACGATCTGGCCGACACGTTCTTCAAGGCGCTGCGCGAGCGCACGAAACTGCCGGTCGCATGCGAGGCGCGGCATCCGACATGGTTCACCGCCGATGCGGCGGCGCTCTTGAAAGCGCATCACATCGCCTATGTCGATGCCGATCCGATTCCCGATGACTGCGAGATCAAGCATCGGGCGGATGCATCGCTCGTTTATGTGCGCTTGCACGGCTCGCCCGAGCTGTACAAGTCTTCCTACGACTACACGTATCTCGACCATCTCGCGCACACGCTGCAGGCACGCGCGAAGAAAAGCGCCGAAGTCTGGTGCATCTTCGACAACACCGCGCAAGGCAACGCCCAGCCCAATGCGCTGCATCTGATGGAACGGTTGCGGCTTCATCACCGCTAAGCGCGGTTCAGCTTTCGCTCAATCGAAAGGAGAATGCCCGATGCACAAGTCGGCACGACGGATTGCACGCCTCGTTCAGATCACGATGTTCGCTTCGCTGCTTCAGATAGCGTTGCCCGTGCACGCGCAGACCGCCGCGCCACCGCCTCCACCCGCGACGCCCGCCGGCGACGGCACGTTCCTGCTGACCATCTTCCTCAAGCACGATCAGTCGAAGCCGCTGCCGAAGATCAACGAGCAGTTGAAGGAGCAAGGCTTCTTTAAGACGTTTCCGCCGCCGGGAATCGAAGTGGTGTCGTGGTACGTGATGATGGGCATCGGTCAGGTGGTGACGCTGCGGGTGCCGGCCGAGCGGTTGCGCGAAGTGAATCGCGCGATCGAAACGACTGCGTGGGGCGGATATACGACCGAGTTTTATCCGACTTACGACTACAAAGCGGCGGCGCAGAATCTGCGTGAGCAGATGAATAAGTAGGGCCGCGCTTTCGACAGGCGAAAAAAAACCCGCATCGCTGCGGGTTTTCTTTGGCTGCGCAGACTTTGCTTCCGGAGAAACGAAGCCCGCGCGGACATCACCGGCCGAAGCCAGCTTACATGTCCATGCCCATGCCGCCCATGCCGCCGGGCATGCCGCCAGGCATCGGTGCATCTTCCTTCGGCAGTTCGGCGACGGCTGCGTCGGTCGTCAGCAGCAGGCCTGCCACCGATGCCGCGTTTTGCAGCGCCGTGCGCGTCACCTTGGTCGGGTCGACGACACCGGCTTCCACCAGGTCACCGTACTCGCCCGTTGCCGCGTTGTAGCCGTAGTTGCCCGAACCCTGAGCAACAGCCGCCACCACGACGGATGCTTCTTCGCCGCCGTTCGTGACGATCTGGCGCAGCGGCTCTTCCATCGCACGCAGGACGATCTTGATACCTGCGTCCTGGTCGGGGTTCGCACCCTTCAGGCCGTCGATTGCACGGCGAGCACGGATCAGCGCAACACCGCCGCCCGCCACGATGCCTTCTTCCACAGCTGCGCGCGTTGCGTGCAGTGCGTCTTCGACACGTGCCTTCTTTTCCTTCATTTCGACTTCGGTCGCAGCGCCGACCTTGATCACCGCAACGCCGCCGGCCAGCTTGGCCACGCGCTCTTGCAGCTTTTCACGGTCGTAGTCCGAGGTCGCTTCTTCGATCTGCTTGCGCACTTGCTTCACGCGAGCTTCGATGTTCGCTGCTTCGCCAGCGCCGTCGATGATCGTGGTGTTTTCCTTACCCACTTCGATGCGCTTCGCTTGACCCAGCTCTTGCAGCGTCGCCTTTTCCAGCGTCAGGCCGGTTTCTTCAGCGATGACCTGACCGCCGGTCAGGATCGCGATGTCTTCCAGCATGGCCTTGCGACGGTCGCCGAAGCCCGGAGCCTTGACGGCGACGGTCTTCAGAATGCCGCGGATGTTGTTGACGACCAGCGTTGCGAGCGCTTCGCCTTCGACGTCTTCAGCGATGATCAGCAGCGGACGGCCCGCCTTCGCGACTTGTTCCAGCACCGGCAGCAGATCGCGGATGTTGGAAACCTTCTTGTCGTGCAGCAGCACGAACGGGTTTTCCAGAACGGCGACTTGCTTGTCCGGGTTGTTGATGAAGTACGGCGACAGGTAGCCGCGGTCGAACTGCATGCCTTCGACGACGTCCAGCTCGTCTTGCAGCGACTTGCCGTCTTCGACGGTGATCACGCCTTCCTTGCCGACCTTGTCCATCGCTTCAGCGATACGCTCGCCGATCGACGTGTCGCTGTTTGCCGAGATCGAGCCGACTTGCGCGATTTCCTTGTTCGTCGTGCAGGGCTTGCTGATCTTGCGCAGTTCTTCGATTGCAGCAGCAACCGCCTTGTCGATACCGCGCTTCAGGTCCATCGGGTTCATGCCCGATGCGACGTACTTCATGCCTTCGCGAACGATGGATTGCGCCAGGACCGTAGCGGTCGTGGTGCCGTCGCCGGCGTTGTCGCTGGTCTTGGAAGCGACTTCCTTGACCATTTGCGCGCCCATGTTCTGGAGCTTGTCCTTCAGCTCGATTTCCTTCGCGACCGAGACACCGTCCTTGGTGACCGTCGGGCCGCCGAACGAACGCTCGAGCACGACATTGCGGCCCTTCGGACCCAGCGTGACCTTGACCGCGTTGGCCAGGATGTTCACGCCTTCGACCATCTTGGCGCGTGCGGAATCGCCAAAAATAACTTCTTTAGCTGCCATATCCAGACTCCTTGATTCGATTCAGTGTGCCGGCCTCGCCGCCCTGTCGGCGCGAAGCCCGGCTAACAGGAAGGATGCTTACTTGCTGACCAGAACGGCCATGATGTCTTCTTCGCGCATGACGAGCAGTTCCTGCCCGTCGACCTTGACGGTCTGGCCGGCGTATTTGCCGAAGAGCACGCGGTCGCCCACCTTCACGTCGAGGGCGTTCTGCGTGCCCTTGTCATCGCGCTTGCCCGGGCCGACGGCCAAGATTTCGCCTTGGTCCGGCTTCTCTGCCGCTGCTTCCGGGATCACGATGCCGGATGCGGTCTTGGTTTCCTGGTCCAGACGCTTGACGATGACGCGATCGTGCAAAGGACGAAGGTTCATACACACTCCTCTCTAGATTGAGACTGAAAACGCGGGAAAGCCCGTCCTTTGGGAAGAAACCCGTCGGACGGATATGTTGTTAGCACTCTCGTGCAGTGAGTGCCAATTATATGGAAGGCATTTGACAATTTCAAGGAGGCGGTACGCGGTAAACCGGAGTTGTCGAAGTTCATTCAGCGTTGGAAACGGTTCATCAAACATTGACCTGGCAGCCGAGTGGGCCTTTCGAGCACTGCATAGTCGCACAGCCGGTGCGGCTGGTCATCTTTCCCCGTCGCTCCGAAAACCAGACGCGATGGTGCATGTTTTCGCGCCGGCGAGGCTTCGCTCCGCAAACCGCGGGTTTACCATGCGAAAATTAGTGGTATGAGCCGGAGATTCTCCCGTACGCTTCCCCGCCAAGTAGACATCGTCATGTAGACGTTTCCGACCATGGTTAGCCGCGGCATGCTTGCGCCGGCGGTAGGCCGCCCAGAGAATCACGAGGGCGATATTCGTTGTAGTCGATCAGCCAGTTGTCCGTGATGCTTTGGACTTGCCGCAAATTGTCGAACAGGCGAGCATCCAGCACCTCCGTTCGATAGGTTCGGTTGAAGCGCTCGATGAAAGCGCTTTGGTTGGGCTTCCCAGGCTGGATGTAGCGCACCGCAATGCCCTTTGTTTGCGCCCATTGAGTGAACGCGTGAGAGATCATCTCCGAGCCGTTATCCAAACGAATCGCCTCAGGCATACCGTGGCACTCCACAAGCCGGTTCAACACGCGAATCAAGCGAGCCGAGGGGATCGACGTGCCAATCTCGATTGCCAACCATTCGCGGTTCGCTTCGTCGATCACATTTAGCGTTCGGAATCGCCTGCCGCAGTACAAGGCGTCGTGCGTAAAATCGAGAGCCCAACAGCGGTTCGGCTCTGTGGCCAAGTCCAACGGCTGGCGAGGCCGATCAAGCAAGCGCCGCTTGCAGCGTCGCGGCAGGTTCAGCCCCATCGCGCAATACACCCTGTGCAGCCTTTTATGGTTCCAGTTGCGGCCATCAAGCCGCAGCCGGTCATAGCACTCCCAAAAGCCCCAACGGCCGTACCGACTCACGATGCCAGTGAGCGCATCAATGACCTCGGCATCACGTTCGGCTGCTGCTGCTGGCCTGGCCTCTTGTAGTACGCCGCCCGCGAAGGCCGGTAATCTGACAGGCGCGGGTAATCGACAGTTTGGCTTGCACCAGCTGCGTTGCCACTTCGCGCTTGGCCGACGGCGTCAAGATTTTCGATTCAGAGCGTCCTTTATTGCGACGTCCACCAACGCCAAATCCGCGTACCTGCGCTTTAGCCGCTGATTCTCTGCCTCCAGTTCGCGAAGTCGCTGCAATTCCGAAACCTGGACCTCGGAATACTTGCTCTACCACAAGTAATAGGTGGCGTTACTGATGCCGTGCGTGCGGCAAAGTCCGGCAACCGGGACACCGGCTTCGCCTTCTTTGAGCACCGCGACGATCTGACTTTCCGTGAATCTCCTTTTCTTCAAGGCAATCTCCGATGCATGGAGCCCCGAAATTCTACAACTCAACGTCTAACCGTTAGGGAAGCATACGCTCCTTGCATCAACGTGCGATGCAACGTTGGTGGATTGCCCGCATATCCCCGGACACCGCCTCAAGCTCGAGTTGATAGATCGGCCCTGAGCCTAAACTCGCGTGGCGAGCGGTATTTCAGCGCGCTATGAGGATGCTGCTCGTTAGAATAAATACGAACGTCTCCCTTCGCGAGAGGCTTCGATCGGAATTCCATAACAACATTGGCTGTAGCAGCCCCGAAGGACCGGAAAACGTTCATGCCATCCTCCGCAAATCGGCTCTTCTTCCTGTGCGGGAGACTAGACCATTACAGGAATTAATGTGCGGTCGCCCACGTTTCCATCTAACAAGGCAGTACCGCTTAAGCGACCCCGAGTATCGTATAGCAAGTTGCATATGGGTCAAAAGACACTGAACTGCGATGGCTGCATTCGCGCTTTGCCACGCGCCCAGCCCTCAAAGCTAGCCGCCATTAGGGAGGCACTTATGACAACCAACTTTCGTACCCGCCGCGCTTTCCTAAAGACGTCCGGTTCTGCCGTAGCACTGATGTCGCTGCCCCTCCCCGCCGCAGCTGCTACGACAAACCGTGTGAGGCTCGAATGGCAGGCATTTCGTACGACCCCACAATATACATCGTTCCTCAACGCTATAAAGACAATGAGGGGCGTCAGCGACGTGACAAAGCCAACGTCGTGGGCGTACTGGGTCAACGTTCACGCCAATTATTGCCCCCATACGGCGCCGTTTTTCTTCACGTGGCATCGAGGCTATCTTTACTATTTCGAACAGCAGTTGCGCGCCGTTTCAGGCGATATGAATCTAACCTTGCCGTATTGGGACTACTACTCGTACCCTTCAATTCCGAGCGATTTTCTAGATAGCGCAACGGGTAATCCACTATATGTTGCTGGTCGTGTCAATTCGAATGTTCGCAGTGCGCTAACAATGGCCCCCTTTTCGACAACGATGAACAACTTCCAGCGTGGAACCAGTAACTCGTATGAAGTGTCATTCGAGTCCGCACCGCACAATCCGATACATAACATCATTGGTGGTTGGATGGCAGACCTGCAGTCGCCCACCGATCCTATATTCTATCTGCATCATGCGAACGTTGACCGACTTTTCGACGCATGGGCAGGCTTAGCACGAACCAACTATCCAGCACCATCGAATTCGTACTGGTCCGGTACTTTCACGTACGCTTCAGCGCTGACCATCGCGAAGTCGAAAACGTATCAGCCATCGCTTCTCGGTTATCAATATGACAACCAGAATCTACCGGCAGCGTTGCCGCCGAGCGCTGAACGCGGGAAGATTATCCGCGTGCAAGCGCAGTTGTCACCGATTCGTGGCCGTCCTTCGATTGGCAAATTCTCCAACACAGCGCCGCGCCAGATCACTGCTAATCGACGCTCGATAGGCGGTGTGGCAGACGTCAAACTCAACGAGAGCTCGGTGAGTGCCCTCGTCTCTCTCATGGCACCCGACATAACGGCTCTGCAGAACACTGTCGCGGGAATTCCTTTGGGGGGCGCCTCCACCTTGTCCAGCCCTCAGGCCGCGACACCGCAGTTCAAATTCGTGAACATAGTCTTCGACGCTGTAGCTGTGACGTCACTAGGAAAAAGCGGGGGCTATTTCTACAACGTGTACGTCAACTTGCCCGCGACGGGAGACGCGGACGCCAGTAGCGCGTCGCAGTTTGTTGGCACCGTTGGCCCGTTCGAAATCTCAGCGGCAAGCCATCATGGCGGTGGTTCCATCGTCATGCGTGCGAACGAGGCTCTGCAACGCATGACGTCTGCCGACTTGAAAGAAGTCGTCGTATCGTTGATACGGGTCAACGGAGCAAGTTCGCCTGACGGCAACGTGATAGCCGTCGGCGAGTTGCGGGTCGAGTTGTCGAGCGACTAAAGTGCAGCACAGTTGAATGAGCCACTCCAGGTGTGGGCGTTCCAAAAAGGAACTACGCGCCTCAAACGTTGGGCGCACATCGGTGCGACTGGTTAGACGAAAGGGGAAGCCGGTATCCCCGTTGCTGAAATCCACGATGTCTATGTTTCGATCAGTCCGGTTTATCGAAGGTCTGATGACGTTTTTTCAGTGCATCTCGGATCGTCGCAGATCTCCTCAAACTGATTCGTTTGTTCGCGTCTGGGCGTCGTGCTGGAACTATGTCACTGCATGGTCGTTCGGCGCTTCGGAAAAACCTGGCTAGCGAGGCGCGCAGTACTGGCGCGAGTGTTGTTCATTAACTGCTTAGCAACAAAGCCTGCTTTTCCCCGAGGGGACGATAGCACAATAAAAGACGATGTTGCGTAGCCACCGCCCGCGCTCCAAGACGTCTTGTATCGCTGCTCACCTGGTCCAAAATCAAAATCGAGCCCGTTCCTAAACGCCAACCCAACGCATTCGTCGACAAGCACCGTACCCGGTGACAGTTTGCTGTATCTCATATCGTAGGTAGTAGCGACCAGGTAGGCGCATTGACCAGTCGTCGCTAAAACGTTGGCGGCGACCGGCTTTCCCTCCAGTGTCAATATGAAAAACTGAAAGCTGCTAGAACTTGCGTATTCGCCCGCAAGAAGTGCTGTCCAGAATTTAAGGCTGGCATCCGAGTGCGTCCACTCGCTTGGGATCCCTTTCTCAACGGCCCATATTCGCTTTTGCGCCACGAACCATTCGATGAAAGCAGGGAGCCGATGGTCCGACGGTTCGACATGTTCAACCATGAATTCTCCATGCCTTGCCAGCCGCCGCATAAGGTATTCAGGCGCGTTCTTCTCGCGGCCTGGGCGAGACCGACAGAATAACTTCCAGTCCTGCACTGCGCGCAGTCGTGAGAAGGGGGTAGTATCCTCTAACTCACGCCTCACTGCTTGACTGCCGGAAACAATGGCGTAAAGGGGCGATGTCTTTCTGACGCGCCAGAGTTCGAAGACGTCAGCACGACTTGTGTTAACTGCTGCGCTCCAGGCCGACTCAACGATTCTCTCCCGATCGGCTTCGGGCGCGACAAGGATATCGCTGGGCGACCTATTTGGCGGAGTCAGCGGCTCTGCAAAAGTGCACCAACTCCTGTTGACGGTGAACAGGGGCCAAATTGTGACAACCCTTCCATCGCGCCTGCCCACAATACAGTGCAACTTCCGGCGCGACCCCGTGTCTTCAGCGACAAGCGCGCTATGGCAAAAATTGAATGACTGGAAGTATTCTCCGCAGGCGCGTTCATGAAGCTCCGTCCATTCTCGCTCGAGCGACCGGAAGCTCTCGATGTCGCATAAGACTTCAAACTGGACAGACGTGGGGCTTTGCATGGCTGTCGTAGCTTCCGGACGGAGCGTTGCTCTAAGAAGTCGATCCATTGTGGCGCAGTCTCCCCAGAATTAAGTCACGTAGTCAAGAAGTGCGCAAAACGTCCTTCGGTCGGAAGTGCCGGTAAATGCGCGCGCTGTCCCGCGTCGACGTCTAGAAGCTGTGCCTGCGGTTCAGGTTAGGAGGAAACGGATGTTCGTAACGGTGCGACAGCGTACACAGTGACGAATTGTCCAACGCGTTAATGCTGGCAGACCAATCAAAAAACTTTTCAACGTGCGCCGTGAGCGCGCAGACGGTAAGGCGTTCTGCAGCGACGAAGACATGTCCTCGAGCCGCGGAGATATCCCGACCAGTATGCTTTGCCGCCCTTTCAGCTTAACCGATTGCCGCCGTACCACCCAGGGTCACGATTATTCCGGGCGCGCGCGCCAAACGGTGACCGTGGATAGGCAAACTATCGCTGCATGCATGACCCCGGTTGCTACCAGTATGCCAGGCATGCCGAGCCAATGAACCAGCGCTACATTACCGCCTAGCTTTACCAAGAAGCCAAGGGCGGTCACGATAGCCATGCCTTTATACCGTTTTTCGACCGCGAGCAGATTCATCATCACGAGCGATGCGAAGTAGAACGGTAACTGGAGTAACGAACAGCGGATCAAGTCTGCGACGACGGCCGTGTTGGCCGCAGTGAACGCGCCCCGCTGGTAAACGACCTGCACCATCCAGGGCGCAAGCGGATATATCACGAGCGCGCACAGAGTTCCCGCGCCCAGCATCAAGACCGACCATTGGATGGCGGTACGCCGTCCTTTGGCGACGTCCCTTCCGACAATATCCGAAAGCACAGGTAGTGTGCCCTGCGCAATCGCGAGCGCGCCCATGCTTGCGATGAGGCCGAACAACCGGTTAGCATAACCGAGTGTGGCGATTGCACCGTCTCCGAAACGGGCTGCGAAGTACTGATCCAGCGCCGGGGTGCAACACACAACGAGTTGCCCCCACATAAAAACCCTCACCGCGCGAAACGTCGGGCGCCAGTGACGCGAGTTGAAGGTGAGCGAAGGCCGACTGTATCTGCCGTTGACTTTGCCAGCAAGCGGCGAAAGCAAGGCCACCATGGCAGCATACCCCAACACCGCCCCATACATCAGAGGCACCATTGCGTTGCCAACGCTTATCAGAAGCACAAGCAGAAGTGTCATTACGGCCGGCAGACTGTCGAGCAGAGTCACGATGTGGCGTTCACGCGACTGGAGCCGGGTCGAATACGCATTTTCTACCATGATAAGAACACCGACTGGAGCCATCACCAGCATCATGTGATGCGCCATATCACGTGTCGCCAACGCGAGTTGGCTGGCCATGATGTTGAGAGCAAGCCGAGAACCGACGTAAATCATAAAAGTAAGCGCTAAGCCGACAAGCAAGCTCCAGCCTAGCAACTCCCCCAGAAATGACGATTCTTCGCTGGACGAGTCTTTGCGCAGGTCGACGAACAGCGGTACTAGGATTATGGCAAACACCGCTGAACACGCGCCGGGCAGCCACGACACGAGTGTAAGCGCGATCTGGTATGCGTCGACGACGTTGCCGGTACCATACCGGTAGGCAATGACCATCTCCTTGCATGCGCCGGCAGCACGGCCTAGCAAGACGAATGTCGCGACCCTTCCCATCCCCTTCGCCGCCCGTAGATGGTCAGAGTGGACGCGCAGCAGCCGTTGCCTCAACGCATTTAGATGTGAAGTCAATGCTACTCCCTTATCACACTGCCCATGGGCCAGCGGTCACAACACGGCTAATCGGAGCGGCTTGCCTACAAAGTAGTCTTCCATCGAGACAGCCGGATTAATATGCGTATACGCACAGCAAACCGGACGGCACATTTACTCCAAGACAATTAAGTTGTACGGCGCCATTCCATCGAAAACTGCGCGAAGATCCCTCGCCGCTCATGTCCCTTGATACCTCCCCGCGGACTGATCTGTTCTGTTGAAGCGGCCTGAGGAATACGAAAGTCGGCGGTCGAATCGACTTTCATCGGACCTCATCTCATGTGTGCAAGGTCTTACAAAATTCAAGACCGAACGTGGGCGGTATTGGTGGAACCTCGCACAGGAGGCACAATTACCTGCCTCTGTCACGTAGGCCGTTGCCGAACTCAAAATGAGTGTCACACGGCTCACGTGGCTAACAGTAGCCTTTGTCTAGGCACTTCATCACCCTAAGTACGAACTCGCCAAGCAGTCTACCGCTCGGAGCTTGACGCCTTCCCGCCCGCTGCCCCGCCAATTTGTACGGGAAGCGTCATGGCTGATGCACAGCCATGATTTTGTGCATCTCCCCGAGGATTTGATCGTCCGTATCACGTACAACTACGACGATCGTTTGCCCTGGCAGTCCTATCGTATCCCCATTGAATACGATCTCCTCGCCGCTTTGCAACTTCTTAGTGTTCCAACGCGTAAACCCAAGAACAATCACATCGCCTGCGCGTGCCCGAACCATTGTGCCCCCTATTAAGGTTGCGTTATACCGCTCTTCTCAGCCCAAGTCCTCCAATGATAACCCTGGACAGGCGAACGAAGAAACTACAAAACACAGAGGGCGAGCGCTAACAGCCAAATTGCGTTCGCCGGCGCTCAGCGTCGTTGAGCGTTGGGATCACTGCTGTCAAAATCGCCCATCCAGTTCCTTCACGATGCAGTCGCCTTGCGGTCCCGTTGGCAAGGATATTTGCGCGTCGTGAGAGCCACGCCGCACCCCTTCGACGAACAGAAGTAAGCAATGCCAACGATGGGGGCAGTGGAGGGTTCAAAATCGAACGGTCCTCTGGAAGTCGTCGCGCGGGATACCTGAATCGCCCGACAGGCAGGTGTTGATCAAAGTACATGCGTGGCGAATTGGTCATAGCCGGTCCCTGACCGTAGAAGGGCAATGGCCTGCTCTGCGGTTCCCGCGTGCCCCGGTCACGAAATCGCGGGCGTGATCGAGAAGGTGGCCAATGGCGTAAAGGGTCAACACGTTGGGTGGCTGGTAGAAAGCCATTGCGGCTGAAATTTTCGGGAAGCGAACGCCCCCTGTGGCTAAGTCGACCAAAAGAAAAAGAAGCCGATTCGTAGTGGTCGATTGCACTGCGGGTGTTCGAAATTGGGCTAATCTTGATCTGGAGCGTCCGTCTTGCGCATTAAACCGTCCGCCAACCGGCGATTCTTTTTTGCGTTGTAGTGACTGATCGCTTCCTGTGCGCAGTTGCAACGGCATCGAGATAACCTATGACGCTTGCAACGTTGCATTAGCAGTACACGACGCCCCAGTGTGTGGTAGCCCACACGGAGGCTAGCAAAGCGGAGCTAGATTGTTCCTCGAT
Source organism: Caballeronia sp. RCC_10 (assembly GCF_041360715.1). Taxonomy (NCBI): domain Bacteria; kingdom Pseudomonadati; phylum Pseudomonadota; class Betaproteobacteria; order Burkholderiales; family Burkholderiaceae; genus Caballeronia; species Caballeronia sp. RCC_10. The sequence goes on from NZ_JBFUPT010000024.1 coordinate 50,982, forward strand.
GCGCTCAGCGTCAACACTTCTGCTTAGTTAGGATGTCGTCGCTTCGTCGACATCTCCAATCATCACGGGCGGTGGGGTGCATATGAGAAGTATGAAGGATGGCTATGGATATAACGAACGGTTGTTCTCTGGCGGCGTTCGTGGGCGCTTCCACCTTGCTCGTTTTCACTGGGTTTCGCGCGAGCTGGTTCGCCGGCGCTTTGCAATTAACAGCGTGCTCGAACTAGGTTGCTTCGATGGAAAGCTGATCGAGTTCCTTCCCGCCGCGCCGAAGAAGTACGTAGGTTATGACGCGAACTGGGAAGGCGGCCTCGACATTGCTGCAAAGAAATGGGGAGGCCACGCCAACTTTACTTTTTACGAGGCCACCCAGCCGGATCAGATGACGCTCGCCGAAGATGAACGCTCTGACGTCGCCGTTTCAATGGAAACCCTTGAGCACGTGCCGCCGCATCTTGTCGATGGCTACCTGAGGAAAATCGCGCACCACCTCGACGGTTATCTATTTGTCACCGTCCCGAACGAGAAAGAGAGGTGGCGCCGGGAATTCGGACAGCTCGGTAAGTGGAAAAAGCTGGGGTCCGAGTCGGCCATAATGGCTGGCAA
>NZ_JBFUPT010000025.1:0-51244 GCF_041360715.1 Caballeronia sp. RCC_10
GAACATTTCCGCTAAGACCGTCTTGCTTCGTCTTGCGTCGCTGCATCAGCAGCAGAGAAACGAGATTATGAACATCGCTTCGAAGTCTGTCAACAAGTTTTTGAACCGCTTTACTTGCTGACTGCGCTTGAGAGAATGTATTACCGCCCATCTCCAGCACCCCTCCGAACCGCTTACTCCTGCTTCCTTCGCGTTCAGTGAATCGCGAAGGAACGGAATTCTAGTTAGCCCGAACGCAATATGCAAGGGTTTTCTATCGGTGTTTGAAAACCGGCTTTCGCTTCTCCACAAACGCCGTCATGCCTTCTTTCTGATCTTCCGTTCCGAACAGCGAATGGAATAGACGCCGCTCAAAATGGACGCCTTCCGCCAGCGTCGTTTCGTATGCGCGATTGACTGCCTCTTTCGCCATCATGACTGCGGGCAGCGAGAAGCCGGCGATGATCGTCCCCGCCTCCACCGCCTCGTCGAGCAAACGATCGGCGGCAACGATACGCGACACCAGTCCGGCGCGCTCTGCTTCTGCCGCATCCATCATGCGGGCGGTCAGACACATGTCCATCGCCTTCGCCTTCGATACCGCGCGAGGCAAGCGTTGCGTGCCGCCCGCGCCCGGAATCACGCCGAGTTTGATTTCCGGCTGTCCGAACTTCGCGGTGTCGGCGGCAATGACGATGTCGCACATCATTGCCAGCTCGCAGCCGCCGCCAAGCGCGAAACCCGCCACCGCTGCGATGACCGGCTTGCGGATCGAGCGGATGGTCTCCCAGTTGCGCGTGATGTAGTCGTTCTTGTAGACGTCCATATAGGAGTAGCCGGCCATCATGCCGATGTCCGCGCCCGCAGCGAATGCCTTCTCACTGCCGGTCAGCACGATCGCGCCGATATTCTCGTCAGCGTCGAAGGCTTTCAGCGCCGATCCGAGCTCATCCATCAGCGCGTCGTTGAGCGCGTTCAGCGCCTTCGGGCGATTCAGCGTGATCAGTCCGACTCGTCCGCGTGTGTCTACCAGCACGTTCTCGTAAGTCATTCGCTTCTCCTGGCGATCCTCTGGTAAGTCCTAATGAAGGACCTTCTTGTACATCATCTCGATAATGCTACCATCACCAACCAACCGGTCGGTTAATTAATCGACCAGCCGCTCATCAATCCCTCTTCCGACCATGACACATTTCCTGTTCACGAAGCATGAAGCAATGCTAGACAAAGCGCTCTCCGCCATCGAAACGCGAGGCTACTGGAGCCCGTTTGCCGAAATGCCGAGTCCCAAAGTGTACGGGGAAACGGCCAGCGAGGACGGCGAAGCGGCATTCAAGGCGCATCTGGGCAAGACCTTCGATCTCGATCAACCATCGACGGGCGAAACAGTTGGCGCGGAGCGGTCGCCGTTCGCGGTTGCGCTCGACATCAAGTATCCGAAGGCCGATCCCGACACCCTCATCCAAGCGTCGCTTCAGGCTCAGAAGCAGTGGCGCGCCGCCGGTCCGCAAGCATGGGTGGGGGTCAGCCTCGAGATTCTTTCACGGCTGAATCGCGCCAGCTTCGAGATCGGCTACAGCGTGATGCACACGACCGGCCAGGCGTTCATGATGGCCTTTCAAGCTGGCGGTCCGCACGCGCAAGACCGCGCGCTGGAGGCAGTCGTCTACGCGTGGGACCAACTGCGCCGCATTCCGGCCGAAGCGCATTGGGAAAAGCCGCAAGGCAAGAACCCGCCGCTCGCGATGCAGAAGCGCTATAGCATCGTCCCGCGCGGCGCCGGTCTCGTGCTGGGCTGCTGCACGTTCCCGACGTGGAACGGTTATCCCGGCCTTTTCGCCGACCTCGCCACGGGCAACACCGTCATCGTAAAGCCGCATCCCGGCGCGATCTTGCCGCTGGCGATCACCGTACGCATCGCTCGCGACGTCCTGCGCGAAGCCGGCTTCGATCCGAACGTCGTCACGCTGCTCGCCACCGAGCCGAATGACGGCCCGCTCGTCCAGCAACTCGCCGTGCGTCCCGAAATCAAGCTCATCGATTTCACCGGCAGCACGCAGAACGGCACCTGGCTCGAGCGCAACGCGCACCAGGCGCAGGTCTTCACAGAGAAAGCGGGCGTGAATCAGATCGTCATCGATTCCGTCGACGACCTGAAAGCCGCCGCGCGCAACATCGCGTTCTCGCTCGCGCTGTACTCCGGCCAGATGTGTACCGCGCCGCAAAACATCTATGTGCCACGCGACGGCATCCGCACTGCCGACGCGCAACTCAGCTTCGACGAAGTCGCGAAGGCACTCGCCGGCGCCGTAGAAAAGCTGACTTCCGATGCCGCGCGCGCCGTCGAACTGACCGGCGCGATCCAGAATCAAGGCATCGTGGCGCGAATCGCTGAAGCACGCGCGCTCGGAGACGTGCTGCTCGATAGCCGGACGCTCACGCATCCCGCCTTCCCGGAAGCGCAAGTTCACACGCCACTGCTGCTCAAGCTCGACGCACGCGATCACGAAACCACGTTCACGAGAGAATGGTTCGGACCTATAGCGTTCGTGATTGCCACCGATTCCACCACGCAATCGCTCGACCTCGCCGGCTCCATCGCGCAGGAGCACGGCGCGCTCACACTGTCGGTCTACAGCACGGACGACGCCGTGATCGACGCTGCCCATGAAGCCGCGATACGCGGTGGCGTCGCGCTCTCGATCAATCTGACGGGCGGCGTCTTCGTCAATCAATCCGCAGCGTTCTCCGACTTCCACGGCACCGGCGCAAACCCGGCCGCAAATGCCGCTCTCGCCGATGCCGCCTTCGTCGCAAACCGCTTCCGGGTCGTTCAGAGTCGAGTGCATGTTGCGCCCAAGGCAGCGCCTGCGGAAGCCGGCCAAACGGCATAAGCAAAACGACGGAAAGGCGAAGTCGTGCAATCGGCTTATGCCTTTCGGCCGAATGGAAAGCATCGGGCCGCGCGCCTAGTATCCGCATGTGACGAACTCAAACGCGACCCGTGTCAGAGGAGATGCCATGTCCGAGCAGTCCGTTCTGTTTCAAATCGATAGCGATACGCGCGTCGCGACTATCACGCTGAATCGTCCTGACAAGCTGAACAGCTTTACACGCGAGATGCACGGCCAATTGAGCCAGGCGCTCGACCGGGCCGAGGCGGAGAACGCGCGCGCGATCGTCCTGACCGGCGCGGGGCGCGCGTTTTGCGCCGGGCAGGACCTTGCCGATCTCGAATTCACGCCGGGTTCGATGTCCGACCTCGGCGAACTGATCGACGCTCACTTCAATCCGCTCGTGCGCCGCCTTCAAGCGATGCCGCTGCCTGTCATCGCTGCGGTCAACGGCACGGCTGCAGGCGCGGGCGCGAACCTGGCGATGGCCTGCGATCTCGTCCTCGCGGCACGTTCGGCGAGCTTCATCCAGGCGTTCGTGAAGATCGGCCTCGTGCCGGATTCGGGCGGAACGTGGCTCTTGCCGCGCCGCGTCGGTGAAGCGCGTGCGCTGGGGCTTGCGCTGACCGGCGAAAAGCTCGGCGCGGAGAAGGCCGAAGCGTGGGGCATCGTGTGGCGCGTCGTGGACGATGCGGAACTGCAGCGCGCCGCCGCGCAACTGGCCGCACAACTCGCCCAGCAGCCCGCGCGCGCAATTGCCGCGATCAAGCAGGCCATGCGTGCGAGCGCGACCAACTCATTCGACGCGCAACTCGACCTCGAACGCGACGTGCAGCGCGAACTCGGCGCATCGCCCGACTACATCGAAGGCGTCGCCGCATTCAAGGAAAAGCGCGCCCCGCGCTTCGAAGGCCTTTGAATCCATCAGGGAGACTTGCGTGACGCCTCAACAACTCGCCGAAGCCACGGCAAAAGCCATGTATGAAGCGGATGCCTGCTCGCGCGCGCTGGGCATCGAGCTAGTCGAAGTGCGGCCCGGCTATGCGCGGCTTCAGATGAACGTGCGCCCGGACTTTCTCAATGGCCACGCAATTTGCCACGGCGGCCTGATGTTTACGCTTGCGGATTCGGCATTCGCTTTCGCGTGCAACTCCTATAACGTCAGCACGGTGGCGGCGGGATGTTCGATCGAATTCCTGCGCCCCGTGCACGGCGGCGATCGCCTGACCGCTGAGGCGGTGGAGCAGACATTGAGCGGGCGCACCGGCATCTACGATATCCGCGTCACGAATCGCGAAGGCGAAGCCGTCGCGATGTTTCGCGGCAAGTCGGCCCAGATCAAGGGCACCGTGATTCCCACTTGACCGAACCGATCGATCAGCCGGCCGCGGCAACGACCGCGCCGCATAGCGAGCATGAAGGAGACATCGATGACTACACCGTTGCCGCTCGAAGCGATCGAGAAGGCGAGCCGCGACGAACTCGTCGCGCTTCAGTTGCAGCGTCTGAAATGGACGCTCAGACACGCCTATGACAATTCGCCTGTGTATCGCCGCAAGTTCGATGAAGCGGGCGTGCATCCCGACGACGTGCAATCGCTTGCGGACCTCGCGCGCTTTCCCTTCACGACGAAAAAGGACCTGCGCGACAACTATCCGTTCGGCATGTTCGCCGTGCCGCAAGAGCGCGTCGCGCGCATCCACGCTTCGTCCGGCACGACGGGCAAGCCTACCGTCGTCGGCTATACGGCGAAGGACATCGACACCTGGGCGGATCTCGTCGCCCGTTCGATTCGCGCGGCGGGCGCGCGTCGCGGCGACAAGGTGCACGTGAGCTACGGCTACGGCCTTTTCACCGGCGGGCTCGGTGCGCACTATGGCGCCGAGCGCGCGGGGCTGACCGTGATTCCTTTCGGCGGCGGTCAGACCGAGAAGCAAGTTCAACTGATTCAGGACTTCCGGCCCGACATCATCATGGTGACGCCGAGCTATATGCTCTCCATCGCTGACGAGCTGGAGCGGCAAGGCATCGAGCCGGCGAGCTGTTCGCTGCGCATCGGCATCTTCGGCGCGGAGCCGTGGACGAACGACATGCGCCATGCAATCGAGCAGCGCATGGGCATCGATGCCGTCGACATCTACGGTCTATCCGAAGTGATGGGGCCGGGCGTGGCGTCCGAGTGCGCCGAAACGAAGGACGGCCCGACGATCTGGGAGGATCACTTCTATCCCGAGATCATCGATCCCGACACCGGCGAAGTGCTGCCGGACGGCGAATTCGGCGAGCTGGTGTTCACGTCGCTCACGAAGGAAGCGCTGCCGGTCATCCGCTATCGCACGCGAGATCTCACGCGACTCCTGCCGGGCACCGCGCGGACGATGCGCCGCATGGAAAAGATCACCGGCCGCTCGGACGACATGATGATCGTGCGCGGGGTCAACGTCTTCCCGACGCAGATCGAGGAACTCTTGCTGAAGCGGCCGGTGCTCGCGCCGCATTATCAGATCGTGCTGACGAAGGACGGCCCGCTCGACGTATTCACACTCAATTGCGAGCCATGTCCCGAATCGGCGCCCGACGTCGCGGCGCTGGACAGCGCAAGGACTGCGCTTGCCTACGACATCAAGGCGCTGATCGGCGTGAGCGCCGTGGTGAACGTGCTGCCGGTGAACGGTATCGAACGTTCTGTCGGCAAAGCACGGCGCGTGGTGGACAAGCGCGGCCAGAAGCCTTAAGCCACACGATCACGAGTTAGGCATCAGCAGCCACATCCGGCCGCCCTGCTTCATGCGTCCCGCGAGGTCGCCGGCATCGTCGCCGAGGCCCCAGAAATAATCGGCGCGCACGCCGCCCTTGATCGCAGAGCCGGTATCCTGAGCGAACACCAGCCGGTTCATCGGCTGGTTGCTGAGCGGACGCGTCGTCTGAAGGAACACGGGCGTGCCGAGCGGAATCGCGGAAGGATCGACCGCGATCGAACGTTCGGGCGTCAGCGGCACGCCGAGCGCGCCGACGGGACCGTCGCCAAGACTCGTCGTCAGCGCCGTGGCGGCAGGCATCTCGCGGAAAAACACGAAGCGCGGATTGACGTCGAGCAGCGCATCGACGCGCGCCGGGTTGGCCTTCGCCCACGCCTTGATGCCTTGCATCGTCGCTTGCGCGGGCGTCAGTTCGCCGCGATCGAGCAACTCCTTGCCGATCGACCGATACGGCTGATTGTTGGTCCCGCCGAAACCCACACGCATCACGCTGCCGTCTTCCATGACGACGCGCCCCGAGCCCTGCACCTGCAGGAAGAAAGCTTCGATTGGATCGTCGACCCAGACCAGTTCGTTGCCGTTCAGCACGCCGGAGCGTTCGAGCTGGGCGCGCGCAGGCAACGCGGCGCCGGGCTTATAACGATACGGCCATCGGTACAACGCATACTGATACGCACCGCGCCTCATGCGCGAACCGCGCAGCAGCGGTTCGTAGTAGCCGGTCACGAGGCCGTCGAGCGTGCCGTCAGTATTGGCTAGCTGGAACGGCGTGAAATACGTCTCGAAGAAACTGCGCGCCTCCGACATGTCCAGGTCGTCCAGCCGCTGGGCCGCCGCGCACGCCTTCTGCCAGTTCGCCTGACGCGCGAGCCGGCTGCAGTTCTGACGCAGCGCGGCGGTTGCGCCAATCAGCGAATCGTCGTTCCAGCCGGGAACCTGCTGCCAACTCACCGCCGTAAGCCGCGATGACGCGCGCTGCCCGGTCGTGATCGGCGTGCCGCCGGCCGTGCTCGGCCCCGGCTTCACATAACCGCCGCCGCCGCCGCCGCACGAGGCGAGCAGGACAGCCGCTGCCATCGACGCGGCCCAGGCCGCTCCACGTGCCGCGCTTCGCACGATACTGCGCATACAATGCTCGTTCTTGATGGGAACCGCCATGTCTGATCTGTTCGACGAATATCCAATGCTGATTTTTGCGCTCGAGGCGCTCGTGGCGCTCGGCTTGCTGATTTTCATCGTCGCGTGGACGGCATCGGGCAAGAAGAAACACCAGAACCGCGCGAACGACGCGGCCAAGCGCCGTTAAGCTCCGCTGCCCGCTGCCCGCTGCCCGCTGCCATCGTTCCTTCAATGCAGCGTGCGCGGCATATGCAGCGCGAATTCGGCGATCGGCGCCTCGAAGCGCTCGCCGTCCTCCGCGACGCAGAAGTATTCGCCGCGCATCGTGCCGACCGGCGTGCCGATCACCGCCCAACTCGTATATTCGAATCGCTCGCCGGGCGGCAGGAGCGGCTGCTGACCGACTACGCCAAGCCCCTTCACTTCCTGCACGTGGTTGTCGCTGTCGGTGATGATCCAGTGACGCGCGATGAGCTGAGCCGCGACCTCGCCGGTATTGCGGATCGTCAGCGTGTAGGCAAAGGCGTATTGGCGGCTGTCCGGATCGGACTGTTCGGGCAGATATCGCGTCTCGACGGACACGCTGAATTCGTACTGGCTCATCATCGTTCCAAGTTCAATTCGTCGCTTCGCTGCCGGTAGACAGCGAGCGGGTGTGCCGCTATTGGTCACGCATTCTGCTTGATGCAGCCCGTGCCCGCAACACGGAATCCGGAGCGCTGGGTGCATCGGACAGCGTTCATCTGGCCATTCGGCTGACTTACGCCGGGAAAATCGCGAGTTAGAATCACGGCTTCGGACCCGGGGCCGCACGCTGGCCGGCCTTCGCGCCTGCTGGCCCGCGAGCCATCAGGCTTTCATGCATTCTGGCCTCACATCAGATACGCTCATGGCGCAATTTCACATCGCTCCCAGCATCCTTTCCGCCGATTTTTCCCGGCTCGGCGAGGAAGTCCGCAACGTCGTCGCCGCCGGAGCCGACTGGATCCACTTCGACGTGATGGACAACCATTACGTGCCGAACCTCACCATCGGCCCGATGGTGTGCGAGGCCATCCGTCCGCACGTGGACGTGCCCATCGACGTGCATCTGATGGTGCGGCCCGTCGATCGCATCGTGCCCGATTTCGCGAAAGCGGGCGCCAATGTAATCAGCTTTCATCCGGAGGGTTCGGAACACATCGACCGTACGCTGTCGCTGATCCGCGATCACGGCTGCAAGGCGGGCCTCGTGTTCAACCCGGCGACGCCGCTGAATTATCTCGATCACGTGATGGACCGGCTCGATCTCATCCTGATCATGTCGGTCAATCCGGGTTTCGGCGGGCAGTCGTTCATCCCCGAGGCGCTCCACAAACTGCGCGAAGCACGTGCGCGCATCGACGCTTACCGCGAACGTACGGGCCGCCACATCCATCTGGAAATCGACGGCGGCGTGAAAGTGGACAACATCGCGGAAATCGCGGCGGCCGGCGCGGACACATTCGTCGCGGGCTCGGCCATCTTCGGCAAGCCTGACTATAAGCAGGTGATCGACGCGATGCGTGTGGAACTGGCGAACTCGGGAGCGCAGCAATGAGCGATAGCGCGGCGGCGTTGCCCGCCTTTTCGAACCGGCCGATTCGCGCGGCCATCATCGACCTGGACGGCACCATGGTCGATACCGCCGACGACTTCGTCGCCGCCCTCAACGGCATGCTCGCGCGCATCGGCGTCGAACCGCCCGTCACCCGCGATGAAGTCGTGGGTTACATCGGCAAAGGCTCGGAAAACCTGATCCGCAGCGTGCTGGCCGCCCGTCTGCCGCACCCGCAAGCCACCGCGCAATTCGACGACGCCCTCGCCACCTATCAAAGCGAATACGCCAAGATCAACGGCAAGCATTCGACGCTCTTCCCCGAAGTCAAGGAAGGCCTCGAAGCGATGCGCGAACTCGGCATCGCGCTCGCGTGCGTGACTAACAAGCCACATCGGTTCGCGGTGGAACTGCTGTCGCACTTTGGCGTGGCGCAGTATTTCAAGGTCGTTCTCGGCGGCGATTCCGTCGCGCTGAAGAAGCCCGATCCGCTGCCGATGCTCACCGCTTGCGAACGCCTGGACGTTCTGCCGCGCGAAACCGTCGCGGTCGGCGATTCGGAGAACGATGCGCTCGCGGGCCGCGCAGCCGGCATGGCGACGCTTACCGTGCCCTATGGCTATAACCACGGGAAAGCAGTGCAATCGGTGAAATCCGATGGTATAGTTTCCACGCTGCGCACCGCAGCCATGGCGATCGCCGCGACACTGGCGCCGCCCGACACCACTCTGACTGAATAGTCCATCTTTCATGTTTCTCAACAGAAAACGGAGTCTGAGCAGCATCGACCGGGGAGCCTGGCCCTGGCGTCGCTGGTCGCGCTAACCTCACCCGAGGTACGCTGAAGCCATGTCGCGTCTTACTGCACTCGCTTCAGCATCCGTTTTTTGTTTCGCTGCGCATTCCCGCGCCGTTTCCGTTGATTCGTCCATCGAGCCGTTTCCTGGCATGCGTTGGCATGCGTCACATCCGACGCAGGCCGCGCGCTGCCGCGAAAGGTCCGATCGTCGTCTGAACCGCATCCGCGCGGCTCGGACGCATATGCCGACAACGCGAGAAACAAGCCTACCGCAGCGCCCCAGTTCTTCCCGACGCCGCATCCCCATATGAAGGCGCGCGTCGATCAAGGATCGCAACATGACCGAACTCGAATTCCAATCGCTGGCGAATGAAGGCTACAACCGCATTCCGCTGATCGCCGAAGCGCTCGCCGACCTCGAAACCCCGTTGTCGCTCTACTTGAAGCTGGCGCAGCCGGAACGCAACGGCGCGAACTCGTTCCTGCTCGAATCGGTGGTGGGCGGCGAGCGCTTCGGACGTTATTCGTTCATCGGCCTGCCGGCGCGCACGATGGTGCGCGTGCAGAACGGCGTGTCCGAAGTCGTCACCGACGGCGCCGTGACGGAAACCGACGAAGGCGATCCCCTCGCGTTCATCGAGCGCTTTCAGAAGCGCTTCAAAGTGGCGCTGCGTCCGGGCTTGCCGCGTTTCTGCGGCGGTCTGGCCGGCTACTTCGGCTATGACGCGGTGCGCTACATCGAGAAGAAGCTGGCGAACACGGCGCCGCGCGACGATCTTGGCCTGCCCGACATCCAGTTGCTGCTGACGGAGGAAGTCGCGGTCATCGACAACCTCGCGGGCAAGCTCTATCTCATCGTCTACGCCGATCCGACGAAGCCCGAAGCCTACGCAAAGGCGAAACATCGCCTGCGCGAACTGCGCAGCCGGCTGCGCGCGACGGTGCAGCCGCCGGTGACATCCGCGAGCGTGCGCACGGAAACCTATCGCGAGTTCGCGAAAGAGGATTATCTGAACGCGGTGCGGCGCGCGAAGGAATACATCGCGGCGGGCGAACTGATGCAGGTGCAGGTCGGCCAGCGTCTCATCAAGCCGTTCCGCGACAATCCGCTCTCGCTGTATCGCGCGCTGCGGTCGCTGAATCCGTCACCGTACATGTACTACTACAACTTCGGCGGCGATGTGCACGTGGTCGGCGCGTCGCCCGAAATTCTCGTGCGTCAGGAAAAGCGCGCCGAGGACCGCATCGTGACGATACGCCCGCTCGCCGGCACCCGCCCGCGCGGCAACACGCCCGAGCGCGACGCCGAACTCGCCACTGAATTGCTGAACGATCCGAAGGAAGTCGCCGAACACGTCATGCTGATCGACCTCGCGCGCAACGACGTGGGCCGCATCGCGGAAACGGGTTCGGTCGCCGTGACGGACAAGATGATCATCGAGAAATATTCGCACGTTCAGCACATCGTGAGTTCGGTCGAAGGGAAGCTGAAGCCCGGCGTGAGCAACTTCGACGTGCTGCGCGCGACCTTCCCTGCCGGCACGCTGTCCGGCGCGCCGAAGGTGCGCGCGATGGAACTGATCGACGAGCTCGAGCCCGTCAAGCGCGGACTGTATGGTGGCGCGGTCGGGTATCTGTCGTTCAGCGGCGAGATGGATCTCGCCATTGCGATCCGCACCGGCCTCATCAACAAGGGCAATCTGTATGTGCAGGCGGCTGCGGGCGTCGTCGCCGATTCGGTCCCCGAGTCCGAATGGCAAGAGACGGAAAACAAGGCGCGCGCCGTGTTGCGCGCCGCCGAGCAAGTGCAAGACGGCCTCGACAGCGACTTCTGAGGAGACAAGACCATGCTGCTGATGATCGACAACTACGACTCGTTCACCTATAACCTGGTCCAGTACTTCGGCGAACTCGGCGAGGATGTGCGCACCTATCGCAACGACGAAATCACGCTCGACGACATCGCTAAGCACGAACCCGATCGCATTTGCCTGTCGCCGGGGCCGAGCAATCCGCAGCACGCGGGCATCACGCTCGACGTCCTGCGCGAATTCTCCGGAAAGCTGCCGATTCTCGGCGTGTGCCTCGGCCATCAGGCGATCGGCGAGGCATTCGGCGGGCGCGTCGTGCGCGCGCAAACCATCATGCACGGCAAGGTGAGCCAGATCGAAACCGACTGCAAGGGCGTGTTCTCCGATCTTCCCAAACACTTCAACGTGACGCGCTATCACTCGCTCGCGATCGAACGCGAGTCTTTGCCCGACTGTCTGGAAGTGTCAGCGTGGACGCCGGACGGCGAGATCATGGGTGTTCGTCACAAGGAACTGGAAGTGGAAGGCGTACAGTTCCATCCCGAATCGATTCTCTCGGAGCACGGTCACGCCCTGCTCGAAAACTTCGTGAAGAACACCACCGCAGGCAAGGGCGCAAAACGATGACCATCACTGCACAGGAAGCGCTGCAACGCACGATCGAACATCGCGAGATCTTTCACGACGAAATGCTGCATCTGATGCGCACGATCATGCGCGGCGAGATGTCGCCCGTGATGGCTGCCGCGATCATCACCGGCTTGCGCGTGAAGAAGGAAACCATCGGCGAAATCGCGGCGGCGGCGACCGTCATGCGCGAGTTCGCGAATCATGTCGAAGTCGACGACAACTCCAATTTCGTCGATATCGTCGGCACCGGCGGCGACGGCTCGCATACCTTCAACATCAGCACCGCGTCGATGTTCGTCACGGCTGCAGCTGGCGCGAAGGTCGCGAAGCACGGCAATCGCGGGGTATCGAGCAAGTCGGGCAGCGCGGACGTGCTCGAAGCGCTCGGCGTCAATATCGATCTGACGCCCGAACAGGTGGCGGCATCGATTCACGAAACGGGCATGGGCTTCATGTTCGCGCCGAATCATCATCCCGCGATGAAGAACATCGCGCCCGTGCGGCGCGAACTCGGCGTGCGCACCATCTTCAACATTCTCGGGCCGCTGACGAATCCTGCCGGCGCGCCGAATCAGCTCCAGGGCGTGTTCCATGAGGACCTCGTCGGCATCCAGGTTCGCGTGATGCAGCGGCTCGGCGCGAAACACGTGCTCGTCGTGTACGGCAAGGACGGCATGGACGAAGTGTCGCTCGGCGCGGCGACGAAGGTCGGCGAGCTGAAGCACGGGGAAGTGACCGAGTACGAGATTCACCCCGAGGACTTCGGCCTGCAGATGGTGTCGAACCGCACGCTGAAAGTGCAGGACGCGCAGGAATCGAAGGCGATGCTCCTCGGCGCGCTGAACAACAAGGCGGGCGTCGCACGCGAGATCGTCACGATGAACGCGGGCGCGGCGCTGTATGCGGCCAATGTCGTCGATTCGATCGCCGACGGCATGGCCGCCGCGCGCGAGGCGATTACGAGCGGCGCGGCGCGCGAGAAAGTCGAGACGCTCGTGAAGTTCACGCAGCAGTTCAAAAGTTAAACGGAAGCTGACATGAGTGACATTCTGGATCGCATCATCGGGGTCAAGCGCGAGGAAATCCGCGCCGCCGAACAAAGCGCGCCGCTCGAAGAGTTGAAGCTCGAAGCGAGCGCACGCGACTTGCGCGATTTCGTCGGCGCGTTGCGCGCGAAGCATGCGGCGAATCAGGCCGCGGTCATTGCCGAAGTGAAGAAGGCGAGTCCGTCGAAGGGTGTGTTGCGCGAGCATTTCGTGCCGGCCGATATCGCCCGTTCGTATGAGCAAGGCGGCGCCGCGTGTCTGTCCGTGCTCACCGACGTGCAGTTCTTCAAGGGCAGCGTCGCGTATCTCGAGGAAGCGCGCGCCGCGTGCAGCCTGCCGGTGCTGCGCAAGGACTTCATCATCGATCCGTATCAGGTCATCGAAGCGCGCGCGATGGGCGCAGACTGCATTTTGCTGATCGCCGCCGCGCTCGAGCTTTCGCAGATGCAGGACCTGGAAGCCTACGCGCACTCGCTCGGCCTCGCGGTGCTGGTCGAAGTGCACGACGCCGACGAGTTGCGCAACGCGCTCACGCTCAAGACGCCGCTCATCGGCATCAACAACCGCAATCTGCGCACGTTCCAGACAACCATCGACACGACCATCGGCATGCTCGAATCGGTGCCGGACGATCGTATCGTCGTGACGGAATCGGGCATCCTGTCGCGCGCCGATGTCGAGCGGCTGCGCGCGATGCGCGTGCATACCTTCCTCGTCGGCGAAGCGTTCATGCGCGCCGACGATCCGGGCGCGGAACTCGCCCGCATGTTCTTCTAACGGGGCGGCTAGTGGGTATCGAACGGGAAATCAAACTGGCGCTGTCGCCGTCGTCCCACGACGACGTCGCGCGTTTCTTCGACGAGCGCACCGGCGCGGGCAAGCCGATGAAGCTCGGCAACGTCTACTTCGACACGCCGTCGCTGACGCTCGCGAAAGCGAAGTCCGCGCTGCGTCTGCGCCGCACGCCGGAACAATGGCTGCAAACCTACAAGACGCTCGGGGAAGCCAAGGCCGGAATGCATAGCCGGCACGAATGGGAACTGCCGGTCAAAGGCGAGGCGCTCGAAATCGATGCGCTCCTCGCCGCCTGCGACGACAACGCCGCCCGCGCTGCGCTGCAAGCCGCCGCGCCGAATCTCATCGCGCTCTTTCGCACCGATTTCACGCGCATCGTGTGGGATGTCGAGCGCGAGGGATCGCAGATCGAAGTCGCGCTCGATTCGGGTGAAATCACCGCGGACGTCGATGGCGAACCGCGTCGTTCGGAAATCAGCGAACTGGAAATCGAGCTGAAATCGGGCGATGCAAGCGCGCTCGAAACGCTCGCCGCCGAACTGCGCGGGGCGTTTCCGGAACTGGATCCCGAAGACGTCAGCAAGGCGCAGCGCGGGTATCGGCTGCGCGAGCGGCCCGAGAGCAACCTCAACGACGCGGAAGCATGAATCGTCAGCCCTCTCTTTTTGCAGAAGCCGAAAGCGTGGCCGAGGCGTCCGGCGCATCGAGCTTCGCCACGCTCGAAAGTCAGTTCGACGCCCTGCCCGCCGACTGGCGGCGTCATCTGAAGGCGTTCATCGAGAGCCCGCGCTATGCGGCGTTATGCGAATTCGTCAATGCGGAACGCGCCGCCGGCAAGACCGTCTATCCCGCCGATGTCTTCCGCGCGCTGCGCTTGACGCGGCCCGAAGACGTCAAGGTGATCATCCTCGGCCAGGACCCGTATCACGGCGAGGACAAGGGCGCGCCGCAGGCTCACGGCCTCGCGTTCTCGGTGCCCGCGCCGGTGCGCCCGCCGCCGTCGCTGCGCAACATCTTCAAGGAGATTCACGCGAGTCTCGGGTTCGCCGCGCCGTCGCACGGCTGTCTCGATGCGTGGGCCACGCAAGGCGTGCTCTTGCTGAACACATCGCTGACGGTCGAGCGCGACAAGGCCGGCAGTCACGCGAAACGCGGCTGGGAGCAATGCACCGATACGCTCATCCACGAGATGGCCGTTCGGCACGACGGTCTCGTGTTTATGCTGTGGGGCGCGCACGCTCAGGCGAAGCGCGGCTTGATCGAGGGAACGGCGAAGGCGCATTGCGTGCTCGAAGCGCCGCATCCGTCGCCGCTGTCGGCGCATCGCGGCTTTCTGGGATGCGGCCATTTCGTGCGGGCGAACGAGTATCTCGTGCAGCACGGACGGAAGCCGATCGACTGGCAATTGCCGGAGTAAGCGCATCGACGTGAAAAACCCGCTGCGGTCGCGAGACCCAGCGGGTTTTTTCATGCACCGGCGTATCGCCGGCTTACAGCGCCGCGATTGCTTCGCGCGCTTGCGCCAACGCCGCGCCAGCCGCATCCGCGCCCATGTTCAGGCCTTCCGCGTAGATGAAGTTCACGTCGGTCATGCCGAGGAAGCCGAGGAACGATTGCAGATACGGCGTCTGCGAGTCGTGCGGCGTGCCGACATACTTACCGCCGCGCGCCGACACCACGAACACCTTCTTGCCCTTTACGAGCCCTTCCGGACCATTCGCGGTGTAGCGGAACGTGATGCCCGCACGCGCGACCTGGTCGAAATACGCCTTCAGTTGCGACGAAATGCCGAAGTTGTACAGCGGCGCAGCGATCACGACAATATCCGCTGCTTGCAACTCCGCGATCAGCGCGTCGCTCTTCGCGGCGATCGCCGCCTGCTCGGCACTGCGCTGGTCGGCGGGCGTGAAGAACGCGCCGAGCGTCGCATCGTCGAGGTGCGGCAGGTTGTCCGCGAGCAGATTGCGGACGACGACCTTCGCGCCCGGATTGCTTTGTTGCAGCTTTGCGGTTAGTTCGTCGGCGAGCAGCGTCGACTGAGCGCCTTGCGAACGAGCAGCGGAGTTGATTTGCAGAATCGTCGTCATGATGTCTTCCTTCCTGTATGGGTTCGGGCACCGGAAGCGCCCGCGTCAGGAAGCATTCTCAGTTTTTCGACATCCGCGAAAAAGCCGCGCGACCGCGAAGGATCGTTGCACCGGTAGAACAATCCGCGTTCAGCCCCGGAGCCAGCGCTCGCGCCATTGCTTCGAAGGACCGCGCCCGTCCATCGCGGTCAGCACGTAACGCGAGATCTCCGGCGCGTCGAGCCGCAACTCCGTGCGACGCAGTTCATCGCGTCTGAACGCATGGATTTCGACCTTCGCGCCCGGCAGATAACGCGACAGCAGCGCATCCAGATTCGATCCTGTGACGCGCAAGCCATCGATCGCCACGAGCACGTCGCCCGCCGACAGCCCGGCTTTTTGCGCCGCGCCGCCATCGTGGACGACCGCGACCGTGCAGTCCGCCCCGCCCCGCACACGCGCGCCGAGCGACGGCTTGATGGCCGTGCCGTTGGTCGCCATGTCGGGCGCAAGCGCGATGCCGAACGGCTCCAGCAGCGCATCGAGCGGCAGATCGCGAGTGCCGCGCACGCCGTCGCGAAACAGCGTGCGCAAATCGGCGCCGGTCGCTTCGGCGAAGAGCGCTTCGACGTCTTCCTCGCCGATGCCGCGCGGCTTGCCGTGGTAGAAATCGCGGCCATAGCGCTGCCAGAGCAGGCGCATCACGTCGTCGAGCGATTTCCGGTTGCCGGTCTGCGCGCGAATCGAGAGATCGAATGCGAGCCCGATCAGCGATCCCTTCTGGTAATAGCTGACGATCGCGTTCGGCGCGTTTTCGTCGGCGCGGTAGTACTTGACCCACGCATCGAACGAACTTTGCGCGACGGATTGCTTCAATCGCCCGCTGCTGCGCATCACGCCGCCGATGGTCTTGCCGAGCAGCGAGAAGTAGTCGCTTGCGCTGATGAGCCCGCTGCGCACGAGCATCAGATCGTCGTAATAGGACGTGAAACCTTCGAAGAGCCACAGCAGCGACGTGTAGTTCTCCTGCGACAGGTCGTACGGCGCGAACGCCGCCGGCTTGATGCGCTTCACGTTCCACGTATGGAAGTATTCGTGGCTGCACAAACCGAGATACGTGCGATACCCGTCGCTCATTTCCGGGCGGCCTTGCACCGGCAGATCGCCGCGATTGCAGATCAGCGCCGTCGATGCGCGATGCTCCAGGCCGCCGTAACCGTCAGCGACGGCGACCGTCATGAACACGTAGCGGTCCATCGGCGCTTTCTTCGTGCGCGGTTCGAACAGCGCGATTTGCGCTTCGCAGACGCGCTTCAGATCGACGGCGAGCCGCTGCATGTCCAGTCCGATGACGCGTCCCGAGATCACGATGTCATGCTTCACGCCATGCGCCGTGAATCCGCCGAGCGCGAATTCGCCCAGCGTGACGGGGTGATCGACGAGTTCGTCGTAGTTCGCCGCCTCGTAGCTGCCGAAGCCGTACCGCTTCGTTCCGCGCGATTCCCCGAGCGCCGTCGCAACGCGCCAGTTGCGATGCGCGCCGCCGGCGGGCGGCTGGATATCCACGATACAAGGCGCAGCCGACTGCCCTTCCACCGCGAGAAACACGCTCGTGCCGTTGAAGAAGCCGATGGTGTCGTCCAGATGCGCCGCGCGCACGGACATGTCCCACGCATAGACCTCGTAGCGCAGCGTAATCGGGCCGTCGTGCGGCGCGGCCTGCCACGCGTGTTTGTCGATCTTCTCGATCGCGATGCGCCGGCCCGCTGCGTTGAACGCCTGCAGCGTCACGATGTTGCGCGCGAATTCGCGGATCATGTAGCTGCCGGGAATCCACACCGGCAGCAGGAAGCGCTGACCAGCCGGGTCCGGCTCCGCAACGGTGAGCGTCACTTCGAAAATGTGCGCGGCCGGGTTCTTCGGAACGATGCTGTAGCGCACCGGTTGCATCGGGGAATTCATCGCGTAGTCCTTGTTCTTTTTTTAGGCTGCAATTCGCGCGTGCGCAGTGGCACGCAATGGCAGGCCGAAAAACCAAAGGAGGCGCACGCGCGCCTCCTTCCCGTCGATTACACCGGCTTCAGCGTACCGCCGACATTGCCTTTTCCAGCTGGTCCGCAGGCACCGCGCCCGGCAGACGGCGGCCATCGGCGAGGAACACGGTCGGCGTGCCGGTCACGTTCATCGAGCGGCCGAGTTTGAGATTCTTGTCGATCGCGGTGGTGTCACAGGCGGCGGCGGTCGCCGGCGCCTTGTGGTCGAGCATCCAGCCTTCCCAGCTCATCGCGCGATCCTTCGCGCACCAGATCGACTTCGACTTGGCCGTGGAATCCGGCGACAGCACCGGGTACAGGAACGTGTAGACGGTCACGTTATCGATCGATTTCAGCGTCGACTCGAGTTGCTTGCAGTATGGACAGTTCGGGTCCGAGAACACGGCGATCTTGCGGCTGCCGTTGCCCTTCACGACCTTCACCGCGTTTTCGAACGGCAGCTTCGCGAAATCGATCTTGTTGGTTTCAGCGAGCCGCGCTTCGGTCAGGTTCTTGCTGTTGCGGGTATCGACTAGATCGCCGAGCAGCACGTAGTTGCCGCCTGCATCGCTATAAATGATCTGCGAACCGAGGTTGACTTCGTACAGCCCTGCAATGGGCGTTTTGTCGATGCTCTTGATGGTCGCATCGCCCATGCGCGATTCGAGCGTCGATTTGAGCTTGTCGGTGGTCTGATCGGCCTGCGCCGAACAGCCGAGGCCGAGCGTCACGGCCAGCGTCGTGACCGTGGCGAGACTCAGGCGAAGAGTGGTTTTCATGCCGTTTTCCGTAGATGCGGGGCGACGCCGCCAGGCGCGCCCCGCGGTATGTGAGTTGACCGCTTACCCGAGCGCCGCCGACACGAGCCAGCGCTTGGCAAGCGGCTGCGCCCCGACGAACGCCATACCTGTGTTGCGGATCGCGCGGGCCAGTGTGCCGGGCGCGGAGAAGAGCCGCTGCATGCCGTCCGTCACGATCATCAGCTTCTGGATGTCTTCGCGGCGCGCGCGTTCATAGCGGCGCAGCAGAATCGGATCGCCGAGATCGCGGAACGCTTCCTTGTTCACGATGACATCCGCGAGCGCGGCGACATCGCGCAGGCCGAGGTTCATGCCCTGGCCGCAAAGCGGATGAATCAGATGCGCGGCATCCCCGACGAGCGCGACGCGCGGCGCAACCAGCCGGTCGACCGTCTGCAGCCCGAGCGGAAAGCCCTGCGCGGGCGTCACGCATTCGAGCGCGCCGAGCGTGCGTTGCGATGCTTCCTCGACCTTCACGGCAAGCTGCGCCGGATCCAGCGCGACGAGTTCGTCCGCATGCTGCGTGCGCGCCGACCAGACGAGCGACACGTGATCGCCCGGCAGCGGCAACAGCGCGATGATTTCGGTATCGCGGAACCATTGATACGCAGTTTCACCGTGCGGCCGTTCCGCCTTGAAGTTGGCGACGACGCCCGTTTGCCGGTAGTCGCGGCGCTCCATCTTCGCGCCCATCTGCGCCCGCACCCATGAATGCGCGCCGTCCGCGCCGACGATCAGATCCGTCTGCAACGTCTCGCCGCTTGAAAGCGTGACGAAAGCCGCGTCTTCTTCGACGGTCATGCCTTGCGCGCGCGCTTCGAACCACGAAAGACTTGGCTGGAAGCGCAAGGCGGCGTCGAGCGCCTGCTCGATCAACGTCGATTCGACGATCCACGCGAGCTGCGGCACCGATGCCTGGAATGCGGAGAAATGCAGCTCCGCGTGGGCATCGCCGAACACACGCATATCGAAGACCGGACCGAGCCGCGAGCGATCCAGCGCCTGCCAGACACGCAGCCGCTCCAGCAAGGTCTGCGAACTGGACGACAGCGCGTAGATGCGCGAATCGAAGATGGCGCCGGGCGGCAAGCCCGCTGCTTGCGGCGCGAGCAGCGCGGTGCGCAGGCCGGACTGGGCGAGCGCGAGTGCAGCCGTCTTGCCGACGAGCCCGCCGCCGACGACGACCGCGTGAAAGGTCAAGGGATGCGAAGTCATGTGGGGCATTATAGCCGCGAGGGTTGCGGGGGTTTTGGCGCTTGCCGGGCGCGGAAACGTTGATGCCGCGCGGCGTTACAATACCGGTTTGCCCGGCTGCGGATGCGGCCCCGGCGCTGGCGCGCAATGCTGGCCGCCTCGCGAGCATCGTTTGACGAATGCGCGCGACGAAGCGCCGTCTCACCAGTTCGAAGGATTCCATGAGCCTCCAATGCGGCATCGTCGGCTTGCCTAACGTCGGCAAGTCCACTCTTTTCAATGCGTTGACCAAGGCGGGTATTGCCGCCGAGAACTATCCGTTCTGCACCATCGAGCCGAATGTCGGCGTCGTCGAAGTGCCGGACGCGCGTCTTACGGCGCTGGCCGAAATCGTGAAACCGGAGCGCATTCTTCCGGCGGTCGTCGAGTTCGTCGATATCGCAGGGCTGGTCGCCGGCGCGAGCAAGGGCGAAGGCCTCGGCAATCAGTTTCTGGCGAACATCCGCGAGACGGATGCCATCACGCACGTCGTGCGCTGCTTCGAAGACGAGAACGTCATTCACGTCGCGGGCAAGATCGATCCGATCGCGGATATCGAAGTCATCAATACCGAACTGGCGCTGGCCGATCTGGCGACGGTCGAGAAGGCGCTTACGCGTTACTCGAAGGCGGCGAAGTCGGGCAACGACAAGGAAGCGGCGAAGCTCGTCGCGGTGCTCGAAAAGGTGCGCGCGCAGCTCGATCAGGCGAAGCCGGTACGCGGCCTCGGTCTGAACGACGACGAACAGGCGCTCATCAAGCCGTTCTGCCTGATCACCTCGAAGCCGACGATGTACGTCGCGAACGTGAAGGAAGACGGCTTCGAGAACAATCCGTATCTGGACGCGGTGCGCAAGCATGCGGAGGCGGAAAATGCGCCGGTGGTCGCGGTGTGCGCGGCGATCGAGGCCGAAATCGCCGATCTCGACGACGCCGACAAGCAGGACTTCCTCGCCGACATGGGCATGACCGAGCCGGGGCTGAATCGCGTAATTCGCGCGGGTTTCAAGCTGCTTGGCCTGCAAACGTACTTCACGGCGGGCGTGAAGGAAGTGCGCGCGTGGACCATTCATGTGGGCGATACGGCGCCGCAGGCTGCCGGCGCGATCCATACGGACTTCGAACGCGGCTTCATTCGCGCGCAGACGATTGCCTTCGATGACTTCGTCGCGTACAAGGGCGAACAAGGCGCGAAGGAAGCCGGGAAGATGCGGGCGGAAGGAAAGGAATATGTGGTGCAGGACGGGGATGTGATGAATTTCTTGTTCAACGTCTAAGCGGCGCGACAAGACAAGTCAAAGACTGTCAAAGCATTTTGCTCGCGGAGCGGAGTCCCTGATAAAGGGACTCCGCTCTTTTGTTTGGATGGCTCGGATGCAGATTGGCGCAGCCGATTCGATACGTCTTCTTCATTGCTCGTTTTTCCGCGACCGATTCGTGCTTTTCAGCGGTCCTGCAATGATTGAAGCAGTGGACCTATGAGATTGCCCGCCTGATCCAGTCGCCGGAGCTTTGGAAGTGATCGAGAAAATGAACAGATGCACGCCGATGAGCGCGTGGCACGCCACCGCGATCGCCACCGTTATCGCGACGAGCGTCCTTTTCGCTCCAGCCGCCGTGGCCTATCAAGGCAATCACTACCGGTACGAGCAGCAGCCCGACGAATCCGGCCTCGACAACCACGGCCACTACACGAACCGCGACGGCAACACTATCCACTCCCCCGCTCACTCGCGCTCCGGCACCGTCCCCCAGGGCGCCAGCGCGCAATGCCGCGACGGCACCTACAGCTTCAGCCGCCACCACAGCGGCACGTGCTCGCGACACGGCGGCGTCGCCGCATGGCAATAGCGCGGGCGATAACCCGGCGCAAGCCCGAAGTACAATGACACGCAACCCCGCTGCGCCCCGAAAGCGCGGCGGGCACGCGCATCATCGCGCGCAGACGAATTCATCGAACGCCGGCTCACGCGCCGCCCGCGCACGGCGTTCGCATCTTCAAACGATCACAGACAATCCACATGGCCCAATACGTCTTCACCATGAACCGCGTCGGCAAGATCGTGCCGCCGAAGCGTCAGATTCTGAAAGACATCTCGCTCTCCTTCTTCCCCGGCGCGAAAATCGGCCTGCTCGGGCTGAACGGTTCCGGCAAGTCGACGCTCATCCGCATCATGGCGGGCGTCGATAAGGACATCGAAGGCGAAGCGCAGCCGATGCCCAACCTCAACATCGGCTATCTGCCGCAGGAGCCGCAGCTCGATCCGCAGCAAACCGTGCGTCAGGCCGTCGAAGAAGGTCTCGGCGATGTCTTCCAGGCGCAAAAGAAGCTCGACGAAATCTACGCCGCCTACGCCGAACCCGACGCCGACTTCGACAAGCTCGCCGCCGACCAGGCGAAATACGAAGCCATCCTCGCGACGAGCGACGGCGGCAGCCCCGAGCAACAACTCGAAGTCGCCGCCGACGCGCTGCGCCTGCCCGCGTGGGACGCGAAAATCGAACATCTGTCGGGCGGCGAAAAGCGCCGTGTCGCGCTCTGCAAGCTGCTGCTGCAAAAGCCCGACATGCTGCTGCTCGACGAACCGACCAACCACCTCGACGCCGAATCCGTCGAATGGCTCGAACAGTTCCTGACGCGCTATCCGGGCACCGTCGTCGCCGTCACGCACGATCGCTACTTCCTCGACAACGCCGCCGAGTGGATTCTCGAACTCGACCGCGGCCACGGCATTCCGTGGAAGGGCAACTATTCGAGCTGGCTCGACCAGAAGGAAGACCGCCTCAAGCAGGAAGAAGCGAGCGAATCCGCGCGTCAGAAAGCCATCAAGAAAGAACTCGAATGGGTGCGCCAGAATCCGAAGGGACGTCAGGCGAAATCGAAGGCGCGTATCGCACGCTTCGAGGAACTCAACAGTCAGGAATATCAGAAGCGCAACGAAACGCAGGAAATCTTCATTCCGGTCGGCGATCGGCTCGGCAATGAGGTCATCGAGTTCAAGAACGTCAGCAAGGCGTATGGCGATCGGCTGCTGATCGACAACCTCAGCATGAAGATTCCGGCCGGCGCGATCGTCGGCATCATCGGGCCGAACGGCGCGGGCAAGTCCACGCTCTTTCGTATGCTGACCGGCAAGGAGCAGCCGGATTCGGGCGAGATCATCCAGGGCCCGACGGTCAAGCTCGCCTATGTCGATCAAAGCCGCGACGCGCTCGCCGCCGACAAAACCGTCTTCGAGGAAATCTCCGGCGGCGCCGATGTGCTCACGGTCGGCAAGTACGAAACGCCGTCGCGCGCCTACATCGGCCGGTTCAACTTCAAGGGCAGCGACCAGCAGAAACTCGTCGGGAATCTGTCGGGCGGCGAGCGCGGGCGTCTGCATCTCGCGAAGACGCTGATCGCCGGCGGCAACGTGCTGCTGCTCGACGAACCGTCGAACGATCTCGACGTCGAAACGCTGCGGGCGCTCGAAGACGCACTGCTCGAATTCGCCGGCTCGGTGATGGTCATTTCGCACGATCGCTGGTTCCTCGACCGGATCGCCACGCACATCCTCGCGTTCGAAGGCGAATCGCACGTCGAATTCTTCGACGGTAATTACCAGGAATACGAGGCCGACAAGCGCAAGCGCCTCGGCGAAGAAGGTGCGAAACCCAAACGCCTGCGTTACAAGCCGATCACGCGCTGACCGGCGCCGGAAGCGCGCTCAATGCGGGCGCGCGCACCGACATCATCAACAAAAATGGCGACTGTCTCGGGCACGTCGCCATTTTTGTTTGCGCGGCGGTTTTTCGCCGAATCAACGAGCTTGCACGGGGAGACGCAACACATGGCGGCATCGGACGCGCGGCGGGGAGCGCGGTGGGCAGTGGGGGTCGTCATCGCGATCGTCGTCGTGGCGATCGGCGGATGGTTCTTCGTCGCGCATCAGATGAAGGAACGCATCCGCGAGACGCTCGGGCCGAACGGTTCCGTCGACGAGATCGATGTCGGCTTCGGCCAAGTGACGCTTTCGCGGGTGCGGCTGCGCGGGCCGCGCGACTGGTCCGCCGGCGACGCGTTGCGTGCGGAGCGCATTGTGCTCGACGTCGATATGCGCGCGGCGCTGTCGAATCGCGTGCATCTGCGCAATGTGAGCGTCGACAACTACTATTTGTCGATCGTGCGCGCCGCCGATGGCCGCGTGCTGATCCTCCCCGGTCTCAAGGAAACCGCGCGCGTCGCAAACGCGAAGCCCGACGACAAGGCGATGCAGCGCGCGCAGGAAGAAAAGCTGATCGACCGCGTGTCGTTCGAACGCGGCGCGATGGAGTTCTTCGATGCATCGGTGCAGCAGCAACAGCCGTATCGCGTGCTGATCAGCGACGCACGCGCGACGATCGAGCATCTGCATCTGCCGGCGCTCACTGAGCGCACGTCGCTTTCGATGACCGGCTCCATCAAAGGTCCATCGCATACGGGCACGGTTTCGTGGGGCGGCTGGATGGTCATCGCGAGCAAGGATTCGCAGACGCGCGCGACCCTGCGCAGCGTCGACATTTCGACGCTCGATCCTTACCTGCTGAAGAAAGCCGGCGCGAAGGCCGCGGTGACGGGCGGCACCATCGACATGACACTCGACGCGAGCGTGCGCGACTACCGCATTCATGCGCCGGGAGTGCTCACGCTGAATCACCTGCAAATCAGCGACGGCGCGGGTCCGCTCGACACCTTTCTGTCGATACCGACGAAAGCCGCGATCGCCGCGCTGAAGGATCGCAAGGACGAGATCAAGCTCGAATTCACGCTCGACGGCGATCTGCGCGATCCGAAGTTCTCGCTGTCGGAGAGTCTGTCGAAGAAACTGGCGGCCGGGTTTGCGAAGGCGCTCGGCGTGAGCGCGGAAGGCGTCGCGAAGGGCGCGGGCGATACGGTGCGGGGAATCGGCAACGCGCTGAAGAATCTGCTGGGGCAGTAGCGCGTCGCCGCTGGCGTGCGTGCTAGACCGGCACGTTCAGCGCGCGCAGCTTCGTTTCCGTGTCGAGCGCGCCGGTGTAGTGAACGCCGTGCCAGCCAAGAGCGGTCGCGGCTTGGGCGTTTTTGAGGTTATCGTCGATGAAGACGAGTTCATGCGGCGCCACGCCCGGCAGGTGCTTCTCGATCTCGGCGCGCATCAACGCGAAAATCTGCGGATCGGGCTTGATGACGCCGACGCGCCCCGACACCACGATTTCCCGGAAACGCCGCAGCACGTCGAAGCGCTCCCACGCGTAGGGGAAGGTCTCCGCTGACCAGTTCGTCAACCCGAAGAGCGGCACGCCTGCTGCGTCCAGACGGTCGACCAGCGCAACGCCCTCCTCGAGCACGCCGGCCACCATCTCATGCCAGCGCGCGTAGAACGCGCGAATCAGCGCTTCGTGCTCCGGATACAGGGCGACGAGTTCCGCGGTGCCTTCCTCCGTGCTCTGCCCGCCGTCTTGCTGAACGACCCAATCCATCTTGCAGACGTTGTCGAGAAACCAGCGGCGCTCGGTCTCGTGCGGAATCAGTTGCCGGTAGAGATACTCCCGGTCCCAGTCGATCAGCACGCCGCCGAAATCGAATACGACTGCTTTGATGGTCATTGTTCGCCGCTCCTTTCGGGGTCTGTCAGATCGCCTGCGTCCGCTTTTCCAGCCAAGCCTTCGCCGCGCCCTCCACATGCGGCGACACGCGCCGGCGCACCGTCTCGTGATACGCGTTGAGCCACGCGCGCTCCTCGCCATTCAGCAGCGAAAGGTCGATGCAGCGCGTATCGATCGGGCACAGCGTCAGCGTTTCGAACGACAGGAAATCGCCAAACTCAGTTTTGCCGGCGCTTTGATTCATCACCAGATTCTCGATGCGGATGCCCCACTTGCCCGGCCGATAAATCCCCGGCTCGATCGAGGTGATCATGCCCTCTTCCATCGCCGTCCACGGCTCCGCGGGAGCGTAGTGCGAAATGACCTGCGGGCCTTCGTGCACGTTCAGGAAATAGCCGACGCCGTGACCCGTGCCGTGACCGTAATCCGCGCCCGCTTCCCATATCGGCGCACGCGCGATCGAATCGAGCATCGGCGAGCGGATGCCGCGCGGGAAACGCGCGCGCGAGAGCGCCATCGTTCCCTTCAGCACGATCGTGAAATCGCGCTTGTGCTCCGCGGTGATCTCGCCGACCGGCACCACGCGCGTTATGTCCGTCGTGCCGCTCAGATATTGACCGCCGGAATCGATCAGCAGCAACCCGTTGCCTTCGATCACCGAATGCGACGCTTCGGTCGCGCGGTAATGCGGCATCGCGCCGTTCGCGTTGAACCCGGCGATCGTCGCGAAGCTCAGGCTTACGAAGCCCGGCCGGCGCGCCCGCGCCGCCGTGAGCTTTTCGTCGATGGTCAGCTCCGTGATGCGCTCGCGGCCCAGCGCGTCTTCGAACCACGCGAAGAATTCGGCGAGCGCGGCGCCGTCCTGTTCCATCGTTGCGCGGATGTGCTCCGCCTCGGCGGGCGTCTTGCGCGACTTCTCGAATGTCGACGGATTCACCGTCTCGACGATCTTGACGCCCGACGCCACGCTCTCCAGCGAGCCATGCGTGATGCGGCGCGGATCGATCAGCAGCGTCGCGCCGGCCGGCAGCGCCCCGAGCGCCTGACGCGCGCCGGCATAAGGCGCGACGCGCACGCCGTCGCGCAAAAGCGTCTCCTTCGGCGCGTCCGGCACCTTGCCATCGGCGACGAAAATCGTGGCGTCATCCATTCCGACGAGCGCGTGCGCGACGAACACCGGGTTGTAGCTGACATCGCCGCCGCGCAGGTTGAAGAGCCAGGCGAGGTCGTCGAGCGTGGAGACGAAGTGCCATTGCGCGCCCTTCGCACGCATCGCCTCGCGGATTCTGGCCAGCTTGTCGGCGCGCGCGACGCTTGCGTGCGGCGCGGCGTGCTCGTAAACGGG
This sequence comes from Caballeronia sp. RCC_10, assembly GCF_041360715.1. Lineage (NCBI taxonomy): Bacteria > Pseudomonadati > Pseudomonadota > Betaproteobacteria > Burkholderiales > Burkholderiaceae > Caballeronia > Caballeronia sp. RCC_10. The sequence goes on from NZ_JBFUPT010000025.1 coordinate 26,490, forward strand.
CGCATCGGGCAAGCCGGGGCGATCGGGCCAGACCGCGTTCAGCACGTCGACATCCGTGCGCAACGTGATTCCGCGTGCGGTCAGCGCATCGCCCAAAGCGCGCGCCGCCGCGACGCCGAGCACCGCGCCATCGACCACAACGACGCCGCCCGCCGGCACGTTCTCCGCCAGCCATTCGACGTGCGGCGCGGTCTGCTGTCCGCCCATCATCTTCATCAGCACGATGCCGGTGCCGGCGAGTTGCGCCTCCGCTTGCGTCCAGTAGCGGCTATCGACCCAGACGCCCGCGAAATCCTGCGTCACGACGAGCGTGCCGACGGAACCGGTAAAGCCCGACAACCACTGACGCGCCTGCCAGCGCTCCGGCAGATATTCGGACAAGTGCGGATCGGCGGACGGGACGAGCACCGCGTCGAACCGGTCCGCGGCCAGGCGGCGGCGCAATGTCTCCACGCGCTGCGCGAAGGTGGCTGCGTCGGGAGTGGCGGAGTGTGCAACGCGATCGTTCATGGATGATCTGCCTTGAATGCCGAAGAGGGATGCGATGGTGGAGGTTTTCAGCGCCGCGCAGCGAGTGCGACGGTCGCGGTCACGACGACGAGCGCGAAGAGCGTGCAAGCGAACCATTCGAGGGAATCGCCATCGTGATAAACACCGGCGACATTGCCGAACATGCGCGCAATGACGGCGGCGATCGCGCCCGCGACGATAGCGGTCCAGACGCGTCCCGCCGCGCCCTGCCCGACACGGCCGGCGCGCCGCAGCGGATGCAGCCACCAGCCCGCCGCGCCGATTACCGCGCCCAGAAAAATCATGCCGATCCAGCTCATCGGGCGCCGCTCCATTGGCTTCGATTAGGAAACGGCGCGGGGCGCCGCGTTCAAACGAAGAAGTTTAGGGGGCCGGGTTTGCGATGGCAAGCGGTCCAAAACCGAGTTAACCGGCGCGAACTATCTGAAAGACTTCTGGGAATATCCTAAAAGGACCGCGATAGAACGCCCGAGTGCTAAACTCGACTGCATTATCTGGCCAAGCAATTGGGCTGCTTCTTATCCATTCGCGGCCGACAAGATCGCCTTAAAGATTGCCTGCGAGCACTTATCTTCGATCGACGTTTTCCGAAAGCAGCATACGATGAGCGAAAACAGGCTGTTATCCCTCGGCGGTCTTGAACTGATCGTGACCTACCGTGGCGCCACGCAGGAGCGGCGCGACAACCTTCGCGGCGTGCTACGCCATTTGAGCGTGACCTATACGGACTACACGGTTTATCTCATCGAGGCCGACGCGACACCGACGTTCCACTGGTCCGGCCTCGGCGACGAGAAGATCCGCCATGTATTCATCCATGACGACGGCCCGTTTTCCAAAGCAAGACTTTGCAGTCTCGGCGCGCGCTTATGCACGGGTAAGGTTATTTGCTTTCACGATGCCGATATGATTGCGAACCCCTATTATCTGACGCGTTGCGTCACGGCACTCGAAAATGGAACGGGCAGCGATGCACTGTGCCCGTTTCTACGTGTGATTAACGTTGCGAAAGCGCTTCGCAAAGAGTTCATTACATCCGGAAACTACGCGTTATTCGAACCTTATCTGGAAACGAAATTACCGGACGAAATGGAATTGCTGTATCAAAATACGGCAGGCGCAATCGTGCTTTTCAAGCGCGCCGATTATATGCGCGTCGGCGGTTATGATCCGCGCTTCGTCGGCTGGGGCGGTGAAGACGACGACCTTCTGACGCGGGCCACCCGGCTCGGCGTGCGCTGGCATTCCGTACCCGACCAGCGCGCCGCGCTTTTCCATCTCCACCATGACGCCGCTTCGCGCCGCGACGCTATCGCCGGCGCCGAGCGCAATCGCGAAGCCGCCGCCGAAACCCGCGCGATGCCCCTGCCCGAACTCGAAGCCCGCGCGGCCCAACTCGCTCAGTATTTCGCCTGAGCGCACGCTGCGGTCGATTGTCGCGCCGGATGAAAGCAGCTTCGCCTGCAAACGCCGCTCGGCGGCGCGCGATCGCTCCCCGAATGCCGCGTATAAATGAACGGATTCGTAAAACGCTATAATATTGGGCTATCTGAAAGGCCAACGGCTTAGGCCGAACGCATAATTACATGCAGCTCCTCACGATCGGAATCAATCACCACACTGCGCCTGTCGCCTTGCGCGAACGCGTGGCGTTTCCGCTCGAACAGATCAAGCCGGCCCTCTCCGCACTGAAAGACGTCTGGCTCGGCCCGAAGGTCAAGGCGCCGCCGGAAGCGGCGATCCTGTCGACCTGCAATCGCACCGAACTTTACTGCGCCACCGACGACATCGCCGCACGCGAAGCCGCCGTCCACTGGCTCTCGCAGTACCACAATCTGCCCGTTTCCGAACTCGCCCCGCACGTCTATGCGCTGCCGCAATCGGAAGCCGTGCGCCATGCTTTCCGCGTCGCGTCCGGGCTGGATTCGATGGTCCTCGGCGAAACGCAGATCGTCGGCCAGATGAAGGACGCGGTTCGCACCGCGTCGGAAGCCGGCGCGCTCGGCACGTATCTCAACCAGTTGTTCCAGCGCACCTTCGCCGTCGCGAAAGAAGTGCGCTCGACGACGGAAATCGGCGCGCAGTCAGTGTCGATGGCCGCCGCCGCCGTGCGCCTCGCGCAACGCATCTTCGAAAACGTGTCGAGCCAGCGCGTGCTGTTCATCGGCGCGGGCGAAATGATCGAACTCTGCGCGACGCACTTCGCCGCGCAAAGTCCGCGCGAACTGGTCATCGCGAATCGCACGGCCGAGCGCGGCGAAAAGCTCGCCGAACGCTTCAACGGCCGCGCCATTCCGCTGTCCGACCTCCCCGCGCGCATGCACGAGTTCGACATCATCGTGTCGTGCACCGCGTCGACGCTGCCGATCATCGGTCTTGGCGCGGTCGAGCGCGCTGTGAAGGCGCGCCGGCATCGTCCGATCTTCATGGTCGATCTCGCCGTGCCGCGCGACATCGAGCCGGAAGTCGGCAATCTGCAGGACGTGTTTCTCTATACCGTCGATGACCTCGGCGCGATCGTCCGCGAAGGCAACGCGTCGCGACAGGCCGCCGTCGCGCAGGCCGAGGCGATCATCGAAACGCGCGTCGCGAACTTCATGCAATGGCTCGATGCGCGCAGCATCGTGCCGGTCATCCGCCACATGCACACGCAGGCGGACGCCTTGCGCCGCGCGGAAGTCGAACGTGCGCGCAAGCTGCTTGCGCGCGGCGACGATCCCGCCGCCGTGCTCGAAGCGCTGTCGCAATCGCTCACGAACAAGCTCATTCATGGCCCGACGCACGCGCTCAACCGCGCGAGCCGTGAAGAGCGCGACCAGCTCATCGACCTGATGAGCGGCTTCTACCGCCACGGCTCGTCGTCCGAATCGTCGGACCGTTAGCGGCGTCCTCTTTGCTATTCTCAAATGCTCCGCGCGGCCCTGCGCGGCGCTTCCCGATTGCAGTCTTTCCTGGAGCGCAGGCTCCATCCCCGTCCGATGAAAACGAGCATGCAAAGCAAGCTCGACCAGCTTGCAAGACGGCAGGTCGATCTCAATGAACTGCTGAGCCGCGAAGACGTGACGTCCGATATGGACCAGTATCGCAAGCTCACGCGCGAACACGCGGAAATCAGTCCCATCGTCGATCAATACGCGCTCTGGCGACAGGCGCTTAACGACGAAGCCACCGCTCAGGAACTGCTCGCCGATCCGTCGATGCGCGATTTCGCCGAAGAGGAAATCGGCGAGGCGCGCGAGCGCATGGCGAAGATCGAAGGCGACTTGCAGACGATGCTGCTGCCGAAAGATCCGAACGACGACCGCAACATCTTCATCGAAATCCGCGCGGGCACGGGCGGCGACGAATCCGCGCTGTTCGCGGGCGACTTGCTGCGCATGTATCTGCGTTACGCGGAACGCAACCGCTGGACCGCCGAAACGATGTCCGAAAGCGTGTCCGACCTCGGCGGCTATAAAGAAGTGATCGTGCGGCTCGCGGGTCAGGGCGCGTTCTCGCGGCTCAAGTTCGAATCGGGCGGGCATCGCGTGCAGCGGGTGCCGGCGACCGAAACGCAAGGGCGCATCCACACCTCGGCGTGCACCGTCGCCGTGATGCCGGAAGCCGATGAAATCAGCGAAGTGGTGATCAATCCGGCGGATTTGCGCATCGACACGTTCCGCGCATCGGGCGCGGGCGGACAGCACATCAACAAGACGGACTCGGCCGTGCGCGTGACGCACTTGCCGACGGGCATCGTCGTCGAATGTCAGGACGACCGCTCGCAGCACAAGAACAAGGATCGCGCGCTGAAGGTGCTCGCCGCGCGCATCAAGGACAAGCAGTATCACGAGCAGCACGCGAAGGAAGCCGCGACGCGCAAGAGCCTGATCGGTTCGGGCGATCGCTCCGAACGCATTCGCACCTACAACTTCCCGCAAGGGCGCATGACGGATCACCGTATCAACCTGACGCTCTACAAGCTCGAATACATCATGGACGGCGATCTCGACGAACTGATCGGCGCGCTGGTTTCCGAGCATCAGGCGGAACTGCTTGCGGCGCTCGGGGATGCCGAGTGACGACGGTCGCGCAATTGCAGCGCGCTTCGTTGCTCCCCGCGCTGGAAACGCGCGTGCTGTTGACGCACGTGCTCGGCTGGCGTCGCACTGAACTGATCACGCGCGACGACGAACCGCTCGATCCACACGCGGTGCAGCGTTTCGAGGCGCTGGCGCAGCGGCGCTTGAATGGCGAGCCGATCGCGCAACTGATCGGCAAGCGCGAGTTCTTCGGTCTGGAGTTCGAAGTGTCGCCGGACGTACTGATTCCGCGCCCGGAAACCGAACTGCTGGTGGAAACGGCGCTGGACGCCATCGCCGGCACGCCGAACGCCCGTGTGCTCGATCTCGGCACAGGAACCGGCGCAATCGCGATTTCGATCGCCCACGCCCGGCCCGATGCGCGCGTCTGGGCCGTCGACCGCTCGCCCGCCGCGCTCGACGTCGCGCGGCGCAATGCGCGCGCTCTGCTCGATCCGGCGCGCACGGTGACGTTCATCGAGAGCGACTGGACTGCCAAGCTCGATCCGTCGCTGCGCTTCGAGGCCATTGTCAGCAATCCGCCGTATATCGCCAGCGACGATCCGCATCTGACGCAAGGCGACTTGCGCTTCGAGCCGCGCGGTGCGCTCACCGATGACGCCGACGGCCTCTCGGCGATACGCGTGATCGTCGAAACCGCGCCGTTGCTGCTCGCGCCCAACGGCGTGCTATGGATCGAGCACGGCTACGATCAGGCCGGCGCCGTGCGCCGCCTGCTCACGGCCCGGGGCTTTACCGATGTCCGCTCGATTCGCGATCTGGCGGGCATCGAGCGCACGAGCGGCGGTACCTTCATCGCCTGAGTCCGGCGCAGAACCGCGCGGGCGAAATCCGCTATCATTTCGAGACCTGAGTCCAACCGACATTACATCGCAGGAACGCCATGGATACGCAAGAACGCATCAAGCAGATCGTTGATCAAAACCCGGTCGTCCTTTTCATGAAAGGCACGGCGCAGTTCCCGATGTGCGGCTTTTCCGGCCGCGCCATTCAAGTGCTGAAGGCGTGCGGCGTCGATCAGATCATGACGGTCAACGTCCTCGAAGACGAAGGCATCCGTCAGGGCATCAAGGAATTCTCCAACTGGCCGACGATTCCGCAGCTCTATGTGAAGGGCGAGTTCATCGGCGGATCGGACATCATGATGGAGATGTATCAGTCGGGCGAACTCCAGCAGCTTTTCGCCGCTGCCTGAGCCGCTTGCAAGTCATCAGAACGTGAATGCGCCCGCTGCCGTGAAGCGACGGCTCATCGTCGCGATCACCGGCGCAACGGGCGCCATCTACGGCGTGCGTCTGCTCGAGACGCTGCGCCGCTTGCCCGGGGTCGAGACACATTTGGTCGTCTCCGCCGCGGGCTGGCTGAACATTCAGCACGAACTCGAACTCGATAAAACCGCCGTCCACGCCCTCGCGGATGTCGTTCACAACGTGCGCGACGTCGGCGCGGGCATCGCGTCCGGGTCATTTGCGACGGACGGCATGATCGTCGCGCCGTGTTCGATGCGCACGCTCGCGAGCGTCGCGCACGGTCTCTCCGATAACCTCATTACCCGCGCCGCCGATGTCGTTCTCAAGGAGCGTCGCCGGCTGGTGCTGCTCGTGCGCGAAACGCCGTTCAACCTCGCGCATCTCCGCAATATGACGGCGGTGACCGAAATGGGCGGCGTCATCTTTCCGCCGCTGCCGGCGTTCTATCACAAGCCCGCGACCATCGACGAACTGGTCAATCACACCGTCGCGCGCGTGATTGATCTATTTGGCGTGTCGGAGCCGGTAGCCGCCGCGTGGCAGGGACTGCGCGGCGAAGTCGACTGATTGAATACAGCGCGGACACAATCCGTTGCCCGCACTGCCGTTTATCGACGTTTCGGAAAGTCTTACATTGGATAGCATCCACTTCTGGAATTGCTGCCATGAGCCGACTGCCTACTCTCTTCATCTCCCACGGCGCACCGACGCTGCCGATCGACCCGTCGATGCCGTCCGCCGGTTTCGCCTCGCTCGCCGCGACGCTTCCGCGTCCGCGCGCCATTCTGATGCTGTCCGCGCACTGGAACACCGCCGAGCCGGTTGCGAGCGTCGCGGAGCGCCCCGACACGATCCACGATTTCTACGGGTTCCCGCGCGCGCTCTACGAACTGCGCTATCCCGCGCCGGGCGCACCGGATATCGCGAGACGCGCCGCCGCGCTGCTCGGCGAGCATGGAATCGCCAGTTCGACGACCGTTCACGGGCTGGACCACGGCGCGTGGGTGCCGCTGCTGCTGATGTTCCCCGACGCCGACGTGCCCGTCGCGCAATTGTCGATTCAGCCGCGCCTCGACGCCGCGCATCACTTCAACGTCGGGCGGGCGCTGCGCGAGCTGCGCGACGACGGCGTGATGATCGTCGGTTCCGGGCAGATCACGCACAACCTGCGCATGGCGGATTTCGGCGCGCGCCCGGAAGATGCGGACCCGCGCGTCGTCGAATTCACCGACTGGTTCGAATCGCAGCTCGCCGCCCGCGATATCGACGCCCTGCTCGACTATCGCGCCCGCGCGCCGCACGCCGCGCTGATGCACCCGACGGACGAGCACCTGCTGCCGGTCTTCGGCGCGCTCGGCGCGGCATCGGATGATTATCGGCTCGGGGTTCAATCGCTCGGCACCTTCCAGCGCGCGCTCGCGATGACGAACTACGTCTTTTCGGACGCCTGATCCGGCTCGCAAAACAAAGAAGCCCGCCTGATCGCTCAGACGGGCTTCGTTTCATCGCAGCGGGAAGTTACGCGCCGACTTCGTGAAGAATGTCCTCGCGGCTTTCACGCTCAGCCAGGTAATCCGTGCGATACCCGGTGTGCACGCCCCAGTAATAGAAGATCAGCGAAAGCACGGCCACGCCGGCCATGTCCCAGCCGTACGGCAGAAGCCCGCTGCCGCCGAACTCCTTGCTGCCGACGAGCGACATCACCGCCATGCAAGGCAAATAGCCGATCAGCCACCACGCGGCCTTCAGATCGCGGCCCCAGCCGGCAAAGCCCGTCTTGCTCTGAAAGTAGAAATACACCGGCAGCGCGACGACCATCAGCAGAATGATCTCGCCCGTCAGCGGCCACTTGGCCCAATACAGCACGAGCGACGCGCACACGAACGCGAACGGCGCGATCAGGCCCATCAGCGGCAGCGTGAGCGGGCGGTCGAGATCCGGTGCCGAACGGCGCAGCGCCATCAGGCTGATCGGGCCAGTCAGATAGGAAATGACCGTGGCGACCGAAATCACTGCCGCGAGCGTGCCCCAGCCGCGGAAGAAGAACATGAAGATGAACGAGACGATCAGGTTGAACCACATCGCCTGACGCGGCACGCCGTAGAACGGATGAACGTTGCCGAACATCTTCGGCATCGTGTTGTTGCGCTCCATCGCGTAAATCATGCGGGTGGTCGTCGCCATGTAGGTCGTGCCGGTGCCGCTCGGGCTGACGAAGGCATCGATGTAAAGCAGGACGGCCAGCCAGTTCAGGTTCAGCGCGATCGCCAGTTCCGCGAACGGCGATGCGAAGTGGAAGTGCTTCCAGCCGAGCGCGACGTCGCTCGGATTTACCGCGCCGATATACGCGACTTGCAGCAGCACGTAGATCACGAGCGCGATCAGAATCGATCCGACCACCGCGAACGGGACGCTGCGCGCCGGATTACGCGCTTCACCGGCGAGGTTGACCGGGCTTTGAAAGCCGTTGAAGCTGAACACGATGCCGCTCGTCGCGACGGCCGTCAGTACGGCAGGCCAGCCGTACGGCGCGAAGTTCGACACCGTGCCGAAGTTTTCGGAGTGGAAGCCCGAGAAGATCAGGCCGGCGATAGTCGCGCCCGGAATCAGGAACTTGAAGACCGTGATTGCGGTGTTCGCGCGTGCGAAGACCTTCACGCCCCAGTAATTGAGCATGAAGTAGATGATGACGAGCAACGCGGACAGTGCGAGGCCACTCGTGGTCAGCGTGTCGTTGACGAACAGGCCGTGCGTCCATTCGTACGGCCACGTGCTCATGTACTGGATGGAAGCCTCCGCTTCGATCGGGATGACCGAAACGATCGCGATCCAGTTCGCCCACGCCGCGATGAAACCGACCAGCGCGCCATGCGAGTAGCGCGCGTAGCGCACCATGCCGCCCGATTCCGGGAACATCGCGCCCAGTTCCGCGTACGTCAGCGCGATGGCCAGAATGACGACCGCGCCGATCACCCAGGCGCAAATGGCAGCGGGGCCGGCGATCTGCGAGGCTTTCCAGGCTCCGAACAACCATCCGGAACCGATGATGGATCCAAGACCGGTCAGCATCAGCGCCAACGGTCCAATATTTCTTTGAATCGAACTCTTCACTATCCTCTCCAATGTCTCGCGTCGCGCGCGAGTCGAACACGGCTAAGCGGCCGCATCCGCCGGGGTGCCGGCAATTGTTCCGGCGATCCAGCGACGCTGGTGCAACCCTTCTCAACGAAGGCGCGTAGTGTAACGGTTGCACCTTTCTAATGCAGTGCAAACTGCCGGAAAGCACGCTTTTTGTAGACCATCTGACGAAAGTCCGGCGAAGAACGGGGCACGTTTGCGGGGGCGCAGACTGTCTCAAAAAACCCCCTCAGAGTTGTCGGATATTATTTGACCGCGAAATGGTTTAGCCGTATAAACCTTCTTGCAGGATTTCAAGTGGCGAGTGAAGTGGTTCTTTCGTAGTTCGCCATTACGGTACTCCGGTTGGTCCCATTGCCCCTTCCTTGATTTTCATGCACCCCTGGCTTCGGCCTTACTCATCAAATTTTTTGGAATAAGTAATATGGAAACCGGTACCGTCAAGTGGTTCAATGACGCAAAGGGCTTTGGCTTCATCACCCCGGATGGCGGCGGCGAAGACCTGTTCGCGCACTTCTCGGAAATCCGCATCGAAGGCTTCAAGACGCTTCAGGAAAACCAGAAGGTTACCTATGAAGTGAAGACTGGCCCGAAGGGCAAGCAAGCTGCGAACATCAAGCCGGCCTAAGCCTGCTGAGTTCAAAAAAAACCCCGCGTATGCGGGGTTTTTTTCATTGGGGCGCCGGTTTTGCGCTGCGCTGAACCTTCAGGCGAATACGCGCTGCGCATAAATGCCGAGGCCCTTCGCGACACTTGCCAGCCGGTCGCCGAACACGGGCTGCGCACCCGGGAACGCCGCCGACAGTGCGTCGGACAGAAATCGCAGGCCGGTGGTGCCGCCGGTGAAGTAGATCGCGCCGACGTCCGCCGCGCCGACGCCCGCACGCTTGACCGTCTCTAGCGCCGTTTCGACGATCCGCCGCGTCTCGTCGTGCCCGGCATCGATCAGTTGCTGCTCGTCGAACGGCACGCGCAGCGCCTCCTCGATTTCCTCCATGTCGATCTCGGTCACGCCGCCCGCCGATACGTCGATCTTCGCTTCCTCCGCGTGCGCGGTGAGCGCGTGCCCGAGCCGCCGGTCGACGACGCGCATCAGCCGGTCGTGATGACGCGGCTCGACGTAGAGATGGCGCATCAGCTGCAATTCGCCGACGCGCTTCGGCGCATAGACCGTGTTGATCAGATGCCAGGTCGCGAGGTCGAAGTACACGCGGTTCGGCACTTCGCGGCCCTGCGGGTCGAGCGCCTGATAACCGAGCTGGCGCAGAATGGTCGCCAGTTCCACGCGCCGGTCGAAATCCGTGCCGGCGACGTGAACGCCGTGATGCGCGAGCACATCGCTCTTGCGCTCCAGTTGGCGCGCACGCTCGGGGCCGACGCGCACGAGCGAAAAGTCCGACGTGCCGCCGCCGATATCGGCAACCAGCACCAGCCCTTCCTGCGCGAGACTTGCCTCGTAGTCGAACGCAGCCGCGATCGGTTCATACTGGAAGTGGATTTCGCGGAACCCGACGGCGTGTGCGCACGCTTCAAGCTGCTGCTGCGCCATGCGGTCGGCGCGCGGATCGTCGTCGACGAAGAACACCGGGCGGCCCAGCACGGCGCGCGTCAGCGGCTCGGCGGCCACCGCCTGCGCCTTCTGCTTCAAATGCTGGAGGAACAGCGTGATGACGTCGGTGTACTTGATGCCGGAGCCGTCGCCCAGATCGGTGACGTTGTCGGCGAGCGGCGAACCGAGAATGCTCTTCATCGAGCGCATCAGACGGCCGTCGAACCCGTCGATATACGCCTCGAGCGCCGCGCGGCCGTACGACTGGTTGTCCTCGTCCGTATTGAAGAAGACGGCGGTTGGCAGCGTGGTCGCGTCGCCCTCGACGGGCGCGAGTCGCATCTGCAGCCCGTCCGGCAGGGCAACGGCGGAATTCGACGTGCCGAAATCGATCGCGCAGTAGGTCATGGAGGTCGCGGCGGCGTCAGCCTGCAACACCGCATATCAAAAAATATGGACGGCGTTTTTAACACGTCCAGAGAAGCGTATCAATCGCGATCAGGATAAATATCAACCAGTGCGATTCGTCTCACAAGAGCGGAATGCACCTTGCTCGCCGCCGTGCAGTTTCGACTACGGGACGCCCGCACTTCATGAACGAGACCACCGCACCGCAAGAGAACCGTTCGGCCGATGCCTCCGGCGACCAGCCCGGCATTATCGAGACCGATCTTCCCGGACGGCTCGACCGCCTGCCGTGGGGCCGCTTTCATACGTTGATCGTTCTTGCGCTCGGCGTCACGTGGCTGCTCGATGGCCTCGAAGTGACGCTGGCGGGCGCGGTGGCAAGCGCACTCAAAACCAGCCACGTACTGCACTTCTCGAACGCGGATGTCGGCATTGCCGGGAGCGCGTATATCGCGGGAGCGGTGCTCGGCGCGCTCGGCTTCGGCTGGCTCACCGACCGCCTCGGACGCCGCAAGCTCTTTTTTATCACGCTTTTCCTCTATGTCGCCGCGACCGCCGCGACGGCGTTCTCGTGGAATCTCGCCTCGTTCGTGCTGTTTCGCTTTCTGACCGGCGCGGGCATCGGCGGAGAATATACGGCCATCAACTCGACGATCCAGGAATTCACGCCCGCCCGGCTGCGCGGCTGGACCGATCTCGCGATCAACGGGACCTTCTGGGTGGGCGCGGGCGTCGGTGCGGCGGGATCGATCGTACTGCTGGATCCCGCGATGCTCCCGCCCGACTGGGGCTGGCGCGCATGCTTTCTGATCGGCGCGCTGCTGGGCCTGACGGTGCTGTTCATGCGGATGTGGGTGCCGGAAAGCCCGCGCTGGCTCATCACGCATAACCGCGCAGACGAAGCGCGGCGCATCGTCGAAGCAATCGAAGCGCAGTTTCACGAGCGAGGCGTCGAGATCGCGCGTGCGCCCGGCAAGCTGCTGCGGCTGCACGCGCGCGACCACACACCGCTCGCTGAAGTCGCGCATACGCTATTCGACGCGCATCGGCGGCGCTCGCTCGTCGGACTGACCTTGATGACCGCGCAGGCGTTCTTCTACAACGCGATTTTTTTCACCTACGCGCTCGTACTGACGGACTTCTATCACGTGCCGGGCGATCACGTCGGCTGGTATTTGCTGCCGTTCGCCGCCGGCAACTTTCTCGGCCCGGTGCTGCTCGGCCGATTGTTCGACGTGCTGGGCCGGCGCCGCATGATCGCATTCACGTATGCCGTCTCCGGCGTGCTGCTGACGTTGAGCGGCTGGATGTTCACGCAAGGGCTGCTGACGGTCACGACCCAGACGATCGCCTGGATGGTGATTTTCTTTTTCGCATCGGCGGCGGCGAGTTCGGCGTATCTGACCGTGAGCGAAACCTTCCCGCTCGAAATCCGCGCGCTCGCGATCGCCGTCTTCTATGCGTTCGGCACGGCGCTCGGCGGGATCATCGGGCCGACGCTATTCGGGCGTCTGATCGACACGCATGAACGAGGCGCGGTGTTCGCCGGCTATTTGATCGGCTCGGCGCTGATGCTCGCGGCGGCGATCGTCGCGGGCATCTGGGGCGTGGCGGCAGAGCGCAAATCGCTCGAAGACGTGGCGCGTCCGCTTTCCGCCGCCGACGATCACTGACGCCGGCGCGCGTTCAGTCGAACGCCTTGCCCCATGCGCCGTCGAACGCAGTGTCGCCGATCGCACGACGCGCGCGCGGCGCGGCTTCACGCTCGCGCAGCGCGTCGTCGAGCTGGCTCACGTCGCCGTGATGGCCGATTGCAATCATCGCGATGAGTTGCGCGTCTTCGGGAATCGAAAACGCCGCGCGGAACGCGTCGCGGTCGAAGCCGCCCATCTGATGCGTCGCGAGTGACATCGCGTGCGCCTGCAGGACGAGCGCCATCGACGCCGCGCCCGTGTCGTAAGTCGCGGTGCGGTTCGGCTCGCCTTTGGGCGTGAGGGTTGACGCCGCGACGCAGATCAGGACCGGCACGTTGGCGTTCCACGTCTGATTGGACGGCGCGAGCGTATCGAATGCGCGCTGGAACGCGGCTGCATCGCGATGACGATCGAAGACGATGAACCGCCACGGCTGAAGATTGTTCGACGACGGCGCCCAGCGCGCCGCCTCCAGCAGCCGATGCAACTGCGCGCGTTCGACGGGCTCGTCGGCATACGCCCGCGGGCTCCAGCGGCCGGCGATCAGTTCGTGGATGTCGACATCGGTCGGAGCGGGTTTCGCACTCATGGCGTGAGTCCTCGTTCGTTGGAAGACGTGCGGCGCGCTTCGATGAAAGGCGCGCCGCTCCGACGACAAGCATAGATCAAGGATGCGCGCGTCAGGTTGCCGCCACGCCGACCGGCCGTCCCGCCCGGTTGATGCGCAGCACCGCGACGGCTGCGACGAGGCACAGGCCGCCCGAGATCATCGTCGCGACGGTGTAGCTGCCGAGGCTCGAACGCAGCATGCCGCCGCCGAGCGCCGCGAACGCCGCGCCCAACTGATGCCCCGCGACGATCCAGCCGAAGACGATTGGCGCGGATTCCTTGCCGTAGACATCGGTGGCGAGGCGCACGGTCGGCGGCACGGTGGCGATCCAGTCGAGCCCGTAAAACACCGCGAAGAGCGGCAGGCCGAAGAAATCGATGCCGAACGCGTACGGCAGATAGATCAGCGACAAGCCGCGCAAGCCGTAGTACCAGAAGAGCAGAAAGCGCGCATTGAAGCGGTCGGAGAGCCAGCCGGAAAGCGTCGTGCCGAAGAGATCGAAGATGCCCATCGCGGCGAGAAGCGTCGCGCCCTGCACTTGCGTCATGCCGTAGTCGGAGCACATGGCGATCAGGTGCGTGCCGACATAGCCGTTCGTGCTTGCGCCGCATACGAAAAAGCTGAAGAAGAGCAGCCAGAAATCACGCGTCCGGCTCGCCGATGACAACGCGCCGAACGCCACCTTGATCGGATTCCTGGGCGCGGTAGCGGGACCGGCCGGCGCTTCCGCCGTTTCGCCGACGGGGCGCAGCGCGAGGTCGGCGGGACGCTCGGGCAGCAGCCACGCGACGAGCGGCAGCACGAGCGCGGTCGCTGCCGCCACGACGAAGACGACGGGCCGCCAGCCGTGATGTTCGGACAGCGACGCCAGGAACGGCAGAAACACGAGCTGGCCGGTTGCCGAGCTTGCGGTGAGGATACCCATCGCGAGACCGCGATGCGTCGTGAACCAGCGATTCACCACGGTCGCCGACAGCGTGAGCGCCGCGACGCCCGTCGCGCCGCCGACCATCACGCCCCATACGATGATCATCTGCCAGGGCGCGGTCATCATCGACGAAATGCCGACGCCCGCAGCCAGCGTCGCGAGCGCGGCGAGTAGCGTCGGACGGACGCCGAAGCGCTGCATCGCGGCGGCGGCGAACGGGCCGGTCAGCCCGTATAGCGCGAGATTGATCGAAATGGCGAGCGAGATCGTGCCGCGCGACCAGCCGAACTGCTTTTCGAGCGGGAGCATCATGACGCTCGGCGTCGCGCGCGTGCCAGCCGCCGCGAGCAGAACCAGAAAAACGACGCCTACCGCGACCCACCCGTAATGCATCCGGCCGTTCAGCCGCCTCGCAACCCAATTCATCGCCGCTCCGATTTGTTATGTTTCGTTAATATTCGTGACCGCTCTGTCACATCAGAGTTGCGAGCTTAGTTACCGATCGGTAACATGTCAAGGCCGATGCACATTTCGAGGAACTGCTTTGACACGATCATCCGCCGATCAGCCCAAGTCCGCGGCTCGCCGCCAGGTTCGCACCGACGGCGCGACCGCGCAGGAACAACTGCTCGACGCGGCGCAGGAGTTGTTTTACCGCGAAGGCATTCGCGCGGTCGGCGTGGATGCGGTCGTCGAGCGCGCGGGCGTCAACAAGATGAGTCTTTATCGGCGCTTCGCGTCGAAGGACGAACTCGTGGTCGCGTACCTGGAGCGCATGGACGACGGCTTTCGCAGGCGCTTCGAAGCGAGCATGGCGAAGCATCCCGGCGAGCCCGCGAAACAACTCGTTCAGGCGTTCGAAGATTTGGTGAAACGCGCGTCGGCGCCGGATTATCGCGGGTGCCCGTTCGTCAACATCGCGTGCGAATTCGGCGATCCGACGCATCCGGCGCGGCAACTCGTCGATCGGAACAAAGGTTATGTAATGTCACGCTTCCTGGAAATTTCGCAGGCGGCGGGGGCGGACAATCCGCAGGAACTGGCAGAATCGCTGGCGCTGCTGGTCGACGGCGTCTACGCGACGAGTCAAACTTACGGTCCCGGATCGGGGCCACTGTGCGCTGCCCCACGCATTGCGCGCACGCTGATCGATGCGGCGTGCGGTTCGAATCGCATCGAGCAAGGTAATCAGGAAAACTCATGATGGATGCAAGAAGCCGCGACGAGGTTATCGCGGCCACCGAACATTGGCTGACGCGCGCGGTGATCGGCCTCAACCTCTGCCCGTTCGCCAAAAGCGTGCATGTGAAGGGACAGATTCGCTATGTCGTGAGCGAAGCGAGAACCGTGGAAGACACAGTGGTGGAACTCGCGGACGAATTGCGTCTTTTGCGTGACAGCGATCCCGAAGCCATCGATACGACGCTTTTCGTCACTCCGCACTCGTTCGCGGACTTTAACGAGTACAACGACGCGTTATTTTTTGCCGACCGCCTGCTGAACGACATGGGGCTGGCGGGCGAATTGCAAATCGCGAGTTTCCATCCGCACTATCAGTTCGAAGGCACGCAGCCAGACGATATCGACAACTATACGAATCGTGCGCCGTATCCGATCTTTCATCTGCTGCGCGAGGCGAGCATCGATCGCGCGGCCGCCGCCTTTCCCGACGCGGCCCACATCTACGAGCGCAACATCGAAACGTTGCGCCGCCTCGGCCACGCCGGCTTCAAGGCGTGGATGGACAAACGCTGAACGGCTACGCGAAGAAGCGCTCGCGCAGTTCCTCGAGGCCGAGCGTTTCCAGCACTTCCGATAGCCGCTGCGCCGGACGGCCGCCCGGCAAGTCCTTGAACTGCGCGATGATGAGTTCGTTCTTCATCGAATGCTCCCAGCCGACCAGTTCCGTCACGCTGACCTGATAACCGTGCGATTCGAGTTGCAGGCATCGCAAAACGTTCGTGATCTGGCTGCCGAACTCGCGCGTGTGCAACGGATGCCGCCACATCTCGGTCAGCACGTTCTTCGACAGCGAGTGTCCCTTGTTCTTGCGCAGCACCGAAGCCACTTCCGCCTGACAGCACGGCACCACGACGATGTACTTTGCTTTCTTCTGCAGAGCGAAGTGGATGGCGTCGTCGGTTGCGGTGTTGCACGCGTGCAATGCGGTGACGATATCGACCGTTTCGGGCAACAAATCCGAGCCGGTCGATTCGGCCACCGACAGGTTGAGGAACGACATGCCGTCGAATCCCAGCCGTGCCGCCAATTCCTCCGACTTTTTGACCAGCTCTTCTCGCGTCTCTATGCCATAGATGTGTGACCGATCGCGCAGAGACTTGAAGAAGAGATCGTAGAGAATGAACCCGAGGTATGACTTCCCCGCACCGTGATCGACGAGCGATACGGAGCCTTGATGCTGATGCACATCGGATAGAAGTGGTTCGATGAACTGAAACAGGTGATAAACCTGCTTCAGCTTGCGGCGGCTGTCCTGGTTCATCTTGCCGTCGCGCGTAAGGATGTGCAATTCCTTCAGCAGTTCGATCGATTGACCGGGACGAATTTCGTGCTTGTCGGAAGGTTCGGACGTGCCGGGAACCGACGCGGGGGACTTCTTGGCCATCGTGATCAGTGACTGGTTGATGAAAAGCGGAGCATGTTCGCGCTGAATGTGCGCTAACCGCTGGTTCTGGCGTCTGAAAAGAGGAAGTTTACCGAAAAGCGCAGAGACGCTCCTTGTTCCGGCCATCGAATTATCGGCCTATGCGTCACAACCAGCGCATGGAACGGATCGTGCATCGTCTGACAATGAGACCATTGCGACAGACGGCACACACGTGTGGTCACTGGCTGCCACGCGCCGATGCAGCACGCAGAAACACATAGTCACTAACGAGCCGCGTCTCGACACGCCAGCGTCGTCACCGCGTCCGGTTCTGTTACGTAACACACTAACGCACAGCGCGGCGATGCGACTCGCCGGCGCCATGATCAAGAGAGGACGGCGATGGATGCGATCCCGGACAAGAAAGCAGAGAAACAGTTTCAGGAGATGCTCGCGGCACTGGTCCAGATGCCCGCGTGGAGCGAAAAGCAGCAACTCGAACTCGAGATGGCGCGAGAGATCTCCGTGGAGATGTTGCGAATCGCCGAGTCGATGCGCGATGGCTCCACCGACATCGAGACGTGTCTCACGATGCTCAAGTACGCCAAAGTAATGGACTTCGTGCTGACGACGCTCGCATCGCGCCGGGAGATCGCGCCGCAAACTCTGCGCGTGATCTTCAAGCTCGCGGGCCTGAAGGTGGATGAAGCCTATCCGGGCTGACACGCCCGGAGGTCCGACGCCGGCCCGTCTTCCGAGGACGCGCCGGCTTCAGCCTTTGCGCCGCGTCATCAGCCGCGCGGCGGAATTGCGCATGTGCCGCTGCATCGCCGCCTGAGCCTGCACGGCGTCGCGGGCTTCCAGCGCTTCCAGAATGTCGCGATGCTCCGTCAGCGCCGCCGCCCAGGTCTCTTCTCCCTCGAAATGTCCCCGCAAAGTCGACGACAGCGGACTGTGACGCTCGTCGTAGAGCGCGCCCACGGTGCGCACCAGCACCTCGTTACCGGACATCTGCGCGATGCCGACGTGAAACGCGCGATCGGCGCTCATCGGTATCTGACCGCTTTCGACTTCGCGCGCCATCGTTTCGTAGACCGCTCGCAGCGCCTTCAGCGCCTTCGGCTTGGCGAACGGCGCGACGCTCGCCGCAATCGCGCCTTCGATCACACTCCGCGCATTCATGATCTCGATGGGACTTTCGCCCAGTTCCGCCTCGGTGCTGGGTGGCCTGGCCGTCGGCGTCGCGGAGATATAGACGCCCGAACCCATGCGAATCTCGACGCGCCCTTCCAGTTCGAGCGCGACGAGCGCCTCCCGCACCGATGGCCGCGACACCCCGAGCGTCTGCGCGAGTTCCCGCTCGGATGGCAGCCGCCCGTTCGGCGCGAAGTCTCTCTGACCGATCATTCCGCGCAGCTTGTCGGCGATCTGGAGGTAGAGACGGCGCGTTTCGGCTGGTTTCACACTCACGGGCAGACTCCTGAAGGCTCGGGGAAAACGTGGATTGTAATCAGGCGAAGGGTTGACGCACCGTGCGGCGGGCGTTCCCACCGTTTTTTACTGCACAAGTGGCTTGACCAATTTCAATGCAAGCCACTAGTATGCAATCTGGTAAGGCCACGCGGTCTAATTTTTTTGTATCGCGTTGGAACCGTTTCCAAACAGAAACGCCCCCGTACAACCTTCGCCGCCGTCTGCACACGATGCACGGAGCGGCCCCGAGCGACGCATTCATGAGCAATCCGATCCTTCAGTTCGGCACGAGCCGTTTCTTGCAAGCGCACGTGGATTTCTTCGTCACTGAAGCGGCGCGGCGCAGTCCGGCCAGCGCGCTCGGCAAGATCACCGTCGTGCAGACGACGTCGAGCGCGGATAGTCGCGCGCGCACCGACGCGCTGAAGGCGACGGGCCGCTATCCGGTGCGCATTCGAGGACGCCGCCGCGACGAAACCATCGACGTGACGGTCGAATGCGATTCGATCACCGAAGCTTTGCACGCCAACGACGATTGGCCGCTGCTGATGCAACGGATTCAGCGCGATGTAAAAGTGATCGTCTCGAACACCGCCGACGCAGGCTACGCGCTCTTCGACGAAGACACCGCCGATCTGCTCGACGGCCAGCGTACGCCGCGCGGCTTCGCCGCCAAGCTCGCGGTTCTGCTGCACGCGCGGTTTAGCGCCGGCGCCGCGCCGATCACGCTGCTGCCGTGCGAACTGATTTCGCGCAACGGCGACACGCTGCGCGATCTCGTCGCCGGCATCGCTCGTAAATGGCAGATGGACGACGCGTTCATTCGCTATCTGACGACCGACTGCATCTGGGTCAATTCGCTCGTCGACCGCATCGTGTCGGAGCCGATTCTGCCGGTCGGCGCGATTGCAGAGCCCTACGCGCTGTGGGCCATCGAGCGCCAGGCCGGCATGGTGCTGCCGTGCGAGCACGACGACATCGTCGTGACCGGCGATCTCGCGCACTATGAGCGCCTCAAACTCCTGCTGCTGAACCTCGGCCACACGATGCTCGCCGAAATCTGGCGCAGACGCGACGGCGCCGCGGATATGACCGTCCTCGAGGCGATGCGCGATCCGGCCTTCCGCGAGCCGCTCGAAGCCGTCTGGCGCGACGAAGTGCTGCCGGTGTTCACGGCGCTCGGCCAGCACGATGTCGCGACCGAATATCTGGCGAACGTGCGCGATCGCTTCGAGAATCCGTTCCTCGTGCACCGACTTTCGGACATTGCGCGCAATCACGCGGAAAAGAAGGTGCGGCGCTTTCAGCCTGTCATCGATCTTGCTCGTGAATTGAAACTCGATATCGAACAGAAACGGCTGAGCGACGCGCTGAACGTGGACGCCAGCTGAACCGCCGCGCGAATCCGCCCGAGAAAGCGGAACGCGCCCGACAGATTCCTTTTTCCAATCACGGCCCCACCGCGCCAAAAGCGCGCAAGGGCCATATGAACGAAGTGCCGCTTCACTGAGGAGACGAACGATGCGGAAGATGCGTTGGGTGGTGATATTTCTGGCCTTTTTGGCCATTGCGATTAATTACATCGACCGGGCGAATCTGGCGGTCGCTGCGCCGCAGATCGAGAAGGCGCTCAACATCGGCCCGGCGGAAATGGGCTTCATCCTGAGCGGCTTCTTCTGGAGCTACGCGCTGATGCAGATGCCGTTCGGCTGGTTCGTCGATCGCGTCGGCGCGCGCATCGCGTTGCCGCTGGCGGTCGGCTGGTGGTCCGTGTTCACGGCGCTGACCGCCGTCGCGACGAGCGTAACCGGCATGTTCGGCTGCCGCCTGATGCTCGGCATTGGCGAAGCGGGCGCGTATCCGTCCTGCGCGAAACTAGTGTCGCAATGGTTCACCAAGGCCCAGCGCGCGTTCGCCACGAGTATTTTCGATAGCGGCTCGCGCGTCGGCTCCGCACTGTCGATTCCGGTCGTCGCGCTGATCATCAGCTCGTTCGGCTGGGAAGCGTCGTTCGTCATCACCGGCGCAATCGGCTTCGTGTGGATTCTTGGCTGGTTCCTGATTTATCGCAACAAGTCGAAGGGCGATCTGACCGGCGAAGTCGATGTCGATCCGGTACCCGTCGCGCCGAAGAACAAGGTGTCGTGGGGCTCGCTGTTCAAGTACCGCACGCTGTGGGGCATGATGCTCGGCTTCTTCTGCCTCAACTTCGTGATTTACTTCTTCATCACGTGGTTCCCGAGCTATCTCGTTCAGGCACACGGCTTCTCGCTGAAATCGCTCGGCACGCTCGGCACGATTCCGGCGCTTATGTCGATTCCCGGCGGCTGGCTCGGCGGCTGGGTGTCGGACTCGCTCTTCAAGCGCGGCTGGAGCCTCACTGCCGCACGCAAGACCTGCATGGTCGGCGGTATGCTGCTCTCGTCGGTCATCACACTCTGCGCGTTCACTGAGAACACCTACCTGATGCTCGCGTTCTTCGGCATCGCCTACGGTTCGCTGGCTTTCGCGGCCGCAAGCATCTGGTCGCTGCCGAGCGACGTCGCCCCGACGCCGGATCACGTTGCCTCCATCGGCGGCATTCAGAACTTCGCGTCGAACCTGGCGGGCATCGTCATCACGACGTTCACCGGCGTCATGCTGTCGATCACCAAGGGTTCGTTTGTCATTCCGCTGTGCGTGGCGGGCGGCTTCTGCTTTTTGGGCGCATTCAGCTATCTTGTGATTGTCGGCAAGATCGAGCCGCTCAACAAAGCCGAGCAGGACTCGCTGTCCGACAAGCGCGCACCGTCCACGATCTAAGAAACCATCATGTCCACCACATCCACCGACCATGCGGTCATCCGGCTGCACCCCAACGACGACGTCGTGATCGCGACGCGGCAACTCGTCTCCGGCGCGCGCATCGCGTCGGAGGATCTGGTTGTCGCGGGGCTGATCCCGCCGGGCCACAAGATTGCGACGCGGGCGATAGCCGCGGGCGAGCCCGTCAAGCGCTACAACCAGATCATTGGTGTGGCGCGGGAGCCGATCGCACGCGGCCAGCACGTGCATACGCAGAATCTGTCGATGGCCGATTTCGCGCGGGAGCACGAATTCGGCGTCGACAAGCATCCGACGCCTGCCGTCGACGCGCCCGCGACGTTCATGGGCATCCGGCGCGACGATGGCCGCGTGGCGACGCGCAATTTCATCGGCGTGCTGACGAGCGTGAACTGCTCGGCGACCGTCGCGCGAGCGATCGCGGACCACTTCCGGCGCGACGTGCATCCGGAAGAACTCGCGGAATTTCCGAACGTCGACGGCGTGATCGCGCTGACGCATGGTCTCGGATGCGGCATCGACATGCAGGGCGAAGGGCTGGGTATTCTGCGGCGCACGCTGGCCGGGTATGCGGTGCATCCGAATTTTCATTCGGTGCTCTTCGTCGGACTGGGATGCGAGACGAATCAGATTGCCGGCGTGCTCGAATCCAGCGGTCTCAAGGACGGCGAACGGCTGCGCAGCTTCACGATTCAGGACAGCGGCGGAACCAGGAAGACGATCGAACGCGGCATCGCGATAGTCAAGGAGATGCTCGCGGACGCGAATCGTGTGCAGCGTGAACCGGTGCCGGCATCGCACCTGATCGTCGGATTGCAGTGCGGCGGATCGGATGGCTATTCGGGCATTTCGGCGAACCCCGCGTTGGGCGCAGCCGTCGACAAGCTCGTGAGTCATGGCGGCACGGCCATTCTTTCGGAGACGCCGGAAGTATACGGCGCGGAACATCTGCTGACGCGGCGCGCAGTCAGCCGCGAAGTCGGCGAAAAACTGCTCGCGCGCATCAAGTGGTGGGAGGAGTACTGCGCCCGCAACGGCGCGGCAATGGACAACAATCCGTCGGCGGGCAACAAGGTCGGCGGACTCACCACCATTCTCGAGAAGTCGCTGGGCGCGGTCGCCAAGGGCGGCACGACGAATCTGGTCGAGGTCTATGAATACGCGGAACGCATCCACGCGAAGGGCTTCGTCTTCATGGATTCGCCTGGCTACGACCCGATGTCCGCAACGGGGCAGGTGGCGTCGGGTGCGAACCTTATCTGCTTCACGACCGGACGCGGCTCGGCTTATGGCTGCGCGCCCTCCCCTTCACTCAAGCTGGCGACGAACACCGCGTTGTGGGAGCGTCAGGAAGAGGACATGGACATCAACTGCGGCGGTGTGATCGACGGCACCGCGACTATCGACGAACTCGGCGAGCAGATTTTCCAGATGATGCTGGATTGCGCGTCGGGCGTTGCGTCGAAGAGCGAGTTGAATGGCTACGGGCAGAGCGAGTTCGTGCCGTGGCAAGTGGGCGTGGTGACCTGATTGAACGGTTCGCTGCGTTGAAGGGATGTCGGCGTCGCATCGGATCGCTTGTTAAGGCGAGCGATGCGGCGGCTATGTCCTTTCGATTTGCTGGCTAAAGCGCGCGGTTCGTTCCTCCGCTTTCCGCAATGGCCCGCCAGAGATCTGCGTACGTTTGATCGCGCAGCGACACCGGGGCGTTGAGCGGCGCCGGAGAAAGCATCAGTCGCCGGCTCTAATCCCGTTCTGGACGCTTCGAACATGCCTCTGCGACCTGTTCGAAGCACTCTTCCGGCAGTGCGGTGGCGCCCCAAACTCCTCGAACGGCGTACTGCCTCAGACGGTCGCCGAATCTTCCGCCATCATCTTCAGCGCGACGGCTTCGGCAACTTCGATGCCGTCGATCGCCGCCGAATAAATCCCGCCAGCGTAGCCCGCACCCTCACCCGCCGGATACAGCCCATCGACATTGACGCTTTGATAGTCATCCTTGCGCCGCACGCGTATCGGCGATGATGTTCGCGTTTCGACGCCCGTCAGCACCGCGTCGTGCATCGCAAAGCCAGGAATCTTCTTGTCGAGTTCCGGCAACGCCTCGCGGATCGCTTCGATCACGTAGTCGGGCAGTGCGGTGCTGAGGTCGGTCGGCGTGACGCCCGGCTTGTACGACGGCACGACGGAACCCAGCGACGCCGATGCACGCCCCGCGATGAAGTCGCCGACGAGTTGTCCTGGCGCGCTGTAATCACCGCCGCCAAGCTCGAACGCGCGCTCTTCCCACTTTCTTTGGAACGCGATGCCGGCCAGCGGGCCGCCGGGGAAGTCCTCCGGTGTGATGCCAACGACGATGCCCGCGTTCGCATTGCGCTCGGCCCGCGAATACTGGCTCATGCCATTCGTGACGACGCGCCCTGGCTCCGACGCAGCAGCCACGACCGTTCCGCCCGGGCACATGCAGAAGCTGTAGACCGCCCGTCCGTTACTGCTGTGGTGGACCACCTTGTAGTCTGCGGCGCCAAGGCGTTCGTGACCGGCAAATTTGCCGAAACGCGCCCTGTCGATCACGCCCTGCGGATGCTCGATGCGAAAACCTAGCGAGAATGGCTTGGCTTCCATGTAGACGCCGCGGCTGTGCAGCATCTCGAAGGTATCGCGTGCGCTGTGTCCGACGGCCAGCACGACATGATCGCAGCGCAGAACTTCGCCGGTCGACAGACGCAGGCCGCGCACCTTTCCACTGTCGATATCGATATCTTCGACGCGCTGCTGGAATCGCACTTCGCCGCCAAGCTGGTGAATGGTCGCGCGCATCTTCTCGACCATGCTCACAAGCCGGAACGTGCCAATGTGCGGCCGGCTCAGATAGAGGATATCGTCCGGCGCGCCGGCTTTGACGAACTCGTCGAGCACCTTCCGGCCGTAATGCTTTGGGTCCTTGATCTGGCTGTAAAGCTTGCCGTCCGAGAATGTGCCTGCCCCGCCCTCGCCGAACTGCACATTCGACTCGGGATTGAGCTCGTTGCGTCGCCAAAGGCCCCATGTATCCTTTGTCCGTTCGCGGACAGCCTTTCCGCGCTCGAGGATGATCGGCCGAAAGCCCATCTGCGCCAGAATCAGCCCCGCGAAGAGTCCGCACGGCCCCATTCCTATGACGACGGGACGAAGCATGTTCGAGCGTTCAGGTGCTTTCGCCACGAAGCGGTAAGCCATGTCCGGCGTAACGCCGCAATGCGGATGCGGATGGCGACTCAAGCGCTGCAGAGCGGACGCCTCGTCTTGCAACGTGACATCGATGATGTACGTGAGCTTGATATCGCTCCGCTTGCGGGCATCGTGCGCGCGACGGAAGACGTGGAAACTGACGAGTTCATCGGCCGAGACACCGATTTCTGCAAGACGCGCCACGACGGCCGGCTCGATGGCCGACTCAGGATGATCGAGCGGGAGCTTGATTTCGCTTAAACGTAGCATGAGGACTCGATGGCAACGGCCGTTCGGATTACGAAGGGGAATTTTAGCGCGCAGTCATCACGCACTGATATCGCGGAAGTCTGCGAAAGATGCGTGACTGAAATGCAAAAACCCCACCTTTGTGGGGTGGGGTTTTTGTTTGCAGCATGAGGAGCCTGACGATTACCTACTTTCACACGGG
>NZ_JBFUPT010000026.1:0-44471 GCF_041360715.1 Caballeronia sp. RCC_10
GAGGAGATGCTCGCGACAACAATTGCGGCGGCCGTGCAAATGAAAGCCGTAAGGCCGGCCGAGTTCGAGCGCGTGATCGTCGATACGACGGTCCAGGAGAAAGCAATTGCCTACCCGACTGACAGCCGCTTGCTGGAGGTTGCACGAGGAAAACTCGCAAGGCTCGCCCAACGCGCCGGACTGACGCTCAAGCAGACGTACCAGCGCGAGGGGAAACAGTTGCGTCGCCGCGCAGGCGGCTATGCGCATGCCAAACAGTTCAAGCGTCTGCGCCGGGTGCTCAAGCGTCAGCGCACGATACTTGGACGATTGCTGCGTGACATCGAACGCAAATTATCGGGTGCATCCGCCGAGCAACAGGCGTCCTTGCGAATCTGGCTTGAGCGCGCCTGGCGTATCTGCCGTCAGCGTGCGAAGGACAAGCACAAACTCTACGCGCTTCACGCGCCAGAAGTGGAATGCATATCCAAAGGCAAGGCCCGCCAGCCCTACGAATTCGGTGTCAAAGTCAGTCTCGCGATCACGGAGAAGCAGGGTCTGATCGTCGGTGCGCGCTCGTTTGCAGGCAACCCTTACGACGGGCACACGCTGGCCGCGCAACTTGAACAAACGAACATCTTGCTACAGGATTTGCCGGGCACGCCGACGCCGAAGATTGTGCTGGCCGACCTCGGATTTCGCGGTGTGGATGCCGATGTTGCGCCGGTGCAGCTGATTCATCGAGGTAAACACAAGGCGCTAAGCAGTACGCAGCGAAAGTGGTTAAAGCGCCGCCAAGCGATCGAGCCGATCATCGGGCACGTAAAACAGGAGCACGGCATGCGGCGTTGCTGGCTAAAAGGGCAAATCGGCGACGCGTTACACGCAGTGTTGTGCGCGGCGGGCTACAACTTGCGCTGGCTGTTGCGCGCCATCGTCCGCCTGGGGCTTGCGCCCATATTTTTTGTTCTTGCGTGGCTGCGCTGCTGGTTCAAAGACCCGCCCGAAGCCTTGTTCGCGCCCCGCGCGACCGTCTGAGATGAAAAGGTGGGACTGCGCCCCGATCGACCACTCGGGAGCACGCGCGAGCGAGATCGAATTTTGCAGGTGAGACTATTCAGAGGCAAGCTCAATGCAGTAGCAGATGCACGGCCAATCTTTTCGGACGCGCGACCACGACGCCGTTGGCCGGAGCGACTCTCCTGCAAGTCAGCGCTTCCAAATCAACGCTTTCTGTCTCGCTATGGTAAATCCCGCGCCTCCGCCTTTTGCAACGATCCCGGTGTTCACGCTGCGCTCGTTGTGTTGCATCGACCATTGAATCCAACGCTCACCCGGCGGTCGCGGCGTTCACCCACCTATGGCAATGATCGCTATGGTCAGTACCACCCCCAGGGCGATCATTGCGAAGCCAGCCTTGATCGGCCCGGCGCCGGTATAGCGCCCCAGCGCAAAGCCAGCAACGAAAAGCATCAGAAGGGTCAGGATGCGGGATGCGACGAGTGCAGTCGGGAGATCGTTGATGACAAGAAAAGGTACCGCGACAGGAAATGTACCGAGTACCACAAGCAAGAAGACGCCGAGTGCGCCGACAAAATCCTCCCGCGCCAAACCCGCTCGAGATGGCACCGTCCGTGTGGTCGCTAAGCGCGCGCGTATCCGTTCTAGGTCAGCGTCTTCGACAAACGGCTCCAGCGTCTCTGGCAGGGCGTCGCGCAGCATACGCCACGCATGCGCCCGATTGTCTTCCCGCCGTACAGCCGAAGTAAGCTTCAGCCGCTGACCTCGATCCGCGAGAATTCTCACGAGATACATCACGGCGTCGGCAAGTCCCCACGCGAGATTGCACCCAAGCGCTGCCAGGAACATCTTGGAACCCGCGTCTTGGCCGGCGGTGACTGCCTTGACCGCTCCAATAAAAGTCAGAGCCATGAAGAGACCGAAGCAAAGTTCACAGACGCGGTCGACGGTGTTTAGAACCGGTTGGCGATGTTGTCGTTCAGCGTGTCCGGCCGGTGTAATGGTGTCCATATTCCCTTCGACTTGAGATTGCAACGGTGGGTCGCCTGAGCTGCAAGTGCACAGTGCTCGCGGACACGCTGTTGCAAGTTCGATCTCGGCACTTCGTTATCGGCCGGGTGCGGGCAACGCAGTCAGTTTGCCCGGCTTGCGCGGTCGTTTCATGACATGAATCAACCTTTACCCAAACCAAACCGGCTCGTAGAAGAAGGCTCGCCGCACATAACGACGACTGATGCTGCGCTTAGACTGTCGGGCTCCGGTACGAGAAACCCATATGAGCACGTGCCGTCTTTAGCGATAGCTAAAATGCTCGCCTGCGCTTTTGTACGTCGAAGTATGCGAATTGCATTGGCGGCGCACACATGGCTGTGGATTCGAGTGTCTTCGCGGACGCCGGGCTGGGACGGGCATTGAACGGTTGCTCGGCCAGAACGTTGCTTGGGAGAACGACAATGACTGTCGGAAAAATTGATGCACTGCGCGTGCTCGCGACCATGACACTTCTTGTCCCGCTCAGCGGTCAGGCAGACGAGACGATTCATGTTGCGCTCCGGGACGACTCCATCCGAACGGATGCAGGCTCGGCGAAGGCAGGACGGGTCACCTTCAAAGTTACGAATGAAGCAAACAGCAATACCGCACATGAATTCGTGGTGTTGAAGACCGATACGGACGAGGCGCGGTTACGTGTGCGCAATGGCCAGGTCACGGAAAGCCGATTCAGGAAGATTGGCGAGTTGGAGGATCTGGACCGACGTTCCACCAAGCGCCTGTCAGTGACGCTATCGCCGGGGCACTACGTGCTGATTTGCAACCGTCCCGGACACTACGAAATGGGCATGCACAGCTCATTGATCATTTCGCGTTGAGACGACTCAGCCAGTCAGGGCCGGTTCCGGCGTCACGGCGACGGCACGAACAATGCGTCCTCGAATCTTTGGCAAGGCGATAAACGGCCCCGTTGTCTGCAAAGGTTGCACGATGGGTTGCCGTATTGAAGCGAGACGTTGGCCCTTACCGGGTAAAACGTCGCGTCACGCTCGGCGACAATGGCTTCGAGGCCGTCAGAGCTCCCGGTAGTAACCGGGATATTACGCCTTCGGTCTATCGCTTCTCTATCCAAAAATGAAAATCATCGCGGCTTTACTGCTTGCCTTTGCAATTCCATCGTTTGCAGGTAAGGCGATGCAGTTGTAGTCCGCCGACCTTCCTAGCGGGTGGTCGGCGGTTCCTCGATTGGCGTGCCTAACTTACTCGATACGGCACTCCGCAAACGGCGAAAAATGCTGATCACCCATCCTCATTGCCCGTTGGTACTCCGCCTGCTCGCTAGCAGTAAGGTAGCGCTGCTGCGAAATCGTCTTCAATCGCGTCAGGATCTCTGTCTGACGCGCCTGGTCGTTGGCGTGGTTCTTATCAAAGTCGGCTTTCTTTTTGGCGCAGTCAGCTTTCTCGGCCGCAACAATACTATCCTCATAGAGCGTTGAAATCTCGCTGAATTTCAGCACCGTTATGTCGACGACTTTCTCATTTTGCGATGGATAAAGCTCCCAATCGAAAACATTTTGCTGCACGTTATTGATATCCTTGTACGTCACCTCTTTTGTCACTGCAGTTCCATGAAGGGAACGTACACGCACCTTGGTCAACCCGATCCCGCCGCCCCAATTTACGCAGGTTCTCTGCTGCTTCTGATCGCAGGCGTAAACCCAAGCCTGAGAAGTAATTGGAATACGCGCGCCATCTGCCTTGAGCGTGACGTACGACGCACCCTGTGCGGTGGCGTCAAAGTGGATCGAATCAACATCCACAATATTTGCGTACAGCGGCGCACCACCAGCTTCGTCCAACCGCCAGAACCGCAAAACCTCATTGCCAATGCCTGAATGCTTGGCAGTGGAGTCGATCATCTCCACCGAATCCTGACTGTTCGCATCAGCTTTTCGTTGTATCTTCAAGGCAAAAGTATTGGCACCGTTGGAATAATAAACTTTAGCCTTGTTTTGCGCCGCGCCTTCCCTGGCTCGCTCTTGAGCGGCGGGCGAAACGGCACAGCCACCCAAACTCAGCGCAAATCCAAAAACTAAAAATGTTGCGACGGCTGCTTTTGATAACGTTTTTTCCGAAATTGCTCCAGCGTGGTCCTATTAGTTATCGTTGTAACGTGTGAACGTTGATTTGGCGTTGGAGGCCGCGCAACGCTTAGGTCAAGACGAAAGCGTGGTGCGACGATCGAACTAATCGCGCCAGTCACCCCAGAACTGGCACGATCAGTGAGCGCTTATAACGTAGGCCTATTCGTGTTGCATAGCGCGACACAATGGCGGTGCTCACAACGTTCGAGAACGTCTGACTGTGACCATCAGCGCACGCGTTTAACGCCACCGCCGTATTGCGGGAGTTCTGCGCCTCCTAGATGGCAGGAGCGTCTCTCGCAACGACGCACCGGCACGTCGCGCGGATCGGACATTGATACGTTCCAAGGAAGTCGCGCGGCCGCAATTGTGTGCGTTTATCAACTATTATCAATCGCAGGACGCTTACAGGCGGGCGGAACCATGATTAGCGCAGACCTTGGACAGCAGCTCGAGGTGTACATTACGAAGCTGGTCGAATCAGGACGCTATGGCTCGAAAAGCGAAGTGCTCCGTGAAGGCGTGCGACTGATCCAAGATCGTGAGACGCAGCTTGCCGCGCTTTATGCCGTCATCGAGCGAGGCATCGCCGATTCAGATGCGGGTCGGGGAAAACCCGCCGAGGAAGTGTTTGACCGGCTGGAAGGCAAGTATCAGGCGATGGCGAACGGCCAGGAATGATTGTTCGCATCCTGCACAGCGCTGAGGCCGAGCTTGAGGCCATCGGCGACTACATCGCGCGCGACAACCCACGCCGCGCCTTGAGCTTCGTTCGCGACCTGGGTGACAAGTGCATGGGCCTCGCAGACATGCCCCTCGCCTACCCTCTCGTGCCTCGTTACGAAGATCGTGGCGTGCGACATCGCGTTCACGGCAGCTACCAGATTTTCTACCGTGTCAACGGGCAGCCCGAGCGCATCCCCGTTATTCACATCCTGCACAGTGCCCGAGACATTGCCGCTACCTGTTTCCGTAGGCAAAAACGAAAAAAAAGCCCCCGAGAACTATGTGCTGGGCAAGCCATCGACTACGCCGGTGCGGAGCTAACAAGGAAAGTGGCCGTCTGCGGTATTCCGGCAGCGGCCAGTTCCATGCGTTCCGCCATCAAAGTTAATTCGCAACTCTCAAAGCAGCCGCGATTGTCTTGAGCGAGATCACCATCGGTATCGGGAGGCCTTCCGGTACGCCCACTAGACGCAATGCCCCCCTAGCCGCGTACCACTTGGCCGCACTTTCGCTCTTTGCGTCGATAAACAGTGCGACGCCGCCGACTTCGCCGGCGACCCTGATGCAGCGACGCCCGGCCGCAAGTAGCAACTGAGTACCGAGGCCCCGCCCGCCAACGGTTTTGTCAACGGCGAGACGCGCCAAGCGGAAGCCAGGCACCGGATGGCGAGGCAAGCCCTTTCGAGCCGATTCCGGAGTTTCCTCGTACAGTGCCGAACAGGGTGCCAGGGTGTAATAGCCAAGGATGCGGCCGGTTGAGTCTTCAATGGCGAGAAACGTCTTAGCGCCGCCGTTCTCATGGTTCTGTCGCGCGTATTTTTTCAGGTAGCCATTAAGCTCTTCTTCGGCGCAGTCGAAAGCGCCACGAGCGTGTTGTTCCCCTATCGCTTCCTCATGCCACGTCTGAAAAGTCATACCTATTTCGGCATCGCCTTCGCGGCGGCTAGCAGCTTCTCATTTGGTTCGGGCGGATTCTCCAAGAGAGACAGGACCCGTAAATAGCTGTCCTCGGAGAGCTTGATCTTCTCCGCCGCCGCGATTACCGCATCCGCCTCGCGCAGCGCGGCTTGGGTCACGAAGCTCGTCAGGTCGAGATGATTAAGGCTCGCCGCTCGTGCGAGGCGCGACTTCACCTCGGGGGGCACCCGTAGATTCATTCGCTGATTATCTTCAACCGCAGCGCGTGGCATGGCAGACTCCATAAGCATCTGTACACCTTCAAAGTGTACATCCCCCGGATCGGTGCGTCAATTGTGCACATTGAAGGCGTACGGGGCTGGTCGACTTCTTGAAACTTTTGGGCGTCTATCTGTCCGTCGGCGCGAATCATGTTGAAGCGAGCGTTTTCAAGCGACGCACGGTCGTCATTCGTTCACGACTCCTTTTCCGTAGCACAAAAAAAGCCCAGGACCGTTGGTGCTGGGCAAGCCATCGGCTGCACGGTGGCGTTGGTGCTAATAAGGAAACTGGCCGCCTGCGGTATCCCGGCAGCGGCCAGTTCTCTAGTACCTAGCGCGAGCTACTTAGCTCGCTCGGTCGATTAGTGACCGAAACAGACCGGAGCGATGCTATTGCCGTTGTGAGCCGGGCCGCCCGATGCAGATTGGACGAGACGCTGCACGTCAGGATCCCGTTTCCTGTACCTGCACCAAAGCACTCTGAGCTCGTGGTAGCCGACCGGCAAGAAACTTGGAAGTGGCATGAGGTTCTCAGTACTGTACGGATATACATTACTCTAGCGCCTTTGCCTGCATGCTCCAATGCCCTCAGGCGCTTCCCTGCACGCATTCACACGGCGGGTGAAACTCAGTATATCGACTTTTAGCGCGAGGCCCCGAGACCTTCGTTGTTTTGATGCGAGATCCAGCGAGCAACCGTCGTTTTTGGAACCGCTAAATCGGCGCCGATTTCGCGAAGCGACCTTCCAGCTGCGGCCATACGTTTGGCGATTGCGCGCTTGTCTTTGCTGTCAGCCCAGCGTGCTTTGGACCGACCGGAATCGGGGTCGCTGTTGCGCTTGAACCGTACGTTCACCAGTGCTACCTGGACCAGTGCTGCTATCTCGTCGGTACCAGTCATCAGCTCTTCGGTCTCATTTAGCGCGACCTTGAACTCAAAGACCATTGACGTCTTTTCTCGGCGAACTACCAATTCCACACCCTGCTCCGGCCGCACATCGAGCAGGTTCGCCAAGATCTCATCAGCCGTTCTACGGCGGGGTGCGCCGAGGATTTTTTTTGCACGCTCAGTCATCTCGCTTTCGCCAATAGCGTTTCGAATTTTTACGAGGATAGCGCCGAGGTCGTATGTGAGGCGCTTCAATTCAAAGAGTTGTAAGACCTCGGCTGGGAGCTCTGCGATCGCGATCGCTTTTTGCAGAACCGTCCGGTCCCACGTCGGAGACGCGGCGACGGCAGTGGTCGTCGACGTCCATCGTCCCTCCTCGATTCCTCTCTTGTACTCGGCGGCAAGTGTCAACGGCGCAATGGCGCGAAAGAGTCGCTGAGGCGACCGAGCATCCCGTCCGTCAAGAAGATTGATGATTTCGGACCAGTGCAGTCCTAGCGGATCAATTTCTATCGCACGCTGACTGAGGACGTCGGCACCGTGCTTTCTGACTATTCCTGCAAGGTGTCGAGCCGTCTCGTGCCAAATTCCGGCCGTTTCAAACAATGCCAACACCGGGGGAGGCAGCTTCGAAACATTAATGGCGCGACTCAGTGCTGCTGAAGTCACCTTCGGAGTGAACCGGGCGAGTGCAGTGACCGCTTCGCGGCGATTTGTCCATGAGGTGCCAAGGCCTGAGTGGTACAGCTCAGCAAGTGCGAGAGGATCGCGAGATATCGGTGTGCCAGCGAGTGCGGTCATTGTATTCTGTCCTGTTGCCGCGGCGATTATCTGATCTAGCAGCCCGGCGCGAAACGGCGAAAGGCGGCGAATTCCTTGCTCTTTTCGGCCTTTGTGTAACCGTTTGCGATTCATACTACCGGTCGGATCGTTCCGATCGTGCCGTGCATCAGCGTTTGCTAGGAATTTAAGGCCGTTTTTCCCGAAATCTCCTCAATATAGACCGGTCTCCTTAAAGGGTTTACCGGTCATGGGTCTTTCTAATTGTTAGCTCGGCCATGGACGCGCGCGGATGCGAACACGTACTGCTGATTTCGCTGGAAGATTGTCGACGCTTGAAACCCGCTGGGCTCGTTGCCCGACGAGCTCCGCTGGCAGACCGAAACCAGTTACGGCGATCGCCTGCGCTGCATGGGAGGCCAATGTCACGCCGATCAGTTTCAGCTTCGGCCCTGCGTCCTACTCAGGGCTTAGCGCAACGCGAGCGACGCGGTCGGCCGAGATCTGAAGCATCGCGACTTGACGGCATTCCACTCGAAGGAGCCGGTATTCTTGATGCTCTTTCGAGCTTTCGGCCGGAGCGCTCCGCACCACGCCGTTTGCAGTTGGGCGATCCGGCGAAAAGTTAACTTGCCGTTTACCAACTCTGCCATTATTCTCCGGGTTAGCCTGAATTTTCACACCAACCCGGAAAACTCTCGGACAACTTGGATGGCAACGTGACTGCTAACGACCTGCTCACCGCCAAGGTGAAGGTTGATCTTTCGATGTCCATTGCTGACATTCGAGACGGCCTCGCTGTGCGCGCGTTGGATATGCTCGACCAAGTTCGAGCAACGATGCTCGAGCCCTACCCGCGCAAACACCCGCCCACGTTCACCGCGGCCAATATCGCAACGCTGTGTGGATTCGACAAACAGCGGATGAAATATCTGACGACCAAACTCGGCTTGCCCGCTGGTACGCAAGTCGGCCCGGGTCGAGCGAAGACCTTTACGCTGGAGGAAACGCTCACCTGGATTGATGCGGCCGGCCTTCGCGCGAAGCGTCCGCAGGGCGCACGTGGTCGCGTGGTGGCCTTTGCCAACTTCAAAGGTGGCGTGGCAAAGACCTCGACGTCAGTGAGCGTAGCACAGAAGCTGACCCTCCTTGGGCGCAAGGTTCTGCTGATTGACGCGGACCCGCAAGGCTCAGCCACACAGTTGTGTGGATACGCCCCGGACGCGGAGATCGCGGAGACGGACACGCTTTTGCCGCTGATCTACGGCGACGAGACGTCGCTTCACTACGCCGTAAAAGAGACGTACTGGAAGAACCTCGATCTGATCGCCGCCTGCAACACCTTGCAGGACGCGGAGTACGCCATTCCCTCGCACATTTTGCAGGACACCCGCTTTGAGTTCTGGAACATCGTGCGTAATGGCCTACAGCCGCTACTGGAAGATTACGACGTGGTGATCATCGACACCCCGCCCGCCCTTTCCTACCTGACGACCAACGTTCTGATGGCCGCTGATGCGATCATCATGCCGCTGCCGCCCGAAGCGCTAGATTTCGCGAGTTCGACGCAGTTCTGGCAGATGTTTTCCGAAATCGCCGGGCGGTTGCCCAATGCGGAAGGGAAGCGGTATGACTTCGTGAACATCTTCATGACGAAGGTCCGACCGTTCGATGCGTCTAAGGGTGTGCAGGGCTGGATTCGCAAAGCGTACGGTGATCACGTCTTTCCGCTGCATGTGCCTGACTCGAAAGTCCAAGCCGCGGCGCTTGGCGCGCTCTCGACCATTTACGACGGCAAGCGACTCGACGTCGACGCAGATGGTGAGACGCGGATGACCGGCGAGCAGTATGAGCGACTCAAAGCGCCACTCGATGCCCTCGCAGAATTCATCGACGATCAATTCCAAGAGATTTGGTCTGAACCCCTGGAGGTGGCCGCGTGAGCAAGATGCTTGAAAGGACGGCGGCGCTTGAGCCGACCCCAACGGGCGATCGCCCTGGGCGACCTGCTGGAGCGCCACGCAGCGCACCTGGTCGGATGTTTGAGATCACTGCGCGTATCAACGAAGCAGAGGATCGTGCAGCGGCCGCAGTCGCTGAGGCGGCTGAGGTCAAGGCAGCGCTAGAGGAAGCGCATCGGCAAATCGAGGCGCTCCAGCAGAACAGCCCCGGCGCAGGTGCGCTTGAGGTTGAGATCTCAACGCTGGTGGAGGTGCCCGGCCGACGCCGCAAGCTCTCGCCCTCGGAATACGCGGAACTGCGTGCGAACCTCGCTAAGAACGAACTGATCCACCCGATCGTCTATCGACCGCTGGATGACGGCCGTAATGAAATCGTCTCGGGAAACAACCGTGTTGCGATCTATCGAGACGAACTCGGTCGGAAAAAGATTCTCGGCATTCCCTATACGGGATCGGCTCAAACGGCGGAGCTTGGCGCAGCCTTCTCGAACTTGCTCGCCCCGTCTCTTCCGGACTACGAGAAATATCGGCAGTTCATCCGCTTGCAGAGGGAGTCCGGGTATACCCGTGCCAACATTCTCGAGGCTTCGGGGCTGAGTAGCTCACACGTCTCCCGCATTCTCGCGTTTGAGAAGCTCCCGCCGGCAGCACTCGAGACCGTCGCGCAGCGGCCCGACCGCGTGGGCGGACATGCCGCTGAGGAATTCGCCGCATTGGCGACTGCAGGCAACGCTGACGCTGTGATAAAGGCGATCACCGCACTTGTCAACGACGAGACGATGACGCAGAAGCAAGCGCTACAGCTCGCACGCCCTAGGAAAGAAAAGGCCGCCGTAGCACCCACCAGAGCCGTGACGGTAGGTCGAAAAAAACTGTGCGACCTATCAGTGCGCGGCGGAGTTATCGGCCTGAGATTCAGCGGCAAAGGTAACGAGCAGATGGCTGCCAAGTGGGCAGACAAGATTGAAGCCTTGCTCAGAGCTGAGACTGAAGCAGAAGGCGAATCAAACGGCACTCAATAGCCTCCCCAATGGGGAACCCCTATAAAACAACGACTTAGCTGTAACGGTGCTTTGACTGAAACAGAGCGGGGCAATTCCCCACAGGGGAAGGCTTCAAAATCAACGACTTACAAATCGAGCTCATGACGCGAACCTGACCTTAGAAAGACAAAAGCCTTCGGCGGCAACCGAAGGCTTTTGAATGAGGGCTTGGCTGGAAACCGTACCCCGCGACACTCACCGACTGGAAATCGGCAAGAGCGTTAGCACCTCCGAGTGTAGCGGATCACGTGAGTCAGTCAAGCGAAACCCATCCATTCTCTGAAAATGGACGACTGACATGTGCATCGCGCTCGCACCCCGTGCGGCTGGCGAGGGTGACTCTCATCCTCAAGAACCCGAATCGCTCTCTACGGACACCACGAATCTTCCATGGGTCATCTTGCGTGCTGTGCATCGCGCAGCACGCCTCGATGGCGTATCCACACGCGCCCGCGCCGTCCTCTGCGCGTTGGCCCGTACCGTCGATGCTGCCAAGCCCTATGGCGAGATCTTCGCCCGCCGTACGCTCTTGAGCGAACGCGCGATGCAATCCGAGCGGACCTTCTATCGCAGCCTCGCAGACCTGGAGCAGGCTGGGCTCATCATGCGGCCGCCGCAGCGTCGATATGTCGAAGCGGGTTTGTTCGGGCGTGCCTATCTGCATCTGACGCCCAAGGCCACGATCCTGCTTGGGCTCGTTGAGGAGGAGACTGCCAGCACTGCCATCGATGATCAGACGGATGGGGAAGAGGTGGTCGTTCCAGTCGCCCAAGGTTTTGAGGCACCGTATGCCAATATGACAGACGGTGCTAATACTAAGGATCTTGACCCTAAGACTTTTCAAAAGAGACAACCGGGGCGGGTGCCTGCGGATCTTCAGCGTCTGCGGACCCTGGGTTTTGTGGATTTCCTGATTTTCAAACTCATGCGCGAAGCGCGTGAGGCTGGCAAGCGACTGTCCGATGTCGTCGAGGTCTGCTGGCAGCACCTGCGTCAAGCCAAGCGCCCCATCAACTACCTGCGGGTGTTGTTGGCCAGCACGACGGACTTCGGTCATCGACTCCGGACCAAGGTCGCTGAACTCAACGCGGCGCAGACAGCCGCGTGCAAGCGGAAGGAGGCAGAGAGCTTCGTGCAAAGCATGGACGGTCACACCTTCGCTGACGCGACAGGCCAGACCCGTTACACGGTCGCAGAGGCGGGCGCGACGCTTGTCGTATTCAACGTCGCAGAAGGCGTGACGCGTCGATCGGTGGGGCAGTGGGCCGAAGGCTTTGTACAGGCGATCGCAAAGGGTCACATCGCGAAACAAGCATCGTCACGGGAGCGCGACGCCGGGGCCAGACTCGCCATTCCCCGAGAGACGCTTGACCCAATCCGGTCCGAGCCGCCACGCCAACTAACGAGCTTTGCTTCTGAACACCTGGGCCGGTTGCGTGCGCTGTGCCGTCGTCCGTGAAACACACTACAACGAAGGCCGATAATCCCCAAACCCTTACTGGACGGGGCTATAGCCTCGTACGAGAACGAATGTTTCACGCTTCTTGAGGGGTTTCTGAATCCTTTCGTGCCATAGCCTGTTTTGCAAGCGAGAAATGCCCCTTTTTCTTCCTATCGCAAACCGGGCGTCATAAACGTTACAAAAGCTGTAGTCTTCATCGCCCGGGAGGGGCGACTCAGATCTCACTCCGGTAATACGAACGACAAACTGATACAACATGACACCTGCTCTCAGACGTCATCCAACACGCCCCAACGACAGCTGCAATCCAGGGTGTCCACAAGCGCTGCGGGATCGACCCATTGATTATCGTTCCTTGCAGCCCGAATGAACGCTGATGAGAAGGCCGCCGCCCACAAAAGGGATGAGCGTGCAAAAGAGGAACTGGAAACGGAACGGGTGCGAGCCTTGGCAGGGCAGTGCTTTGCAGGGGCGAACGGCGACATCTCGACGATCGAGGAGCACGGCGTGCTACGAATCGACGCCGCCGGGCAAAGAAGTTTCAGCCCGTTTAATTAGGTACGTGCGATGGTTTCAGCATACTCGAACAATGGATGCCTACCTTCCGGCCCGGCGCGGACAAGGACGTTAGCCTCCGCGATGGTGCTTTGACTCAACCGCCTTCGACGCACAACTTGGCATGGGAGGTTCTTGGCTCACTAAGGCAAGGGCTCAAACGAGTCCGGGACGATGAGAGACGCTCTCCGGAGAGTGTCCCGTTTTCGCGACGCCCAACATCACGTCCTTGAATTTAAAGGAAAAAGGCGTTGTTACAAAACGTGCCGAATATGCACATCCCCCCTATTCGGCACGCTTTTCGTATTATGAAATGCCGCCAACTATGGCAACCGCCCCTTGTGTGCCTGCCGGTCCTGATGCGGACTGTGCGCTAGACCATGGAAATGGCGCACGAAATCAGCCTTCTTTCGAAAAAACGGAGGACGCTCGTGCTGTTTCAATGGTGACCATTCAAAAAGGGTTGCCATGCGTCTTTTTAAAAACAAGCGTCGGGCCGCGCTGTCTACGGCACCAGGCATGTACGCGGAGGAAGATCCGAGCCAGGTTATCTTCGAGACAAGCACGAAGCTAAAGCTCGAAGCTAACCGCTGGATGCTCATCTCGTTCGGCCTTGCCGTGATCGCCGTCGGCGCGGTATGGACGCGGCAACCTCCGCCTTCGGTTACTCGCGTTGTGGGCGTGTCTGCCGATACCGGCGGCCATCCGATCGTAACCGAGCTAGTCGCCTACAAGCCCGACTCGCAAGCTGTGCGGACGACCGTCAAAGATATGGCGGTTCGTTGGTTCACGATCGAGCCGGTGCTGTCTGATCGCCTCGAAACGTCGCGCATGACCGCCAACATCAACTCGGTCAAGGCGCAGATGATCGGCGCGGCAGCCGGTCAGTTCCGTGACTGGCTGAAGGCCGACACACCGTTCCAGCAGATTACGGCAAACCCGAAACTGATCCGCGAAGTCGACGTGCGCAATATCGCGTTGCTTGAAGACTCGACGGTACTTGTCGAATTCACGACCACGACGTCGCAAGCTGGCGCCACGGGTAAGCCGGACGTGAAGTCGTACGCGCTCACGCTGCGCTATCAAATCGTCGCGCCCACTGCTGAGCAGGCGCTGACGACGAATCCCTTCGGCATCTTCATTCCGTTCTTCCGCCTTGAGCGGACCGCATAAGCATGACCGCAACTATTCTCAACAAACGGCCGGTCATCGGCATGTGCGTTCTCGCTGCGTGCGCAGCGTTGCTTGCTCAACCGGCTGCGGCCAAGAAAGCCGCGAGCGATTCGGCGTTCAATGCCGCGATGGTTGCGGGCGACCCCATGAGCCCGATCAATCCATTCAACGGCGGAGCAGCCCCGCTGACGATGCCCGGCGACGCGCGCATCGGCGTGTTTCCGTACAGCCGCGACCAGATCTACCGCGTGCTGACCGCACCGCTGAAGCTGACGACGATCGAGCTGGAGAAGGGCGAAAAGCTAATTGCTGACCCGGCGATGGGCGACAGCGTCCAGTGGGAGGTTGACGACGACAAGATGAACCACGTGTTCATCAAGCCGCACAAGGCTGACCTGGTCAACACGCTGCATCTGACGACGAATCTGCGTGAATACGACTTCACGCTGATCGCTTCGCCGGCGGGCGGCATGTTCTATCAGACCGTGCGCTTCCAATACCCGCGCGCGCCGATGGCTCGCGTCAGCGCTCGCGAGGACGCGACGGCTAACGGTGCTCGCGGCGGTGCCGATTCGGGGAGCATCAGTGTCGCGCCGGACAAGCTCAACTGGGACTACAGCGTCGATGGTCGCGCCGAGTTCACGCCCGAGACGGTCTTCGACGACGGACATGCGGTCTGGATGCGCATGCCGGCGAAGGCACAGGAGTGGCCGGTTCCGTTCATTCTCGACCACGGCGATCGTGTCGTGGCGAACTTTATCCGCCGCGGGGACTTCCTCGTCCTTCAGCGTCTGGCCGATGAGATCGTTCTGCGTTCCGGCAAGGACGAGGTCAAGGTGACGCGCGGCCGCCGCCGATTGCTTGGGGTGTTCTGATCGTGGGCAAGAAACCGGACTCGGCTACGCCTACCGCGGAGCAAGAAACCCTCGTCAAAGGCAAGACGCCGCGCAACGCGATCATGAGCATCGGCATTCTGGCTGCGGTGGTTATCGGCGGCCTCGGCTTTTACTATCAGCTACAGGCGACAAACAAGGCCGACGAAGACGCGCGCATTAAGAAGGCGACCGCGCTGAAGTCGAGTACGGAAGCGCCTACTGCCGCTAACAACAACGACATTGACCAGATGATCCGTCAGCAGCGCGACGCAGCGGCTTCAGCGGCTGCCGCGCTTGCGGCATCGGAAGCAGCGGCATTGAAGCCCGCCGTCAAACCCATGCTAACTGGTGCGGACTTCAAGGAAGAAGTCGCAGGCTCGGGCACGGACACGCGCGAGCTTTCCCGGCAAGCCGCTCAGGACGCGATCTATACGTCCTCCATCTTCAAGCAGGCAGGCGCATCGCGTTCGGCGAACCAAGCGAACGGCGTACTGCCCGCTGGCGTCCCTTCGTTGGATGAGGTACGAGCTGCTCGGAACGCTGCCGGAGCTAACACCCCCGATGCGATGGCGATCGCCTTGGCCAAGCAGGGCCAAGCGCCCGAAGATCGCGACCGCGCCTTCCTGCGGGAAGCGGGTTCTCAAGGCGGCATCGAGCGCACGACGTTCAATGGCCGGTCGACGGGTTGCACGTTGACGCCGCCGCACGTCATCCACGTCAAGACGGTGGAGGGGCTGAACTCGGACAAGCCGGGTCGCGTGTCGTTAATGGTGGACGAGGACATCTATGACAGCCTGCGCGGCGACTGCTTGATGATCCCGAAAGGCGCATTCATCAATGGCATGTACAGCGCGGACGTCAAAGTTGGCCAAGAGCGGCTACTGGTTGCTTCGACGAGTCTGCGTCTGCCCAACGGCAAGAGCGTGCCGCTCAACGGCATGCAAGGAGCCGACCGGAACGGCTACGCCGGGTTCTCGGGCGATGTGAACAACCACTTCCTGACGATCTTCGGTGCGGGCTTCATCACGGCGGTTTTGCTGAAGGCGTTCGACAGCAGCTCTAAGACGGCGACGACCGCAACGCCGAACGGCGTCACGACTTATGGTGACACGGCGGGACAGGTCGCGGCCGCGACGGCCCAGACCGTTATGCAGCGCAACCAGAATATCCCACCGACCATCACCGTTGAACCGGGCCAGAAGTTTCTGGTGCAGGTGACGCAGGACATCGTCATGGAGCCGTACCATGACTAAGGCATGGGCGGCTGCCTGTCTGTCTGCGATAGCGTTCGGCGCACACGCGGCGACCATCGATTCGATCATTAGCCCGACGCGCATCGTGGTCGATGACGGCATGAAGCGCGCGATCGTCGAGCTGCCCGGCGAGCCGGTGTACGCATGTGGGCTGAAGCCGTTTCTGGCGTGGGCTAACCGATTTGAAGGTCAATCGGTTGAGTCCACGGCTAGCGGTGTCGCGCTCAGCATCGACGGAACGCCTGTGAGCCTCGCGAGCCTGTTCGTGAAGGCCGGTTGGCTGCGCCCCGCGACCCTTACTGATGAGGCCCAAGCAAGCATCACGGAACGGCGAGGCGGCTGGTCGTGCGCATCCGCGCAGGCCCCGTTCGATGCGATGCACACCTCAGTTGATCCGATGATCCTTGCTGGCATCGCACTCAATGAGTCGGCCTACAACGGTCGTGCATGGCCGTGGACGTTGAATGTCGCGGGTCGCGGCTTCTTCTTTCGCACTCGCGAAGACGCGTATCGCGCGGTCAGCTATTTGATCAGCAACGGCAGGTCGAACTTCGACGTCGGCATCATGCAAGTGAACTGGGGATACCACGGCAAGCGCTTCGCGAGTGCGTGGGACGCCCTTGCGCCGGCGACAAACATCCGCGTCGCCGAAGACATCCTCAATGAGAACTACCGCCTCACGCATTCCGCGGTGAAGGCCGTCGCGTACTACCACAGCGCCAATCCAGCCCCGGGCCGCGAATACCTCGCGCGCTTCGTGAAGCACCTCTCTCAAATCGAACGCGGTCTATGAAGCACACGCTCTGTCTTTTCACGCTTGCGCTTGCGGCAGTCACCCTCAATGCGGTGGCCGCTGGCACCGACCCGCTCGACTTTGACTATGAGATCGCGGGCAATGTGCTTGAGCGACCGGCACTCGTTTTCAACGATGGCAGCGACACCTATTTCCAGCCGCGTGCCGGTCAGTCGCTGCGCGTGGACGGGGGACACAGCCAAGGACCGTACATCGTTGTGCCGGGCACGCCCGAGGTGATCCGTTACTCGGCGGGCGGCTCGAGCGCCACCGCTTACTGGAAGAAGGCCAATCGTTTCATTGGCGACAAGGCGCGCAGCGACACGCCCTCCGGTTTCTCTGGCTTCTCTGGCCGCCTTGCGCTCATCGGGCCGCGTAGCAGCCTCGAAAGTACGCGGCCTTTGAACGCCACGCTGCCGCTCGCGCAACTGGTTAAAGCGCTGGTGCCGCAGGGCTGGACGGGATCGGCACAGAAAGACATCGATCTG
This sequence comes from Caballeronia sp. RCC_10, assembly GCF_041360715.1. Lineage (NCBI taxonomy): Bacteria > Pseudomonadati > Pseudomonadota > Betaproteobacteria > Burkholderiales > Burkholderiaceae > Caballeronia > Caballeronia sp. RCC_10. Next base: position 17,313 of record NZ_JBFUPT010000026.1, read on the forward strand.
ACGACCTCGGCGAGCTTCGGCACACGTGATGGCGAGAACTGGATGCAGTCGCTCGATCGGTTGGTGGCCGCGTCCGACCTGTACGCCGACGTCGATTTCAACTCTCACCATGTAACACTTCGCCGCTCGGCTCCGCAGTCGGTGGCCGTCAACTACGTTGCGCCTGTATCGCAGGTCGCAGCAAATCCCGCCACCGCGTCATCGAGTGTCACTCCGGCCACGGACCCGATTGCAGATATCGCGAAGAAGACCGACACAGACGCGCCCGCCGCATCGGGGTCCGTCCTGGCCGCGAAGCTCGGCGCGCTAGCGATCCGCGACGGTGACGACAGCCACATTCAAATCAAGTTCTCCGTAAAGCCAGCTACTGAGTTGAAGGTGACCGGGCAAGACGGCAAGTCGCTGCGTTCGAAGTGGGATGACGCGACCGACGTGCTGACCTTCAACCGCGCGGAGCGTTTCACGATCGCGAGCGCCACCGACAAGGTCGAAGTCGCTCGTGTCGCCGGAACCGTCTACGAGTTCGACCCGGCAAACAAGGCCGCTCTGCAAAGCGTGTTTGACGAAAACGGTTGGACGTTCTTTAAGTTCGCTGACACCGTCGGCAAGGTGACGGTCGCCGACGTGGCGCACATGGGCTCCGGCGAGCAGAAGGGCCGCTTTTACAAATTCAACGGCACCGCCGACCAGTTCATCGTCAACGCCGACGGCAACGTCGTCAACGTGCTGCGCAAGCACGAAGTGCGGTTCTTCGATCGGCCCGCGTCATGAACCGGACTTTGATTCACATCTCGACGCTGCTTTGCGCGGCCGTCTCCGTGCATGCGCGTGCCGACTGTCTTGACGATGCCGCGCGCTATCACCGCGTCAGCGTTCAAGTCGTACGCGCCATCGCGCAGCAAGAGTCGGGTATGCGCCCGTATGTGACGAACCGCAATACCGATGGGAGCGAGGACATTGGCTTAATGCAGATCAACTCGTCATGGCTTCCAAAACTGGGTCGCTTCGGCATCACCCGCCAACACCTGTTCGATGCCTGCGTGAACGCCTATGTGGGGACGTGGATCCTGGCTTCGAACATCAAGCAGTTCGGTCCGACATGGAAAGCGGTCGGTGCCTACAACGCTGTCTCGTCGAATAAGCAGCTCATCTACGCCAACAACATTTACCGCCGCCTGCAACGCGCGAACTGACCAACATGACGCCTACTTTTTCTCTTCAAACGCATCGCACCGCGCGCATGGTGGCCCACTTGTTCGCGTGTCTTGCACTGACGACCGTATCGGGTCTTGCAGCAGCGGAACCTGATCAGTCTCGCCTTGCGCCGCCGCCCGGTGACGGCTGGCAACTGCTCGCCGCGCCGGTCGCAAAGGCGCCGGTGACACAACTTGCAATGGTGGCACCTGCTACGCACGTGGCTGCCGCGGCCCCGGTTGTTCCCGCTGCGCCTGCTGCTCCTGCCTCTCCTGCCGCGCTGAAGGCAGCGATGGGTGGCGCTGCGCAATCGGCGCTTTCGGGTGCTGCCGCCCCGTCACCCGTCGGCTCATTGGACGTCGCTCCGGTCGTTGTGCCGTCGCAAGCCGGCGCAACGGCGCCCGGTGGAGTTCTTTCTTTCTCGATCACGCCGCAGGACATCAACATGCGCAACGCGCTCGATCGCTGGCTGCAGCAGCAGGGCTGGCAACTCGCCTGGAAGATCGATGACGACCTGCCGCTCGAGTTCAACGCGACGTTCTCCGGCGACTTCAAGTCGGTGCTCACGCAAGTGATGCTGGCGACCAATCACATGCGCACGCCCACGCGCGTGTGCAAGCACACCAACAACGTTATCCGCGTCGTCGCACGCGCAGCCAACTGCCAAGAGTAACCGCCATGCGTCTCACGAAAATCAAATCTGCCATTGCCATTCTCGTGGCCGCATCGCTGACTGGCTGCGCCGTGTCGCAATCCGATGTGAACCATGCCTACGACGCGACCAACGCCGAAGCTACGCGCGCAATGGGCAACGCGCCTGAGTCGATGTCGCTCGTTGAGGAAGTGCCGACCGCGTTCCTCGGCGACCGGTTGGTGCCGGTCGCCTATGAAGCCACGCTCCCCGCGGTCTTCCGAGAGAAGTCGGTTGTCTTTCCGGGGAACCTTCCGCTGTCCAAAATCGCTACGCTTGTTTCGACGGCTACCGGTTATCCGGTGCATCTGAGCCCGGACGTCTTCATTCGGCGCGACGCGTTGATTCCCAGAACCAGCGGTGGCGGGCAGGGTGCCCCGATGCCACCGCAAGCGATGGGGAAGTCCAATGTCGAGCCGGTTTATGCGCAGGCGTGTAATTGCAAGGTCGGCGCGTATTTGCGTGGCGTGACGGAAAACCTGGGCCTCGACTGGACGTTCGACGGCAGCACCATTTCCATCAGCCGGTTCGTTACGAAGACGTTCGCGATCGCGGCCATCCCGGGCAAGGTGTCCATCAAGTCCACGATGTCAAAGGGTACGGATACGTCGACCGGCAACCAGGCGTCCGGCGGCACCACGGGCGGCACGTCGGGCAATACCGGTTCGTTCTCGTCAATCACGTCCACCGGACGCGACGGCACGTTTGACCAAATTGCGATCATCCAGTCGGAGCTGGAAAAGCTGAAGTCGCCGCTCGGCGAAGTCGTGGTCAATCCACAAAGCCGCCTGGTGATGGTTCACGACACCAAGGAAGCCGTCGATCGCATGGGCGCATTGCTCGCGCGCGAGAACGCGATTTCGACGCGTCAGGTCGCCCTGCGGGTCCGTACCCTGCAAGTTGATCTCAGTAATTCGTCGCAAGCGGGCGTGAGCGCGGACATCGTCTTCAACCGCATTTCGGACGGGCTGAAGCGCTATGCCGTTACGGTTGCTTCCCCTACGTCGTTGGCGACCGCGATTGGCGGCACTGTCGGCCTGTCCGTCTTGAAGCCGGGCTCTCCCATGGAAGGCACCAACGCCATCGTCAGCGACCTCAACGCGTTCGGCAAGACCGTGCAGGACAACACCCAGACGAAGCTGACCTTGAACGGCCTGCCGGTGTCCATCGGCTCCTTCGAGACAAAGGGCTACCTCGCCGCAACGACGCCTAGCCTCGGTTCCATCTCGGGCGGTACTGCTGGCGTGCCGGGTCTGCAACCGGGTTCCGTGACGGTCGGTGACTTCGTGAATATCCTGCCGTCGGTCAACGACCATAACCAGATCATCCTTTCTTACTGGAGCGATAGCTCAAAGCTGAATGGTCCGTTCACGACCATCAGCACCGGCTCGGGCGACACACTGCAGCAGATTCAGTTGCCCGACATCATCGGCAACAAGGACGACCAGACCATTGCGCTGTCCGATGGACAGACGGTTGTGCTGTACGGCGCGGTGGGCAATCGCTACGACGGCAGCAGCAACAACGGCATCGGTGGTCTTTCGGGCGCGTGGAATAAGGGTCGTACTTTCCAGGTGATCATGCTGACGGCGACCGTCGTCCCGTCGATGTGAGCGCGGGGTAAGCATGCCTATGCACTTCGAATCCATACCGGGAGAAAAGGGCGCGAAGCTCGTCTTCGGACTGGACTGGCGCGCCTACTCCGCCAAGGGTGCCCGCGCCGAGCGCCGCCATTACGTCGAGGAGTCCGGCGCGACGCACTATGCCGAGTTCAAGTCGAAGGGCGAGACCATTGTCGGCTTCTGCGAGCTTGACGCAGGGCAGCGCAAGGGCGGGAAGCTCTATTCCGCCGCCGCGCGCATCGCGTCGCTTGAGCGCGTCTGGCGCCGGCCCGCCGTGCTTGTCCTCATCCAGAACGATGAACTCGTGCATCTGGTGCTGGTGCAACGCGGCGCCGTTGCGCTTGACGAGGCGGTCGCGCTTAACGCGCTCGCCGACAAGCGCGAAGCAATCGAGGACACCTGTGCGAAGGCGGGGCTCGAACTCGCGACGCTCGGGCACGGTGCGCAACTCCATGCGGTCGATGAGGTGTTCGATCTGCGCGAGCTGATTGTTGCCCGCAAAGTCGGCCTCATCAAGAAGATCCCGGTCGCCATGCCGACGACGGTGCCGTTGCTGGTCATCCTTGCGGCGGTGTTCTTCGGCGGCAAGCAATTGATTGACGTGCTCAATCCGCCGCCAGCGCCGCCAGCGCCGCCGCCGACGTTCATGCAGGAATACCAGTCGGCGGTGGTGCGCACGCTTGCCGCGCCTGCTCCGCTTGCGAGCCAGCTTGCCCCGAAGCTGCTGGCAAGCTTTGGCGCGCAGGAAACGAACGTCGCTGGATGGCAGTTTCAGAAGGCCTCCTGCACGATCGCGGGTCCTTGCGTCGCAACCTACAAGCGGCAGGGTGGCACTTTCAAGGAATTTGATGCACGCGCGCCGGAGTCGCTGCGTCCTGTCGTCTTCAACCCCGACGGTTGGCATCTGAGCGCGCGTGGGCCCGAGGTCACGGTCGCGGAACGGGTCGCGCTCGCTGAGCAAAAGACCTGGCCGACTCAGCAGGCGCTGATCAAAGCGCTGCAGACCGACCCACAGAAGCTCTCCACTAAGCCCGACACGCTCGATAGCCACGGCTACATCGTTGATATCAAGCCGGTCGAGCGCCTCATCCCTCGTCAGCCGATGGCCGGCGAAGTGCAGGGGCCGCTCGTACAGCGCGGCACGTGGCAGATCGACGGATACAAATGGCAAAGCGCGCTCCTCGCGCGCCTGCCGGACAACATGGCACTGGACACCCTCGACGTCGAGTTGAAAGAGGACGGAACCGGGGTGCATTTCACTGCGAAGGGTAAATACTATGTTCTCAACTAAGTGGCCTGCACGTGCCACCTGCTTCGGTGTGCTCATGCTAGTGGCGGGCGCGGCAATCTCGCAGGAAAGTCATCTCACGCTGGACGACATTGACAAGCTCGCGCGAGCAAAGCTTGTCGACTCGATGCGCGGTCCGCAGGGTGGTCAAGGTGGCCAAGGCGGATCAGCGGCACCGGGCAACGGAGTCGGCCTGGCTTCGCCGCTTGGTGCGCCGACGCCTGCGTCGGTGACCGCAGCGCCACCGGCAGCGCCCAAAGTAGAGCGTAGGCCCAGTGCGCCGCCCAAGCGCGTCATTCCCGCGACCTTCGTTGGGGCGTACTCCCACATGTCCGGCTGTTACGTGCTCTATGACTACCAAGGCACGACCTACACGGCACGCCAAGGCAGTCGACTGCTGAACGGTTGGACGGTCGCGTCCATCGACGGCTTCACGGTCAATCTGGCCGACGGCAAGCACAAGTGGACCGAGACGATCGTAGCGCCTGCGGACGCGCCCGCCGTCGCGCTCCCGGATTCGCCGGCCGTCAGAGCGATCACGGATTTGTCCTCGCCGCTTCCGCCGGGCGGCGTTTCTTCGACGGCTTCCACCTTCGTACCGTTTGGGAAATAAGAAATGGGTCTGTTTGCACAAGAAGAGCAGGGCGCGCCAGACGCACCCCGCGGTGGCTTCCTGAAGCGCTTTCGCGCGCCGCGCGCCAGCTTCATCGAGCCGGGCAGTAGTGCGGAGCCGAAATTCCCCGCTTCGGAGGCGATTGCGGCGAAGAAGAAAGCGGCAGGCAGAGCGCCCACAGAACCGACGGGTCAAGCGTCGCCCTTGAGGCCGCGTGCGGTGAATCCCCAAGTCACGTTCCTTGGTCGCGCACTATCGGGCGGCGATGTTGAAGACGTCGAGAGCACTGAGCTTGACGATGACTGGCGCGGGCCGTTGCCGCCTGTGCAGACGCAGTCGGAGCCTGACGGTGAGGCGGCCGACGACGAGCCCGCCTTTAGCCCGTTCGTCCCGCCGAGCTTCGAGCGACCGAGCTACGCGAGCATGTCTGCTGCGATGGCCGCTAGGGAGAGCGGTCAGTCGGTGAACGAACAAGCCATGACGGCACATGTTGCGCCGTCTGGTGCGCAAGGTCGGAGTGAGCCTCAGGCTGAACCGCAGACGGAACAGATACAGCCGCAGCCCAAGTCTGCGGGAGCGCCATTGGAATCGATCGAGCACGCGGGTGTTGCCGCGAGCGACGCTAACGCCCAGCGGTTCCGTGAGCAACCGGAACCCGTGCCACAACGACCAGCAAGTCCCAGCGAACATAGGGCCGCGGCTACGCCGACCATGGCTGCGCAGGAATACGCAGCGGACGACGACGAGCGAACCGAGGGCGGGGGCCTGGCATCCGGTCGGCCGGAACTCGTGTCGCCCGATTCGCTTCCTGACTTCAAGCGCGTTCTCACTGTCGCGGACGACGACGCCGCGCTGCGCATTCCGGCGGCAGCACGCAAGGAGTTCGTCGCCGTCGAATTGCAACCGGGCGTGGCGATCGCGGTGGCCACCGCACGGTTCGCGGAGAAGGCCCAATACGCAACGTTCATCAAGGATCTCGGCAACAACGACATCCTCGTACGTGAGGAGATGATTGCGACGGAAGCAGTGATCGCCGCAATCTACTCGGGTAAGGCCGCGGTGTCTGCCAACTCCACAGTCCACGAAGCCAGCCGCGCGATCGGCAACTTCCGCGACATCGTTGAGGCCGCACACGCATACGGCGCGAGCGACATTCATTTCGAACCACGCGAATTCCACAACGAGGTCGAAATCCGGTTCCGCGTGAACGGCGATATGTACACGTTCAGCCGCATGCCCAAGGCGATCGTGCGTCGCGCGTTGTTTGCTGCTTACAGCGATCTTGTTCAGCGTAACACCAACTCGGGCAACAGCTTTCAGCCGAGCGCGCCGCAGTCGGCAATGATCCCGCTGGTCTTCAAGACCGACACGGTCAACTTGCGTTGGCAGTCGTCGCCGCTGGTAGGCGGGTATGACGTGACCCTGCGTCTACTCGACGGCAACTTCAAGAATTATTCGGTGCTGCTGCCGAAGGACATGGGATTCGAGAAAAGCCAGCTTGAGCTGATTGAGACGCTGAACTACGTGAGCGGGGGCATCACCGCGCTTGCCGGTGAGACCGGCTCGGGCAAGACGACAACGCTGCGCGCGCTTTCCTACATGCTGCCGGATCGCGAACTGAAGAAACAGTTCGCGGTGAACGAGCCGTCGGAGTATCCGATGCCGTGGCTGTCGGACTACTCGATCATCCGCCGCCCGGACGAGACTGACGACGAAGCGAACCGCAAGTACGCGGAGGTTATCCGCACACTGATGCGGCAGGACCCGGACGATTTGACCATCGGCGAAGTGCGTGACCGAGTTGTGATGGGGCTGGTGGCCGAACTGGCGCTGACCGGTCACCCGGTGCGTTTCTCGCTGCACGCCGGCGACATCATTGCAGCGGTAATGCGTATGGCGGGCGGGCGGCTGCAGCTTCCGATCGACGAGCTGGCTTCGGAAGGCTTCATCAATGCGGTCGGTAACCAGAAGCTGATTCCGACGCTTTGTGAGCACTGCAAGCTGCCGGCGGAAGACGTGATGCCGAAAGCCGACCTCGAATTGCTGCGCACGAAGTTTGGCCTCGATACCTCGCGCATGGCGTGCCGCAACTATGACGGCTGCGAGCACTGCCGGCTGAAAGGGCTGTTCACGCGCAATGGCAAGGCCGCGGGGGGCACCACGCGCCCCTCGTTGGCCGCCGAACTCTATCGTCCGACGCCCGAGTTTCTGGTGCGCGTAGCCGAGCGCGACTGGGCCGGCGCCCGCAAAGTTTGGCGCGGTGCGCGGCGTACCGGGTTCGATAACGCGGATATGAATGGAAAGACGCTATATGAACACGCTCTTTTCAAGGCTTCGCAAGGTTTGATTGACCCACAATTCATCAATCGCTCGATGCAGTCGTTCGCGCAGTACCGCGTAATGCCCGGCGTCGATGGTTTGATGGTCTAACCCTGGTCCTCCATGTTCACCACGTTCGCAAAGATGTTGCCCAAGCGGCAGCAGTTGGTCGTCGCGCGCTGGCGGTTTCAGAAAGTCCGCGAGGACTTTTACCGCGAGACGCGTCTCGATATCGCCGCAAAGGGCCTGCGCAACACCGAGACGCTGTTTGACCGGCCTGAAACGTACGAAAAGCGCAGCCACACGCGCGGCAAGATCGAGTGGCGCGTGTTCGCCAGCATCCGGGAAACGATGCAGCGCGGTGAGAGCTTTTCGCTCGCTATCAAGCCATTCATCCCCGGCGACGAGTACGCGCTGCTGGACATTGCCGATGAATCATCACGCGAAGACTCGGTCGTGCGTGGCTTCGAACTGGCGGAAATGGCGGCGAAGGCTAAGCGCGTGCTGTCGTCGACGACTTCGGTGCAGATGGCCTACCCAGCGTTGCTGCTGGTCTACATGTACGCATACTGCATGCTGTTTGGCGGCGTCATCTTCCCGCAGGTGCTCGATGTCCGGCCGCTCGACCAATGGCCGGATCTTGGCCGGTTTCTCTACCACGTCGACACGTTTTGCTACGAGTACTGGTGGCTCACGCTCACGGCAATCATCGGCCTCGTGCTCGCTTACTTCTCAAGCCTGAAGCGTTGGTCCGGGCCTCTGCGGGACAAGTTTGACCGCATGCCGCTTCTTTGGCGCAATCGCCGCGACCTGCGAGCTGCACTGTTGATCGTCTCGCTGGCCGGTCTGTTCGATTCAAATCTGACACTACGCGCCGCGCTCGAGCGGCTGTTGAAGACCGCCGATCCGTGGCTGCGCTGGCATCTGAAGATCATGGATCGACGCCTGACGGCTCGCTCGGACGAGCCGATGCGCGCGCTCGACACCGGCATCTTCTCGGTGAAGATCGTCGACACAATCACCGACGCCGCGGGCCGCGATCAGTTCGAAGCCGCGATCAAGAGCCTTGGCCGCGAGTCGCTGGATCGCGTCGTTGAAGCAGTCAAGCGCAACGCCCGAATGACGCACTTCATGCTGCTCGGCTTTGCCGCTGCACTGTTCCTGACCCTCGGCATCGGCTCATACGTCGTGACGGGTGCCGTCAACCTGAAATCGGGGAATCCCGCTGCATCTAGCTACTAAGGAAAACACAAAATGACCAACGAAAACACGCAAGCAGTCCAGACCGACGCGATTGAGATGGACCCGATCAAGGCGCGCCGCGCACGCATGCTCAAGATGGCGCGTGCGACCAAGCAGTCAGGCGAGCTGTCCATGATTGAAGCAGGGGCGGTGATGGCCGGTGCCGCGTTGCTCGCGCTGGCTGTCTACGCGGGCGGCAAGTACGTGCTCGATCTGATTCACGCGTCGCAGTTCAAGAGCGAAGCGCAGATGTTCCACACGGGCCTCTTGAACGCGACGCAGAACGACGCCGATTTCTCGGCAGAGACGCTCACCGTGCTCGCGCAGAACCACGCCTTCGATTCGGCCGGTTCGCGCGTGGCATCGGACAAATCGTCAGTTAAGGGCATGTTCAATGGCACCGTGACGGCTGCCGTTGGTACGCTCGTTACCTCCAATGATTCATTGATTCTCACCTATCCCGTCACTTCCACGGTTTGCTCGCTGAGTGCCGCAGCGCTGGTGACCGTCTACACGCAGGTAACGGTGAACGGCACGACGATTTTCTCGCCGACCACGACGTTCAATCCGGCGACGGTCGCGACCGCGTGCGCGTCCAACGGCGCAATGGCGTCGATGGCGCTGTGGACCACTCGCACGTAATCGCGGGGCGCCGATATGGGAAGCATTCTTGAGATGTTGATCGTCCTGATCGGCGCGGCCTTGCTGACGGTACAGGGAATCAAGGAAGACATTTCTGCCAAGCGCCAAGACCTGCTACAGATCGAAGGGCAGAACATTGCGTCGATCAATTCGGCGCTTGGCAGCTACATCACCAACAACTACGCGTCGCTGGTTCCAGCGGGGTTTTCGCAGACAACGTCGACTGCGGTTGTTGCACCGACACTCGCTCAACTGAGCGCGCAGGCCAACAACAAAGTCGCGTTTAAGAACGGGCCGTTCTGGGGCGGCACTTACCAGATTGCGCTGTCCATCGTGCCTGACAACTGTTCAACAGCGGCGGGTAATTGCCATATCGCTTCGCAGATTTATCCGAGTTTGCCGCTCATCAGCATGAAGGAAAAGACGCCTGACATCGCTGGTGCCGGTGTTCTCGCTGCGGCCGGGGGCGCACAGTTTGGCTACTCGACAAACCGAGCGCCGGCGACGGTCACCGGCATCAATGGCGGGTGGACGTTGCCGAACCCAGTGGGCAGCAAGGCCGGAATGGTCTTGGCGATAAACGGTTTTGGCGCGGATGGGAACTCACCATACTACCGGCGCGATGGCGCGTTACCGCTGACCGGCACGATGAACGCCAACAATCAGGACATGCAAAACGTCGGCAATGTGACGCTGGGCGCGAACAAGGTGATGAAGTTGCAGGCGGGGAATAGCCTGCAGATCGACAACGGCGCTACGTATTACGGCGATAGCGTGAACGCGGCGGTTCGGACCAAGGGCGCGCTATACGTGCAGAACTACCAGGGGACCGGCGGGGCACCCATCAATGTCGGCGACGTTAATTCAAGCGGAACGGTGAATGCGAACGTTGTGAACACGAACGTCGCGAACATCAACGCTGCTGCCGGGAACTGTGGCTGGAACGGCGTAACGATCCGCAACAACCTCATGTACGTGTGCAATAAGTGGGGCAATTGGGTGGGTGCGAGCACGTTGGTCAGTAATCACAGCAGTGATGCGCATTACAGCGGGTGGAAGAATGGATGGGGCGTCAATCCTCCAGCGTGTGGGCCAGGGGGCACGGCGTGGTATCGGATCACTCCCCATACCATCTCGACCGACTACGCATTCCACAATCCCCCGATTGGTGGTGCTTTCTTCACGATGGGCTGGAACGGCAGCCAGTGGGTGCTTGTGATTAACGACGTGCTCGCGGATGGCGGTAACACTCAAATACAGGATCAGTTGAATCTTACGGCCGAGATCGACGTTGGTTGTTCCTATAACAATCAATAAAGGAAGTGAATGAACAGTTTCGGGATTACCGGCGCCGTGCTTGCTGTCGCGTGCGCCGTAGGTTTGAGCAGCGGAGCCGACGCCGCAGACGTCTATCAGCCGGTCGCGGTGCCGACCACTCCAGGCTGTAGCCCGGGGTATTCGTGGCAAAGAATGGCTGTGCGGTATCAGTGCGCCACGCCGCAGCCAACATGCGCGTATGGGTTCGCAAGCGGCCCCGCGTGGAACGGCAGTGCATGGGTCTATTCGTGCAATGCGCCGCCTGCACCACCGCCACCGCCAATCTGCCCGAGCGGGACCGATCAGATCGCTGCTCCATCGTGGAACGGCGCGGCGTGGGTTGGACAGCAGTGCCAACCGAGTCAACCACAGATCAAAGACCCTCAGTCGCAGTGCAAAGCGCGCGCTAGTCAAGATGGCATTACGCTCTCATCTGAAAACTTGATAAGGATGCACAGTTACAACTCTTACGCTGGCCCGGCAACGCAGTATTACTATGACACTTCCACGGGGCCCATCTGGCAGTCGGGCGGGTACGCCGGAAACGGCTATACGGTCGTTTGTAACTTTGTGATTGCCACGGGTGACTGGGTGCCCGCAGCCAACAATCCATACGTTGCCATGTACAACATACCCTACGTGTCTGGTGGTGGCGGCTAAGAGACCGAGGCCGAACATTCAGGGACGCCTTGCGCTGCTTTGCCCGCGAGGCTTTTCGCTCCATCGATGCGACGCCAAACGGTTGAGCTAGTCACCGGCTAGTGCGATCCTCAGCAGCAAAACAAACCGCCAGACAAACTGGCGGTTTCCTTTCCCACGCGGGCTGGTTTGCTAGCCGACGATGTTGCCAGTCGTGAACGTGAACGTCCGCGAAAACGCAGCTCCGTTGATCGTACCCGTCAGCGAGACCGTGTATTGCGAGTTCGGAGACAACGGCGTGGCCGGATACGCGACGCCGATCCACTTCGGCAGAATTTTGTTTGGGTCTTTAGCGGAATCCAGAACGCGCAAGGCGATCACGTGCGACGACGAATCCGTCATCGTGCCCGTCTGCATGACGATGGTATCGGTCGGGTTGCCCGCGACGGCGACCGGTGTACCCCAATTGCCGGACGTTGCGGGCGGGGCAGGGATTTCTCCACCAGCCGAGTAGGCAACGCCTGTCGTTCCTTGGCACGGGAACGTCAACGGTGAGTTTGTCGTGACCTGCTGATAGTTTGTCAGGTTCAGCGAATAAAACTCTTCGGGGAAACCGTTGTAGGTGGTCGCGACCTTGCCGATACCAACCGTGTTCGTAGGCGAGGCCGCAATTGCGATGTGATACACCCCGGAGACTAGGCCATAGACGGCTTGTTCACCATACTGGGTCTCCGTCCACGTAGCACCGGTATAAAAACCACCTGATACCCCAATTGAACCGTTGTCCTGCGTATATCCGAAATGCGCCGCGCGATCAGAGAAAGTCGCGCCTGTGAAGCCCGGATTGCCCGACACTTCGGTATCGCTAAAGACGTTGTTCGATTGCATGTACTGCGCGTGTGCCGCCGTTGCCTGATCGAGCGCCGTGTTTTCCTGCAGGGCCGGGAAACCGCATTGCTGGCGCTGTTGGTTGAGCAGATTGAACGCGGCGAGATGGAAGCTGTCAGCCGGGTATTGAGGCGTCGTCAAATTGGCCGGACTCGGCGTAGTCGCGGGCGTGCTGGCACCGCTTGCCGGGGCCGCAGGCGATGCACCGCTGCTGCCGCCGCCACCGCCACCGCCGCAAGCAGCGACCAGAAGCGATGCAGCGATCGCGGCCATCGAGAGTTTGAAGTTTTTCTGAATCGTCATTTGTTGTTTCCGATCTAGTTATTGCAGTCGCCCCCGCGATCTGCTTACTTTCATCTTATCGAGCGGTGTTCGAAGTCAAGGTGTCTTGGAAGTCCGCCTCGAACCCGCTTTCCTCGTTGGTAAATCGCCGTTGACCAATGGCGGCGCACGCATTTTAGTAACCGGTAAGGGGTCGAAATTAGGCACCGTTGTTTGGGCGCAACCGTTTGCTACCGTTGGTTAGCGCGGGCGCGGATGTGCTTCACCCGTAAGGCGATGAAAACGACGCCGAGCACTGCGGCGACGGCGACGGGCTGCGTCGCGCCGACTGAAGAGAGGAGTGCGGCGCCGCCCCAAAGGAGAATGAGAAAAGTCGCGAGCGCGCCAAATGTTTTGCTTTTCGACACAGCCGCGAACTGCCGCCGGCCTAAACCGAACTGCTGGGCGAAACGAACATTGCTTCGCTCAAGGTCGAATGCTTCGTTTGGTTGTGCCGTCGCCCGATCGGCGCGGTAGTGCCTCTCGTACCGTTGGAATCGCGCGTCGCCGCGGCCTTCGAGCCACGCGGCGACGCTGTCTGGAAAGAGGTAAGCGAAGTCCTGCATGAGTCAGTGCATCACGTCTGATTGGAACTCGATCGCACCTATTGCATCGGTGATGCAGCGTCCGTCGGACTCGGCGTGGTACTCGCCGGTCACTAAGTCGAGCCAGCCGAACTGAGGGCGGCCGTCGCGGGAGGACACCACTAGACCGGCCTCGACGTTGAATTCATGCGGCATCAACAACTCCTTTATCTGTGACTATTTTTTGGTCTTGCGCCCTTTGCTCTTCGGCTCGGTCAGGCGCGGCTTAAGATCGCCAGTGCAACCGGGACATACGAAGTCCTTCGCTAACTCGATCTTCCCTTCGTCGTTGGCCAAGACGTACTCCGTCGCGCAAGTTCTGCACGGCGCGACATTCAACCTCGAATCGATCGCCATGGAGCGGGTGAGATGGTTCGCGCGGTCAGCAGAAACGGCGAGCCGACTACCAAACATCTTGTCGAGAACGTCGTTGGATGCAATCAGCGCTTCCGGGATGTTCGCTCCGTTGTTCAGCGCGCACCGATAAAGCCATACCAGCATGGTTGCTTGGAGCCGGTGCACGGGACGTTCGACGTACCACGTCAACGAGCTTGCACTATTCCCACATGGCGAGCTCACGCCGTGGATCTCTCGATAGGTGTTTCGAGTGATGGCCGAGGTCACGCCAAACAAGTTTGTGGCGGTCGAAGCGCGACAACCCTGGGTCATCAACAACCTCGCGTAGATCTCACGCCTAGCCCTGTCAAGCCGCAGGTCGGACCACAAATTCTTGAAAGGTAGCCCGCTCGGCTTGAGGTTCGAGGTGCGCATGACATAGTGAGCGACGGCCTCTTCGGTAAGCGAATCTGCGCCGTATTGTCTCCAGAACCGCTCGTCGTCGAACCGCCATCTATACAGCGGGAAGCGAATCCCACCGATCGCTGCTTCCAGCCGTCCGATCGGCAGACCCATCAGGTACTCGGCTAACTCGAAGGAGATACCGAGGAGCGGCGCTGCGAGCACGCTCTGGTGGAGCACGTCTTTCAGCAGCGAAACATAGGCGCAGTTGAAATGAAAAATATCGCGCGCCGTCACGTCGTCGACGAAAGGCATCGCTGAGGACAGCTTCGACACAGCAGTCGAAAACATGATCCCGTCGACAAACGTCGCCCAATCCCGAGGGTCCTGCAGCGCCGGCGACAGCGCCAGGAACGGCATGTTCATAAGCTTCGCCATCGGTACGGCGTGCGCCTTAAACGTTTCCATGTTGTCAAACGAGACGCCAAAGAATGCTTCGGCGCCGCTGTACCGCGCGAGTACCTTATGGATAACCGCGGTCAGCGAAAAGTTGGTCCTTTGTATCTTCTCAGCGAGATACGGCCGAAGGGCAATGTTGGTCTCAACGACATCAAGCGTGGTGGTCGACATATTTTTTATATTGTTGCTGGCGGAAGCGACCCCATCGCGTCCGCCACATCGTTACGTCTTACAGGTTCCGCAAGCCCGTCTCGATTTCGCTCAGTTGCTTGCGCATCATTGCGGCGAGCGTTTCGATCAACGGTTCGTGCTGCGCAAGCCCATCGGAAGCTTGAACTGCAACCTGAGCCAGCGAGAGCTTGCCCGCGAACTGCTCGAATGCGGATAACGCTTCTTGCATCGCTGCTTGAACGCGATTGGCAGCTTCGATGGCGCCGGCTTCTTTTTTCCTGTCGGCTTCGAGCCGTTCCAACTCGGCGCCCCTCTCGACCAACTGTTCTTCTAGCTGTTTAAGTTCAGCGTTGCGCTTTTCCAGTGATTCGGAAATGCTCTTAAATCCAGCGGGAGTCGTCTCGACTTCCTTGATCTGGACTTCCGGCTTACGGTTGAGCAGCGCGTTTCTTTCCTCGTTCAGCCTTGCAATTTCCTTGTCCTTGTCCGCAAGGTCCTTTTCAAGGTTGGCCAGGCCTGCCTGCCGACCGGTGTAATAGCTGTCCATACGCTGAAGCTGGGCCTCTTTTTCGGCGATCAGTTTCGCAGTGGCATCGAGCTGTTGCTGAAGGCGGTTGGCTTCGTCCTCCGCGACTCGCTGAGCGGTTTTGCTGTCCTCGAGCAGGGCCTGGTAGTTGTCTACCTCGACTTTGCGATCAGCGAGAGCCTCTTCCTGCTTCTGCAGCGTCGCCAGCATTTTGCGAACGTCTTCGCGGGTCATATGCTCGTTGGCTTGCTTCGCCGCAAGAATGACAGCAACCTGCTCGTCGGTCACGTGGTCCGCAGCGAGGATGTCGAGTTCGCCGACGTTGAATACGCGGATAGCCTCGGTGTTGTCGAGGAACGCTTCGTAGCAACGCATGTACTTGCGGGCTGCCGGCATCTTCACGCCGAGAGCCAAGTCGAAGAACGAGTATCCCAACGTCGCGGCCCGCCGCAGCGAAGTTGTCTTGTTCCCCGACGTTGCGACCATCACGTTCTTGATCAGGTGCATGGAGTTCATCAGCAGACCGCCGATCGTTTTGAGGTCGGTCGAGACTCGCGCTCTCGCCTCCCCAATCGTCACCATGTTTTCGACGAGCTGGGCGATGAGATCCGCGAACTCGTCGCTGTCCCCGAAAATCTGCCGGGCAACCATGTCAATCTTCGAGCGCTGGGCACCGCTTGCCGAAACGCCGCCAAATATGTCGTCCAACGGATCGTGGATTTCCGTTTTTCGCAGTTGCAGTTGTTTTTTAGAATCGTCACTACTTGAGGACATAACTTCTCTCCAGATTTTGCAGCGCCCCCGCGCGCTGCGTTCAAACCCCGCGAGGACTTCGCTCGCGGGTAAGAAAATGGTGTCGGTACATAACCAGCCGCATCCGCGGGCGAGCGCATCGCTTGCCACAGCGGCAGTTCTCATTCCGTGCAACCTTTGCCGTCGGAGGACGTTCTTTCTCACAGATGTAAGCGATCGTAACGGCGTTCCCGAGCACGTCTGGCATCAAAAGACGCCGTTTTTACCCCGTCTTTCGCCTTCCGGCGGTGAAAGGTGGTATTTTTGTCCACCTCTGCAAACGATTAACGGTTCATTTGTGAAACACTTAAGCGATTGCTGAGTTTTAACCTGGAAGCGATTACCTAGCGGAAAGCCTTGAACTTTCCAGAATT
This sequence comes from Caballeronia sp. RCC_10, assembly GCF_041360715.1. Classification (NCBI taxonomy): domain Bacteria; kingdom Pseudomonadati; phylum Pseudomonadota; class Betaproteobacteria; order Burkholderiales; family Burkholderiaceae; genus Caballeronia; species Caballeronia sp. RCC_10. The sequence goes on from NZ_JBFUPT010000026.1 coordinate 33,733, forward strand.
ACCGGTATCCCTCGCTTCGCGCGTATCTTGTGCGCCATGAAACCTTCGGTCGAGGCGTCCGCATACATGAGTACCGCCTCGCGGGCCTTGGCGACGTCCAACGTCGACCTGCCGCTGCACTCCGCACGCTTGGAACGCAACCAGTGGGGGAGGTCGTCCAGTGCCAATAGATCGGTCGGTAGTTCTGGATCCAGCACGACTTCTGGCGACACGAAGAGACCCGCGCCAGCGACCGGCCAGATCGCAGGAAGCCGCTCCCGGAGGAAACGGATCTTGCTGCGGTTCTGCTCGATCGGCGAGCGTCGGTCTTCCGCCTTGCCGTTGGGCGCAGTCCGTGTCAGGGTATCGGGACGATTCGACGGCGCGATGCGGCCGGACCAATTCTTCGTCTCGAAAACGAAGACGCCGAACGGCGTGATCGCGAGGTGATCAATCTCTGCGGTGGGGAATGCAGTCCCGGGGGCATGTTCTATAAGCAACGTCCCTTCGTGCAGGTAGAAGTTGTCGCCGCACAGCCATTCGAGGGTCGTTCGAAGCTTTGCTTGAGCCAGAGCTTCGCCGGCCGCACCGATATCGTCCGACGAGCGCTTTGCGCGATGGGCGCTGCGCGAACGAGATCGGCTCCGCTGCTTGATGGCTTTGAATACGCGGTAGCCGCCGACTGCGACAAGCATTTCGAAGAACATTCGCTGCCTCCCTGTTGAGCATGTAACTAGCATGCCAAGGGCAAATGGAAGTCAAGGGAGCACCGCGGCGCTGCCACGTTCGCGCCGAAAATCGAAAGGCGGTGTGAAATTGGGAGCTTTCGCGCGCACGCGTTCCCCGCTTGCGCGTAAATTGCCTGTTATCCCCGCGTCAACGACGCATCGACCCCGAGCCGCAGCTAAGCATCAGTGCGCGCTCGCGATCTCTTCTTCCTTCCGCATTGAGCTGCTTCCGCCACGCCTTATAGAGCCGTGACGAAAGCGTCTCTCCGCGCGCCTGTTTTTCCTGCTCACCCGAGCATCGAAAACCATCCAGCGCTGTACTGGCTGGACATCCCCTAGTGCGTCTTTTTCTGGAGAGAAAAATGCCGAAGCAGTTGGTAATGAAGGCGATGAAATCGCCCGGCTGGTTGGTCGCTGTTTGCTTTGCCCTGTGGTTTGCCGCGCACTCGTTCTTCGCCTTTCTGTTTGTCTCGTTCACCGTCGCGGTCTGGATCAAGAGATCCATTAAAGCGGCGTTGAAAGAAGAGAAAGCTGAGGATTTGAAGGCGCACGCGCCCGCCGTTGTCGCTCCGGCTACCGCCGACGCCAACGTCACGCCCATCAAACGTCAGTACGCCAAGTCCGCAGTGGTCGTTCCACTTAAGACAGGCACCGACGACTAGTCGCTACGCCTGAATGTCAAGACTGCCCGCGCGGGCGGTCTTGACCCCTCACCCCAACGGGAAACCATCCCGTTGCGGGCATGGGTTCCCGTTTATCGGAGATTCCCATGCAAGCAGAAGTAGAAGCATGGCAACTGGACATGTTCGACGCTCCTCCAGCGCCGATCACGCGTGCCCGAGCCAAGCCTGATCCGCTGCCCGATCCGCATCTGTGGAGCGAGGCGGTAAAAGACAAAATGGTCGACGCGTTGATCAGTCTTGCGACTGACAGCAGACGCGGCGACAACATGCCCGAGTCGTTGATGGACTGCGCTGTACTGTTCAGCGAGCGACTCAGAAACAGAAAGAAGATGGAACTCGAAGACTACCGAGCAACGCTCGGCTGGGTCATGGAGTTCTGGAGCGGGGCGCTGCCGTATCGGTATGTCTGCAAGATCAACGGCGTCGATCCGGAATTCTTGCAAGACATCATCCTGAGCAACCCGCTGCTCAAGCGCGACATGGAAGAGGTGCGTCGCGAGTGCTTCGGCACGCTGGTGTAGGAGGCCGATGATGAACACATCAACATTCGGCCGGCTGCTCGGGACGCTTTTCGGAGTGACGCCGCAGCCGCAGCGTCGCAGCGGCAATCCCGCAAGCCATTCATCCCCCGTTGAGGTCGGCAAGGGCGGCGCCAACGAACGGCACATCGCCATCGCAGGACAGCCGATGCTGTTCCGTGATGAAGGTGGCGTCGTCGTGCAGTTTCGTCCGGCGTTCGACTACGAGCTGCGACCAACGGCTGTCGGCATGAAGCTGATACCGGCGCTCGCGCCGCACTGGGAAGTGCTCCACGAGTACAAGGGCTCGTTGACCGACGCCATTGCGGCTGCCCTCAAGGGCGCTCATGCGCAAGACACGCCTTCGCCCGACGCCAAACCCGTTCGACCAGTCAATGTCAGCGACGCGCGACTCCGGCCAGAAGTTGCGGACGCCGCCGTGTCAACGCCCCCTCGATCCGCTGAGTCGTCACATCGGCGAACCGAGCGCGCGAGGTACGGGGTCTTGAGAGAGTGGGGGGAGAAACGATTCCCCGATGGCAAGCGCCCTGGCAAGACGTATGAATCGTTTTGCGTGACGCTCGAGCATCGCGGCGAGACGCACGTTCTCCAAGGTGAGGGCCTCCGCGACGCGATCGCAGAGTCGGCCTGTCGCATTGGGGACCGCGTTGAAGTCAAACGGATCGGCAAAACTAAAGTGCCGGCAGTCGATGGACAGGGACGGCCCAAGCTAGATGCCCGCGGCGAGCAAGTGCTGTGGGACAAGTGGCTTTGGTCTATTTCCAAAAAATCTTAACGGAGTTAGTTATGGCATCAGTAAACAAAGTCATCCTTGTCGGCAACCTCGGGGCTGATCCGGAGACGCGCTACCTGCCGAGCGGCGATGCGGTCGCGAATATCCGACTCGCAACGACCGATCGCTACAAAGACAAGGGCTCGGGCGAAAATGAAGGAGCAGACCGAATGGCATCGAGTGTCGTTCTTTGGTCGGCTGGCTGAGATCGTCAACGAGTATCTGAAGAAGGGCTCGTCGGTGTACATCGAAGGCAGAATCCGCACGCGCAAGTGGACGGACCAAGCCGGGCAGGAGCGGTACTCGACGGAAATCGTCGCAGACCAAATGCAAATGCTCGGCGGCCGCTCTACGGGCGATCGTTCATCCAATGACGGGTTCGAGAGCCAACGCCCTGTACGTCAAGAACGTTCGCAGCAGCCGCGATCGAGCAACCCTGCGCCGGCGAGTCGCGAGCCGCAATCGACATCGTATGGTGGAGGCGGCGGCTTCGCAGATGATGACGACATACCCTTCAGGGCGCATCTGATGGGCCGCGAGTGGGCTGCGATCTAATCCCGTAACACCTCACCTCGCTTCCTGTTTCTTCTCACCTTCGTTGCTTCGTCGAACCGGAAACGGTCGGCGAAGCCGCGAAGCGGCTCTTCCTGCGCGACGCGCCCTCTCTGTCGCTACACCCGCCTTTCGCTTCCCCTGCTGAAAAAAGCCGCCCGCCGTGCTCGCCTCGCGCGAGGCGGACGGCTTTTTTGAGCACGGTTTCACCGCCTGTTCAGGCATCGACCTCAACCACACCACAACTGGAGTGACAATGAATGTAAAGGACGTCAAGCTGTCCCCGGAACAGTGGATTGCGTTGCTCCAGAAGTATGGAGTGCCCGCAAGCTCACTGACTGGGAAGGGCGCACCCTGTCCCATCTGCGGCGGAAACGACCGCTTCACCTACGACAACAACCGCGGTCGCGGCGACTGGGTCTGCCGCAAGTGCAACGACGGCGACCGAAAAGCCGGCGACGGCTTCGAGCTCATCTGCAAGTCTGCCGGAATGACCTTCCGCGAACTCATGATCGAACTTGAAGGCGGCAGTCTGGCCGATGCACGGCAGAGCCGAGCACAACCGGCAGCCCCGGCGCGTGGCCGAAAGGTCGATCCTGAGTGGGCGCGCAAGCGCCTCGACTCAATGTGGGATCGAGCGACGCTGGTCGGTTCCGATGGCCTGGTTCCGCGATACCTGCGCGAACGGGTGCCCGGTTTGACGGTCGCTCCGTCGGCAGCACTGCGCATGGCAATGCTCGATTACCGCCACGAGAAGAAAGTTATCGGTCAGTGGCCGGGCATCCTTGCTCGATTCACATTGCCGGACGGCCGACTCGGAACGCTGCACCGCACGTTCCTTGAACGCTCGAAACCGGCGAAGGCGTCGATCGTCACTAGCGATGGGGAGATCCTTCCGGCCAAGCTGAACGACGTGACGCTTCATAAGCTCAACGGCGGCGCAGTCCGGCTGATGGATCCAGTCGATGGCGAAATTGGCGTCGCGGAAGGTCTCGAGACGGCGTATGCCGCGCACATGCTCTTCGGTGTGCCGGTCTGGTACTGCCTGAATCGAATCCTTCTCGCCGATTTCGTTGTGCCGGACGGCCTCGGAATTCGAGTCGTCCATATCTTCGCGGACTTCGATGCGGTCGATCCCCGCACTGGCAAATCGCCGGGCGTCGATGCCGCATTGAAGCTGGCGAAGCGGCTGCGAGCCGAGGGCTACACGGCAATGGTTCACCGGCCTAAAAAGCGGGAAACCGATTTTGCCGACGAGTGGTGTGCATCTCAGGCACCGCATCGGCTTGCCGTTGCAATGGTGGTGCGCCGCGACGAACGCGAAGCACTGCACGTTTGATTGTGATTCCGCGGCCGTCTGGCCGCTAACAGCAAGTTTTTGCCCGGTGGGGATTCGTCCCCGCCGGGGCCGCAATCCGCCCGAGCTTTTCCAATGGAGAAGAGGAAATGAGCTTCAGCATGATTGTTGGCCGGTATGAGATCGTGGCAACTTCCGGCGTCGAAAACGGCTCGGTCAGAGTAGGGAAGTCGGAGGCCGAAGCCTATGACGTGATCGACAGGAAGCGTGGCGGTCATGCCCGATTGGAGAAACAAGGCGTCACGCTGGACACTGCTTGGTTTTACTGCATTCGTCGACAGGCGAATGCACAAGGGGTGACCCTGCTGCATTGATGTCCATCGCTATGAAAAAAACCCGGCCAATGTGAACTGCACCCCAAAAGTTGGACATCGATCCAACCTTTGGGGTGTTTTTCATGGCGAAGCATAGTGAAGGACTGAAGCTCGAGGTAGTACGGGAATACCTGTCAGGGCGGAGCGGCGCGAGGACGCTAGCTCAACGGTATGGCCTGCATCACGAGACGGTACGTTGTTGGATAGCGGCATATAAGCAGCATGGCGTTGGGGGCTTGCGCCCGAAGTATTGCCGTTACGATGCGCAATTCAAGCACTCGGTGTTGGAATGCATGCGGCGCGAGGAGTTGTCCATTGCGCAAGTGGCCGCCCGGTTCAATATCCGCAGCACCCATTGCGTGCGCGAGTGGGAACGCCAGTATCATGAGGGCGGATTAGACGCATTGGCGCCCCGTCGTCGAGGGCGCCCTCCAACGATGCCCGCCGCCGAGCCACCAAAAACTACCGAAGAAGCTGCGCCAGACACCCGTACGCGCGAACAACTGCTCAAGGAAAACGAGTCCCTGCGCGCGGAGGTGGCGTACCTAAAAAAATTCGATGCGCTGCTCAAGGCAAAGAAGCGGGCAGCGCAAAAGAAAAAGCGCAAATAGTGCGGGAGTTGAGAGAGCGTCATCCGGTGGCCGACTTGCTGAAGGCTGCGGGTCTGTCACGCAGCACGTTCTACTATCAGCTCAAGGTGCTCGGAGCGGGGGACCGGTATGCAGAGCTGAAGGATCGGATCCAGTCGGTGTATGACCATCACAAGGGCCGTTACGGCTACCGACGCATCACCGCCTCAATGCGACAGGCGGGGCTGAGCATCAATCATAAGACGGTGCAACGACTAATGGGACAACTGCAGTTGAAGTCGCTGGTGCGACCGAAGAAGTACCGCTCCTACCGTGGAAAAGTGGGGCGAGTGGCGCCGAACCTGCTCAAGCGGGAGTTCAGAGCGCACCGGCCTAACCAGAAGTGGGTGACCGACGTGACCGAATTCAACGTCGGCGGCCAGAAGCTATATCTGTCGCCAGTGATGGACCTGTATAACGGCGAGATCATCGCTTGGCACACGGACAGGCGTCCCAGCTTCGAACTCGTCAGTGGCATGCTGAAAAAGGCATTGGCCCGGCTCGGTACAAACGACAGACCGATGCTGCATTCCGATCAGGGCTGGCAGTATCAGATGTCCGCCTACCGACGGATGCTAGGAGGGCACCCCCTAACCCAAAGCATGTCGCGCAAGGGGAACTGCCTGGACAACGCCGCAATGGAAAGCTTCTTCGGTACGCTGAAGTCCGAATGCTATAAGCTGCAGCGATTTACCAACGTCGAGCAGTTGCAAGCCGCACTGGCCGACTACATTCACTACTACAACCACGACCGCATCAAGCTGAAACTAAAAGGGCTGAGTCCTGTGCAATACAGGACTCAGCCCTCGGGCGCCTAGCCTTGCTTGTCCAACTTTGTGGGGTCAGTTCAATGAGCCGGGTTTTTTTTCGTCTGTAGCTTCCAGTGCTCACCATGTACTAGCCTTAACTCTCAAGGCAACTTTGAACACATAAAGCGCGACCTTTATCGCCGGAACCATCACGCCGCTAGCCCAGAAGGAACCGACGAGCGAGAGTCCAAAAATCCAGTTACACAACGGCGTATCCGGCAAGCGGGCAGCGACGCACGCGACGAAGAAAAGAGCTCCTGCAGTCAGCGCCCGACGTGTGATCAAGGGCAAGGCCAAGAATTTACCGTACATCATCGGCTCCGTTGGCTGGGCGGAACACAGCGCGATGAAACAGATAAGCTGCCTCGCACGCAGCCAGCGCGGCGGCCACGAGAACCCACATGCGCACGCCGCGCGTCCAGTCCAGTTGCGCCAGGTTATCGAGAATGTCCATAAAGCGTCTCATTAATCGTTGATCAGGATGTGCATCGGCTGCACTTAGAACCCATCTTGCCATTAAGGCGCCGAAGTCAAGCCACAGCGCGAGTTGACGCGCGAGTAAGCCGCGCAGCGATACTGTCACCATATTGCGAGGAAGTCGCTTGACCCGGACCGTTCGTTGGTTTGGATGGAGTTTCTACGTTTCTCATCTGGGCGCGTACCCGAGTGCGGCGCAGTCGGGGAGACGGTATATCTACGATAAAAGCGGTGACCGGTGCCGGGGCTACAGTCAGCTAGAAACCGGAAAACTGATTGCCAATCTCATCGTAATTGAAGCGATCGGAAAGCGGTGACATCACATCTTGATCAACTGCGCGGGAAGGTACTGCCGAATGCGCCGAAACAGTCAAGATGGACGATACTGGAAGAGCAGAGGCTTTTGGAGCCGAGAGCGCTTCGACCGACTGTTCCGCATCGGCTGGCAACCGTCCACGTTTGCCGGCACCGGCCAACTCGCGCCCGCCGATCACGGCCCGTGCTGTGTCGCTCGCAAGTGAGCGGAGCACGGCCGCGCGCAACCGTGGATTGTGTTCATCCAGACGCTGATAGAGCTCAGGGAAGAGAGCCTCGTCCACGGTCACCTTGATCAGCATCTTTGTTGTCATGCTGCCACCCCGAGCTTGCGCTCGCGCGCGAGCGTCGATTCGCCGACGATCAGAAAGCCCTTCACGTTCGCGAAGCACGGCGCATCCATCAATTGGACCCGATTCTTTGGAAACGCTACCCGAACTGCCGACTCGTAAAGAGCTGCACCGCCGCCGCTCAGGACGATGGACCGAACGGTGCCGGTGGCGCCAACCTTTTCTTGGATCGCTTTGACCGTGCTCCGGACGACTGCTTGAGACTTTTCCACGTACGGTTCGAGATCCATCTCCTGGTTATAGAAAAGGAAAGGCTTCTTCGTCCGCAGGCACTTATCGAGTTTCTCGATATCGGTGACGATCTCGCCCCGCGCTTCGCTGATCAACGACGCGATGCGCTTGTAGACTTGGGATGCACCGCCCGGAACCCCGCCGCTGCGCGCGTCGTTCATCGTGAAGCCGTTTGCGACCACCCAGTCGGTTGTGAAATAGCCAACGTCGATCACGATATGCTCGTTTTCCCGGTCGAACTCATCGCCGCCGTACTCGGAGAACGAGACGAGCGAGCCGAGGGGCTGCGGGATGACCTTCACGCTGCCGACACGAACCTTGTGCTCACCAAATATCAGCGTGCCGCTGAAAGCGTCGCGCACGAAGTCTGCGTACTTGCCGATGCTATGAACCGGTAAGCCCAGAACAAGACGCTCGACGTCAGTCACTCCGGCGAAATGAAGCGCACCATAGAGCAGCGCCGCGTAGTTCGGCGTTGTGCAGAAGTCCTCAGACAGCGTCCGGCCTGCGTTCCCATAAGCTGACGATCTCTCAACACCCGGGCCAACTTCATACACTGTGCCATCGATTTCGATGGCGGCCACTTTGCGATCTGACAGCACACCGTTGGCAAAACTCGAGACCGCCTCGCTGACGCGAAGCGGGGCTAGCGACGGAAACATCATCGTCGCGAGGTCCGAGCCCATACGAAACGCGCATTTAGTGTTGCCGTAACCAACATCAACCGCAAAAACCTGTGCTTTCATGATTCTCTCTCCAGAGTTTAAATAAGCCATCGCCAACAAACAGGCTCTGGCCCCTGGCCGGTCCCTGCGTGGCCCCTCCACGGGCCATGACGCGCGTTCGGACGGGCAAGCTCGCTGCTAAGTCCCCTGCTTGGCCCATGCTTGGTCCTCATAGAGGCCAAGTGGTGACGCACAGTGAGCCACAGTCTTGTTAGGGAACCTACAGGTACCCGCTAGGGGCCAACGCTGCTGCTGACGGACCTAATCTATCTGGAATGTCGCGATGTCAAGGAAGCAAAAGCTCGCAACATTTAGACAGCTTTTGCTTCTCAGTCTCGGTCACGGCGCCGGTATTCTTCTACTTACCAACCGCGCGCATGCGCATCGACCCTCCTGAAAAGGACCATCGAGGGGACCGCTTTGCCTAGCGAAAACCCCTCTGTCACGGCCGCAAAATGAAGCGGCCTTTTTCTTAATCTAGTCAAGTTCAAAGCGACCCAAAGTGAGGACGCTGGACACGCGATATCCATTGGGTTTGCGGGCAGTTTTGCCCGAGTGTCCGAGATGAGACGGATTGGGAGCGCGCGGACACTTGTCCGTGGCTGCTCTTTTTCCAGCTCAAGGAGGATGGACGCATCCTTACAGCACACGACGCTGGGTACGTTGCATGAGGTCCGACACACCGCGACCGAGTGAACGCGCTTTGGGATGGGGGACCAGCGGAAAGCTGCTCCCTGTACGGAAGACGAACGGGCGGCGCACCCGGAAAAAAGCAGCGCAAAAACGTTACCGAGCACTTGGCCGAGGTCGTGCCGTCGCAAAGACGGGGCACACCGGCGCGCAACAGCGCGTCCAGGGCCGGCGCGGTAGCCGTAGCAGCGGCATAGCCGAATCGTGCAGCCATTAGGGCGCGATTCGACTGCTGGAAGCAGCGGGAAGTACACAACGACAAGAGATTCCGCGAAGCGGGTCCGCGTTGGATGTGCGCCGGCAGCAAATCAGCGGCGGTCAACACGCGAAGCGTGACGACTGGCAGCACGCAGCAATACGGCGGTCGATGCACGTTTCTTCCACGTGCGGGGCTATCGAATGGAATCGCTAAAGGACAGGAAGGCAGGACCCGGCGGGGATACGCAGCGCTGTGCGGCAAGAATCGGGGATAGGCTCCCGAGGGCATGCGCGCAGCGGCAATGACTGGCACCGCGCTTAGACGAAGCACGGTCGCTGACTCGTCCGCAGATAGGGAGAACGCGCAGGCTAAAAGCTGCCGAGAAATGGCGTATCGCAAGCAAGCCTCGTGTAGAGCGGCCTTGCCCTTTCGTCTCATGCGCTTAGCCGGCACCGCGCAACTGCGAGCGCCGATGTTCGCTGATGTGATCGACACTTCAGGCGTCGATGCGTTGACGCGATTGCTGTGTGAGTGGACGCCCAAGGCGGAACTAGTATCGAGCGTCGCCACCGTGGCACGAAAGCGCCGCTAAGACGGAAGCGATGCAAACAGACACATACACCGCATTTTTCGATTGCCCCGAAGCAAAGGCAACGACGTCGGATATTCACGCTGATAGATCACGCCTTCGAGGCTGAAGTTGCGTGGTCCCTATGGCGGCTGTCGATTACCTACGGTTTCGACGATACCCGATCCAAGCGAACAGCACTTCGGCACGCGGCGATGGCTGGATGGATTTGTGGCGCGTGCGCGGCTGGCGGAGTCCCGGATGGCTTCTTGCGTTCAGGTCAGTTGGCAATGGCGTTCGAAAGGGGCCGGGCAATGTATGTCGTGGCTGAGAAGCGGCAATCAACAAACGAGGAAGGAGCATCCGAATGACAGTAACCGTCTATGTGAAGGGCATCGTTGCCGGCTATCCCGAGCTTCCCCCCGCGTTCAGGGATGTCCTGGAGAACATCTTCACTCCGAACGTTAACCGCGTTCACAGCCGCACCCGCGTCAGCACTAAGCCAATATCGGTCGTGACACAGGGTCCACGACTGCGAAAGCTATGCCGTTCGTTTGTTGAGCTTCGCCAGAGCGGCTACGCGATACAAACACCGTATGCGCTCAAGGAAAAGCACATCGAACGTCTGGTGGCGCTATGGCACAAAGACGGCCAGAGTCCTGGGACCATCGAAAACAAGTTGACGTACTTCCGCGCGTTCTCGAGCTGGATCAACAAGCCGAACCTCGTCAAAAAGATGTCGGAGAGAGGTGGCGCCGTTGGTTCGGACAGTTAGATCGAGTTTATAAGTGGAAGCGCCGGGGTCATCAAGCTGCCGATTTG
>NZ_JBFUPT010000027.1:0-43378 GCF_041360715.1 Caballeronia sp. RCC_10
GTCATTTCGCGCACGTCGGGCTGGAGCGCGCACATCATCGAGCAGCGCATCGACAACAAGATCATCCGCCCGAGCGCCAATTACACGGGGCCGGACGACCTCGGGTTCGTGCCGCTGGCGCAGCGCGTCTGACATCCGTTATGCTCGCTGCCGCAACCCTCGAATCCATTCCGGGCCTTTGGGCTATGAACACCGAATACCGCAAACCCCTGCCCGGCACGCGCCTCGATTACTTCGACGCACGCGCCGCCGTCGACGCAATCCGCCCCGGCGCCTACGACACGCTGCCCTACACCGCCCGCGTCCTCGCCGAAAACCTCGTGCGCCGCTGTGCGCCGGAGACGCTCGCCGCATCGCTCGGCCAGCTCATCGAACGCAAGCGCGAACTGGACTTTCCGTGGTTCCCGGCGCGCGTCGTGTGCCATGACATCCTCGGCCAGACGGCGCTCGTCGATCTCGCCGGGCTGCGCGACGCCATCGCGGCGCAGGGCGGCGATCCGTCGCTCGTCAATCCGGTCGTGCCGACGCAACTCGTCGTCGATCATTCGCTCGCCGTCGAATGCGGCGGCTTCGATCCCGATGCGTTCGCGAAGAACCGCGCGATCGAAGACCGGCGCAACGTCGACCGCTTCGACTTCATCGAGTGGACGAAGAAGGCGTTCGAGAACGTGGACGTGATTCCGCCCGGTAACGGCATCCTGCACCAGATCAACCTGGAACGCATGAGCCCGGTCGTGCAGGTGCAGGACGGCGTCGCGTTTCCGGACACGCTCGTCGGCACCGATTCGCATACGCCGATGGTCGATGCGCTCGGCGTCATCGCGATCGGCGTGGGCGGCCTCGAAGCCGAAAGCGTGATGCTGGGCCGCGCATCGTGGATGCGGCTGCCGGATATCGTCGGTGTCGAGCTGACGGGAAAGCCGGGGCCGGGCATCACGGCGACCGATGTCGTGCTGTCGCTGACCGAGTTCCTGCGCAAGCAGAAAGTGGTCGGCGCGTATCTGGAGTTCTACGGCGCGGGCGCGGCAAGCCTGACGCTCGGCGATCGCGCGACCATCGCGAACATGGCGCCCGAGTTCGGCGCAACCGCCGCGATGTTCTACATCGACGATCAGACCATCAAGTACCTGAAACTCACGGGCCGCGACGATGCGCTCGTCGCGCTGGTCGAAACCTACGCAAAGCAAGCGGGCCTCTGGGCCGACAGCCTGCAGCGCGCGGAATATGAACGCGTGCTCACGTTCGATCTGTCGTCCGTGGTGCGGACGCTGGCGGGGCCGTCGAATCCGCATCGGCGGCTGCCGGTGTCGGAGCTGGCGGCGCGCGGCATCAGCGGCACGGTCGAGAACGACGAAGGCAGGATGCCCGATGGCGCGGTGATCATCGCCGCGATCACGAGCTGCACCAACACCAACAATCCGCGCAACATGATCGCGGCCGGCCTGCTCGCCCGCAACGCGAACCGCGCCGGCCTCGCGCGCAAGCCGTGGGCGAAGACCTCGCTCGCGCCGGGATCGAAGGCGGTCACGCTGTATCTGCAGGAAGCCGGGCTGCTACCCGAACTCGAGAAACTCGGCTTCGGCGTGGTGGCGTACGCGTGCACGTCGTGCAACGGCATGTCCGGCGCGCTCGATCCGGCGATCCAGCAGGAAGTCGTCGAACGCGATCTGTACGCCACCGCCGTGCTGTCCGGCAACCGCAACTTCGATGGCCGCATCCATCCCTATGCGAAGCAGGCGTTCCTCGCATCGCCGCCGCTCGTCGTGGCCTATGCGATCGCCGGGACCATCCGCTTCGACATCGAAAAGGACGTGCTCGGTCACGATGCCGACGGCCGCCCGGTGCGGCTTGCGGATATCTGGCCGACCGACGAGGAAATCGATGCAATCGTCGCGTCGAGCGTGAAGCCCGAGCAGTTCCGCAAGGTCTATGAGCCGATGTTCGCGCTCGCCCCCGACGCCGGCGAGCAGGCGTCCCCGCTCTACGACTGGCGCCCGCAAAGCAGCTATATCCGCCGTCCGCCGTACTGGGAAGGCGCGCTCGCCGGTGAGCGCACGCTCCGCGGCATGCGCGCGCTCGCCGTGCTCGGCGACAACATCACGACGGACCATCTCTCGCCGTCCAATGCGATTCTCGCGGACAGCGCGGCCGGCGAGTATCTCGCCCGCATGGGATTGCCGGAAGAGGACTTCAACTCCTATGCGACGCATCGGGGCGATCACCTGACCGCGCAGCGCGCGACCTTCGCGAACCCGACGCTCAAGAACGAGATGGTGATGGACAACGGCCAGATCGTGCAGGGCTCGCTCGCGCGCATCGAACCCGAGGGCAAGATCACGCGCATGTGGGAAGCCATCGAAACCTACATGGAACGCAAGCAGCCGCTGATCGTGATTGCGGGCGCGGACTACGGCCAGGGTTCATCGCGCGACTGGGCCGCGAAGGGCGTGCGCCTCGCGGGAACGGAGGCGATCGTCGCGGAAGGCTTCGAGCGCATTCACCGGACGAACCTCATCGGCATGGGCGTGCTGCCGCTCGAGTTCAAGGCGGGCGTCAATCGGCTGACGCTCGGCATCGACGGCACCGAAACGTTCGACGTCATCGGCGAGCGCAAGCCGCGCGCGGACCTGACGCTCGTGATTCATCGCCGCAGCGGCGAACGCGTCGACGTGCCGGTCACATGCCGGCTCGATACCGCCGAAGAAGTCTCGATCTACGAAGCGGGCGGCGTGCTGCAACGCTTCGCGCAGGACTTCCTCGAATCGTCGCAGGCGACGGCGTAAGCGCGCTTTACTCGACCAAGCACCGGATCAAAGAATCGACATGACTCACGCACCGCAGATCAGGATTCCCGCCACCTACATGCGCGGCGGCACGAGCAAAGGCGTGTTCTTCCGTCTGGAAGACCTGCCCGAAGCCGCGCGTGTGCCCGGCCCCGCACGCGACGCGCTGCTGATGCGCGTCATCGGCAGCCCCGATCCGTACGGCAAGCAGATCGACGGCATGGGCGGCGCGACGTCCAGCACCAGCAAGACGGTGATCGTCGCGAAGAGCAGCCGGCCGGACCATGATGTCGATTACCTGTTCGGTCAGGTGGCCATCGACAAGCCCTTCGTCGACTGGAGCGGCAACTGCGGCAATCTTTCCGCCGCCGTGGGGCCGTTCGCGATCGCGAGCGGCCTGATCGATGCGAGCCGCGTGCCGGATAACGGCGTGGCCGTCGTGCGAATCTGGCAGGCGAACATCGGCAAGACGATCATCGCGCATGTCCCGATGACGAACGGGGCGGTGCAGGAAACGGGCGGTTTCGAACTCGACGGCGTGACCTTCCCCGCCGCCGAAGTGCAGCTCGAATTCATGGACCCCGCTGCCGAGGAAGACGGCGCAGGCGGCGCGATGTTCCCGACCGGCAATCTGATCGACGCGCTCGACGTGCCGGGCATCGGCACCCTGACGGCGACGATGATCAACGCGGGCATTCCGACCATTTTCGTGAACGCGGAAGAAATCGGCTACACGGGCGCCGAGTTGCAGGACGCGATCAACACCAACCCCGCCGCGCTCGCGATGCTCGAAACGATTCGCGCGCACGGCGCGGTCCGCATGGGCCTCATCGGACATATCGACGAAATCGCGAGCCGGCAGCATACGCCGAAGATCGCGTTCGTCGCGAAGCCCGCGAGTTATGTCGCCTCCAGCGGCAAGCGGGTGGCCGCCGAAGACATCGACTTGCTGGTGCGGGCGGTGTCGATGAGCAAGCTGCATCACGCGATGATGGGAACCGCCGCGGTGGCGATCGGCGCGGCGGCGGCGATTTCCGGCACGCTGGTCAATCAGGCCGCCGGCGGCGGCGTCCGTGAGGTCGTGCGATTCGGACACCCTTCGGGCACGTTGCGCGTCGGTGCGCAGGCGAGCGAAGCCGACGGCAAGTGGACCGTCACGAAGGCGATCATGAGCCGCAGCGCGCGCATATTGATGGAGGGCTGGGTGCGCGTGCCGCAGTGAGCGGTGGCGCGCTTGGTTAACCGGCTCGGTTAACGCGCTTAGTCATCGCGCCTGGACCAGCGTCCCGCCCGAGGCCCGGCGCAAAGACCCGAGTGCTTCCCATCCCAGATCGGAGAAGCACGGGCCTTGCGTGGCTTCGCCGAACTTGACGTCGTTGTGTTCGGCGTTCCATTCGAGCACCACGACTTGCCCGTTCGCATCCACGGTGACGTCCCAGCCGATGCAGCGCGCAAACGGCACTTTCGCATGCAGCTCGATGACCTTGCCGACGCACTCCGCAAACGCGGGCAGCGTCAGGCCGCTGAACGCGACCTTCGAATCGGGGTGCGCGTCGACATCGGTCCAGTCATTCAGATAGCCCCTGCTCGACAGGCGGCCGCTTCTCAGATCGACCGCGACGCAGACTTCGCTGTCGGGGCGGATATAGGTGTCCGTTGCTCGTCCGAGCCGCAAGAAACAGGCGCGCAACGAGATGCGACCCGCATCGTCGACGACGGTCGTCAGACGCACCGTGGCGACCGCCTTCGATGCAAACTGATCGAACCACTTATGCTGCACGATGAACCGCTGCAGCACGCCGTTGCCGAGCGACTTGATCTGCGCGACGCGGAAGTCCTTGCGATCCAGCAGAAAGACGCCCCTGCCCTGCGATGACTGATCGAGCTTGAACGCGACACGCTCGCTCGTGCTGAACACCAGGTCCGCGACCTCGGACTCGGGAATCGCGATGTGATCGGACGAAAAGAACATACCGTTCACGTAGTACGCGATATCCGGGAACACGTCGTCGCGAAAGAGCAGCCGGGAGACCGGCTTCAGATGCGACATCTGTCCGTAGAGGCCCTTCAGCTTCGGCACGACTACCCAGCCGTAATAGTTGTCCGGAATCCAGCCTTCCCGGAAGGTGCCGGTGAACGCGGTATAGGCCTGCAGCCACGGTGCATAGCACGCGTCGCCGAAGACATCGCGTGCGTAGGCATCGGCGAGCGCCAGTTGAGCGGGGTCCGTCCTTCCATGCCGGCTTTCTATCGCCCGCCGAATGCTTCGCGCCTCGACGCCATGCCGCCAATGAAACCTTCGACATGCAAGGTTTCGCCATGATCCTTTGACAAGCGTCTCGACATGCTTCGGTGACATAGAACGATTGATCCGTTTCTGGGACGTGCGACAGGTTAACCAGTGCGACCTGATGGGACGCTTAATGAAGCGCAGATTGGCGGAAAAGCGCTGTCGATTGACGCGGCGTTGACCCTTGCCGCCTGCACGTCTGCAAATGCACGGCCTCTTATTACGAACGAGTCAGTCATTCTTAAGCTGATCGTAAGCAATCCTTCATCTGCCGGACGTGCTCAAACTGTGCGCGGTATCGTGAGAGGAAAGACGGGATCGCACCTTGCTAGGCCTGCCGTCTGCACGCGGGGCTCTGCCACCATGCCCGGAGAGTCCGCTGCTCACCTTAATTCGGAGAGGACACGATGAAGACTGCAACGAAGTACCTCATAACGACCGCTCTCGCGCTGGGCTTGTCCACGGTTGCGCTCGCACAGGGCAATGCAGGCGGAACGCCCGGCGGCAACGGCGCCGGCCGCGGCGGCGTGGGTATCGGCACGCCCAACGGCAATGGCGAAACCGGCACGCCGTCCGGCCCGACCGGCAAGCATTCGGCGCCGCCCAAGCGCCACCATAAGGCGAAGAAGACGAGCTGAGGCAAGCGCATCGGACAAGCCGGAAGGAGCATGTCGCGGCCCGGGTCCGGGATTTGCGGCATGCGCCCGCTCTAACAACCACGAGACCTCGATATGAAACTCTTGCAGCGCCTCACCCTCGCGACCGTCATTGGAACCATCAGCCTGGGTGCTCATGCACAGGTGGCCGGCACGCAACCGCTCAGCGTTACCGTGCAGCAATCACAAGCGCTACTGGAAGGATGGAGCACCAAGAAAAGCATCCTCGGCAAGTCGGTCTATAACGACAAGAATGAGAAGATCGGCTCGATCATGGATCTGGTGATTTCTCCCGACGCCACGGTGTCAGCCGCGATCATCTCCACCGGCGGATTCCTCGGCGTGGCCACGCACGACGTTGCAGTGCCGATCGCTTCGCTGGAGCTTCGCAACGGTAACTTCTATCTGCCGGGCGCAACGAAGGATGCGCTCAAGAACACGCCGCAGTTCGAGTACAACAAGGTGAAGGCGCCGCCGAAGCCGAAGAAGCTGAAAGAAGGCCAATAACGTATCGAGCGGATCGATAATGGGCGCAGCCTTTCTTCATCGGTCCGCTTTCACCACCCTCTCGAACGCCTCCCTGACGTCCACGCAAAACGCTTCAGCCACGACGGGCATCGGCTGGGCGGCATTGGTCACGATGTAGAAGTGATCAGGCACCTCGGGCGTGAAGCGCCTCACCGCGACGCGTTCCCGTGCATATGCGGCAGTGACCGGATCGATCAACGCGACGCCCGCGCCGTTCGCGACCAGCGCGACGATTGCCTGCGATAGTTGCGCTTCGATCACGAGATCGCGCGAAACGCCCGCCTCGACGAACACGCGATCGATGGCGCTGCGCGCATCGAAGCTCTGCGGAAACGAGATGAAGCGCTCGCCGCGTAAATCGGCCGCACGCAGCGACGCGCGCCGTGCAAGACGATGCTTGCGCGGCACGATGCATCGCATTACCGCATTCGAAAGCCGCTCGCTTTTCACTGCTGGATGCGGGATTGGTTCGGCGATCAGCCCGACATCGCACTGGCCGGACGCCACCTTCTCTACGACCGTGGTCGCGCTATGCGCAAGCAGGCTGACGTCGATGCCCGCATGACGCTCGGCAAAACGTGCAATCACCGCCGGCAGCAGATCGAGCGCGACCGCAGGCGATCCCGCCACGCGCAACGAGCCGCGCCGCATCGCGCGAATCTGCTGCGCCGCGAGCGTGATGCGGTCCATGCCGACGAACGCGCGCTCGACTTCCTCGAACAGCACGCGCGCCTCGGCGGTCGGCACCAGCCGGCCCTGCTGCCGCTCGAACAGCACGAAACCGACGCGGCTCTCCAGATCGGCGAGAAGGCGGCTCACGGCGGGCTGCGAAACATGCAGCGATTCGGCGGCGCTCGTCACCGTACGGCGCAGCATGACCGCGCGAAAGGCTTCGATCTGGCGAATCTTGAGTCCTGTCGTATCCATAACATTGGATTATAGGCGACGCATGAACCGGCATTTGACGCCGATTTTCGTCGCGTTCAAAGTGCCACCGGATACATGACTCAGGCAGGAAAAGCATTCGATGCAGGAGAAACAGGCCCATAACAGCGCGCGCCACTACGACGTGATCGTCGCGGGCGGCGGGCTCGTCGGTATGGCGATCGGGTATGGGATCGCTCGCACGGGCAAGCGCGTCGCCGTATGCGACGGCGCGGACTCGGCGCATCGCGCGGCGCGCGGCAACTTCGGGCTCGTCTGGGTGCAGGGCAAGGGCAGCCGCTGCCTTCCTTACGCGCAGTGGTCGCGCGAATCGTCCGCGCGCTGGAGCGCGTTCGCGGCGCAATTGCAGCGGGAGACGGGCGTCGATGCGGGCTTCAAGCGGCCCGGCGGCATCGAACTGTGCGAGACCGCCGAACAACTCGATGCGGGGCATCGCTTGCTCGAATCGATCCACGCGCAGGATGCATCGCTCACTTACGAAGTGCTCGATATCAAGGCGCTGAAGGCGCGCGTGCCGACCGCCTCGGACGCCCTCGCCGGCGCGCTCTACTCGCCGCACGACGGCCATGCGAGTCCGCTTTACACGCTGCGCGCGATGCAGGAAGCGTTTCAGCTTCACGGCGGCGCGTATCTGCCGCGCAACGAAGTTCGTGAGATTCGTCCCCGCGCGGGCCGCTTCGAAGTCGACACGGCGAGCGGCACGCTCGAAGCGGAGCGCGTCGTGCTCGCCGCCGGTCTCGACAACGCGCGGCTCGCGCCGATGGTCGGCATGCACGCGCCGATCACGCCGCTGCGCGGTCAGATCATGGTGACCGAGCGGCTGCAACCGTTTCTCGACTATCCGACGCTCGTCGTTCGTCAGACGCGCGAAGGCTCGGTCCTGCTGGGCGATTCGGCGGAACCGGCCGGCTTCGACGATGGCCAGACGCGCGCCGTGATGGCCGATATCGCGCGGCGGGCACGCACCGCGTTTCCGCTGCTCGCGCATGCGCGCATCGTGCGGTCGTGGGGCGCGCTGCGCATCATGACGCCCGACGGCCTGCCGGTCTACGAAGAATCGTCCGCGCATCCCGGCGCGTTCCTCGCCATCTGTCATAGCGGCGTGACGCTCGCCGCCGCGCACGCGGACGTCATCGCGCCGTGGATCGCGGGCGGCGGCAAGCCCGCGATCCTTCATCCTTTCGTCGCCACACGCTTTTTGAATCAGACCGATGCCCACGCTCTTTGAACCCCTCGCCACCATGCCGGCGCGCACGGTCCGCATCGACATCGACGGTATTGAGCGGCACGTGCCGACGCATTACTCGATCGCCGCCGCGCTGCTGGAAAGCGGCGCGGCCTCGTGCCGCACGACGCCCGTGAGCGGCACGGCGCGCGGACCGTTCTGCATGATGGGCGTGTGCTTCGACTGCCTCGTCGAAGTTGATGGCGTGCCGAACGTGCAGGCCTGCATGACGCGCGTGCGCGACGGCATGCGGGTGCGCGCGATGAGCGGCAAAGCGAGGCTCGCATGACGCAGGTGAAGTGCGATCTGCTGATCGTCGGCGCGGGACCGGCGGGCATGTCGGCGGCGATCGAAGCGCGTGCGGCGGGCCTCGATGTCGTCGTCGCCGACGAAGGCCACGCGCCCGGCGGCCAGATCTATCGCGACGCGGCGCAATCGCCGCTCGCCGATGCGAACGTCCTCGGCGACGACTACCTCGCCGGACGCGCGCTCATCGAGCGATTCGCCGGCAGCGGTGCGAAGCATCTCGCTCGCTGCGTGGTCTGGCAGGTCGCGTTCGAAGACGGCCGCGTGATCGCGATGCTGACGCGCAAGCCCCGCGATGAACGAGGCGGCACGCTCGAAGTCACGGCACGGGCGGTGCTGATCGCGACCGGCGCGCAGGAACGTCCGTGGCCCGTGCAGGGATGGACGCTGCCGGGCGTGATGGGCATCGGCGCGGCGCAAACGCTGCTCAAGTCGTCGGGACTCGCGCCGTCGCAGGATGCGGTGCTGGCGGGCAGCGGGCCGCTGTTATGGCTTTTCGCATCGCAATTGCTGAAGGCGGGACGCCGTGTGCGCGCGATCGTCGATACCACGCCACCGCACGCGTGGCGCACCGCGTTGCCGCACGCATTGCCCGCGCTCGCCGGGGCCGACTATCTGCTCAAGGGCTTGCGCATGATGCGCGCGGTGAAGCAGGCCGGCACGCCGATTCATCGCGGCGCGAGCGCGTTTTCGATCGAAGGCGATGGCCGCGCCGAACGCGTGCGTTTCGTCGATGCAAGCGGCGCGCAGCACGTTATTCACACGTCGCTCGTGCTGCTGCATCAGGGCGTGATTCCATCGACACAACTGCCCCGCTCGCTCGGCTGCGAGCACGAGTGGGACGCGCCGTCCGCATGCTGGCGTCCCCGCACGGATGCGCGCCGGCGCTCCAGTGTCGAGCGTGTCTCGATTGCGGGCGATGGCGCTGGCATCGGCGGCGCCATCGCCGCGATGCACGCAGGCACGCTCGCGGCGCTCGACATTGCGCGCGAGCTCGGCGCGCTCGACGCCGCGACGCGCGATGCACGCAGCCGCCCCGCCCTGCGCGCGATGAAGCGCCATCTCGCCGTGCGCCCGCTGCTCGATGCGCTCTACACGCCGCCCGCCGCGCTGCGCCGTCCCGCCGACAGCGTGATCGTGTGCCGCTGCGAAGAAGTCAGCGCGGGCGAGATTCGCCGGATCGCGGCGCTCGGCTGTCAGGGACCGAATCAGATGAAGGCGTTTTCGCGCTGCGGCATGGGGCCGTGTCAGGGCCGATGGTGCGGCACGACGGTCGGCGAACTGATCGCACAAGTGCAGCATCGCCCGGTCGGCGATGTCGGCTATTACCGCATCCGCGCGCCGATCAAGCCCGTCACCATCGACGAGATCGCCGACTCCATCGCCCTCGACGACGACTTCACGCGCGGCGAATTCCCGAGCTGATTGCAAGAACCGCCCACTCTAACGAACGCTCACTATGGAGCCTGAATGAAGACCTCACGCACGAAGACGATGAAGACCGCCGCCGCACTCGCCCTGATGGCGGCGAGCACGATGGCGATGGCCAAGGAATGGAGCACGATCCGCGTCGGCGTCGATCCGACTTATCCGCCGTTCGAGTCGGTCACGAAAGACGGCGCCGTGCAGGGCTTCGACATCGACCTTGGCAACGCGCTGTGCGCGAAGCTGAAGGCGAAGTGCGTGTGGGTGCAGAGCAGCTTCGATGGCCTGATTCCCGGATTGCAGGCGCGCAAGTTCGACGTCATTCTTTCGTCGATGGCCGCCAACGAGAAGCGTCGTCAGCAGATCGACTTCACCGAGCGGCTGTATCGCAACCAGACGCGCTTGATCGCGAAGGAAAGCGCGCATCTGCTGCCCGAGGCGTCGAAGCTCGCGGGCAAGCGCGTGGCCGTCGAGCAAGGCACGGTGCAGGAAACGTATGCACGCGAGAAGTGGGCAGCATCGGGCGTGGACGTGGTCGCCTATCCGAGCTATGACCAGGCCTATGCGGACCTGACGGCGGGCCGTGTCGACGCCGTGCTGATGGACGCCGTGCAAGGCAAGCTCGGCTTTCTGGCGACGCCGGCGGGCAAGGGCTTCGCGTTCGCGGGCGATGTCGTCTATGACCCGAAGATCATGGGCGACGGCGATGCCGCCGGTGTGCGCAAATCAGACCCCGACCTTCGCGATGCGTTGAATGGCGCGATTGCGGACATCCTGCGCGATGGAACGTATCGCAAGATCGAGGCGAAGTACTTCGATTTCGACATGTACGGAAAGTAAGCGGTTCGCGGTCTTGCGATCCGGTGAGCCGGCTCGCAAGACCGCTTCCCGTTCCCGGCGGGTAGCCGGCCTAATGACACAGCTCTTCGAGACGCTTGCCGTTGGTGCGCGGTCCGAAGACGCCGATGGAAACCACGACCACCAGCATGCAGGCGGTAATGCCCGCGAACACGCCGACCACACCGAAATCCCGCAATAGCGCCGCGATGATGAAGCCCGACATCATCGCGCCGATGCGGCTTGCCGAGTACACCAGTCCATTGGCGCGGCATCGGATGGCAGTTGGAAAAAGCTCGGCCTGATACGCGTGATAGCACACGGAGATGGTCTGTCCCGCGAGGCTGATGAGCACGCCGAGCGCGATGAGCGCCGGCACCGACCGGGCCTGACCGAACGCGATGCCGCTCACGATCACCACGAGCGCGCCGCCGACGATCAGCCACTTGCGCTGAATGCGATCGGCGTACAGCATCGCGAGCATCGGCCCGACGGGTAGCGCGAACGCGATGATGAACGAATACAGCAAGCTCTTCGTGACCGTGATGCCCTGCCCGATCAGCAGCGTCGGCACCCAGTTCGCGAAGCCGTAATAGCCGATCGCCTGACAGAGATTGAACACGACGAGCATCACGAAGCGCGACCGGTACGGCGGTTGAAGCAACTCCGCGAACGACGCGCGCCGATGCACCGGCTGCTCGACCACCGGCAATGGCGGCGGCAATGGTCCCTTCGCTTGCCGGGCGACGATCGACTCGATGTCGCGCACAATCGCATCGGCCTTCTCGGGCTGTCCGTGCGAGGCGAGCCATCGCGGACTTTCGGGCACCGAGCGGCGGATGAACCACACGAGCACCGCACCCGCCGATCCCGCGAGCACCACGACGCGCCATCCGTCGATACCGAACACGGTCGTCGGCACGAGCCAGTACGACAGGATCGCGGCCACCGGCGCGGCGGCGAACATCACCATTTGATTGAAGGCCATCGCGCGGCCACGCATGTGCTGCGGCACGAGTTCGGTCACATAGCTGTCGATGGTGATGATTTCCACGCCCACCCCGATGCCCGTGATGAAGCGCCAGAGAATGACCGCTTCCGGCGTCGTCTGAACCGCCATGATCGCGGAGCCGATCGAGTACCACAGCAGGGAGACGGTGAACACGGCGCGGCGGCCGTATCGGTCCGGCAGCCAGCCGAAGCAGAACGTGCCGACGAACAGGCCCGCGAACGTCGCCGCAATGAATCCGGCAATGCCGGTGAAGCCGAAGAACGAATGAGTCGTCGTGGCGAGCAGGCCGCTCTTCGCCATGCCCGGCGCGATATAGCCCGTGAAAATCAGATCGTAGATTTCGAAGAAGCCGCCGAGCGAGATCAGCAGCACGAGCATCCAGAGATGCCGCGTGATCGGCAGGCGATCCATGCGCGCCGAGATTTCCGCGCCCGGCTGATTGCCGACGCGCACGTTGGGTGTGACGAGCGGGGGACTGCCCGCGGTGACGGTCTGCTGCATCTGTGTCTCCTGATCTTCATGATGCCGGCGGCTCGTCTTGCTGCAAGCCTGCCGGGACGCTTGACTGGAATCGTGCTGCTCAGGCGGTCTGGTCGAGCTCCCGCCGATACTTCTCCGCGCGCGCGGCATAGTCCGCCGCATTGGACGCAAGACCTGCGATCTGCGCATCCGTCAGTTCACGCACCGCTTTCGCGGGCGCACCGAGAATCAGCGAGCGGTCGGGAAACGTCTTCCCTTCGGTGACGACCGCGCCCGCGCCGACGAGACAGTGCTTGCCGATGACCGCGCCGTTCATCACGATCGCCTGAATGCCGATGAGCGATCCATCGCCGATGGTGCAGCCGTGCAACATCGCCTGATGCCCGATGCTGACGTTCGCGCCGATAACCATCGGATAGCCGGGGTCGGTGTGCAACACGGCGCCGTCCTGCACGTTGCTGCCCGCGCCGATTTCAATTGCTTCGTTATCCGCACGAATCACCGCGTTGAACCAGACGCTCGCGCGCTCATGCAGCGCCGCGTTGCCGATCACGACCGCCTGCGGCGCAACCCATGCCGATTCGGCCAGTTGCGGCTTGCCGTTGCTCAATCCGTAGCAGCTCATGCCGTCACCCGGCTCTTGATGCGCGACAGCACCTCTTGCGTGTGCTCGCCGACGCGCGCCAGCGCCTGACGCACGCCGGGACGGCGGCCGCCCATCGTGATCGGCAACAGGACGACATCGGTCGTATCGCCATCGTCGGTCTGCATCGGCGCGAGGCCGCCGCTCGCTTTCAGATGCGGATCGTCGAGCAACTGGTCGGGCCGCACGATCGGCGCATACGGAATGCCGGCCGCTTCGAGCTTCGGCGCAAGCTCGCCGACGTGTCGATCCTTCAGGATCGCGCCGAGACACGCGAGCAGTTCGGGCCGCACCGCGACGCGCATCGCGTTATTGGCGAAGCGCGGCTCGGCCGCGATGTCCGGACGCGCGAGCACATCGCACAGCGTGACGAACTGCTTGTCGCTGACCGCGCCGATGAACAACTGCTCGCCATCGGCCAGCGTGAACACGTCGTAGACGCTCCACGCGGAGACGCGTGCGGGCATCGGCGGCGGCGCTTCGCCGGTCATCGCGTATTGCTGCATGTGTTGCGCGGACAGGAACACGCAGTTCTCGAAAAGCGCGCTTTGCACTTCCTGGCCGCGTCCCGTGAAGTCGCGTTCGCGCAGCGCGGCAAGCACGCCGATGGCGCCGAACATGCCGCCCATGATGTCGTTCACCGATGTCCCCGCGCGCAGCGGCCGTCCGACGGGACCGGTCATGTACGAGAGGCCGCCCATCATCTGCACGACTTCGTCGAGCGCGAGGCGCTTTTCGTAAGGGCCGGGCAGAAAGCCCTTGTGCGATACATAGATGAGCGCGGGATAGCGCCGGCTGAGCGTGCCGTAATCGAGGCCGAGCTTCTCCATGAGACCGGGACGGAAATTTTCGAGCACCACATCGCAGGTGCCGATCAGTTCGGTCGCGGTTTCACGGCCCTCCGGCGTGTTGATGTCGATGACGACGCTCTTCTTGTTGCGATTGAACGACCGGAAGAAGCCGATGCCGAGCCCCGGCAGCGTGCGCGTCTTGTCGCCGCCGGGCGGTTCGATCTTGATCACTTCGGCGCCGAGATCGGCGAGGATCATGCCGCACGTCGGTCCCATGACCATGTGCGTGAATTCGACGACGCGCACGCCGTCGAGCGGAAGTCTTGCATTCGAAGTCATGTGGAAAGCCTCAGGCGGTCAGCGCGGCGCTCGCCGCATGTTTCGCGAATGATTTGGGAAGACCGGCACGCCACAGCGCGCCGCGCAGGGTTTCGCCTTCGAGCCATTGCGCGACTTTCTCGCGCAGCGCAAGCAGGCCGCTTATGTCGATGCCGGTTTCGATGCCCATGTCGGCCAGCATGAAGGCAAGGTCCTCGCTCGATGCGTTGCCGCTCGCGCCCGGCGCGTGCGGGCATCCGCCGATGCCGGCGAGCGTCGCATCGAAGCGCGCGACGCCCGTTTCGAGCGCGGCGTACACGTTGGCGAGCGCAAGGCCGCGCGTGTCGTGAAAGTGGCCGCACCAGAAGCGTTCGCCGGCGAGGCGGCGTGCCTTCTCGAACAGCTCGCGAACGGCGCGCGGTCCCGCATAGCCGACGGTATCGGCGATGCTTACGCGATCCGCGCCCGCATCGAGCAAAGCCTGCATACAGCGCAGCACTTCGCTTTCGTCGACGCGTCCCTGGATCGTGCAGCCGAACGCCGTGCCGATGCCGCCTTCGATCAACGTCTTCGCGCCCGATGCATCGCGGGCGGCGCGGATGCGCGCCACCTCCGCGACCACTTCATCGGGCGTCTTGCGCAGATTCGCGAGGCTGTGCTCGCGGCTCGCCGAAAGCGGCACGAGCAGCAAATCGGCCTGCGTCTCGAACGCGCGTTCCGCGCCTCTCAGGTTCGGCACGAGCACGGAAACGAAGAGCCCGGGCAGTGTCTTCGCGAAAGCGACGAGTTCGGCGGTATCGGCAAGTTGGGGCAAGAGGCGCGCGGGCACGAACGAGCCGACCTCGATCTCGCGCTGCCCGGCCTGGTAGGCGTCGCGAATCCATTCGCGCTTGCGTTGCGTCGGCAGAATCCGCTGAATGCTTTGCAGGCCGTCGCGCAAGCCGACTTCGCGTATCGCCGCGTCAGTGGGGAACAAGGGCATGAGCCGTCTCCGTGATATCGCCGGTCATCGTGTCGCCGACGTTGTGCTAACTTTAGACCTTCCGCCGCGACGCAGAAGCGGTATGTTGGAAGCGTTGCGATTCCGAACCGGAATGTCTAAAAGGAAACGTCCGTGCGCGATATCGACCTGAAGACGCTGCGCCTCTTCGTCGCCGTATGCGATCACCGCAACATCGCGCGGGCGGCGGAGGAGCAGCACATCGAGCCCTCCGCGATCAGCAAGCGCATCGCGCAGCTCGAAGCGGACCTCGGCGTGCCGTTGCTGTCGCGCTCGCGGCGCGGCGTCGAGCCGACTGGCGCGGGCATCGCGCTGCTCGAACACGCGCGCAACGTCCTGTTCACGCTCGATCGCATCGGCAGCGACGTCGCGGCGTTCGGCAGCGGGCTGCGCGGGCGCGTGAGCATTTGTGCGTCGGCGTCGGCGATGGCGGAAGCGTTGCTCGACGATATCGCCGCGTTCATGCGCGAGCCGGCGAACGCGAACATTCGGGTCGATGTCGAGGAAAGGTTATCGACGGAGCTGGTGCGGCAACTCCGTGAGGGCGCGGCGAGCATCGGCGTCTGCTGGGACAACGTCGATCTCGAAGGCTTGCAGCACGCGCCTTATCGTCAGGACCGGCTGGCGCTGGCCGTGCATCCCGACCATCCGCTGGCGAACGAAACAAGCCTGAGCTTCGAAGACACGCTCGAGTACGAGCACGTCGGGCTGCTGCCGTCGACCGCCGTCCATACGATGTTGAGGCGATCCGCCGCGAGCGCCGGCAAGACGCTCTCGTATCGCGTGATCGTGTCCAGTTTCGATGCCGCGTTTCGCGTCGTGGCCGCGGGCCTCGGCATCAGCGTCGTGCCGGTGGAAGTGGCGGCGACGTATCAGTCGGTGTTCGGCGTCGCGGTCATTCCGCTCGTCGATGCCTGGGCGGAACGGCGCTTCGTGGTGTGCTTCAAGGGCTTCGACACGCTGCAGCCGGCGGCTCAAAGGATGGTCGAGCATCTGACGAGCCGGGCGCGGCAAGCGGCCTGAGCGCCGCCAGCCCGCGCACACTCAGTTCGACTCAGCTCGTATAACCGAGATGTTGCGCGAGAATCGCGCAGCCGACGCCGATCAGCACCACCCCGCCGACGATCTCCGCCCGCTTGCCGATGGTCGCGCCGACGAGCCGGCCGATCATCACGCCGACCGTCACCATCAGCATGGTCGCGAAACCGATGGTGGCGGCGGTCGAGAAGATATCCACGTCGATGAAAGCGAGGCCCGCGCCGACCGCCATCGCATCGATGCTGGTGGCAAAACCGGTGACCGCCAGCACCCAGAATGAATGCGAGTTGGGCTTGTCGTCCGCGTGTTCGGCGCTGCCGCAACCTTCGCGGATCATGCGCGCACCGAGCAGAAATAGCAGACCGAACGCGATCCAGTGATCCCACGCGGTGACGTACTGCGCCGCCGTCCGGCCGATCGCCCAGCCGACGAGCGGCGTGATGGCTTCGATGACGCCGAAGATGAGGCCCGTCCGGAGGGCTTCGGTGACGCGTGGCTTGCGCAGGCTCGCACCCTTGCCGACGGCGGCCGCGAAGGCGTCGGTTGACATGGCGAAGGCGAGGAAGATCGTGGAGGCGAGGTTCATCGAGTAGGGCTCTGGCCGGGCGAAGAAACACGACGCAACGCGCCGCCCGGCCTGAGGGCGCGTTCCGTCGATGGTCTTGCCAACCTTTGATGGCTGCGCATGCCACGGTCCCTGTGCGCGGACCGAGTGTGTTGACATGCGCGCTTTCCGTGGGACGGAAAGCCGGCTACTCCCCAGCGAGAAGCGAGAGCTTAACACGGCCGATAGGCTAGGAGCCGCCATCGGATAGCGTCGACAGCACCCTAGCGACGATGCGATCGCACCGCGCCCCGCCGAACTCGAACACGTCGCGCTCGGCGAGATCGAAGGCCTGCGCAAGCGATTCGCGCAACAGGCTGCGCGCCCGAAAATGCCGGCTGCGCACCGTCGCTTCCGGAATGTGCAGACATTGCGCGGTCTCCTCGACGCTCATCTCTTCGATGGAGCGCAGCACGAACACGACGCGAAACAGGTCCGGCAATTCATCGAGCTTGCGTTCGAGCAGCGCGCGCACTTGCGCACGCGCGAGCGCCTGGTCGGGCGCATCGTCGTGCGAGCGGGTCGTATCGGCCGGTTCGATGGCGGCGGGCGCATCCACGATCGGAATCACGTTCTGACGACGCGCCGAGCGCCGCAATCGCGCGAAGCATTCGTTGAGCACGAGCCGCGACAGCCACGTGAGCAATTGCGAATCACCGCGAAACTGGTGCATCGACCGGAACGCGTGCAAGTACGCATCCTGCAGCGCGTCCTCCGCTTCGGCCTCGTTGCGCAAGGTGGCGCGCGCCAGCCGATACAGCCGGCGGTTATGCCGCCGCATCATCGCTTCGAACGCGGCGCGGTCGCCCGCAACGATGCGGCGCGCGATGGCGAGTTCGTCGTTAATGGTGTCGGTAGCGGAAATCATCGTCGTCATCGCCGTACGTTGAGCACCGCGTGCATCGCCGGATGCAGCGTGCACGAATACGCGTAACGTCCGGCATCGCGCGCCACGTAACTCCACGATGCGTTCGCCGCGATGCCGTGCGAATCGAACGCTTTGGCATCGGCGGTCGCGGTATGCGGGAACAGGTCCTTGTTGATCCACATGACGCGATCGCCGCGAGCGACCGTCAACGCGGGCGGACTAAAGCGCATGCCTTCGATGACGACGACATGCGTCGCCGCAATCGCATCGACGGGCAACGCGAGCGCACTCATCAGCCAGATCAGCAAGCGCATGTCATGCACCGTTTCTGGCGAGGTCCGCCTGCACATGCCGCGCGTGTTCGAGATGCGCGACGAATGCCGGCCGCACTTTCACCAGCAGCGCCTTTAGTTCCGCGTTCTTCGCGCTGGGAATGAGCGTCTTGTCGAGTGCATCGAGCACGCTTTGATGATAGGCGACCTCGTGATCGATATACGCCTTGTCGAAGCTGCCGCCCGATAACTGCTTCAACTTGGCGATGTTCGCGTCGCCGCCTTGCTTGAGGCTCTGGCTCGCCGGGCTGTCTTCAGGCGTGACGTCGAGCTTCTTCACCAGGTCGGTCGCAGCCTTGTTGACGCCGCTGTGATCCGTGACCATCTGCTGCGCAAACGCTTTCACGTCCTTCGATTTCGTTTTGTCGCCAGCGAGCTTGCCCGCGTCGATATCGACCTGATTGGCGGTCACGACGATCGCGGCGATTTGCCGATCGGTCGGCCCAGCCCCTTGCGCACGGGACGCGATGCTCGTCAGCGCGAGCGCCGCCGCGAGCGCGAAATGAATGCGTTTCATATGACATCTCCGCGTATGAAGTGGCAGACACGGCATTGGATGTCACGTCGAAGAAGCGCGTTCCCGCACCGCAGTCCAATCCCGGATTGCCCGCGCCGGCGGATCACGGTTACACTCGGACGCACACGAACCGGGCCTCGATCCAAGCGCATGCTCAACGATCTCTGGTACAAGAACGCGGTCATCTACTGCCTGTCCGTCGGCGCGTTCATGGATGCGAACGGCGACGGCATCGGCGATTTCCAGGGCTTGTTGCGGCGGCTGGACTATCTTCAGGGGCTCGGTATCACCACGATATGGCTGATGCCGTTTCAGCCATCGCCGGGTCGCGACAACGGCTACGACATCTCCGACTACTACAACGTCGATCCGCGCTACGGCACGCTCGGCGATTTCGTGGAATTCACTCACGCGTGCCGTCAGCGCGGCTTGCGCGTGCTGATCGATCTGGTCGTGAATCACACGTCGGATCAGCATCCGTGGTTCAAGGAAGCGAGGCGCGATCCGAATTCGAAGTATCGCGACTGGTACGTATGGTCGAAGAAGCGGCCGGCGGGCGCGGACGACGGCGTGGTGTTCCCCGGCGTGCAGAAGTCCACGTGGACCTACGACAAGCAAGCGGCCCTGTGGTACTTCCACCGCTTCTACGACTTCCAGCCCGACCTCAACACGGCCAATCCGCACGTGCAGGCCGAGTTGCTGAAGATCATGGGTTTCTGGATTCAGCTCGGCGTCTCGGGGTTTCGCATGGACGCGGTGCCGTTCGTCATCGCGACCAAGGGCGCGCAGGTGAAGAAACCGGCCCGGCAGTACGACATGCTGCGCATGTTTCGCGAGTTCCTGCAGTGGCGCGAAGGCGACGCGATCATTCTCGCGGAAGCCAACGTGCTGCCTCACACCGACATGCAGTACTTCGGCGATGCCGGCGAGCGGCTGCAGATGATGTTCAACTTCCAGGTCAACCAGAACACGTTCTATGCGCTCGCGAGCGCCGATACCACGCCGCTGAGAAAAGCGCTCGAAGCGACGAAATCGCGGGCGGCAACCGCGCAATGGGGCGTATTTTTGCGCAATCACGACGAACTCGATCTTGGCCGCTTGTCGCCGAAGGAACGCGAAGCCGTGTTCGCGGCGTTCGGTCCCGAGCCGTCCATGCAGCTGTACGAACGCGGCATCCGCCGGCGTCTTGCACCGATGCTCGATGGCGACCGTCACCGGCTCGAACTGGCGTACAGCCTCATGCTGACGCTGCCGGGGACGCCCGTCGTGCGTTACGGCGATGAAATCGGCATGGGCGACGATCTGCGTCTGCCCGAACGCGAAAGCCTGCGCACGCCGATGCAATGGTCGACCGAGCCGCATGCGGGCTTCACGAAACATGCGCGCCCGGTTAGCCCGGTGATCTCGGGCGGACCGTATGGATATGAGCGCGTGAACGTCGCGAGCCAGCGAAGAGATCCCGATTCGCTTCTGAACTGGATGGAGCGGATGATCCGCATGCGCAAGGAAGTGCCCGAGATAAGCTGGGGCGATTTCGCGATTCTTCGCACCTCGCGCGACGACGTGCTCGCGCTGCGCTACGACTGGCGCAACAACTCGGTCGTCTGTCTGCATAACTTCAGCGCCGCCGCGTGCACGGTGAAGTTCCGGGTCGGCGCGGCAGCGGGAGAAAGCGGCAAGCTCGTCAACCTGCTCTCCGGCGATCACAGCGAAGGCAACGCGAAAGGCCAGCACAGTGTCGTGCTGGAACCGTATGGGTATCGCTGGTATCGCGTGGGCGGGCTCGACTATCTGCTGAAGCGAAGCGAGGTTTGAGCCGGGTTGACTCCGCGTCAGCCCTTGACCAGCCCCCCGTCGACGACGAGGTTTTGCCCCGTCACCGCACGCGCCCACGGCGAGAGGAAGAACAACACGGCGTCGGCGAATTCGGCCGGCGTGGTGACGCGCCGCAGCGGCGTGAATCCCGCGACCATGTCGAAGACCGCCTCGGGCGTCGCGCTGCTCGCGTCGGTGGTGCGCAACAGGCCGCCCGACACCATGTTGACGGTGATGCCGTCCGGACCGAGATCGTTCGATGCGGTTCTCGTCAGCGCGAGCAAAGCCGCTTTCGCCGCTGTGTAATCGTGATACGGCACCACGGGATTCTGGAAGAGATTCGTGCCGACGTTCACGATGCGGCCAAAGCCAGCGGCGCGCATGTCGGGCAACGCGGCCTGGATTGTGTTGAGCGCGCCCTTGAGCGCGCCGTCGATCTGCTGCTGAAAGCGCGACCATTCGATGTCACCGATCTTCGGGCGCGCGTCGCCATCGAAACTGAAGTCGGCCAGTGCGTTGTTCACCACCGCATGCACGGGCCGGCCGGTTCGTGCGCGCGCCTCGTCGAAAAGGCGCGCGACGGATGCCGCATCGGTGACATCGCCCTTAAGCGCGACGACGCGCGGGCCGAGCCGCTCGGCGAGCGCCATCGCCCCGCTTTCGCTGCGGCGATAGTTCACGACGACGCCCGCGCCTTCGCGTGCGAGCGCCTCGACGATCGCGGCACCCAGACCGCGTGCGCCGCCGGTCACGAGTACGTTCTGTTCAGACAGCAGCATCGGCACCTCGAATTCGTTGTGAAATGGTCGAGGCATTATGCCGGATGCCCTCGCGATCCGAAGTCGCGGTCCGCTCGATCCGCATCGACCGTTACGCCGTCTTGACCGGATTCGCCGCAATGAAGTTCTTGAACGTGGCGTACGCCGGATTCTTCGTGACGCCATCGCCCTGGATCAGCCCGTAGCTCGGGTCGATGACCGCGTACATCATCACGCTTTCAAGGTTGTACTTGTCCTTGATTGCGTAGTACGACGCCATCGTTTCCTGCACATACGCCGATTGCGCCGTCGCCGAGTCCGCCGAACCGGACCAGCCCCATTCCGTCAGCCAGATCGGCACGTTGAACGAGTCCTTCAGCACTTGCAGCACGTTGATGCACGCGTTGTTGCGCCCGGCGCACTCGATCTTGCCCGAGCTGTGATACCAGTGATACGTCGTGTAGTCCCACTGAAGCGCAGCCGCGTCCGATACGCCCGTGGCCGTGCCGTTCGGCGAGATGCCGTTCCACAGCATTTGCAGCGCGCGATAGGCCATCGGGATGCCGACGTTCACGCCGCACTTGATGGTCGGATCGACCGCCTTCACGCCCGCGATCATGCCGCGGATCACGCCCCGGAACGACGGCCACTCAGCCGGGTTCCAGTCCGACGTCTGACTGCCGTCGCCGCCGAGTTGCAGGCCGACGGTATCCAGTTCGTTGCCGCATTCGATATGCGTGACGAGGCCCTTCAACGGTTGGGTGCAGCGCACCGCGAAGTCATAGCCGAGCGAATAGGCGGCGGCTTCGGTGCCCTTCGGGTCCCAGCCCGCCGAACGCGGATTGAGCACCGGCATGATGCCGACGCCGCTGCCCGCAAAGCATCCGCGCAGGGCCATCGCGAGCGTCATCGACATGCCCGCGTCGGCGGTGTCGCAGCGGTACATCGTTACGCCGAGGTCCTTCAGGATGGCGAGCTGCTGCTCGGCGGTCATCGTGTTGTAGATGCCCGACCCCCAGGCCATGTGGCCGTTGATGCCATAAAACAGCGACGTGTTCGACGGCTTCACCACGTTGCGCGGATCGATCGTGCCGATGTTCTTCCACGGCGAGCCGTTCTGATACCAGACGCCGCTCGAATTCTGCGCGTAGATGATGCCGTTGAAATACAGGATCAGCGCCTGCGCGACGCTCGAACCCGTCGACACGCCCGTGCCGTTCTTCATCACCCGGCCATTGAGGAGCGTCCACACCACACCGCTGCTGTCGGTGATGGAAGCCGCCGGCGGAGTCGTCGCGCCGGACAGAGAGACCGTGCTTGCCTTCGCGACGCTTTTCGCGACGCCCCCAGCGTCGCCTGCGGAGTCGGAGCCGCCGCCACATGCCGACAATGCCGCGCCACCGGCGCCGGCCATCAACACCGACAGGAATCTGCGGCGCGAGAACGGCGCATCGTTGGACGCAACCGGTAAGACTTCCTTGGTGCTTTCTTTTGCGTTTTTCATGACAGGTAAGGAGGACCGTTAAAGTTCAATGATCTGAACTATATTCAGTTCTTTTTTACCTGTCGTCGTTACACTTTTTTACGTATGAAAATAAGTCGAAACATATTTCGTTCGGGCGGCGCGCGAAAGAATCGCTTATTTATCGGTCGAAAGGGAAAACGTTTGCGATCGTGGGTAGCCAATCTGGTAAGTAATACTTGAGCGCGCCGAGGGGACGCACTCAAGTTTCGCAAACGTTTAAAAGTGAGTAACGAAATCCGAAATAAGTTACCGGGTACTTTTTACCTAACTAGCCGATTACATTTGGTCCGCTTCGGTCACCGCATCGGCGAATGCCTTGGGCGCTTCTTGCGGCAGGTTATGTCCGATGCCGCCCGACACGTTGCGATGCTTGTACTTGCCCGTGAACTTCTTCGCGTACGCGGAAGGATCGGGATGCGGTGCGCCATTGGCGTCGCCTTCCATCGTGATGGTCGGCACGCTGATCGTGGGGGCGCTCGCAAGACGCTGCTCGAGCGCGTCATATTGCGGCTCGCCCTGCACGAGACCGAGACGCCAGCGATAGTTGTGAATCACCACGGCGACATGATCGGGATTCTCGAACGATCGCGCCGAGCGGTCATAGGTCGCGTCATCGAAGTCCCACTTGGGCGACGCCAGTTGCCAGATCAGCTTGTTGAAGTCGCGACGGTTCGCCTCGTAGCCCTTCTGCCCGCGCTCGGTTGCAAAGTAGAACTGATACCACCACGCTAACTCGGCCTTCGGCGGCAGCGGCGTCTCATTCGCCTTCTGACTGCCGATCAGATAGCCGCTCACCGACACCATCGACTTCACGCGCTCCGGCCACAGCGCCGCGATGATGTTCGCGGTGCGCGCGCCCCAGTCGAACGCACCGAAGCTGGCCTGCGAAATCTTGAGCGCATCCATGAGCGCGATGATGTCCACCGCCACCACCGCCTGCTGGCCATTGCGCGGCGTGTCGGCGGACAGGAAGCGCGTCGAACCGTAGCCGCGCAGATACGGCATGATCACCCGATAACCCTGCGCCGTGAGCAGCGGTGCGACCTCGGCGAAGCTGTAGATGTCGTAAGGCCAGCCGTGCAGAAGCATCACGACGGGGCCATTCGCCGGCCCTGCTTCCGCATAACCGACGTTGAGCGCGCCTGCATCGATCTGGCGGATATCGGCGAAGCCCGCCGTCGATGATGCCCGCGCAGGCCTGGATGTCTGCGCGGACGCGAAGTCGCTCAGGCCGAGCTGCATCGCGCCGACGCTTGCGATGGTCGTGCCCAGCAAGCGGCGGCGCCGCGCGTTGATCTCGTCCGTCATGGTGTTTTTCTCCTTTCCGTTGATGTTTCTTGTCGAATGAGCGAGGCGGCGATAGTCACGCCGCCGATGCGCGCAACGCGGCCAACGTCGGCCCCATCGGACGCACACGCATGCGCGCGTCGAGATTGCGCCACGGCAGATCGGCCGGATCGGCGGCCATCGGACCCGGCGCTTTGGCGACGAGAATGCGCGCCGCTATCGGCTCGAAATCGGCGCGAAAATGCACCGAGCTCTTGTTCACCAGAACTTTCATGCGTTCCGGCTCGATGCCCGCTACGCGAAAGAGATTGCGATCGAACACCTGCATCTTGATGCTGCTCACCGCGATCCGCACGCCTTCGATGCGCAGACACGCGGTCGGCCCGAGTTCGCCGGTCATGCCGTTGAGCATCGGGCCATCGAAACGGAAACGGCCATCCGACAGATACTCGACTTCGAACTCGCCTTCAAGGGGTGAGTCGCCCGGCACGTTCGAGCCGCCGCCGAGCGCGAGCCTGATGCGCGCGCCCACGCCCGCCCGATGCGCGGTTTTTGCCGCGTGCTCGTCCCAGATGACGCCCACGGCGGCCTCTTGCGCGCCGTTGCGCAATAGCGCGCGGACCATGCCCATCGTGTTCGAATCGCCGCCCACGCCGGGGTTGTCCTGCGTATCGGCGATGATGACCGGGCCGGATGCATCGCGGCTCGCGTCGATGGCTTCGCGGGCGGCTTCATCGGGCGTGAGGAACGGCACGTCCCAGCGGGCTTCGTCATCGACGAGTTGCGTGAGGAGCGTATCGACGGCACGGTCCGCCGATGCCTGATCGAGCGCGTAGCCCCAGAACACCGGTCCGCATTCCTCGAAGTCCGATGCCGGAAATCCCGGCGCGAAGGATAACGAAATAACTTCCCGTTCCAGAGTTTCCAGCGTGCCATACATGCTACGCGCCGGCTCGACGAGCGTGCACATGCCATTCACCGGAATCAGGAACGGCACGCGGCGCATCGCGCGATGGAACGGCTTGCCGTGCTCGATGCGTTGCGCAAGCAACTGCCCGGCGCGCAGTCCGGTCTCGGCCATGTCGACATGCGGATACGTGCGATACGCGACGAGCGCATCGGCGAGTTCGAACATGCGCGACGTCACGTTGGCATGCAGATCGAGCGATACGACGAGCGGTATCGCCTCGCCGACGATGCGCCGCACGCGCGCCAGCAACTCGCCTTCGCCGTCATCGAGATGCTCCGTGACCATCGCGCCGTGCAGGTCGAGATAGATCGCATCGAAGCCGCCCTTCCTCACCTGGTCGACGATGACGCCCGCGATGCGCTCGTACGCATCCTCCGTCACGTGCGCCGATGCGCTCGCGCCCGCCCAGATGACCGGCAGCAGTTCGTGGCCGCGCGCTTCGGCCCATTGAATGAAGCCGCCGATCGGCACGTTCACGTCGCGCAGCTTCAGCACGTCCGCGCCGTGCGCCATCGGCGGGAAGCCTTCGCCCTGGATGAAGCTCTGGTAAGTGGCCTTCGTCGGCGCGAAGGTGTTCGTTTCGTGCTGGAATCCTGCGATCAGAATTTTCATGTTGGCGCTCCTTAGGAGATCGTCGTCGATGGGAAATCAGGCGGTGCGCGCTTTCGCGGCTGCAACCGTGCGCTTGTTCGTCAGGATCAGCACGCACGAAAGCGCCGCCATGCACGCCATCAGAAGCAGGCCGCCGCTCGTGCTGCCCGTCGCGGATTTCACCCAGCCGAGCGCCGCCGGACCCCAGAAGCCGCCCGACAGGCCGATCGTGTTGATGAGCGCAATGCCGCCCGCCGCAGCCGGGCCCGCAATGGTTTCCGACGGTATCGCCCAGAACACCGTGTAGGCCATCCACATGCAGGCGGTCGCCGCCGTGAGCAGCGCGAGCGTCGCGACGAGATGGCCGGATGCGTAGGGCGTAACAGCGAGCAGCGCCGCCGCGGCGAGCGCCGGCAATGCGCTGTGATAACGGCGCTCGCCCACTGCATCGGAACGGCGTCCAGCCGCGTACATGGCGATTGCGGCGGCAACATACGGGACCGCGGCGTACCAGCCGAGGCGGAGGGTGTCGTTCACGCCTTGTTCCTTGAGGAGCGTCGGCAGCCAGAAGCTCATCGCGTAGATCGGAAAGATGATGCAGAAGTACGCGAGCGCCAGCCGGTAGACACGCGGATTGCGCAATACTTCGGAAAACGAATCGATTCGATGTTCATGCCCGCCGTTGCCGCCGACTTCCGCTTCCACGAGACGCTTCTCGTCTGGCGTGAGCCAGCGCGCATCGGCAGGACGATTGGCGAGCGTGAACCAGACGAGCGCACCGAGCGCCAGGCACGGCAGACCTTCGACGAGAAACATCCACTGCCAGCCGGACAAGCCGCCGACGCCCGCGAGGGAAGACATCAGCCACGCGGATAACGGCCCGCCGACCACACCGCCAATCGGCCCCGCGACGAACACCAGCGCGATCGCGCGCGCCATGCGCTTCGGCCCGTACCAGCGCGACAGGTAATAGATCATGCCCGGCGCGAAGCCCGCTTCGAACACGCCGAGCAGGAAGCGCATGGCATAGAACGCGGGCACGTTGCGCACGAACAGCATGCATGCCGACGTAATGCCCCACAGCACGAGGATGCGGCTGAACGTGAGCCGCGCGCCGATCCTCGGCAACATCAAATTGCTCGGAATCTCGAACAGCACGTAGCCGATGAAGAAGATGCCCGCGCCGACGCCATACGCGGCGTCGGAGAAGCCTAGATCGCTTTGCATCTGAAGTTTCGCAAAGCCCACGTTCACGCGATCCAGATACGCGAACATGTAGCACGCGATGAGCAGCGGCAGCAGCCGCCAGTTAATTCTGCTGTAGAGCGCCGCAACCGCGCGGCTGCCTTGCTGCATCTCAATCGTCGACATGGGCGTCTCCTGTGTCTCTTCCCTTCATCGGGTAAGGCCATGTTGAGCCTGTGCTACTGTGCGAGCAAGAGCAACTAAGTTCACGTATCGTTGCCTTTTGAGCAACACAGGGGAACGTCAACCATGCGCGAAATCAACCAGCAACGCCTGCGCTATTTCCACGAAGTGCTTTCGCACGGCACCATTCGCGGCGCGGCGGATCACCTGAATACATCGCCGTCGGTTATCGCGCGGCAAATCAAGCTGCTCGAAGACGAACTCGGCACGACGCTCTTCGAGCGCGAGGCGCGCGGCGTGCGGCCAACCGAAGCGGCGTTTCACCTGCTCGAATTCTGGCGGGGCTATCGCTCGCAACAGGAGAAGCTCGAAGACCAGTTGCACGCGTTGAAAGGCTTGCAACAAGGCCACGTTCGGCTTGCGGTAAGCGAAGGCTATGTCGATACGCTTGTCGACGACGTGCTCGCGCCGTTCTGCGCCCGCTATCCGCGACTTCAGATCGACGTGAAGATGCTCGCCGTCGACGACCTGCTCGATGAAGTGGCAGAGAGCCGCGCGCATATCGGGCTCGCGTATAACCCCCCACCGCACGAGCGCATCGAGATTCGTGC
Source organism: Caballeronia sp. RCC_10 (assembly GCF_041360715.1). Classification (NCBI taxonomy): domain Bacteria; kingdom Pseudomonadati; phylum Pseudomonadota; class Betaproteobacteria; order Burkholderiales; family Burkholderiaceae; genus Caballeronia; species Caballeronia sp. RCC_10. The sequence goes on from NZ_JBFUPT010000027.1 coordinate 27,524, forward strand.
AAGCTCGCCGCAGCCTGTCGTGTTGCTCGCGCGGCGCGATCATCCGTTGGCGAAACGCGGGGGCGTCGCGCAGATCGGCGACCTGCTCGACTATCCGCTCGCGCTGATGCCGCCGAGCTTCGGCATCGGTCATGTCGTGAAGATGCTGGAGACGACCGACAACCTCGCCATCCGGCCGGCGCTCACGACCAACTCGCTCAGCGCGCTGAAGCGCTTCGTCGCGGCGGAGAATTTCATCACGCTGATCGGCGAGTTTGCGGCGTATCGCGAGCTGGCCAGCGGCGAGCTGACCATCATCCCGATCGCGCATCCGCTCTTCGAGAGCGCGCAGGCCAGGCTCCTCGTGAAAACGGGACGGCCGCTTGCCGCAGGTCCGCAGGAATTGCTCGACTGGATTCTCAGCAGGATGCCGATGTTCGCGCAAGGCGCGCCCGGTCGCGGCAAGAGCAGACGGGCACGTCGATGAGGAGCGTCATGATTGTCGGAGACGCGCGATCTGTGGTCACGCACATAACCTCAAGCGATGCGAAAGGCGGTCTGCCTGAGCTGATCTGAGCGTCATCGAGGGAGAAGGCATGGCTGGGGAGCACGAACTTTCTGCTGACGCAGCGTTATCCGGAGCCTCTGACTGTCGCTTATTGAAGCGACCGCCATCACAGCGCAATCAGATACGCGCATCGAACTTCGACGCGAGCCTGCCTTGCTCGAACGTCGACACGACGAAGTCGATGAACACTCTCGTTCGGGCCGGAAGCAGCGTCCGCTTCGGATAGTAGAGCGCGATCGGATTCTGTTCCGCATACCATGCGGGAAGCAGCCGGACGAGCGTGCCGTTCGACAATCCCGGCGCTGCGTGTGGCATCGGCAGAAGCGCGAGACCTTGTCCGAGCATCGCGGCATGCGCAATTGCTTCGGGATCGTCGAAGATCATCCGCGTGCGGAACTCCGCGACGCACTGTTCGCCCACTTGATTGATCAGCGTCCACGCACGCAGCCGCCCGGTCGTGGGCGAGCGCCGCGCGATGCCATCGAAACCGATGAGTTCGGACGGATGCGTCGGCATCTTCCGCCCCGCCATGAACGAAGGCGACGCCACCACGACGATATGCGTTCGCGCCAGTTCGCGCGCCACGATCGTCGATGTCAGTTCGATGCCGCCGCCAATCGCCACGTCGAAGCCTTCCGCGATGATATCGACAGGCCGGTTATCGAAGTGCCAGTCGGGCACGATGCCGGGATACCGATCGAGAAACGCACCGAGCATCGGCACCAGATATTCGCGGCCGAATGCAAGCGCCACGCTGACCTTGAGCGTCCCGGACGGTTTGCCGTCGATCATCGCCGCGCCCGCGAACGCATTGCTTATCGCCTCGAACGGTCCCGCGATCTCGCGCTGGAATTGCTCGCCAGCCGGCGTCAGCGTCAGGCTGCGCGTGCTGCGCTGAAAGAGGCGAATGCCGAGTGTCGCTTCGAGCCTCGCGATGTTTTTACTGACCGCCGCCGGCGTCATGCCGAGCCGCCTCGCTGCCGAGGAGAAACTTCCAAGCTCTGCGCTCAGAAGGAATGACTCGACGAAGTTGAGAGCTTCCATGATCATTCGATACCGGCGGTTGAAAGTCATAGTCTAAATCGACGCTACTCAACGCCCGCCGGCGCGGCGATACTTCGTGCATCGACTACTCAGGAACACACTCAAATGACCTCGACTCTCTCTGGCAAAGTGGCTTTCGTGACCGGCGGCGCACGTGGCATCGGCGCGGCAATCGTTCGAAGACTGGCGCGCGATGGCGCCAAGGTTGCCTTCACCTATAAGGGATCAGCTGCCTCGGCGAATGCGCTGGCGGACGAGATCGTCGCAAACGACGGCCATGCGCTGGCTTTGCAAGCCGATGCCGGCGACGCCGTCGCGCTAAGCCGTGCAGTCGACGAGGCCGCCGCTGCGTTCGGCAAGATCGACATTCTCGTGAACAATGCGGGCGTGCTATTCCTCGGACCAGTGGACACCTTCTCGCTCGAAGACTTCGACACCACGTTGCAGATCAACGTGCGCGGCGTATTCGTCGCGGTGAAGGCGGTGTTGCCGCACATGGGAAACGGCGGGCGAATCGTCAATATCGGCAGTTGCAACGCGGAACGCATGCCGTTCCCGGGCGGCGCCGCGTACGCAATGAGCAAGTCCGCGCTTCAGGGCCTCGTTCAGGGCATGGCGCGCGATCTCGGTCCGCGCGGCATCACGGTCAACAATGTCCAGCCCGGTCCCACCGACACCGACATGAACCCCGGATCGAGCGACTTCGCCGCGTCGCTGCATGGGCTGATGGCCCTGCAACGCCACGCGCACCCCGATGAAATCGCGGGGATGGTCGCTTACGTCGTCGGCCCGGAGGCGGGATTCGTGACGGGCGCGAGCCTGACGATTGATGGCGGCTTCAACGCTTAATCGTTCGCTGCTAGAACGCCGATAGAACGACGTTGCACGGCCTTGCCTGCCGTGCAACGTCTTCGCCTTCTCGCCCGCCTGAAAACCAAGACGTTTGCGAAATGCGTTGCCTTGAGTCGTCTTCATGAAGACGTGCATTTCTTTTCGTCATTCAAAGTCGGTTTCAAGGGTTGACCGTTAGTCGCATTACCAGCGGTCATCAGGCGTCGATTCCCTTTGACATCCCCTCACGCGAAATCTAACGTTCAAGTCAAGCATCACGCATGACACCGTCGGCGACCGGCTCATGGACACTGCCGCTGAACGCAACTTGATCTGCGACGTTTCCCGCGATGTCCTCGCGCACCTCGCGCCCAACGAGCTGCCGCTCTTCACGACGATCAGCGCAGCTTGGTTCGCCGATCTCCAAGCGGCGCAGAAAGCGTCGCGCAACGGGAATGCCGCCCTCGGCTTCGGTCCCGATCCGTTTTCCGTTCTCTTCGCACCGTTCGTCCTTCAGGTCGTTTCCGAACTTTTGCCGATGCTTGGCAACATCGCGTTGAAGGCGACGGAGACGGTCATCGAGGAAGAAGTGTCGGTCGCGGTCAGATAGATGTTCCGCCACGCCGACGCCGACGCCCCCGCCGATGCCGCCCCGATCCTCACGAGCAAGGAACTGGGCGAAGTGCATCGCCATGTGACCGCCGCTGGCAAACGCCTGCGCATCGAGCCTGCGCAAGCCCAGCGGCTCGCCGATGCGGTCGTCGCCCAGTTGGTGATGCCCGACAAGTGAGCGCATCATGCCGGACCACGATGCATCGGCGGTGAGTGCGCGGCGGCTCAACCCGTTGCCTTTTCCGTCCGACATCACGCGACGATTCGATAACCTGATTATTCGCGTCGTGTGTGTCAGCAGCCAGTTATACGCACACCGCCGACGCGATTCACGCGTCGTTCTCGCCGCTCTTTCGCATCGCCGAGCGCACGGGCAGCAGCGGCTATGCGCTCGTCATGCCGATTGCCTTCGCAGCAGCGCTCGCGGCGCTCATCGCGGCATCGCGTCCGGGCGCCTTCAATGCGCTGTACGGCCTGTGCACGGGACCGGTCGCGGGAATCGTGATGAGCATCGGCGGGCTCGTGACCATCGAACTGAACGCGCAATCGACGCTTGATTCCGCGCTGACGTCGGTTCTGCTTTACCTGTGCGTCGCATCGCTCGCGGCGCTGCCCGGTGCGATGGCGGGCGCGATCGTCGGCAATATGCGGCGCCATGCGAAGCCGCAACGCGCGCTTTCGATGCCGGGCAAATCGCTCATCGTGCTGCTCGTTCTCGCGGTGCTGGCTGGCTGATCAAATCGATTCACGACATCTGACACAACAAGACGCACGTCAGTTTTGCATGATCTTCGATCCCTTCATCACGATGTCGCTGTCCGCCTTGACGTTGATCTTGCCGCTCCCGTCGAGCAAAATATTCTTCCCTTTGATCTCGATCGTGCCGTCCTTCTTCATCGTGATGCTGGCATCCCCCGTGACGAGCGTGATCGAATCACCCGCGTTGATCTGCAGCTTCTTACCGACGGTCAACGTATCGTCCTCCGTGATGGACGTCGTGCGCGCCTTTTTCACCGTGCTCGACTGCGCGCCGTCGATGGTCTCGCCCATGTCCTTGCCAACGGTGACAGTCTGCGCACCCGTCACGGCGAGCGTCTGATCGCCGCCGACCTTCGTCTTTTGATCGCCGTCGACATTGACGGTCTGATCCGCGCCCACGCTCACCTTCTGATACGCGACCACCTTCAGGGTCTGATACGCGCCGATCACGATCTCCTGCGCCGCGCCCACCGTAATGGTCTCGTTGATGCCGACGAAATGCGTCCGCTGCAACAGCACGCTGGCCGTTTCCATCATCTTGACGAGGATGGTGCGGTTCTTGTCGATGGTGATCTTCTCGTTCGCACCGACCGTCTCGGTGCGGTTCTGGCCAATCGCGATCGTCTCGTTCTGTCCGACCTTCTCATTCCGGTCGACGACGACCTCGATCTTCTCGTTGTTGCCGACAGTCTCCGTCCGGTCATGCTTCACGACCGTCGTTTCATCGTGGTCGATGTTCTTCTTGCGGTCACGCCCGACCCAGTGCGTTTCATCGTTCTCCACTTCGATATCCTGATTTTTCTCCGCGTGGATCAACACCTGCTCGGCGCCCTTCTTGTCCTCGAAGCGCAGCTCGTTGCAATTCGCCCCGCTGCCGCCCTTGCTGGAGCGGCTCTTGATGCCCGACTGCGTCATGTTGGCGGGCAAGTCGTAAGGCGGCATCTGCTCGGCGTTATAGACGCGGCCGGTGATGATCGGCCGGTCGGGATCGCCTTCCAGAAAATCGACGATCACTTCCTGCCCCATGCGCGGAATCGCAATCGCGCCCCAGCCCTTGCCGGCCCACGGCTGCGATACGCGTATCCAGCATGAGCTGTTCTCATCGCGCTTGCCTTGCCGGTCCCAGAAGAACTGCACTTTCACGCGGCCATATTGATCGGTATAAATTTCATCGCCGCCCGGCCCGACGACGACCGCCGTCTGCGGACCCTGCACGAAGGGCTTGCGCGCGGTGCGGGCCGGCGCGAAGGGCTGTTTCGCGTCGATCGCGGAGAACCAGCATTCGCAGCGATTCGACTGCGCGCCGTCGAAGGCTTCGTAATCGGCGATATCGATTTCATATCGCGTGCGCGTGACGAGATACTGCATGTTCTGATCGTTGCGCGGATGCCGCGTCAGCTTGAGCAGCGCCCCGGCGCGCACGCTCCTGCCATTCGTGCGGCCCTCGGCCTCATGCCAGTTGATGCCGGGATCGTCCGGCACGCTGCCTTCCACGCGCCATTCGTCCGCTCGCGATTTCGCGCGGCTGTCGCCGTGATCCGCTTCGACATAGCCGCCGGGATAATCGAAATGTTCGAGGCCCGAGAACGCGTCGAAGCCCTCCATCTGCTTGACGGCCTGCTTCTGCAGCGGCCGCGACGGATGCTTGAAATCGTAATCGGTGAGCAGCCAGTTGCGCGTTTCGATCGCGTGCTGCAAGCGCCATTCGCTGACGAACTCCGCATCGGGCGCGGCAGCCATCACCGCGCCATACGGCAGCGATTCGCAGCCCGCGACGCTTTCGTGCGCGGCGAGCGTGTCGGTGAGTATCAGCGATTCCTTGCCGTCCTTGTCCTGCAGCCAGTAGTAGATGCCCTCGTCTTCGAGCAGGCGGCTTACGAAGTTGAAGTCGGATTCGCGGTACTGCACGCAGTATTCGCGCGGCGGATGCTTGCGCGCATTCGCCTTCCATTTAATCTCGCCGAATTCGAGGCCCTTGTACACCGGATCGGCGAACACGGCCTTGACGATTTCCTCGACCGTCTTGTTCTGAAAGATGCGGCAGTTGCTGCGCCGCGAAAGCAGCCACAGCCACGGCCGCACCACCGCTTCATAGACGTGGAGCCGTCCGCGCATGCCGGTTTGCCGAAAGCCGACGACGTAGCCGCCGAACACGCGCGGCTTCGCCTTCGGCACCGTGAGCGAGACGCTCACGCGCTTGCCCAGGATGCGGCTGAAGTCGATATCCGCGCGCTTGGCGACGAGCGTGAGTTCGCAACGCGGCATGCGCCCGAGTTCGGCGCTCGCGCGCAGGCTCAGGAAGCGCACGTCGTCGCCGAGCGGCGTATCGACGGTAGCGAGCGGCTTTTGCGCGACGGCTTCGTTCATGGCTATCGGTTCGGCATGACGTCAACGGACTTCGGTGCTGCGCACGTCCCAGCCGAACTTCACCGCGCCGCCCATCGCGCCCTTGTCGTCCTGCGGCTTGTATTCGAATTCGATATCCGCGAACGACAGCTCCACCGTGTTCTCCGGATAGCCGCGCTGGTCGCACCGCATGTCTACCTTCGATACCGTCACCTGCTTCATCGTGACCGTGAGGAACTCCTTCTGCCCGTCGCCCGACTTGTTCATCGTGAACTTGACGCTCGCGATGTGCTTGCCGGTCGCGCAACTCTTCTGGATGGTAGGCGCGGCCTTGTCGTAGAGATGCGTGAACACGAACACGCCCGGCATGGCCTTGCCGATGCCGCTGCCGCCGCCGGTCGTCGGATTGCTTGCGTTGGCGACTTGCCATTCGAAGCCCTGTACCTCGATCTGCCCTTCGGCCCCCTTGTGCTTGCTCTCACCCTCGATTCCGTCAATCTTCACATAGCAGTCGATGGTACTCATGCGGTCCTCCGTCGTGGTCCGGTCCAGTGCGTTGCAGGCGTCGTACGCATGCAATCCAACCGGTAAACGAAACGGGACGCATGCTTTTGAAGTTCAAAATCGTCCGTGGCGCGCCGTCTTATCTTCGATGACCCATCACCCGGATGAGCACGATGCCAACCAACGAGCCGCCGCGCCTGCACAGCAGCCTCACGTTCGACGTGCCGAGTCAGTTCGATTTTCTCGCGCTCACGCAGTCCGACGACATGTTCCTGCACGTCGTGCCGAAGCGCAGTAACACGCCGGTCAAGGGCGAAGCGAAGAAACGCGGCGACTGGGACACGCCGATGCAGATTCACGGCTGGCGCTGGGCGCAAGGCTATGAAGCCGCGCCGCATGCCGCCGCGCTCAACGCGAACGACATGCGGGTGACGGCGCTCGGCGTCATCAAGATGGTGGACTCCGCTTCGCCCGTTCTCGCGAAGCTCTGCGCGCAGGCCGAATTGCTCGCGCTGGCGCATATCCGCTGCTACAAGGCGGCCGGGACGGACAACGGCGTGCAGATCGAATATCTGTCGATGAAGCTGGAGCAGGCGTATATCCGCAACTATCACATCTTCACGAGCGCACGCTTTGCGCGGCCCTGCGAAGTGTTCGAGTTCTCAGCGCAGCAGATCACGATGACCTGCGCGCCGCAGACCGAAACCGGCAGCCGGGGCGCGGACGTGATCTTCGCGCTCGATGTCTCCACGCGGCGGATAAGCTGACATGGACCCCGACCGCCTGCAGCCGTCATTGCTCGATCGCCTGATCGACGACGATCCCGCCGCCGCCGATCCCGCCAGCGAGCGCTTCATGTCGCATCGAAGCCTGCGCGCGGCCGTGCTGCGCGACGTATCGTGGCTCTTCAACACGACGAACATCGGCGGCGCAATCAGCGAGGAGCACTTCGCGCATGCGTTCGCATCGGTGCTCAACTATGGCTTGCCGTGCCTGTCGGGGCGCTTCGCTTCGACCATCGACACGGTGATACTCGAACAGGCGATCCGTCAGGCGATCGAACGCTTCGAGCCGCGCATCGATCCGTCGTCGCTCGAAATCGAACCGGTGCTCGACCGCTCCGTGCTCGACATGCACAACCAGATCGCGCTGGTCATTCGCGGCCTGCTGTGGGCGCAACCGGTGCCGCTCGAATTCGCGCTGCGCACGCAGATCGATCTCGAGGAAGGCGGCATCACCGTCATGGAGTTGCCGCGCTGACATGGACCCGCGCCTTCTGCGTCACTACAACACCGAGCTTGCGCATCTGCGGGAGATGGGCGCGGAGTTCGCGCAGCAGTTTCCGAAGATCGCGGCGCGGCTCGGGATGAGCCGCATCAATGGCATGGAAGTCGCCGATCCGTACATCGAGCGCCTGCTCGAAGGCACCGCGTTTCTCGCGGCGCGCGTCCAGTTGAAGATCGAAGAGGAGTTTCCGCGCTTCACGCAGCAACTGACGCATGTGGTGCTGCCGCAGGCCGCCTGTCCGACGCCTGCGATGCTTATCGCGCGTCTCGCGCCCGATCTCGCGAGCCCGAATCTCGCCGATGGCTTCGTCGTGCCGCGCGGCGCCGCGCTCATCGCGCCGATGACGTCCGCTGACGCGCCGCCCTGCGAGTTCCGCACCGCCGCCGACCTCACGCTGTGGCCCGTCGAGCTGACCGAAGCGCGCTATCTCGCGCAGGTGCAGGACTTGCCGCTCGCGGCGCTGTCCGGAACGCGCCCAATTGCGAATCGCGTGCAGGGCGCGCTACGCATCCGGCTTGCGTCCGCCGAAGGTTTCTCGTTCGATACGCTCGGCCTCGATCCGCTCAGCCTCTATTTCGCGGGCGGCGACGAAACGGCGTATCGGCTGTATGAAACGGTGATGGCCGGCACGCTTGCGATCGTCGTATCGACGCCCGAGCGCCCTAGCCGCACGCTCGCCGTTCTTTCCGCCGACGCCCTCGCGCCCGCCGGCTTCAGCGACGCCGAAGCCCTGCTGCCCGTCACGCCCAACGCGTTCCAGGGCTATCGCCTGCTGCACGAGTATTTCGCGCTGCCGGAGCGCTTTCGCTTCTCGCGCATCGACGGTTTGGCGGATGTGCTGCCGTCGTTCGCGGCGCGCGAAATCGAAGTGACCTTTCTGCTCGCCACGAGCGATGCGACGCTCGAGCGCATCGTCACCAAAGACCACGTGCTGCTCGATTGCGTGCCCGCGATCAATCTCTTCCCGAAGCAGGCCGACCGCGCGCTCGTGACGGACGCCGCCGCGCGCTTTCATGTGGTGCCGGACCGCACGCATCCGCTGGATTTCGAAGTGCATTCGGTGACCGGCGTATCGGGCTACGGCGCGAGCGACGACGCCGAGCAGACGTTTCAGCCGTTCTACGGTGACTTCCTCGCGGACCGCCCCGGCGACGCGGCCTACTTCACGACCGAACGCGAGCCGCGCATCGTGCCGGCCGGGCGGCGCAAGAGCGGCGCGCGCACCGAGTATGTCGGCAGCGAGACATTTGTATCCATCGTCGATCCGAACGCCGCGCCGTATCGCGGCTCGCTGCGGCAACTCGCGTTCGCGACGCTCTGCACCAACCGCGACCTGCCGCTCCTGATGCCGCGCGGCGGCGCGAGCGGCGGATTCTCGCTCGACATCGCCGCCCCCGTCGCCGATGTGCGCTGCGTGAGCGGTCCGTCGCGGCCCGCGCCGGCGAACCTCGACGCCGCGCGAAGCTGGCGGCTGATCGACCAGCTTTCGCTGCACTATCTGTCGCTCGGCCACGGCTCGCGCGATGCCGCCGCCGCCCTTCGCGCGCTGCTCGCGCTGCACGTGCCGGACGTCGATCAGGCCGGCCGCGCGCAGGTTGCAGGCGTCGTCGCCGTCGATGCAAAACCCGTCGTGCGCCGTCTGCCGATGCCGGGTCCGATCGCGTTCGGGCGCGGCCTGACGATCGACGTGCGCGTCGACGATCTCGCGTTTCAGGGCGGCAGCGCATGGCTCTTCGGCTGCGTGCTGGAACGCTTCTTCGCGCGCTATGTGTCGATCAATTCGTTCGTGCAGACCGTCCTTTCGACGAGCACGCGCGGCGAGATTCTGCGGCTGCCACCGCGATGCGGCACGAGAGCCATCTTCTGAGCGAGGCGGCGCGCGACGAGCCGCCGCCTGCGCTCCCGCGCGAGCTGTCCGCTCTGCTCGATGCCGTCGCCGCCGCGCCGCATCGGCATGATTTCTATCGCGTGATGCGGCACATCGAAGCGATGACGCCGCACCTGCCGCGCCTGGGCTGCGGCGCGCGTCCTGTCGATGAGCCGGTGCGGCTCGCGCAAGACGTGTCGCTGGCCTTTGCGCCCGCCCCGCTTGCGGCGCTCGAACAGACGGACGGCGCACGCGCCCCGCGTCTCGCCCAGCGCTTCTTCGGCTATCTCGGCCCCAACGGACCGCTGCCGCTGCATCTGACCGATTTCATCCGCGAGCGCGTGCTGCACCACGGCGACCGGGCTTTCGCGCGGCTGCTCGATACGCTGCTGCATCGCTTCCTGCTGCTGTTCTATCGCGCGTGGGCGCAGGGCCGGCCGGTCAATGCGCTGGATCGGCCGGGCCACGACCGCTTCGCGTTCTACACCGGCGCACTGATCGGTCTCGCCGATGAAGCGAGCCGTCATCGGGATGCCGTCTCCGATCACGCGAAGCTGCATTTCGCGGGCCTCTGGAACATGCAGACGCGCCCCGCCGATGCGCTCGAAGCCATCGCCGGGGCGCTCTTGCGCGTGCCGGTGCGGGTTGAGCCGTATCGCGGGCACTGGATGACGCTGCAAGCCGGCGAGCGCACCGCATTGCGACGCCATGGCGCGCATCTCGGACGCGGCGCGGTCCTGGGCCGCGCGGTTTGGGATCGTCAGCATGCGTTCCGGCTCGTGATCGGGCCGCTGTCGCTTGCGCAGTTCGAATCGCTGCTGCCGGACGGCAGCGCGCTGCCGACGCTCGTCGCACTCGTGCGCCAACATCTGAACGGCGAGCTCGCGTGGGACGCGCAACTCGTGCTCGCCGCCGACGAGGTGCCGACCGCGCAACCCGGCCGCTATGGACGGCTCGGCTATTCGACGTGGCTCGGCCTGCAGAGCCGCCACGCCGATTGCGCCGACCTCGCGCTCGATGCCGAATCGAAAGCGCCTTGAAAATGCCCGCCGCCGCGCCGTCTTATCGGATGAGGACGCGCCGTCGGCCGGCGTGCGCGCATCCACGAAAGGAGTCGGACGATGGCGGAAATCAGTCGCGTCGCGCTGTTCGGCAAGCTGAACAAGCTCGGCTACAAGACCGTCGAAGGCGCGAGGGTCTATTGCAAGATGCGCGGCAACCCGTACGTGGAGCTTGCGCACTGGATCACGCAGATCGTCGAGACGCCGAACTCGGACTGGCAGCGGATCGTCGCGCATTACGGCATCGACGCCGCCGTGCTCTCGCGCGAGATGACCGCGACGCTCGATCGCCTGCCGCGCGGCGCGACATCCATCTCCGACATCTCCGAGCACATCGGCGACGCCATCGAGCGCGGCTTCGTCTACGGCGCACTGCTGTTCGGCGCGACGAAAGTCCGCACGGGCCATCTGCTCGTCGGCATGCTCAAGACGCCGCGACTGCGCAGCGTGCTGTTCGGCATGTCGCGGCAATTCGAGCGCATCAAGCCCGACGATCTGTCCGATAACTTCGCGCGCATCGTCGCCGGTTCGGTCGAGGATCGCGAAGACGAGCCGCATGCTTCGACACCCGCGCCCGAAGCCGACGCGGCGGGAAGCGGCGGCGCGCGGCAGGAAGCGCTGCGCAAGTACGCCACCGATCTCACGGAGAAGGCGCGCCGCGGCACGCTCGATCCCGTCACGGGCCGCGACGACGAAATCCGCCAGCTCGTCGATATCCTCATGCGGCGGCGGCAGAACAATCCGCTCCTGACGGGCGAAGCGGGCGTCGGCAAGACGGCGGTCGTCGAAGGATTCGCGCAACGTCTCGTGCGCGGCGACGTGCCGCCGCCGCTGCGCGAAGTCGCGCTGCTGTCGCTCGATCTCGGGCTGCTGCAGGCGGGCGCGAGCATGAAAGGCGAGTTCGAGCAGCGTCTGCGGCAGGTCGTCGAGGAAGTGCAGGCGAGCCCGAAGCCGGTGATTCTGTTCATCGACGAAGTGCATACGCTCGTCGGCGCGGGCGGCGCGGCCGGAACCGGCGACGCAGCGAATCTGCTGAAGCCCGCGCTCGCACGCGGCGATCTGCGCACGATCGGCGCGACGACGTGGGCCGAGTACAAGAAGCACATCGAGAAAGACCCCGCGCTCACGCGGCGCTTTCAGGTGGTGCAGGTCCACGAACCCGACGAGGACAAGGCCGTGCGGATGCTGCGCGGCGTGGCGGCGGTGCTGGAAGGGCATCATCGCGTGCAGTTGCTGGACGAGGCGATCGAGGCGGCCGTGCGGCTGTCGCATCGCTATATTCCGGCGCGGCAGTTGCCGGACAAGGCGGTATCGCTCGTCGATACCGCGTGTGCGCGCGTCGCCGTCAGCCAGCACGCGACGCCGCCGCAGGTGGACGACTGCCGCCGCCGCATCGAGGCGCTCGAAGTGGAGGCGCAGATCGTCGCGCGGGAAGCGAATGCGGGCGTCGATACCGGCACGCGCGCCGCCGATGTCGCCGCGATGCTCGCCCGCGAACGCGATGCGCTCGGCGGGCTGGAGTTGCGCTGGGAGGAAGAAAAGCGCGTCGTCGATGAACTGCTTTCGCTGCGCGCGGCCCTGCGCGAGAAAGGCGAGGCCGTCGATGCGGCATCAGACTCGCGCGATGCCCTGCTTTCGAAGCTCGCCGGCCTGAAAGCGCGTCTTGCCGAACTTCAGGGCGACGCCCCGCTGATCCTGCCGAGCGTCGATGCGGGCGTGATCGCGGGCGTGGTCGCGGACTGGACCGGCATTCCGGTCGGCAAGATGCTGAAAAACGAGCTTGCCGCCGTGCTGAATCTCGCCGATGCGCTCGACCGCCGCGTGATCGGTCAGCGCCATGCGCTCGAAATGATCGCCAAGCGCATCCAGACATCGCGCGCGCGGCTCGACAATCCGGACAAGCCGGTCGGCGTGTTCCTGCTCGCGGGCACATCGGGCGTTGGCAAGACGGAAACTGCGCTCGCGCTTGCCGAAACGCTGTACGGCGGCGAGCAGAACGTGATCACCATCAACATGAGCGAGTTCCAGGAGGCGCATACCGTGTCGACGCTGAAGGGCGCGCCGCCCGGTTACGTCGGTTATGGCGAGGGCGGCATCCTCACCGAAGCGGTGCGCCGCCGGCCATATAGCGTCGTGCTACTCGATGAAGTCGAGAAGGCGCATCCCGATGTTCACGAGATCTTCTTCCAGGTCTTCGACAAGGGCTGGATGGAAGACGGCGAAGGCCGCGCGATCGACTTTCGGAACACGATCATCCTGCTCACGTCGAATGTCGGCTCGGAGCTCATCATGTCGATGTGCCGCGATCCGGCCAATCCGCCCGCGCCCGAAGCGCTCGCGCGCGCGTTGCGCGGGCCGCTGCTCGACGTGTTTCCCGCCGCGCTGCTCGGGCGGCTCGTCGCGGTGCCGTACTACCCGCTGTCCGACGCGATGATGGCCGACATCGTGCGCCTGCAACTGACGCGCATCCGCCGCCGCGTCGCGGACAATCACGGCATTCCGTTCGACTACGACGACGACGCGGTGAAGCTCATCGTTTCGCGTTGCACAGAAGCGGAATCCGGCGGGCGCGTGATCGACGCGCTGCTCACGAACACCGTGCTGCCGCGCATCTCGATGGAATATCTGACGCGCCTCACGGAAGGCCGCGCGCTCGCGCACATTCGTCTGTCGGCGAGCGCGGACGACTTCGTCTATGCGTTCGACTGAATCGGCGGAACCATGCTCACGCTCACGGTGACGCTTCATAACGGACAGCCGCCACGCGTGCCGCTCGCGGCGACCTTCGATGCCGACGGCGGGACGGTCGGCCGCGCGGCGACGAACCGGCTCGTGCTCGACGACGCCGAGCGCACCGTATCGCGCCTGCACGTTCAGATCGTGCGGCGCGACGGACATTACCGGCTGATCGATCGCGGCAGCAATCCGGCGCTGGTCAACGGCGCGCCGCTCGATCCGGGCCAGGACGTGCCGCTCGCGCATGGCGACCAGGTGCAGATCGGCGGCTACCAGTTGCGCGTGGATGTCTCGGGCGACGACGACACGGTCAGCAGCGAATCGCCATCGGACGATCCGTTCGCCGGGCTGTTCGACGCGCCGCGCGCCAAGGCCGCGCCCGAAGCCGAGACCGCCGACGAACTGCTGCGCGCCCCGCCCGCGCCTTTGCCGCGCGGCACCGGCGACTTCGACTTTTCCTTCGACGATCCCGCGTCGAAACGCACCATCGACGAGTTGTTCGATCTCCGTGCGGGCGCAGTCGTCGATCCGCTGACCGATCCGCTGTCGCAACCGAACACCGCTCACGACGCCGATCCGTTCGCGAGCCTCACGAGCGGCGTGCGTCCCGTCGAGCCGCCGGCAACGCACTCCGACGCCGGGTCCGAACTGCATAGCGCGTTCACGCCGCCGCGTCCGCAAGCCGCGCCCCGGCCCGCCGCGCCTCGCATGGCGCAAGCCGCATCGGGCGACGATCGCGCGCTCGTCGATGCGTTCCTGCGCGGCCTCGATGCGCCAGGCGTGCATATCGACGCCTTATCGCCCGCGCTGATGCAGCTCGTCGGCCAGTTGTTGCGCGAGGCGACGCGCGGCACGCTGGAACTGCTGGCGGCCCGCGCTGCGCTCAAGCGCGAGATGCGCACCGAGGCAACGGTGATCGCCGCAGCCGACAACAATCCGCTCAAGTTTTCGCCGAACGTCGAAGCTGCGCTCGCGCATTTGCTCAATCCGCCGATGCGCGGCTTCATGCCGCCCGCCGCCGCACTCGACGACGCCTATGCCGACTTGCGGGCGCATCAGGTCGGCGTGGTGGCGGGCATGCGCGCCGCGCTCGATGGCGTGTTCGAGCGCTTCGAGCCGGAGCGCATCGAGGCGCGCCTGTCGGGTCGCTCGATGCTGGATGGCTTGCTGCCGGGACTGAGCCGCCGCGCGCGCTGCTGGGATTGCTTCACGCAGATGTACGGTCAGCTTTCGAGCGAAGCGACCGAAGATTTTCATACGCTTTTCGGCCGCGCATTCGTGGCGGCGTACGAAGCGCAGATCGACGCACTGAACCGGCGCGCTCGCCGCTGACGAGAGAATCGACATGCAACTGCAAACCGCGAGCGTGAGCGAGGTAGGCGGACGTTCTCGCAACGAGGATGCGTATGGCCAGTGGCGGCACGGCACGCTGTTCGCGAGCGTCGTCGCGGATGGCGCGGGCGGTCACGGCGGCGGCGATGCGGCATCGCGTATCGCGGTCGATACGGTTTTGGCGGAACTGACGCGCGTTGCTTCGGCGGGCGTCGCGCTGACGGGCCTCAATTTGCTGCGCGTGCTTTTGCGCGCGAACGACGCGATCATCGATGCTCAGGAACATGATCGCGAGCGTTCGCAGATGCGCTCGACGGCGGTGCTGCTCGGCATCGACGAGACGGCAGGCGTGGCGGCCTGGGCGCATTGCGGCGATACGCGGCTTTACTGCTTTCGGCGTGGGGCGACCGTGGTGCAGACGCAGGATCATAGTCTCGTGCAGAGCATGATCGATGCGAACCTGCTCGATACGCGGGACGTGCGCGGGCATCCGCGTCGCAATGTGCTGTTTTCCGCGCTCGGCACGGCGGAGGATCTTTCGATTGCGGCTTCCGAAGAGCCTTTCCTCATTGCCGAGGGGGATGCGTTTTTGCTCTGCACCGATGGGTTTTGGGAGTACCTCGACGAGTCTTTGATGATCGAAGCGATCGGACGCGCGCAGACGCCCGCGGTGTGGCTCGATTTGATGGTCGCACAGTTGCGGGAGGCCGCTCGGCTTAATCAGGATAATTTCACCGCTAGTGCGGTCTGGATCGGGGATGCGGCGGGGGCGACGGTATTGCTCGCGGCGGATTGAGGTATTGAGTTGCCGCTTGCGCGGGGCGATATCTTTCTTGGCAGTTCGCCAAAGTTGTCTACATGAACGTCCCCCTTTGCGCCGGACTTTCGAGTCTTCGAAAAACAGGATGGGCTGCAGCTCTACATCCGGC
>NZ_JBFUPT010000028.1:0-38622 GCF_041360715.1 Caballeronia sp. RCC_10
CGTTTTGCTTTGTCGATGTTTTCCATTTCCTCATTCTCTCAGGAGTTGAGGTCTCCGGAAAACCCGGTGCGCTTCACTCCGATTTCGGCAAGTTTTGCGTCGGGCAGCAGTTCCGCTCTGACCTGCACACCCACAGTCGCCCCGATGGCCTTAGCCGTTCGCTGGTTGTCGCCCGTCAGCATGACCGTGCCGATGCCCATGCGGTACAACGTGGCAATCGCGGCGGCGGCGTCGCTGCGTGGCTCATCATGCAACGCGATGAGCCCCTCGACCCGTTTGCCGGACAGCATCACGACGACAGTCTTGCCCTGCCGCTCGAGCGCCTCCAGTTGCTGCACGATAGGGGCGTCGAGCGTTGTCTGTTCCTTCGCATGGCGCGGCGATCCGACAGACACGAAACCACCCTTCAGACGTGCGGTGACCGCCTTGCCCGGCACCGTCAATGCAGTACCGAAACTCACCGGCAATTCAAGCCCTCGCAGAGTCGCCGCTTCCACAATGGCCGTGCCGAGTGGATGGCTCGCCTTGCGCTCGACCGCCGCCGCTTTCGCCAAAATATCGTCTGCCGTTCCTTCGATAGGGACGATGTCTGTCACCTGTGGACGGCCCAGTGTAAGTGTCCCGGTCTTGTCGAATGCCACCGTCCTGATCTTGCCGAGTGCTTCCAGGGCTGCGCCGCCCTTAACCAGCAGGCCACGTCTGGCTCCCGCGGCAAGGGCCGACGCGATAGCGGCAGGCGTAGAGATCACCAGCGCGCAGGGACAGGCAATCAGCAACGTGGCCAGACCGCGATAGATCCACGTCGCCCACTCCGCATGGAAGGCGAAAGGCGGCACGATGGCCACCAGCAGCGCGACCACCATCGCGGCCGGCGTGTATCGCTGGCTGAAGCGGTCGATCAGTCGTGCCGTCGGCGCCTTCGACTCTTGTGCTTCCTCCACCATGTGAATGATGCGGGAGATCGTGTTGTCGGCTGCAGTGCGGGTAACCTCGACACGCAGCTCGCCGTTCGTGCTGATGCTGCCGGCGAAAACGGCCGCTCCAGGTTCCTTGAGCACCGGAATCGACTCGCCGGTCACCGGTGCTTCGTCAACGTCCGAAACGCCTCCGATGACCTTGCCGTCAGAAGGGATGCGATCGCCGGGCCGCACGACGACGATGTCGCCAATCGCAAGTGTGTCGGCCAGCACCCGCTCAAGGACGTTGGCGCGTTCACGTAACGCATCGCGTGGCACCAGCGAGACCAACGCCTCAATACCCGCTCTGGCTCTTCCGGCCGCGACTGTTTCCAGCAATTCGCCGATAGCGAACAGAAGAATGACAACCGCCGCTTCCTGTGCCGCGCCAATCAGCAGCGCGCCGAGCGCGGCAACGGACATCAGCGTTTCGATGCTGAACGGCGTGCCCGAGATTGCCCCGGCATAGGCGCGCTTCGCGAAAGGCACGATGCTGATCAACGCCGCCACGGAGTATGCCCATTGCGCCAGGGCCGGCTCAATATGCGCCACCGCAAACGCGCTCCCGAACATCGCGGCGATGGCCAGCACAAGGTAAGCTTTACGCCCCCGCCACCATGACGACCGAGGGCCGGCCACCGAACCAGCGGCAGCGGCTGACCCATGCGAACCGCCGCCGACCGGTGTAAAACCCAGCGCGCGGATCTTACCCTCGATCATGGTCGATGAGGTCCGGTCCTCGTCGTATCTCAGAGACAGACTCTCCTGACCGTAGCTGACGTTGATGTCGCTGACGCCAGGCAATCGTTTCATTGCGTTTTCTATCTTGACCGCACAGGCGGCACAGTCCATTCCCTCGATGCGCAGTTTCAGGGAGTCGGGAGCGTTCATGGTGTTTTGACCTCGACGAATGTCTTCATGGGGTCTACGATAGACCCTATAGTCACTACAGGGTCAAGCCATGGACAGCTCAATATTGACGATCGGTCATCTGGCTAAGGCAACTGGCACGAAGGTGGAAACGATCCGCTTTTACGAGAAAACGGGCTTGCTGCCCGAGCCTGCCCGGACCGAAGGGAATTACCGCGCGTACGCCGCAGATCACCTGAACCGCCTGAGCTTCATCCGGCGCGCGCGCGATCTCGGGTTTTCGCTGGAGCAGGTGCGCGAGCTTCTCGCCCTCGCGGACGACCGTAGCCGCTCATGCTCCGCAATCGACGCGATCGCCACTGAGCACCGGCTTGAAGTGGAGCGCAAAATCCGGGATTTACAGGCGCTGAAGACAGAACTGGATAATCTGATCGATCAGTGCAGTTGCGGAACGGTCGCCGAGTGCCGAATCATCGAGGCACTGTCGCCGGCGGTGTAGCGATTGCTCCGGTATTTTGTGCAAAGATCCGGGGCGGTAGGTCCGACAGACGAGATTCAAAGGAAAACGCGATGCAATCGAAGACCCATTGGGAAAAGATTTACACGACGAAAGCGTCGACAGAAGTCAGTTGGTACCAGCCGCACGCGGCGCTGTCGCTGGATCTGATTCAACGGATCGGCGTCGGGCCGGATGCCGCGATCATCGATGTAGGCGGCGGTGCGTCGACGTTGGCCGATGATCTGGTCGCTCACGGCTACCGCAACCTTTCCGTGCTGGATCTCTCCGGCGAAGCGCTGGCCGTGGCGCGCAAGCGGCTCGGACAGAAATCCGGCCTCGTGCAGTGGATCGAGGCTGATGTCACTTCCGCACCCCTGCCAGAACGGTTCTTCGATGTCTGGCACGATCGGGCCGTATTTCACTTTCTCACGGGCGAGGCTGACCGCCGCGCGTATGTCCATCAGGTCATGCGGGCGGTGAAGCCGGGCGGGCACGTGATTGTCGCCACCTTCGCTCCGGACGGGCCGGCCGAGTGCAGCGGTCTTCCGGTGGTCCAGTACGACGCGGATTCCCTGCACGGTGAATTTGGCCCGGCGTTCGAACTGGTTGAACACGACGAAGAAGCGCACGTCACGCCGTCAGGGCGCGTGCAGCATTTCGTCTATTGCCACTGTGTTAAACCGCACTGAGCCCGATCGATCACCGTCGCGGGAATCCACATGTGCATTCGGCAAGCGGAACTTGCGCGGGTCGACTGCTTAAGCGCTACCGGTGAAGGTGAGAGTGCGCCGCGTGATCGGAGCGCTGGGCAGCGAACCACGCGTGAATCGCCGCGATCACATCAGGGTCGGTGCTCGCGTAGGTCAGGCTTGCTCCGGCAGGTAGACTCCTGTATTGAACATGTAGTTTGTCACCCGCGTTCGCCAACTCGGCGAGTCCGGGCATATCTTTGCCGTGTATCTTTGCAGGATCTGAGAAATCCCCGTGACTGAAACGTTTTGACTCTGTTGCCAGGTGCGAGCGAATGAGAGCAGTCTGCCTGGTGTCGTGTTTATTGTTTGCGGTAATCGTTTCAATCCCGCCGTTGCGCGTATCGTCGAAAAAATGGGTGCTCCGCGCCAGATCGAATGGCATCACCTCCGCGCCGTCGCGGGCCACTTCAGCTTGGTGCACCCCCATATCGGGGTTGGACATCACATCCTCCGCTTCCCCCGCAAAGGCAATCGATACCCCGATCAGTGAGCCCGCCGCGGCTGTCATGATTTTTTTTCATCGCTTCAGTCCTCGTGTAAAACCGGAGCAAGTTTTTCCAGCACCGATACGTCTGCAGGCTTGGTCGATCCATGTGTCAAACCAAACCCGACCGGAAACCTGCTGGGTAGATTACCGCTCGCGTCACCTCCCCGCCATCCCGTTTTCTCCGGGGCTTATGCATACGGTAGCGTCGCTTGATTGAACGGGTGGCAGCTCCACCGCCGACCATTGACCGGCTCATGTCGCTAGGCAAGCGGACGGTCATGGATCTCCACGGAACGGCTCAAACGGGTCGAAGATTGACCGGTCCGCAAAGCGCACAATCGATCTCCCTTCGTTGAAGAGGAGATTGTCATGGAAACGCTTAATTCTTCCGGCGCTCGTCGGGTGCCGTGGAATAAGGGACGGCTAACCGGCCAGAAGCCTCCGCTGAAGCTCCGGGAAATCTGGGCAATTCGAACAAGGCTGCAGATGTCGTCCAACGCTCGCGAGTTGGCGATGTTCAACCTTGCGATCGACAGTAAGCTTCGAGCCTGCGATTTGACGCGCTTGCAAGTGCAGGACGTCTCCATGGGAGGTCATGTCTTAGCTCGCGCGACTTTCATGCAGCAGAAAACACATCGGCCAGTGCAGTTCGAAATCACGGAGCAGACTCGGCAAAGTGTCGGTGCTTGGATTTCCGCGCGGGGACTAAAGCCTGCCGACTATTTGTTTCCAAGTCGACTGCATGCCTCAGCGCATGTGTCGACGCGCCAGTATGCGCGCATCGTTCATCGTTGGGTCGCGTCGATTGGGCTCGATGACACCGCGTACGGTACGCACACCATGCGTCGAACGAAAGCGTCGTTGATCTATCGACGCACTAAGAACTTGCGCGCGGTCCAATTGCTCTTGGGCCATACAAAAATAGAAAGCACCGTGCGATACCTCGGGATCGAGGTTGACGATGCTCTCGAAATGGCTGAGCAAACCGAAGTGTGATTGCCGGTGGCCGGCGAGCGTGCGCTTGTCGGCCATGAACGGCCCCTCACACTCTATCGGCGAACGCCTGTAGACGAGTGGCCAACCGCCATTCGGTAAGGCAGCAACGACGATTCGCCCGACGAGCCTGCTCCGTTTTCAAGTGTTGTATACAGCGTCCCAAATTCGATGGCCATTGCGGCCGACTTCGCTTCTAGCGATCCCGTCACCGTGCTTCCAGTGTCATCTTCTCCAGCGTGCTCACTGCCTTACCGCGGTCGAACCCTTTGGATAACCTCAGCCAGCGCCTGCAGGTTGAATGGCTTGGCGAGACAGGCATCGCAGCCAGCATCCCGCGCACGCGTCTCTTCCTGCGCCACCGGTCGGCCGGTCACCGCGACGATCGGAACACCCGAGCAGTTCTGCAGTTGCCGCAGTTGTGCCACGACCTGATAGCCGTCAAGATCGGGCAGGTTCACATCCGTGATGATGAAGTCGAAGTCGGACGCTTTTGCTGCCTGCAACGCCTCAGCTGCGTTCACCGAAGTGGTAACACGTGCGTCGTACACCGAAAACAGATCCGCCATTGCCTGCAATGACTCTTCAGAATCCTCGATCAGCAGTACGCGGGCACCCGCGAAGACGGAAAGGTCCGCCGGCTTGTCGCCGGCCTGCCGATGCGCGAACGAAGCTTCGGCCGGAAGCGAAACGACGAAGCGGGCTCCCCGCCTTTCGCCTTCGGAAAACGCCTCGACCGTTCCGCCGTGCAGACGGGCAAGCTGGCGCACCAGGGATAAGCCAATGCCAAGTCCCATGGCTCGCGCACGAGACGGCACATTGGGAGCCTGCTGGAAAATCTCAAAGATTGACTCAAGCAGGCCGGGCGCGATGCCGACTCCCGTGTCGGCCACCTCCAGGCACACCTTATCCGCTTCCTGCTGCAGCCGGACAGTGACTGTCCCGCCCGGCGGCGTAAACTTAATCGCATTGCTGAGCAGATTCCAGATGATCTGTTCAATGCGAACTGAATCGGCCGCAATAAACACCGGCGTCGCCGGCACGTGCAGCTGCAGGTCGATCCTGTTTGCCACGAAATCGTCGCGTATGGCCTCCGCGATCGACCGGACGATGCTTGCCACATCGGTTGGTTCAAAACGCAGGGAAAGTTTTCCTGTCTGGATCCGCGAAAAGTCAAGCAGATCATCGATGATCTTTGCCTGCGTCAGGACCGACTTCTGGATCGCGTCGGCGACTTCCCGAACCCGCCCAATGTGTCGCGCTTCGGGAATACGGGCGAGGATCTCCGCTTTCATATGGATGAGATTGAGCGGATTTTTTAGTTCGTGAGACAGCACCGCGATGAACTCATCTTTCAGACGGCTCAGTTTCTGAATTTCGGTGTAGTCGGCGCGCTGCCGCGCCAGCGCAAGATCTTTCCTTCCCTGTACCAGTTTGCGTTGGGTCGCGTCGTGGACGATCTTGGTAAAGCCCGAAAACCCGGGCACATCGATGCGGCTCAGGAAGCCGCTGCAAAAGACGTGTTCGCCGCTCTTCGTCGCATACCACCGCTCGTCTTCGGCACGGCCTTTACTGCGGGCTTTGCCGCGCTCTCGCGCCGGCACACCATCACTACGGTCGTCACCCGTAAAGATCGCGTCGAGGGAACCACCCAGCATCTCTTCGGCCTTGTAGCCGAAAATATGACTCGCGCCCGCGTTCCAGCTGACGACCACCCCCGCATCGTCGAGAACAATAATGGCAAAGTCATGGGTTTCCCTGGCAGCGAGCTGGAGCTTTTCTTCGCTTACGCGCGCCTCGGCCTGAGCGGCCTTCTGGCCGGTGATGTCGATCAGCGCGAGCACCGCACCATCGATGCGATCATCGTCGGTGCGATAGGGAAGCACCCGGGCGAGAAAGGTTCGACCGTCCCTGCTCTGTACTTCCTTTTCGATCTTCGTGAGCGACTCAAACGCGGTGCGCAGATCGTCGATCATCTCCGGATAATCGAGCTTGTGCGTCAGATGCTGAAGCGGTCGCCCGGTGTCGCTCGGCAGAATATTGAAAAGGGCTTCGGCTGGAGAGGTGTACCGCTTTATGTGGAGCGTACGATCGACGAACACCGTTGCAACGCCAACCAGAGCAATCAGGTTTTTAAGGTCATCGCTCACGCGTGCGGCCTCGTTGACCTTTGACACGAGTTCGGAGTTGACCGTGACCAGTTCTTCATTGAGCGACTGCAATTCCTCGCGACTCGCTTCCAGTTCCTCGGTTGCCGAGCGCAGTTCTTCGTTCATGGCCTGGAGCTCTTCATTAGACGCTCTAAGCTCTTCGGCCGATTTCTGTGCGTGTTCCAATGAACTGCGCACGCGCCCCTCGCTTCCGGCCAGGGCCTGCCTGAGCGAGTCCAGCGTCTGGTCAGCGGGCTCGCCGCTCATTGCTGAACTGGCCACTGGCAGAGGCGTCAGCAGATCGCATGTCAGGGAAATCAGACGCTCGTCCCGTGCGGGGTCGTGGTAGGGCCTGAAAGACAGGTCCACCGCGATCTCGCCCGATGCGGTCGAAAAGGGCAGCGCCTCCTCGTCCTGGCGCCGTCCGGCCTCGATGCAGTGCTGGAGGGCCTGCCGGAGACGAGGATGGGCGTCTTCGCGGACGATCGCAAAGATATTGACTGCACGCGCCTGTCGCACATCCTCGGATAGTCGGATGGCATTCGCCGAACGATGGACAATCGTGCCGTCCTTTCGCACGACAATCAGCGGCGGCCCAAACAGGTCGAACGACCGTGCCTGGTCAGGTACCTCCACATCAGCCGCTTTGCTGCCCGTCGGTGAAGTGAAGAAGGTTTGACCTCCCCCATCAAAGGGGTATTGCTGAATGTTGGCGTAGGTCGGCAAAGCACTGGTTGAGGCGTTCGGCACCACGCGATAGATCTTCCTGGACTTGTCCACCGGTGAAAAAAGCTCGTGGGCGAAGTCAGCCGATTCGGCCGTGCCGAGGAAGAGCAGACCCTGGGGACGCAGTGAAAAGTGGAACGCTTCGAGCACTCGCTTCTGGGCGCGGCGGTCGAGGTAGATCAGCAGGTTGCGGCAGGAAATGAGGTCGATGCGCGAGAATGGTGGGTCGCGCAGCAGATTATGGGCAGCGAAGATAACGGTGTCGCGCAGCGATTTGACCAGTCGATAGCGGTTTCCCTCCCTGGTGAAATACTGGGCCAGACGGGCAGGCGACAGGTCGTTCGTGATGGCCGAAGGATAGCTGGCTGCCCGCGCGATGGCGATCGCGCGTTCATCTATATCGCTGGCGTAGACCGTTATCCTTGGCCGACGCGGCAATCGACGGACCGCTTCGTCCAGAAGTATTGCGATCGAGAAAGCCTCTTCCCCGGTTGCACAGGCCGGCACCCACGCACGCACCTCGTCGCGTTCTGCAAGACTTTGGGCAAGCTCCGCCGGCAATGCTTTTTCGAGCGCATCAAACGCCTCGGGATCGCGAAAGAAGTTCGTAACCCCAATCAGCATGTCCGCCAGCAGTCTCGGCGTTTCGTCGACATTCTCAGTCAGAAAATTCCTGTATGCGGTCACCGAAGTGAGCGCGTTGACCTGCATGCGGCGCTCGATGCGACGCATAACCGTGCCGCGCTTGTAACTGGAAAAATCGTGACGGGTGCGCGCACGCAGCGTGTCCAGCACGTCATCCATCCCGTTCGCATCAGGAATCAGTGACTCGGTGCCGCCCGCATCTTCATCCGGCCCGGATGCCGCTGGCAAGGCAATCCTGGGCGCATTCCTCACCAGTTCCAGCAGCCTGGGGATAATGTCCGTCACCGGCAACACGAGGTCCACGTGCCCGGTTGCAATCGCGTTGCGCGGCATTTCGCCGTACTGCGCTTCTTCCGGACGTTGAGCGACGGTGATACCACCCTGTTCCCGGACGCTGGCGATGCCCACAGAGCCGTCTGCCCCTGAACCCGACAGGACGATGGCGACAGCGCGGGCGCCATGAGCGTCGGCCAGACTGCGAAAAAACACGTCGATGCTCGTGGGCGGTAGCCGCGGCGGTTCAGGGTCGCTCAGGCATAAGTGTCCATCGACCATCGAGAGGAACTTTCCAGGCGGAATGACATAGACGTTGTCTTTTTCAAGCGGCACCGGGGTGCTGACCTGCCGCACGCGCAGGGCGGTAACGTTTTGAATGACCTCGTGTGCGTGGCTCGCATGATCCGGCGACAGGTGCAGTACCACTACGAATGCGACGCCCGGCGAGGCTGGCGCAGTCTCAAAAAGCCGCAAAAGCGCTTCAACGCCGCCTGCGGACGCGCCAATTCCGACCACGACAAAGTCCGGTCCTGCGGGCTTGCGCTGCTCATTCCGAGGCATACTCGTAGCCATATTCCCCTTCCGACCGACTGACGCGCATGTGCGGCTAATGGCAAACGCTCAGGCCGGTCAACTCATGCTTCTGAAAAACCAGCGCGCCAGGACAGGGCAGCGCGATGGCCCGCTTACAAGGGCGCAATCCTTGCAATGATATCGAGTAAAGGGCCGGCTCCTGAACCTTTCTGACAGAATGCGTCGAAGCCGACTGCCACCCCACGAGGCTGTACTGCCTGTTCGTCCATTGAGGTGAACGCTATCAGCACGGCTTCGCCGGTACCGTCGGCCGCACGCAGCAGCGCGGCTAACTGGTAGCCGTCGGGCGACGGCATATTGATGTCGAGTACCGCGATGTCCGGCGTCCAGAATGCGATGCACCGGAAGGCCGAGTCGCCATCCACTGCAAAGCGGGCCTCGTGTCCTGCGAGCGACAGTGCAAGCGAAACGGCTTCAGCTCCACCCGCGTAATCGTCGACGACCAGGACCCGTAGCGGACGGTGCAGGGACGCCTTCCTGTTGGTCCAGACTCCGCTTTTCATGTTTGCCCCAGATATGCGCTGGGTGAATCGAACGCAAGCACCATTCCTGGGCTTGGCGCTTGCTTCCCGCATAGCACCGAACGAATCGTGGCCCACCGAGTTCAGAGCTGAAAGGGCCAGGACGTTCCCTGTGCCGAAACGATCGGGAGGCAGTTCGTGCAGATTGATCAGCATAACGACAACCGTGTTGTCGCTGTCGGTACGTCGTTGGGCGGTCTGGCCGCACTTCGCACGCTGCTGTCTTCACTGCCGACCGATTTCAGCGTCCCGATGCTGGTTGTCATGCACATTGGCGCGCATCGCAGCATTCTGCCCGAGCTGCTTGCGTCCACGTGTCCTTTGCCGGTTGCCCACGCGCGGGACAACGTCCCGCTGGAACCATCGAAAATCTACGTCGCCCCGTCCGACAGACATCTGCTTGTTCATGACGGCCGGACACGGCTCACCGTCGGCCCAAAAGAAAATTTCACCCGTCCCGCAATCGATCCGCTGTTCCGCTCGGTGGCGGTGGAGTACGGCCCTCGCGCCGTCGCAGTGGTGCTGACTGGCGACCTTGACGACGGGGCGGCGGGCGCTGCCGCGGTTCACGCCTGCGGCGGTAGTGTAATCGTGCAGGCGCCGGAAGACAGCGTTGCACCGTCAATGCCTGCATCTGCGCTTCGCGCCGTCCCGACCGCTACGGTGGCGTGCCTTGACAGGCTCGCGCAGGCCATCGTCGATGCGGTTCACCAGCCTGACAGAGAGGTGCCTATGAGAGTCGACAAGCGGACAATCGAAATCGAGACGCAGATCGCTCTCACAGGAATCGCGTCGCCTGCCGATCTGGATCAACTGGGCAGGCGCAGCACGCTCACCTGTCCTGACTGCGGAGGAGTCGTGTGGCAAGTAGGCGATGCGGCGCCCCTGCGGTACCGCTGCCATACTGGCCACGCTTTCTCCGAAGCTTCACTGGACGCCGCGCAAATGGCGGAACTGGAAGATGCGCTATGGTCGTCGGTGCGACGCGCAGAAGAACGCGCCGCGCTGGCCGCGAGTCGGGCTCGTGCAGCCGAAACGCTCGGCGATGTCGCGCTCGCGCGATCGGAGCACCTGTTATCTGAAAAGCTCCATACGCTCGAACGGTCGCTCCGGGAATTCATCATGGCGAACCCGAGCGCGGACGATAACCGGTCATGAGTCAAAAGGAGGACAGACCGGCGGCACGGTGCGGAGAAGCCTGTGGCTGCCTTGCCGCCGGCTCCAGGGGCGTGAGATGCGCAAATACGCAGCATCGCGGTGCGTTAGAACTGCCCAGATTGAACTCGCAGGGCGGTGCCTCGAACGTGAGACGACACTTGCGTCACCAAAGCCCGCGCTCGACATAAAACCTGCTGGCACCGTCGCACACGCACGCCTCTGTGGCCGCTTTTGAGCACAGTAGCGACATTTGCCGAAACTGCACGAAGGACCGCAACGGGTCGGGTTCGGCCGACCACGTCGGATCAATCTGCCCATAGCGCGTGCGGTCGTCGGCCGTCCGGACTACAGTCTTACCGCAACGTGACGCGCGTCTCGTCGCGCTTCATTTCGCCGACTGCCTGAGCAAGCGGTCCGGCCGCTTGGCCGACTGCCGTATAAACAATACTTCTATGGCCGATAGGCCGCGGCCAGAGCCGCAATGTTGTGGTATTCCTTGAACTTCGTGATTCTTGCGTTTTCGACTATGAAGACGTGAGCCCACTCAACGCTGTAGCCGTTGTATGCCGCTGCACTGCATCATCGCCGGGAGGAACGCTTCATGCGGACCGCTCCGTCAATCGCGTTGGCGGGATTGGGCGATGGTCACTCATCAGAAAAAACAGCTAGCGGATGAAAGCGCGCGCGCGAGCAAGCGGGCGGCGCACTCGTGGGCCGCGGACGTCGGGCCAGGATTGGCGAGCGTCGCATCGGACAACGATCCGGGCGGCATCGCGACTTACACGCTCGCAGGCGCGTGGTACGGATTCGACCTTCTGTGGATGTGCGTGCTGTCGTATCCGTCTACCGTTGCGCTGCAACTCATCGCGGCGCGCGTCGCGGCAGTGACCGGGCGTGGCTTGACCACCAACATGCGGGCGCACTACTCGTCGCTCTTTTACTTTTTCGCGGTGGCGCGCTTTCTCTTTGCGAATACCTTCAACATCGCCGTCGATTTACTCGCGATGGGCGTGGCGTTGCGGGTCTTCATCGGTGGGTCCGTTGCATGGCTCGCACTGCTGTCGGGCGCTGCGTCGGTCGCTCTGCAATGCCTCGTTCCGTACGCACGCTACGCGCGGATCGTGAAGTGGATGGCGCTCGCGATGTTCGCGTATGTCGGCGTTATCGTGGTCGTCGAAGTGCCGTGGCAGACGGTTCTCATGCGCGCGTTCGTACCGCGAGTGGACTGGAACGAGGACTACATCACGATGCTGATCGCCGTGCTCGGCACGACGGTCAGTCCTTATCTGATGTTTGCGCAGGCGGAACAGGAAGTGCGGGACGGCGGCCGTCGAGACCAGAAGGCGCTGAACGAGCAGATGCGCAAGATTCGTCGCGACACGCTGCTGCGGACCGCGCTTTCGAACGCGGCCGCGCTGTGCATGATGGTCGCGGCGGCCGCGACGCTGCATCTGATGCAAAAGACGCCCGTAGGCGAGCCGGTGGACATGGCGCGTGTACTGGCGCCGCTCGCGCACGGCTATGCGAGCCATGTGCTCGCGGTGGCGCTGATCGGCTCGGCATTGCTGGCCTTGCCGCCGCTGGCGGGCTCGGCTGCGCAGGCCGTGGCGAGTTCGTTCGATTGGCCGCGCGGCGAACAACGCGACCGGCGGATTGCATGGCTGCTCGTCGGCGTGATGGCGCTCGGCACCGCGGCGGCGATGGCGCTCGCGGCGCTGCGCGTCGAGCCCGTTCACGCGCTGTACTGGAGCGCGGTGGCCAATGGCATGACGGTGACGCCGGTGCTAGCGCTCCTCGTGCTGCTCGGCGCCAAGCGGGAAGTCGTCGGCGATTTCGTCGCGCACTGGACGGTGCGAGTGTTGAGCTGGTTCGCCACGCTGGCGACGGGCGCGGCCATCGTCGCGCACTTCGTGCTGGAGTTCGTGTGAAGCTAAAATGCGGGCACCGAACTTGTCACAAAGGCCGGCGAGACGATGGAGAAAACGACATCTGCAGTGGAGCGCGTGACCGACATCATGGATGAGATCGCGTCGGCGTCGCATGAGCAACCAGAACCCCGAATGAAGAGCTGTTGTATCAACGCCGTCGGCTGCGCCGCATCGAGCGCCTGTGGTACACACTCATTGGTTCGATCTTTCTGTTCGACGCCTACCTATGGGGACCAGACATCATTCGCATGTTCATCGACGCCACGCATCGTTGGCAAGCGCTCTTTCATTGAGAAGGACCGCTTCGCCCGCCGATTCGCTGGCCGACGTAGGCAGCTGAGAGATGATATGCCGCCGATGTCAGCTCTAGTCGAAGTTTTTACCGCGCCGGCGACGGAGCTGTCCTACTGGACGGCTAGCCATGAGTAAGCACCTTGCAACTAACGGTCTTCGCTTTTCCGCGCACGTAAGCGGCCGCGAGCATCAACGCCAGGTGCCAGCGGCCTTCAAAGGACGAAGCAATCAGGAGTTGGAAAAGTCCGCGTGGGTAAGTCGGAGGGTTTGGGTCGGATGCGCCAGCAACTTACGCCGTGCGGCCGCTTCAATGCGCGCAAACCCGTTCCCGAATACTCTCACCATGTGAGCATCGTCCGCATCGCGTGGTAGCCAGAAGAACACCTCTAAGCACTTGCGCGGCACCACGCAAGTCACGGTTTGCCCGCGCCAATCGAGGGTAAAGCTTAGCGTCTGCTTATCTGCAGAGATCTGCGCTTCTGGCACAAGCACTTTCATGAGCGGTGTTGCGATCACTTAGAGGGAATCGGACGTGTCTGGCGTGGGACGCACAGCGCGTTGTTCGGTTGGCGTCACCAGTCTACCCGGTGCTTCTCTTCTGTCTCCTGATGGCGGCGATCGTCGTCCACATGCAGGTAGATGCTGGTCGTCGTCAACGATGCATGTCCGAGGTTGTCGCGCACGGTGCGCAGGTCTACTTTGCGGTCGGCCATGTGCGAGCCGGCGCTGTGCCGAAGCCAATGCGCGGACGCTTTCTCGAGTAGATCGGCTCGCGCGCTGGCGCCATCGTCGCGCTCCCGCAGGCGGACCGCGGCGCGGGCAAACACGTCCTTGACGATGGCGTGAAGCGCTGCGCGCGTCAGCGGGGCGCAGGTCTGGGTGCGTTCGTTAAACGCTGTTGCGCCGATCGGTAGCACGAGCGGCGTATCTTCGCTGGGCGACGGCAGGGCGCTTAGCCCAAGGTACTGTCGATAACGCGAGAGCTCCATCATCATCTCGCGCGTGGCCGGCACCAGCCGTTGCTTGTCGCCCTTGCCGTGGATGGTGAGCCACCAGCGCAGCGCACCGTCCGCATCGCGTCGCACGAAGAACTGCCCCATCGTGTTGGCGCCGACCTCCGCGATGCGCAGCCCGCCGAGGTAGAGCAGCGTGAACAGCCATCGGGCGCGGTACGCGTGGGCTTTCTCGCGGTCCGTTTGTCTAGGCATCGTCGCGATGAAGTCCTTGACCTCCTGCCAGACGCTCGGCTCCAGATAGCGGGTGATGCGCGGCGCGGCATGCCGGGTGCGCTGACGCGACAGCGACAGCGGATTGCCCGCCAAGTAGCCGGCCTGCACCAGCCACGAGAACATGGCGTTGAGGATCACGGTCGCCTGACGTTGACTGGATGCAGACAGCGGGCCATAGAAGGGGCGCCAGCGAGTGTCGCTGCGCGGATGCTTGCGACCGCCGCCGGCCACCCACGTCGCGGCAGGCTGCGGGTCGGCTAGAAACTGCTGATAGCGCAGGCAGTCCTCGTGCGTCAAGGAAGAGAGAGGTTTGCCCTGCACGACGACGGACCAGAGCAGGAGCCGCTCGGCCTCTTTGCGGTAGTTCTCGAACGTGGTCTTGGTGTCGACAAAGCGCGACAACCAGGCGCGGATCGCATCCAGATCGTTGTCGGCCGCGATTTGTGGGCGCCCGGTCACAGATCGGTTCGAACCGGTCGCGCCGTCGAGATCGCCCGGTATCACAAGCGATTCCAACGGTGTCGGCTGCAGCGCCCGTGGAGGCGGAGTGGCGGAAGACGGCTTGGCAGGCACGTTGATTTTTGTCAGCCGGAAGCGAGATATGTCAACATTATAGCATTAATGTCAAATCGACTACCAGTGAAAGCGTGGTACTTGATGATTTACGTTGTATTATTGTCGTTAGTTCCAGCCTCTTCGATCCATGTCCGACGTTCTCTCCGACGAAACCCGCCTTGCGGCGGACATCGAACGCCTCAAGGTCGAGTTCCCCAAGACGCGGGAGCTCTATCGCGAAGTGTGCGCGCTGCTTTTTTTCCGCTTTGGCGTCCCCCCGACTGCCAACCGCCTCTACAACCTGGTCCGGCGCGGCACCATGAGCACGCCCGCATCGGTCTTGAGCGAGTTCTGGGCGGAGTTGCGCGAGAAGAGTCGGGTGCGCATCGAGCATCCCGACTTGCCCAAGGATTTGAGTGAAGCGGCGGGCGAGTTGATCGGGACGCTGTGGACGCGAGCGGCGACGTCTGCGCAGGCCGAACT
Organism: Caballeronia sp. RCC_10; assembly: GCF_041360715.1. Taxonomy (NCBI): domain Bacteria; kingdom Pseudomonadati; phylum Pseudomonadota; class Betaproteobacteria; order Burkholderiales; family Burkholderiaceae; genus Caballeronia; species Caballeronia sp. RCC_10. Next base: position 15,117 of record NZ_JBFUPT010000028.1, read on the forward strand.
CGCGTCCCTGCGCGACGAAGTCGAAGCGCAGCGTACGGAGGCCGAGCGAAGGGTTGTCGCTGCCCGGGAAGAGCTGGGCCGCACGGAAACGGCGCTCGAGCAACGCACGGCGGCGCTGCTCGCGGCCCAGGTCGAAATACGGGAACTGGAGCGGCAGCAGGCTGAAGAGGCCGCCGCGCGTAAAACGCTCCAGGCGGAGATCAAGCGCCTCGCGGAGGAGACGGTTGCGCGCGAGCGGGAACTTGAAAAAGTCCGCGACACCTTCTCGCGCGATCTCGAGAAGCTGCGCGAGACAGCCAGCCGGGCCGAGGAGCGCTTACGCGCATCGGAGAAGCGCGCGCTCTTGGAGACCGACCGGGAACGCAGCGCCACGGCGAAGGCTCAGAAAGAACTGGCCGAAGCGGCCAAGCGGGCGGGAAAGCGAGAGGCCGATCATCGTCGTACCGTCGACACGCTGCAGGCGCAGCAGGGCGACGTGCGCCACCAGAACGGGGTGCTTCAGGGCAAGCTCGCCGCGCTTGAAGCGGCGCATCAGTCACTTCACGAACAGTTGAAGTCGCTGCGCACAGCGGCACAGGCGTCCATGCGCGCGCCGACTGCCGAAGCCGGTTTGCCTGCGAGGCGCAGCGCCCGGAAGGCAGCGGCTGGGAAAACGGCGAGAGCGAAGGGTCGCGCGTAGAGAATGACCAGGTTTCCGAATGGCGCCGGCGGGTCGAGCGATCCAGGGCCGGAAGCCGCGCCAGTCGCGTGGTCGGCCAAAAGGAGCGAACAGATGAAAAGATCAGCAGAGAACAAACTTCGGGTGGTGGCGGTGCGCATCGACCCCGTCATCGAACAGCGGTTGCGGGTGTTGGCAGAGGCGACTGGGCGTAAACAATCTTTTTTTTGCAGCGCATGATCGAAGAGGGCATCGAAGCCATGGAAGCAATCTGGCTGTCGCCGCAGACGCTAGCCAAGGTCAGAAACGGTGATTTGCCCGAGCGGCTTGACGCGCGCAGCGCGACCTCGGATCTGTTCGACTTTGATGTGACCGACGCAGACTAGGAACGGGCCCGCGATCCGATGCGTTTCCAGCGTTCGGTATGATCTGGTTCGTTTAATAACAGAGAGGACGAGTTTCAATGAACAAGCAGGAATTGATTGACGCAGTGGCGTCTGAAGCCGGCACGAGCAAGATCGCCGCAGAGGAGGCCATCAATGCCGTGTTTGAGACAATTTCGAAGGCGGTGGCTGCGGGTGACGCCGTTCAACTGATCGGCTTCGGCTCGTTTGGGGCCGGCAAGCGCGCTGCGCGCACCGGTCGCAATCCGAAAACCGGTGCGCCGATCGAAATCGCGGCAGGCAAGACCGTCAAGTTCACCGCGGGCAAGGCGTTTAAGGACGCCGTCAACCAAGCGTGAGCGAGTGCGGCGCCAGTTATGCCGCCGACTTTTAGAAGAGTTGCGCGTCGAGCGGCCGCAGGCTATTGAGCTTGACGGCCGTAAGACGTTCAGTGCCGTCCGCGTGGATCGATCGGATCATGATCCGTTGACCACGCGCTTCGCCCAGCACCTCGACGATGCGATCCTCGTAACGCACGAGGGTGCCGCGGGGCGGTTTGCGTTTGATGCGGCTGCGGCCGGTGGATGAAGGCATAGGGGTATCGACGGGCGTGCGGCGATCGTATCATGCGAGCATGCCGCGGCGGCGCCACAGCGTGTCGCTCACTACGTAATAGCAACAGAGAAGAATATCGTCATGCGCCGCATCGTTGTACGTTCTTCGCCGGTCCACGGACGCGGCGTATTTGCGCTCACCCGGATCGGTGCCAACGAGCAGATTCTGGAATACAACGGAAAGCGCGTGTCCTGGGCACAAGCGCAGCGCCGGTATGCGCGTTCGGCAGCCGAAGGCGGCCACACGTTTTACTTCGATCTCGACGACGGGCGTGTGATCGACGGTGCCCAGGGCGGCAACTCGGCGCGTTGGGTCAATCACAGTTGCGCGCCGAACTGTGAGGCCGAGCAAGACGGCAGCCGGGTTTTCTTCCACGCGCTGCGAGACATTGAGCCAGGCGAAGAGTTGTTCATCGACTATCGACTTTTGTGGAAGGGCGAAAAACTGCTGCGCTCAAGACGCTCTATGCGTGCCGCTGCGGGTCCGATGCTTGTCGAGGGACGATGCTGGCCGTGTCCTGAAACCGCCGATGATATTGCCCGCGCCACTGACCGTCGCACCTGCTCGACCACGACGACTTCCGTACGTGACTGTCATGCCCTCACCCAGCGCCACCGATTCGCGCACGCAGATTCCAGCGCAGAGCCTACTGCCGTTCCAACCGAAACGGGCTAGACCGTACCTGTGTTCGGACGATGAGATTCGCGACTTACTGCGGGCCGCCCTTCAAATACCATGCCGCTATGAGCGCAGTGCACTCCGACCATGGCCGTTCTATTGCCTGCTTGGATTGCTGAGCGTGTCGGGCATGCGTCTCGGGGAAGCACGCAATCTTGAGGTTCGAGACGTGGACGTCACCACTGGGGTGCTAACAATCCGTGGCACCAAATTCGGCAAGTCCCGGCTCGTGCCTTTGCATGACTCGACTCGCGAGGTGCTTGCCGACTACATCGTGCGACGTAATCGTCATTGGGCCGGTCGGCCAGTGTCTTGCTATCTGTTCGTTTCCAACAGCGGTAATCGTCTGGATGGCGCAGAAGTACATCGGACTTTCTATGCGCTGTCACGACAAGTCGGCCTGCGCGGAGTTTCCGACCATCATGGACCACGCCTGCACGATATGAGGCACGCGTTTGCGACGAACACGCGCAGTACCTGCTGAACAAGCATCGCGAGGCTGCGTCCCAAGTTTGCCCTTCGTTGAAACAGAAACGGGTCACCGTCCACTGCTTGAGGCACACGATGGCCATGGACCTTCTGCAGGCTGGCGTTGATCGTTCAGTGATCGCGTTGTGGCTCGGCCATGAATCGGTGGAAACCACGCAGATCTATCTCGAAGCTACCCTTGCAATGAAGGAGCAGGCCCCTTGCGAAGACATCTCCGCCACAGGGCAAGGCGCTTCGCTACCGGCCGACAGACCAGCTCCTCGGCTTCCTGAACAGTCTGTAGGATCGACAAACTATGTCGCGTGATGCAGAGGGCTGCCTTGCACGACGCCGCACGATTTGAGGGTGATCGTAAAAGCCCGATCTCTTTACCCGACATAATCCTGAAGGACACATAGTGTCTCCGTAAGCGGCTCGGCTGGGCCAGTTCCTCATTCGCGCGCGCGTGAGGCATGATGATATTGGTGTAGTGGAATTCGTATAGATCACGGGGGATCGTGTCCGTGACCGGCGATCGTGGACATGATCCACGCAAATCAATCCAGATCTATCCGGTTAAAGGTGTAGGCGGAGTGGCCGGCTTCAGTTTGTCGGCCACGTTCCAGGGCAGCAAGTCGTCGATGCGTGAGATCTTGTGATCAGCGATGTGGGTCAGGACGTATTCGAGGTAGGCGCGCGGATTGATACCGTTGAGCTTTGCCGACCCGATCAAGCTATACATGGCGGCGGCCCGCTCGCCCCCGCTGTCGGAGCCGACGAACAGATAGTTCGACCTGTTATGCCGAGGTCGCCATAAAAGAGTTTATGCGCACTTACGGATTATGCGCAGTGCGATCCGTCTCCTGGCTTCGCTCCGAAGCGCCAACGTGTGTGAGGCGAGCGTCGGCGGGATCTAACTCAGCATAATAAATCGTGGTCTGATGGTGTTCCGCGAACCCCCGTGCGGAGATCATCATGTTTACGGATGCCTGCCTGAATCGTCTCGCCCGGCGAGACTGGCTTCTACATGGCCCCTTGAGCCAGTTTATAGATTCGTACATATGCGAGCTGGAGCGCTTACGTTACGCAAGAGGTACTGTGGGAGCATACTTGCGGTGCCTCGCCCACTTCAGTTATTGGATGAGACGTACGCGCCGATCCGCTTCGGATTTTGACGAAGCTCTTGTCGAGCACTTTATACGGGATCATCTGCCAGTCTGCTGTTGTCCAGAACCTTGCCGGTCAGTTGTATCCGAGATGCGCGCAGCACTGCATCATCTTCTGGCGCTGCCATTCTACGCTGAGGCCGTCCACACGATCGCGCCGGATCCCATAGCTCGTGAATTGCACAACTTTGATGGTTTCTTGCGCGACACTTGCGGCTTGAAGCGTTCGACGTGCGTCTACCGCGTCCGTCATCTTGAGGCATTTTTTGCAAGCCGTACGCTGGATGAGTCCGCTGAATCCTTAGCCCTGACCATACCGGCAATCGAGGCTTTCCTCGTCGACCTTGCTCGACGCCATTGGAGACCCAGTTCGCTCGGAGTCGTATGTACGAGCTTGCGTAGCTATCTGAGATACCGAGCATTGCGCGGTGACGATACGCGCCTTGCTGTCTCGACGTTGCCGCTGATCGCCAACTGGCCGCATCGAAACCCGCCGAAGGTACTGTCAGAGATTCAGCTCGAACGTTTCCTTCAAGCGTTCAATGTAAACACCGCATCCGGTATGCGAGATTACGCGATAGCTCGCTGCATTCTTGATCTTGGCCTGCGTGGAGATGAGGCCACACACCTGACACTCGACTCCATAGACTGGCGACGCGGCGTCGTAACGTTACCGCACACCAAGAGTAACCGTGTACAACGTATGCCGTTGCCAGAACAGGCTGGTGCTGCTTTAGCCAGGTACCTGCGCGAGGGGCGCCCGCTGACGAACAGCCGATATGTTTTCGTGCGTCACCGCGCTCCGTTCGGCGTTCCGTTGACTGTCGCCGCGATTCGCAATGCGATGAACCGGGCGTTCGAACGCTGCAATCTTGATGACCAATTCTGCAACACGCATGTGCTTCGGCGGTCAACCGCTACTCGCCTGCAAAGGGCGAACGTTTCGATCAAGGAAATCGCCGATCTGCTGAGGCATCGGAGCTTAGACACGGCCCGTGTCTACGCCCGTGTGGATATCGAGCGCCTGCGGGAGGTTGCCCTGTCATGGCCTGGGAGCACATCATGAACGTCACCGACGAGTGGGGCTCCCGCGTAACGGAGTATCTTGCGTATCGGCGCAGTTTTGGGTTCGAACTTGCAATCGATGGCAAACAGCTCGAATCGTTCGCACGCTTCGCTAGTCAGCGTGGCGCCAAGCATCTGACACTTGACCTTGCGGCGGACTGGGCGCGCGATTCAACGCGCGCCTCCCAGATCGGTTGGGCTCGCCGCATCGAAACACTGCGCGGCTTTGCCAAGTTCCAGATGCGTACAGATCCCGAAACGATCGTACCACCGAGGAAACTGCTGGGTCGTGGTCACCGTCGACTCGTGCCACACATCTTTACCGAACTGGAGATCAAGACGCTGCTATCCGAAGCCAGGCTCCTCGGGCCACCTGGTGGTTTGCGCTCCGCGACGTGTTACGCGCTCTTCGGTTTGCTAGCGACAACAGGATTGCGAATCTCCGAAGCCCTTCACCTGACCGACGCTGACATCGACCTTTGCGCCGGTGTACTCGACATCCGCGACAGCAAATTCCATCAGCGCCGATATGTTGCCATGCATGCAACGGTCTCAAGTCAGTTGCTTGCATACACCAACGTGCGGAACCGCATTGTTTGCAGTCGCCGCTCAGACCGTTTCTTTCTGCGCGAGAACGGTCAACCGGTGACCCAGCGACAGGCGTTGTACGCGCTGCGCGCAATCTGCGAACGGCGGCTCGACTGGAAGCCTCGGGGCGACTATCGTCATCATCGGTTGCACGATCTTCGGCACACCTTCATCGTGCATAGCGCATTGAGGTTCTATAGGGAGGAAGCGGATATAGAGCGATGTTTGTCGGCACTGTCGATCTATGTGGGGCATGCCAAGGTAGTCGATACCTACTGGTATTTCACAGGCATCCCTGAGCTGATGAACATCGCAGCTGGCCGCTTCCAACGTTACGCCGAAGGAGTCCCGGCATGAACACCCTGACTCAACCTTCTGAATTTGCCGCATTGGTCCAGCGGTTCTTCACCGAACGTCTTCTGCAGCAACAAGCCGCCAGCCCTAGAACTGTAGCCGCCTATCGCGATGCGTTCCGCCTTCTACTTGGCTATGCTGAGGATCAATGCCGCAAATCAGCTGCGCAACTGACGTTGCTCGACATCAACGCCGATCTCATCGTCGGATTTCTGGCCTATCTTGAGGAAGTGCGCCACAACACCGTACGAAGCCGCAATGCGAGGCTCGCCGCAATACGCGGGTTTGCGCAATACATAGCGTCCCAGTGCCCTCCAGCCTTGTTTATCGCCGAGCGTATCCTGGCCATTCCGATGAAGCGTGCCGATAAGCCGATGCTGGGTTTTCTCTCCCGTGGCGAAGCAAAGGCTCTGCTAGACGCCCCTGACCGAGAGACCTAGACTGGCAGGCGTGACAGAGCGCTGCTCAAAGTGCTTTACAACACTGGGGCTCGGGTTTCAGAACTGATCGGCATCCGTGTCAACGACGTTCAGCTCGACGTCACTCCGAGCGTGCGCTTACACGGGAAAGGCCGAAAGCAACGAACTGTACCGCTATGGAAAGATACGGCCGCTGAGGTTCGACGCTGGATCGACTTCGCAGGCCTGCAGACCAATCAAGCGCTGCTGCCCAATCGCTGGGGAAGGCCAATGACGCGGTCTAACGTTGCAGAACGGGTAGCCATCGCTGCAGTTGCAGCAGCAAACCGGTGTCCGTCCTTGCTCGAACGACCGATTTCGCCGCATACGATCCGGCATACGACCGCTATGCACCTGCTGCAATCCGGCGTCGACATCACGGTCATTGCACTTTGGCTCGGACATGAGAGTCCGTCAACAACACACGGATACGTCGAAGCGGATCTGGCGATGAAAGAGCGCGCCCTGGCAGCCATCGCCCCAATAAAGACCCATCGCTCACGCTATCGTCCACCGAACGCACTGCTGAGGTTCTTGGAGGCGCTTTGAATATGTCCAGTCGTGCGTGGCGGACTCCCGATTTTTCGGGGGCCGCTACTCTTGCTCCGCATAATCCGTAAGTGCGCATAATTGCGTCCGAGTGCGACACAGCGCAGCGCGTTCTCGGCAAGCACGTTGCTGATCTCGACTCGACCGTCCTCGCAGTAGAACACGAGCGCCGCCCAGTGGTTCAGCGAGTAGTTGATTGCTTTGGCGAGCGCGGACTTAGTCGACAGTGTCGTGAGTTTCGCCCTGATCGTCGCTTCGAACTTCGTGAGCAACGGCCTAGTCTTTTCCTGCCTCAAGCGCAGACGCTCGTCAGGCGTCTTGCCGCGGATGTCGGCTTCGATACTGTAGAGCTCGCCGATCATCTCGAGCAGGTGCTGGGTATCTGGAGTCGGTGTGCGCGCGTGAACATCGTAGATGTACCTCCTCGCGTGGTCCCAGCATGCCGCTTCGTGGATCTCGCCGCTCGCATACAATTGATCGAAACCCGCGTAAGCATCGGCCTGCAGGGTCCCGCGGAATGCGGCGAGCCGGGTCTGAGGATGTACGCCTTTGCGATTCGACGAGAAGTCGAACCATACCGCAGCCGGCTCGCTCGAGCCCGAGCGGTGATCGTCACGTACGTAGACCCAGAAGCGACCGGTCACCGTCTTTCCGTTGCCTGGCGCAAGTACCGCAACCGGTGTGTCGTCGACGTGTACTTTGCCGGCGACCAGCACGTAGCGCTGGATTGCTTCCACAAGCGGCCCGCAGAGTTCGGCGATCTGCCCGATCCAGCGGCCCATGCTGGCGCGATCCAGCGTCACGCCGTCGCGTGCCGCAATCTCTGATTGGCGATACAGCGGTTGGTGATCGGCGAACTTTGATACTGCAATGTCGGCCAGCAGGCTCGGATGCGCGATGCTGTGCTCGATGGGCAGGCTGGGCATCGCGGGCTGTCCGATGTGGCCGCAGTCAGGACAGCACAGCTTGTGACGGACCGTGCGGATCACTTTAAACGCAGCCGCTACGCGCGCGAGCTGCTCGGAAACATCCTCGCCGAGTCGCTGCATCGTTGTGGCACACTTGGGGCAAGCCGGCTTCGGTGTAAGTTCGATTTCATCGCGTGGCAAGTGCGGCGGCAGCGGCTCTCGCGTGGGCGCTCGACCGGGCGGCGCCGTCGACGTCTTGTCTCGGTGTCCTCGCGTTTCGGCAGCGCCCTGACCGGCCGTCAGGTCTTCCAGCTGCGCCTCGAGTTTATCGATCTGCCGGGCCAGTTTCTCGGACTTGCTCCCGAAGTACATCCGCCTGAGCTTGTCGATCTGCGCCTTCAGACGTTCGATTTCGTCGTCCCGTGCAGCGATATCCCGCACCATATTCTCGATCGATGCCCGCTGCTCGAGCACCAGAGCCTGGAGCTCCGCGACGGTGGTGGGAAGCGGCGCAGATTGGGACATGCGTCGCAGTTTACGAGCCTTCGATGTGGTTTACAACATCGACAAAGCAGCGGTGCGTTGCGGGTGTCGCCAGTCGATGCCTTCGAGGAGCATCGACAACTGTGCGCTCGTCAGATGGATCTTTCCACCGTCAGCCTGGGGCCAGATAAACCGGCCTCGCTCCAATCGTTTTGCGAGCAGCCAGAGGCCATCGTCGGTCGCCCAAAGCAGCTTCACGAGATCGCCGCGGCGGCCGCGGAAGATAAATACGTTGCCACCCAGCGGATTCTTTTCGAGCGCTGTCTGCACTTTCGCGGCCAGCCCCTGGAAGCCGCAGCGCATATCTGTAACGCCGGCCACGAGCCAAACGCGCGTACCTGCCGGCAGCGCGATCACTTCAGGCATTCCTGCAGGAACGCTTCAGCGCGCTCGACAGACAGGCCGCGAATCCTCACACGCCGTTTGCCGATCTCTACCTCGATTTCGCATACGGGCGCCGACATTGGTACGCCGCTCGGCGCTTGCGACGCCACTGCCGGCTCAGGCGGCCGCAGTACCAATGCCGAGTCGATCACGTCGACGCTCAGCAGCTTCGTGCTGGGCACGCTCGGCGCAACTTCGAGTGCAGGTATGACCAGCTTGCCTTCACGGTATTGCTTGCGCCACGCGAACACCACATTGGCGTTGATGTCGTGCCGTCGCGCAACAATCGACACCGACATGCCGGGTTCCAATGTCTCCCTAATCACCTGCTGCTTGAATTCTTGCGCATACGTGCGATGGGGATGCGTACGGCCCGCTGCGTTCGACATGGCTGACTGTCTCCATCAAGCTGGACGCGCCCATCATGCGTCGAAATATACAGCAGTGGGAAACGGTCGTGCCGAGGCGCTTACGTGTCTCCTATCTACCCAGCGACATAGGGGACACAGTTTCGCGACGCACCTGCTCGAGCAGAAGGTGGACATCCGGGTGATTCAGGTGCCCCTGGAGCGCGACAATTACAGTGTCCGGTCGTGACAAGACAGTTGACGCTATCCATGCCCCAGAAATTGGTGAACCAGCGGCCCACGACGGCCTTATTGTCATCTTATCTGGACATGGTGAATTCCTCATTGACTGTGGATGAACGAGGGAAATGCAATCGTCGCCCTCCCTCCGAACAATATCGGCGACATCAGTCAGCCGCCCCCCGTTTCTTGCGGCAATACTCGATCAACCGGGACGCGGCATATGCTGAGGGCGGTCACTGCGCGCGTCAGTCGTCAGCGACGGCGCCACGGGGCGCAGCGGGGTGAAATACACCGCAAGAATCGGGGTGCCGGTGACGGCCTGCCGTCATAACCTGCAGATGCGATTGCACAGTAATTGAGGCCGGTGGACGAAGGGCGGGACGCGCGCCCGTTCCTCAATCAAAGGAGCTCAACCATGTTGCCATTCCTCCCGTTTCACGCGGTTGCAGCCCAGCGCGGCGATGGACTACGCCCTGAACTTCTAGCCCTGTTTGCACACCACGGCCGATCGGAGACGGGCCTCGTTGTCATCATCGAGCCTGTCGAAACGGGGTCTGCCCAGCTTGCAGGCGAAGTGTCCGACAGTCGCGAGAAGGAGTGGGCCGATGGCGCGACGGCGAGCGTTTCATGTGCCCCAGAGCGCGGACAGTAGGCCGCGAGTTCGAATCGACTCAAAGGGGTCGGCTGCCGTCTGACGCTGTCACCTTAGCGGGACGACAACGCCGACGGCACTGTGTAAGACCGGGACCGGCAGTCGCGGCCATTCGAATTCCGTCTGATACGTCATCCCAACGGCCGTTCCCCAATTAACGGAGCCATTCATTCACGCTTGAAAACACTTCTTCGCATCGGTGCGGGTCCGAGGCGAGCGCTCATTAGCGAGCGCTCGCTGGCCGTGCGGACCTACTGGCACGTAAGGCTACCGTTCGTTACTGAGCAAGACTGGTTTGCGCCTGCCTTGTACGACGACAGCCCAAGCCATTGGAAGGTGTCGCTTACACCGGCGGGGACATCCGCGCCGCTATACGATGATGCCGAGTTCACATCGCCTCCGTTGTATGCAACTGTCGAGGGATACGGGAACACCGGTCGGCTCCAGCGGAAATTCGGCGCGCAGGGTGAACCACAGCTGCGCGCCCAACTGCGAGACGGAGCAACAGGGCAGTCGCGTCTATTTCCACGCGCTGCGTGCCATTGAGCCGGGCGAAGAGCTGTTCATTGACTGTCGACTGTTCGTCGAAGGGCGCCGGACGGCCGCCGTCAAGCGGCTCTATCAATTCCACTGTGGATCACCTCACTGTCGAGGGACGATGCTCGCGCCTCCCGGTCGGTAACCGCACGTCAACGGCCGGCCGTAGGCAGCAAACCGTGCCGTTACAGGGGTTGGTCTGTTCGTCTTTGCGACAACATTGCAAGGTGGATACTGGCGGCGCTGCGACAATGGACGACGAACGAAGGGGAAGCAGTTTGTAAAAGCGCTTGTTTGTTATATCGATAGGAATGGCATTCGCGCCCGCTGCCGTGGCGGGGAACACTACGTGGAGACGTGGAACCCACCAGAGGTCCGGAGCAACGCGCTTGAACTGGCTCGACGGCCCAACAAGCCGGCTAGACCTAAGCGGCCGCCAAAAAGCACGAACAAGTCGCCACGCCCTGCGAAGCAGCGAATAGGCGCGGCGGCCGCCGGCAGGGAGAAAACGGCGCCGATGGCTGGAACGCCGAGGCGTCTGCCGACCTTCGACAACATTCCTCGTCAGATCCCGCCGGAGGGCAACATTCTGCGCGTCATGCATGCGGCGGCGCCGACGAGGCGCTAACGTACGCTTCATGGCGGACGTTCGCGAGATGTGCCGCATAGCGTCGAACATCGGATGGGCTGCACTTCCTTTGACAGGGCAGGAGGCGCGCACAGCTTCGTCGTGCGTAGCGTCACGTGGCGATCGATTTGTTGAGCAGGCATCGTGGCTGCCGGATGGCGGTCCGCTCGCGCGCCATCCCGTCGCAGCCACTCTCTCAGCCTCCTCCTGTATTCACGAGTCACCGAGCTTGGCGTCTGCAACAAGCTCCCTAAGCGCTTCAATTCCGGCGCCAGTGAATGCGGTGGTGGCGATAATCTCGTCGGCCGGCACGCTAAGATCATTTACTACGCCCAGGCAGCCGTCTTCCGGTTCGAGGTTCAAATTGGCTAGTTCTTGAAGCCACTCCTCCGGTTCGTCAAGCATTCGCGCGACGCACGATATGGTGTAGACGTAAGCTGGCGCACCCATTCTGTTCTCCTTCTTGAGCAGAGCTTCCGCTATCGGCGAGATGCCGTCCAGACTCTGCAACCTTGTTGCGGAAGCCGGTGGAATGTAAGCGTTTGCGTTTGCGTTTTCGAGCGCCGGCAGGCGATCGCCGCTTTCGCCCACCAAATCTGCGTGCGTTACAACGGGACTCTCACTTTCGTCTTTTGTGGGAATTCCCGCCCCCGCAAAGTCGGTGCTAACCTGAGTCCCGGATCCTGTCAGGGCTCGCGTTCGCTCTCTGGGACGGCGGGCGGCGTCCCGCTTGGTCCGGGGCTAGGTGCCGATACGTCCCGTGCGCCCTCATCCGCTGTCGCAGCGGGAGACGCTTGCTGTTGAGCAGTCCCACGAGCGCGCAACGCGGGCGCCAGCAAGACAGAGACCGACGCGGGTATCTCCGCCTCGGAACGCGGCTTGTCCAACCAGCCAGCTGGCAAGCCAAGCCGCTCGGTAAACCGGTTCGCTTCCGCCTCATCCCAATGCGCTTCTTGCCATTCAGCCGATGCGCCATGTTGGACCGCTCATTCCCATGACGACACCAAGCTTGGCTTTCGATCCGTTGCGCCCAGTCAGCACATGAAGGGCGCAAGGCCATCTGCTGTTCGATGCCGAGCGCGGCAAGCAGCTCGGCACTACCGTTTCGCAATGCTGAATACTCGGGACGCGTGATGGGCGCGTTCAGCTTGACGAACACGGTCAGCCATGTCGAACGTAGCGGGCCGTAAGCATCCCCATCACACGTATGCCGTTTGCGGAGGCGCGACTTTGTACCTCCCGTGTCCGGCACATTAACGATGCGTCCCGTCAACTGCGCGCGGACGCGGATGCTTGCCGGCCATCCGGGCACCATTCGCCGATTACCTTGGCCCGTGCCGCTGTTTCGCGCCCCCTCCGGCACCGTGATTCTTGCCGGCCTTGGTGTGATTCGCAGCGTGCTGTCCGCTGCTTGGCTTGTCGCTCGATGTGGTCGCAGGCTTGCCGGAATTGGCTTCAGCCTTGGCGTCCTGTTCGGTCTGGCTACTGGGCGGTGCGGTCTTCACGTGTCGATCCTCCCTCATTGCATGACGTCGAATTTGGACTGGCCGGTGAGCAAATCGCCTGTAGCAGCCGTCCGCATAACGTCTGAGCAAGCGTGGTTCCAGCGCCGGCGCCACGAGACAAGTTGAAGTACAGCCAGCGAACGTGCACAAAGCGCCCGCTAGCCCATCTGCCAATTTGGTGTAAAATGAATGCCAATTGGCAGGAGGTGCCATGACCGTCAACGTCGAAATTTCTGCAGATTCGTTGCTTGGCGGACGCTCAGTCCTGCCGTATGCCCCTCGGTCCGGCCTCGACTGGGTGGAGATCGTCCGTCACGGCATATCCTCGCAGGCGCTCGATTCGATGCTCAGATCCATTGATCTTTCGCAATCAGAACTGGCGCAGGCGCTCGATATTCCGGAGCGCACCTTAGCGCGGCGTAAGCGGGAGGGAGCCTTCAGCCGCGAGGAGTCGGCCAAGCTGCTACGACTCGCGCGTATTGCGGCGCGCGCGGCGGAAGTGTTTGACGATCTCGATCTGGCAATTGGGTGGCTCAAGGCGCCGGCAGCGGCGCTTGGAGACGCCACTCCGCTCAGTCTCCTCGATACGGACGTTGGTGCGGATAGCGTGATGGATACGCTCGGGCGCATCGAGCACGGAATCTTTGGATGACGTTGACGGCATGGCGGGTAGTGACAGAACGATATGCCGATAGCGCCTTTTCTGGCGAAGGCGCGCGACTCTACGGTGGGCGGTGGAATCCAAAAGGCGTCGCGCTCGTCTATACAGCACATACACAATCGCTCGCGCTGCTCGAAATGCTTGTACAGGACTCGCCGCTGCGAGCGCGGTATGTGCTCATTCCGGCCCGGATCCCTGACATCCTCATCGAACGCGTCGATGCCGCGAAGTTGCCGCCCGACTGGCGGGAGCTTAATGCGCGGGCCGAGTTGCAACAAATCGGTGCCATGTGGGCGCGCAAGCGAACGAGCGCGGTGCTTGCCGTGCCGAGCGCGGTCGTCCCTGCTGAAACCAACTATCTGCTCAACCCCGGCCATCCGGACTTTGCACTAATCACGCTTGGAGCGCGCGATGAATGGGATACCGACCCACGATTGTTGCGGCGCGCCGCGCGGGGCTGAGCATAACAGCGTGCGCTGCCGACGCTTTACCAAATTATCGCATGACCGTTCGCAAGGCTGTCAACGCGTTGAACGGCGGGACTTCCAGCGCGGTACCGGTCAATGAACCAAGCGCGCAAAAAGCCCGGGACTACGATTTACAACAGTCTGGCGTTAGCTAGGAGGGTAGTGCGACGCTCCCAGCTAACGTGAGGCATTCCAAGATGAATGGATATCATCGTGGCGCGGGCCGAAATACATAAATCATCACCCTACTTCGCCGGATTGCATGAGTCGTCCCAGTTGCTTTGCCGTTGTGCGGTCTGCGATTGTCAACGAATTGAGGGGCTGTGTCGAATGGCTGCAAGTGGCCACTCGTGCCCGCGATGGTCGCATCGGTCTGCCGTGATACGAGACCGCCGTCGGCCGTGGCTCACCGCGGAAGCGATCGGCGGCGACAGCGCGCCCTTCTACGTGTTCAGCAGTATTCGGCATCATCGCTTTCTAGGCGGGCTATGCTGCGCACACCTTCTCTTGTACTCGGTATGTCGTAAGATCGGCTGCATGGCCTGCTACAAGCAGCAGCCCATAACACTTTTCTGGCGAAGGCGTTGCGCGCCACCTGCCTGCAGCAGGATCAAGCAACTCGCGTTAAGTTATTCGCGGGTGTAGCCGCACTGCGCGGTACGCGGCTTGCTTGCATCATAGCAGCCGTGCGTTTCCGCTCGTGACCGGCGGGAAGCCCAAGGAATAAGCAACTTACCAACGCTACGCTCAGGAAACCGATGGTGCCGTTGAACACATTGGCCGGACCGTTTGCTTCGGTCGGTTGATGAGATGGCGTATCCGTCGTCAGCGGGTGCTGTTCGCGGCTCTCGCGGGCGGCGGAAAATGGCCGCTTACAACGATGATCCTTTGGGTGAGACATGGACCGCCTGCCGCTTTCAATTCTGAGGCCGACGCAGATCACAGTCGGGCTGAACTACGTCGAGGCAAAGGCGCTGATCACAGCCCGTCATGCTCGATCCGGACGCCTATCCTTCATGAGGCACCACGCGATCCATGTTGTCCTGGGTCCCAACAAGCAACCCTACATCGTCGACCATCATCATTGGGCACGTGCCTGGCATGGGCTGGGGTATCGCGATGTACCGGTTACCGTTGTGGCGGATCTGCAGTGCCTGGGAGATCGGAAATTCTGGGCGAAAATGAAAGACAAAGGCTGGGTGCACCCGTTCGACCGGGAGGGAAGGCTTTGCGAAATCAGCGAACTTCCGTTGACTATCGGCAGCATGACCGACGATCCGTATCATAGCCTTGCTGCATTCGCCCGCCGGGCGGGCGCTTATAAAAAGCCCCGTAGCGGTTACGGCAATTTTGTCTGGTCTGACTTTCTCAGGGCCCGTGTGCCGATTGCAGGCGAAGGAGCCGGAGCATTTTCCTTGGCTTTGCTACAGTCCATCGAGATCGCACGAAGCCGCGCTGCCCGTAAATTGCCGGGATATATCGGAAGCAAAGGCGGCTGATGCGTTGCGTTGTGCGAAAAAAGATCTCTAATGCAGCTCCTGGAGTCGCCGCTCAGCGCTCGTTAAAACAGGTGGGACGATAAGCGATGAATCAGCAAGAAGACATGCAAGAAAAGAGTAGGCGTCGGCGTCTCGGCGGCTGGATGCCGACTAGTGATGGTTCGGTCGCCGTTTTTCGTCGCGATTTGGCATCGCGCGCTCGTGAGCGCTCGGCGCAAGTCCCTTTGTCAAGTGTAGTGCGAGACCTCGCCGGGCTTGTGAACCGAGATTCCCTACTTCGCATGCATCTGACGCGAGCCATAGATCAGGCGTTGGAGCAAGGGCACGACTTGGGCTACTCCACCAACGACGAGTTGTTTCACATCATCGATTACATCCTGACGTACGCCCCGCCATTCAACGCGGAGTCGCCGGTGATGACACCACTTAATGCGGTACTGGAGTGGCTGGTGTGTATGCCGGCCGGCTACCATGTGTTTCGTGATCAGGTCTTCAACGCCCAGTTACGAAGAGTGCTTGGCTACTGGTGTTCATTCCTTGGAGGTCCGCATTCCCGGACGCACCTGCGCGAGGACGACGCGGAAGGGTGGTTCAGCCCCGAGGCGTCAAAAAAGATAGGACTGTCCCAATTCGTTTATCTGCCTCAGGAGCCTTACGGCGGATTCAATTCGTGGAACGACTTCTTTACGCGTCGGTTCAAGGAAGAAATGCGTCCCGTGGCTGAAGTTAATAATCAGAAGGTGATTGTCAACGCATGCGAGGCATCGCCTTTCAATGTGGAAGAGGATGTCAACCTAACCGATAAGTTTTGGCTGAAGGGCCAGCCTTACTCGCTCATCGACATACTTACGGAAGGGGAGGCTGATCTGGCTAAGCGATTCATTGGCGGTACCGTGTTTCAGGGGTACCTGAGCGCTTTTAACTATCACCGCTGGCACGCACCGGTGGCCGGGCGCGTCACGCGTGCGTACAACGTGGATGGGACTTACTACTCTGTCGCGGAGGTCCAAGGAGAAGATCCGGGCGGCCTCAACCATTCGCAAGGTTACACATCAGCGGTCGCGGCCCGCGCGGTGATCGTAATCCAATGCGATGATCCAGCGATTGGCGAAGTTGCTTGTGTGTTCGTTGGAATGGCTGAGGTGTCGTCGTGCCAAATCAATACCCGCGTCGGGCAACAATTGAAGAAGGGCGACGAGATCGGCATGTTTCAGTATGGCGGCAGTACCTACTGCCTTCTTTTCCGGCCTGGCGTCGTCGCGAGCTTCGAACCCAAGCCGCCGTATGACGACCAAGTTCCTCCAATGAAGGTAAATGCGGTCTTGGCGACGGCACGCTGAGGGGTAGGGCGAGGGTTGACCAAGAGCGACGAGCTGGCAATCCTCTCCCTGCCAAACCTTGTCGCCGTTTATGGGTACCGGTTGGCACATTTGCGGCTCATCGAGATTCGTTACCTCTTGGAGGCGGATGTGGAGAGTCAGGCTCGCAACCGCTCACTGTACCTACTGGTCGCCAGATTCAGGCGACGATTCTGTGACGTTCCACTGCGTCCGATGCAAGATAACGGCGGTCGAGCCGGGGATGACGATCGATGCTTTTGGCCAACAGCCGTTCATCATCAAGGTAGACCGGCACACCCGCTTCAACGGCGTAACCCGCTGAATGGCCGCTGACTTACGAAAGAACGAAATCGCAAACATCGCTCCTAGAAGCTCGCTGCCGGCAAGTCCGGTATGAGTGAGTGCACGGCGCGAGGCGTGGAACACCACGCCGGCCTTCCATCACGGCGACCCCGACGCTACTGGCGCTCGCGCCCTGATCCGTTCGCCGATGTATGGGAGAACCAAGTCGTCCCGTTGCTGCAACAGCGTGCCCAACCTCAAGATAATCACCTCGCTCCGGTAATTACAGGAAGACCACGCGGAGCGGTTTCGCGACAGCGCGCGTCGCAGGCTGAAGCGACATGTTAGCCAGTGGCACGCGCTCGAAGGCCCCAGCAAAGGAAGTGTTCTTCGCGCAAACCTATCAGCCGGGCGTACGAGGTCTGTCGGACTCCGCAAACATGGTGACGGGTACTCTCGCGGTCACCTCGTGGTCTATCGTGATCGGATGGACCATCGCGGCGGCGAAGGGTTTTACCGCCGCGGCAGACACCAACGACGCGCTTCGGGCACAAGCAATGCGCACGGATTGCCATGCGCATCGCCCAAATTTCCACCCTCTACGAAAGCGTGCCCCCGCAGCGTTACGGCGGCATTGAACGAATCGTGTCCTATCTGAGCGAAGAGCTGGTCGCGCTCGGCCACGAGGTGACGCTCTTCGCGAGTGCGGACTCGCGTACGAGCGCCAAGCTAGTCCCCGGTAGTGACTGCGCGGTGCGGCTCGTCGAGGACACCGCCGATCCGCAAGCTTTTCACTTCGCGATGCTGGAAGATGTAGTGGCGGCGTCGCAAGCGTTCGACGTGGTTCACTTTCACACCGATTACCAGAGTTTTCCGTTTGCGCGGCGCATGCAGTGTGCGCATGTGACGACGCTGCACTGGCGCCTCGACGTGCCCGGCCTCGAAGCAATGTATCGGCGCTTCGCCGACGTGCCGCTCATCTCCATCTCCAACGCGCAGCGCGCGCCGCTGCCGTGGCTCGCGTGGGCTGGCACCGTCTATCACGGACTGCCGGACAACCTGTATTCGTTCCATGAGCGGGTGGGCGAGCATCTCGCGTTCGTCGGGCGGATTGCGCCCGCTAAAGGTCCGGACGCGGCGATTCGCATTGCGCGGCGCGCTAATACGCCGCTCAAAATTGCCGCGAAGGTGGATGAAGCCGACCGCCCGTATTTCGAAAGCGCGGTGGTGCCGCTGGTTGAGACGCCGCTCATCGAATACGTCGGCGAACAGGACGATGCGGGCAAGGGCCGGCTCCTCGGCAGTGCCCGCGCGCTGCTTTTTCCAGTCAATTGGCCGGAGCCGTTCGGCCTGGTAATGATTGAGGCGCTGGCGTGCGGCACGCCCGTCATCGCGTTCGGGCGCGGGTCAGTGCCGGAGATCATCGAAGATGGTGTGAACGGTTTCATCGTGCGCAGCGAAGATGAAGCGGTGCGTGCGGTCGCGCGTCTGCCGGAAATCGATCGCCGCCGCTGCCGGGAGACGTTCGAGCGGCGTTTCACCGCCAAGCGCATGGCGCGCGATTACGTCGACGTGTATCGACGGCTGCTCAATGCGAGTGCGTCGCGCGTACCGCTGTCCATGTCAGTCACGCCAGATGCGGCCTCAGCCAGTCGGCGCCGGCATTCATGACCGGGTTCGAAGTGCCTTTGCTCACGAGCCATCGGACCAACGTGCCAGAAGCCGCGTGGGGCGCGCGGCCAGATCCTGTCATGGGCATGCGTCCGTGAGTAGCCTTCGCGAGACGATGCCTGTTTGGCCAGCGGGTCCGCGCACACAGATCGCCAGATCGGTGCGGAGGCGAGCGGCGACATCCCCGCTGCGACGGCCGCCGATTCCCCGCCGCTCGAGCCGCCCGGAGTGCGCTCAACGTCCCACGGATTAGTCGATGGACCGGTGAGCAGGTTGTCGCTTTCTATCCGATACGAGATCTCGGGCAAGTTCGTTTTTGCGAGGAGGATACCGCCTGCGCTTTCTAGCCGTGTAACGCTGGTCGCATCTGCGTCGGAACCCGTCCCTTGAAGATGAGCAAGCCGCGTTGGGCCACGTCCGCGGTGTCGATTAAATCTCTCACGGTGAATGGCACGCCGTGCAGGAGCCGCCCGTGGCCGCGATCGGTTATCACGGAACGTTCCTCGTAGCGGCTGCTTCGCGCTAGGCGCATTCATGCTCTTCGCGAATGCTCCGTCCAAGCTGATCGTGCTGCAGTTGCCCGGCCGGTGGAATCGATCGCGGCAACCCCTGCGCTAGACCGCGCGCCTCCGGTATGTGCATTGCTCAGACATGCGGGAAGGAGGATCGTCGCATGGAGCCTGATTCACCCGCATGCTTTGGCGGGACGCTGTCGTCGTTATGCAGGAAACCGCGGTCGCCCGCCACGACGATCACATTCGTGTTGGGCGCAGGCTTCTCGAACTCGTGGGACGCGCGCTATCCGACGGGCGCGGACCTATTCAATCTCGCCGACGATGACTGGACCGCCTGGTCGCCCCTTCTTGCCGAATTCCTTTCGATGATCGGTTTTCCGGGCGAGCGCCTGAAGCTCGACCGCCCGTTGTTTCTCGACATCGTCTATCAGGTAGGGATGCTGAGAAAGTATCCGCCGATACGCAACCGCTTCGTCGACGACTACTGTCTTAATGTAATGGAACGCGAGCTTCGCTATCTCGTCTATCGTAAGTTCAACGACAATGCGCCTCCGCCGCGCCTGCATAACGGCCAGTTCAGGCTCGACGGTACGAGCACGCGCGAGCAGGAAGCAATCCTCTCCTTCTTTTCTGCGCTGATGCATCCTTCATGCGAGCAAATGCCCGCGACGTCGGACTATGCGCCGCAAGTCAGTTTCGTCACGACCAACTATGACTTCGTGATCGAGGCGCTCGTCGATACGTCGAATCAGCACACGCCGCATGCATCGCGCAGGCTCTATCGCGGCTTCACGCCCTTGGCATGGTGCGGGGACGATGCGTTGACCGCCGCGCAGCTGCGCCCGACCGGCAACCTGTTGAAGATCAACGGCGGCTTCGACTTAATCCTTGCGCAGCACGGTCTTGAAATCGACTATCGAGAGCGCGATGCGGATGTGGCACGGCGCGACCCGCCGCAGATCATGCTGCCTTCGCGCGCGCAGGACTACGATCAGCCCTATTTTCAAGCGCTTTTTCCGAAGGCGGTGCGGCTCTTGCAAGAATCGCGCATCGTTGTATTGGTGGGCTATGGCTTTCCCGAGGAGGACGCGCTCCTGCGTCTGTTGCTGCGGCAATTCGCGGAAGCGCCGACGGATGGCCGCCAGCGCGTGCTGTATTACGTCGATCTCGCCGACGAACGCACGCAACTGGAACGCGCCCGGCGCGCGTTTCCGCATGTCGGGCGCGATGGCGGGCTAGTCGTCAAGCCATTCCAAGGCTCATTCGGTCATTGGTGCGACGAGGTGCTCGCCTGCGTATCAGTATGAAATCAGGCGCCAAGCGCGCCCGTCATTCGCCTTTGACCGACGTTGCGCTCCCTTGGTTGTTGGTCGTGTCGCGCTTCTCGACGCCGGCGCCTTCCACCCCGCCGATTGCATCGTCCTCGCTCGACAACTCTATGAGTCCCTCTTCCTGCATGATGTCCGACGTTTCGACGGCCGTCGGCTTTCCGGGACCGGATGGGCTATTCGCGTGTCTGGCCATGACTGAGTCCAGTTAAGTTGATTGCGTTGATTGCAAAGGACTGCCTCCGGCACGCTGCCCTAAGCAGAGAGCGCCGTCGCAATGCATATGCCTAGTTTCGGCGGAGTCGCATCCGTGCTGGCATAAGCCATGCGTCGGTTACGGTCCCGCATCGAGGAGCCCACCATGAGCAAGCAAGATAGCCGCAATGGCCAGCGGAGCGAGAGCGAACGAGAGCAAGCCCGTCGGGAGCGCGAGCAAACTGAAGCCCAGGGTTCGTCGGAACGTAGCGGCAGCGGCAACACGCTCGGCGACGGCAGCAGCAACGATCAGCAGAAGCAGTCGCCCCGGGCAGCTAAGGATGGCATCGGCCGGCGCGCATGAAAGGACCGTTCGCCGGAGTTTGCAAGCATTATCTACATCAATTGCGCGCCTTCGCGTATCCGCTTTGAATCAGGAGGCCATTCATGCCGGAACTGCCGCGCACCGATGAATTCGACAGCACGTTCGCGCTGCTGCGTGAAGGCTACCGGTTCATCCCGAACCGCTGCGAGAAACTGCGCACGCCCGGGTTCAGAACGCGCATGATGCTGCGCGAAGTCGTCTGCGTGAGTGGCGCGGACGCTGCGCGCATGTTCTATACGCCCGAACGCTTCACGCGTCGCCGTGCGATCCCTATGACGACGCTCACGCTTCTGCAAGACATCGGCAGCGTTCAGACGCTGGATGGCGCGGCGCATCATCGGCGCAAGGCCATGTTCATGTCGATGATGACGCGCGAGAGCATCGCGCGCTTTGAGTCCTGCGTGGCCGACGCGTGGCGCAGGCGGCTCTCGCAGTGGCAGCGCGCCCCGCGCGTGATGCTCGCGCATGAAGTGCGCCGCGTCTTGTGCGAGGCCGCGTGTCTCTGGGCCGGCCTGCCGCCCGCGCGCTGCGACTTCGATGCAAGAACGCACGAGTTTGCTGCCATGTTCGATTCGGCCGGCTCGATGGGGCCGAAAAACTGGCGCGCCCAGTTACTTCGCGCGAAGACGGAACGCTGGGCGCAGCACGTCATCGAGGATATTCGCGCGGGCGCGCTTGCGGTGGACGCGGGCAGCCCCGTTGCTGTGATCGCATCACACTGCGATGAAAGCGGGGCCCTGCTGCCTGTGAAGATTGCGACCATCGAGTTGATCAATCTGTTGCGCCCGACCGTGGCGGTGGAGCGCTTCATCGTCTATGCAGCGCTGGCTTTGCATCGCTGGCCGGAACATCGTGAGGACATCGCGCGGGACAGTGAAGCGGCGCTGCGCTTCGTGCAGGAAGTGCGCCGCTATTTCCCGTTCTTTGCGGCCGTCGGCGGCCGTGCGCTTGTGCCTTTCGAGTGGCAGGGCCGCGCCTTCGCGCCGGGCGACTGGGTGCTGCTCGACATTTACGGCACTCATCACGATCCGCAAGCGTGGGAGCGTCCCGACGAATTTGCGCCGTCACGCTTCGCGGGCTGGCGCGACGAAGGCTTTTCGCTCATACCGCAAGGCGGCGGCGTCTTTGACGTAGGCCATCGTTGCGCGGGCGAATGGGCAACAATCGCATTGCTCACACGCGCCGTGCTCATGCTCGCAAACGATATGGATTACGCGGTGCCCGATCAGGACTTGTCGATCGACCTCGCGCGCATGCCGGCGATGCCCGCCAGCGGGTTTGTGATCGAGGGCGTGCGATCGCGCCTTGACTGAATAATGATTCCGGGTAACAAGCGTCCATGACAGGGTAAAAAGCATGGTGCTCGTCGAACATTCGTCACGCATGTATGACTAGACACAATTGCGCCGTGGCTTCCTGCTCCGCTATCCGGCCGAATAGTGGCGGCTATCAGGTGGAACGTTGCCGATAGACCGGAGTCCTGCGGCCATTAAGGTTCATTCGGCAGCAGTTGCTCGTGGTGATCTGAATGTCGGTTGCCATCATTGAGCGGCCCCTAGCCGCAAGCGGCTGGTGCTCGGTCGCGCAACGAGCGGCGATCGACTGAGACCGCTGCTTTATCCAACGCTCTGGTTGGGCGTCGCGGCTGCCGGCTCTTTCGCGAGTCGCCTGACCGTTCGGATGGCGTTCTCGAGTGGAGCTATCTCAGCGCGCAAGGCCGGTGCCCCGGCACTATCGGTCGTCTCAGCGAGCGAAAGTTGGTCCTGAACGAGCAGCAGCTTTTCCTGCAGGCGCCGAACCGCTGACCATAGCGCGTCCTCGGTGCCTGAACGTTGTTGCTCTTTGAGCGACATCGCAGAGAATGCGTGGCCTGTATGGCAACGATACCTCAATGGATACCCTTCGCCAATGCGCCAAATGATTCCCCCACATTCCGGGCAGGTCATGCTTGTGCGCTGGCCGAGCCGCTCAAGCTGGGCCGGAGAGGAATCGCCGGTCGCTGCAATATTCAGTTCTAGGGCAGCGCGCTGTCTTTCGTTCATGTTAAAGCTCCTGAACGAGGAGTCTGTCAACGCTCTCACGATCGCTGGACCTATGTCTTCGATCGGAGCGACCACGTCCGGTGGAACAGCTTTAAGGGCCGCTTGCGGCATGTCGGGTGCGACGCACGTCGACGGATCCTGAACAATCGTATAGCCGCCGCAGGCCTGAATCGCCTTCAGTCCTGCGGCGCCATCATCGAGCTTCCCGGTAAGCACAACGCCGATAGCACGGTCGCCATAGTTCACCGCCGCGGAACGAAAAAGCGGGTCGGCGGCCGGGCGCGTGAAGTTCTCCTTCGGACCGGATGATAGAACAATGCCTCTTTTGAATTCTCAGTGGGTGGTTTGGCGGGTCAAGGGCGAGCGTAAGGTCCGCGCAGCGAACCCTTGAG
>NZ_JBFUPT010000029.1:0-37161 GCF_041360715.1 Caballeronia sp. RCC_10
GGCTGAGTCCCGTGCAATACAGGACTCAGCCCTTGGCTGCCTAGCCTTTACTGTCCAACTTCAGGGGGTCAGTTCAGCGTCGCAGGGCTTTTTATCGAATGCAGAAGGTCATCAGCTCTTCTGCAACATCGCCTTCAGCATCGCCATCCGGTCCTTCGGCGACAACGGCGCTTCTTCCGCCGTCGGCGGCGGCGCATCGTCGAGCAGCATCTCCGGAATGAAGCGCGACGGCTCGCAGACCACCGTCTCCCGCGCGCGCTTGCGCTTCTTGCACCAGTTCAGATGCAGGCTTCGCTGCGCCCGCGTGATCGCCACGTACATCAGCCGGCGCTCTTCCTCGATGCGCGCATCGTCGACCGGACTGTCGTCGTCCGCGTTTCCGCGATGCGGCATGATGCCTTCCTCGACGCCCACCAGAAACACGTGCGGATACTCCAGCCCCTTCGACGCATGCACCGTCGAAAGCCGCACCGCGTCGGGGTCTTCGTCCTTGCCTTCGAGCATCGACATCAGCGCAACGGTCTGGATCAGCCCGAGCAGATTCTTGCCGTCGTCGGTGAGGCCATCGGCGGTGTCGTAGCCGGTCTGCTCGCTTTCCGGCGATGCCTCCAGCTTCGTGCCCTTGCGCTTCAGCCATTCGCAGAATTCGAGCACGTTCTGCCACTTCGATTGCGCCTGCCGCTCGTCGAAGGCATCGTAGAGATAGGCTTCGTAGTGGATGGCTTCCATCATGTCGTCGAGCACTTCGGTCGCCGGATCACGCGCGGCGCGGTCTGAAAGCCGGCGTATCCATTCGCAAAAGGTGCGCAGCGGTTCGACTTGCCGCGCCGACAGCCGCGCCTCGATGCCGCCCATGAACACCGCCTCGAACAGCGACACCTTCGCTGCGCCCGCGAACGCACCGAGCGCTTCGAGCGTCGTGTTGCCGACGCCGCGCCGGGGTGTCGTGATGGCGCGGATGAAGGCGGGATCGTCGTCCGGATTCGCGATCAGCCGCAAATACGCGATGATGTCCTTGATCTCCGCGCGATCGAAAAACGACTGCCCGCCCGACAGCACATACGGGATGCGCTCGCGCCGGAGCACCTGCTCGAAGATGCGCGCCTGAAAATTTCCGCGATACAGAATGGCGTAGTCGCGGAACGCCGCGCGCCGCTCGAACTTGTGCGCCGAGAGCCGGAACACGACGGATTCGGCCTCGTGCTCTTCGTCGTTGCAGCCGGTGACGGTGATCGTGTCGCCCATGCCGTGCTCGGACCACAGCTTCTTCTCGAAGAGCTTCGGATTGTTGGCGATGACGTTGTTCGCCGCCGTCAGGATGCGCACCGTCGAGCGATAGTTCTGCTCCAGCTTGACGATATGCAGCTTCGGAAAGTCCTTGCTCAACTGCGCGAGATTCTCGAGCGTGGCGCCGCGCCAGCCGTAGATAGCCTGATCGTCGTCGCCGACGGCGGTGAACGCCGCGCGCGGCCCGGCGAGCTGTTTCAGCAATTCGTACTGGCAGGCGTTGGTGTCCTGATACTCGTCGATCAGCAGATAGCGCAAGCGGTTCTGCCACTTGTCGCGCACCTGCTCGTTCTCCGCGAAAAGTTGCGCGGGGCGCAGGATCAGATCGTCGAAATCGAGCGCCTGATACGCGTGCAGCGTCGCGGCATAGCTGCGATACACGATCGCCGCCTGATGCTCGTCTTCGTTGTTCGCGAGCACGGCTGCCTGATCGGGGGAGACCATCGCGTTCTTCCAGAGCGAGATGATCGACTGCACCTTGCGGATGAGCCCTTTGTCCGTGGTGCCGAGCTGTTCCTGAACCATGCCGAAGCAGTCGTCGGAATCCATGATCGAAAACTGCGGCTTCAGCCCGACGTGCTCCGCTTCCTGCCGCATGATCTGCACGCCGAGCGAGTGGAACGTGCAGATGGTCAACTGATTGACCGGCACCTTGCGGCCTTCCTTACCGGGCGTCGTCAGCGTCTTGCCTTCGAGAAGCTTGGCGGTCCGCTCGCGCATTTCGAGCGCGGCCTTGTTCGTGAAGGTCAGCGCGGCAATGTGCTTCGGCTCGAAGCCGCGGCCTTCGATCAGATGCGCGATCTTCTGCGTGATCACGCGCGTCTTGCCGCTGCCTGCGCCGGCGAGCACGAGACAGGGACCATCGAGATAGCGCACCGCTTCGCTTTGTGCGGCGTTGAGACCTGCGGACATCGTTCTGGACTTTGGAGAGTGAGGCGAGCGGCAACCGGTAAAAAACACCGCCGCTGAGGGACTGCGAGCATTCGCCTGGCGGCACACTGTTCGTGCGCGCGGCAAATTCGAGAGCGCGATGTTAACACGATAAAACGCGGCGGGTTTTGGCCCTCGTTCGCTTTCGGGTTGCCGCCGTTTGGCCGCGTGCCACAATATCTGTTCGATACGAACAGGATGATGCCCACAATGAGTTCAGCACTGAAAGTCGGCCTGATGGGCTATGGCCTCGCCGGCGCGACGTTCCACGCGCCCGTGATCGAGCATTGCGGCCGCGCGAGCGTGACGGCCATCGCGACGAGCCAGGCCGAGCGCGCGCAGGCCGATTATCCCGACGCGCGGATCGTCGCCGACTTCGATGCGCTCGTCGCTATCGACGACATCGCGTGCATCGTCATCGCCACACCCAACGATACGCACTTCGACCTCGCGCGCCGCGCGTTGTCGGCGGGCAAGCACGTGGTCGTCGACAAGCCGGTGACGCTCAGCGCAGCGGATGCCCGCGCGCTCGCCGATCTTGCCGCCGAGCGCGGGTTGCTGTTCGCGCCATTTCACAACCGTCGTTGGGACGGCGACTTCATGACGGCGCGCGCGCTCATCGAGAGCGGGCGGCTCGGGCGCATCACGCATTACGAATCCCATTTCGATCGATTCCGTCCCAAAGTGCCGCAACGCTGGCGCGAGGAAGCGGCGCGCGGCGGCGGATTGCTGTTCGATCTGGGGCCGCATCTGATCGATCAGGCGCTCGCGCTTTTCGGCGTTCCGCAGACGGTGACGGCTTTCGTGAAGGCGCATCGCGATCACGCGCACGCGCCGGATTACGTGCACCTCGTGCTCGGCTATGCGGACAAGGAAGTGGTGTTGCATGCGAGCGCGCTCGCTGCGCTGGAGCCGCCGCGTTTCGCGATTCACGGCACGCGCGGCAGCTATGTGAAGACCGGCCTCGACGTGCAGGAAGATCAGTTGCGCTCCGGACTGCGCCCCGGCGATGCGGGCTTCGGCAAGAATCCGCCGGGTTTGCTGCGCGAAGTGGATGGCGACCACGATCTGCGCCACGAATTCGCCACGCGCGATGGCGCTTATGTGGAGTTCTATCGTGCGCTGGCGGCGTCGGTGCTGGATGGCAAGCCGTTCCCGGTGACGCCGCAGGATGCGGTGGACACGATGACGGTCATCGAGCTGGCGTTGCAGAGCGAGCGGGAAGGGAGAAGGGTGGCGTTTGCGCGGGGGTGAAGCGGGCGCGAATCCTGAGACGGCATCGCCCCGAACGTAAAGAATCGCGCGAAATCACACCGCCCGATCACACACAATCGCCCGTCTCCGAATCCGTTTGACAACCCCATTTCCATCGCGTAAATTCTGCCGCACGCGTCGGGAGAGCGCGTGGCCGTCGTCGTGCAAAACGCACAGCGAGCGCCGCGCCGCCGAAGGGGCACACCCGCAAACTCTCAGGCAAAAGGACCGGCCGCGTCGGAGGATCGAATCCTCCGTACTCTGGAGAGCGGCAACGGCTTCGTCGAACGAAAAGCCAGTTGCCCACCGAAGGGGCGCGCGAGGGACCATCGGCACACGCCGAAGTCCGCGCAATCTCTCAGGTACCGAGGACAGAGGGGTCACGCATCGCAACTGCATCGTGGGTTGCGCTTCGTATGCCGCATCGGGCGGCGAGCGAAGCGGCATTCCACAGGCAAACCGCGCTGCGTGGCCTTTCTTGTTTCGCGAACCGAGGCCCCGATGACTGCACTCCAACACACGCCCCTGCATGCCGCTCACCTCGCGCTCAACCCGCGCATGGTCGATTTCGGCGGCTGGGACATGCCCGTCAACTACGGTTCGCAGATCGACGAACACCGCGCCGTGCGCACCGACGCCGGCATGTTCGACGTCTCTCACATGCGCGTCGTCGATTTCCAGGGCGACGCCGTCCGCGATTTCTTCCGCTACGCGATCGCCAATAACGTCGACAAGCTGACGACGCCGGGCCGTGCGCTCTACTCGTGTCTGCTCAAGAGCGACGGCGGCGTGATCGACGATCTCATCGTCTACTACTTCTCCGAAACGAGTTTCCGCGTGGTCGTCAACGCGAGCACGGCGGACAAGGACATCGCGTGGTTCGGTCAGTTGAACGCCGAAGGCGGCTTCAACCTGTCGATCACGCCGCGCGGCGATCTCGGCATCATCGCCGTGCAAGGGCCGAACGCGCGCGAGAAAGTCTGGCAAGTGCTGCCGGACACGCGCGCCGCGACCCAGGACATCAAGCCGTTCAACGCGGTCACGTTTCCCTCCACCGAATACGGCGAACTGATGCTCGCGCGCACCGGCTATACCGGTGAGGACGGCTTCGAAATCGTCGTTCCCGCGACGCACGTCGAAGCGCTCTGGAACGCGCTGGTCGCAGCGGGCGTGAAGCCGGCCGGCCTTGGCGCGCGCGACACGCTGCGGCTGGAAGCCGGCATGAACCTTTACGGCCAGGACATGGACGAAACCGTGTCGCCGCTCGACGCGGGCCTCGCCTGGACCGTCGATCTAAAAACGCCGCGTGACTTCGTCGGCCGCGCGGCGCTCGAGGCGAACGGCGCGAAGGCGAGTTTCGTCGGGCTCGTGCTCATCAAGGAAAACGGCCGTGCGGGCGGCGTGCTGCGCGCGCATCAAAAAATCGTGACGCCGCACGGCGACGGCGAAATCACGAGCGGCACGTTCTCGCCGTCGATGCAGGAGTCGATTGCGTTCGCTCGCGTGCCGACGGCCGTCGCGCCCGGCGATACGGTGCAGGTTGTCATCCGCGACAAGCAAGTCCCCGCGCGCGTGGTAAAACTTCCGTTCGTGCGCAGCGGCAAGGTTCTCGTCGAACCCCAGTGAGCCGGACGCGCGCGTTTCTCCAGTCAAAACTTCACGAACGAACGAACCACGCAAGGAGCATTCAATGAGCATCCCGGCCGATCTGAAATACACCGAATCGCACGAATGGGTCCGCACTGAATCTGACGGCACGCTGACCGTCGGCATTACCGATCACGCGCAGGAAGCGCTCGGCGACATCGTGTTCGTCGAACTGCCGGCGGCGGGCAAGTCGGTGGCGGCGGGCGACGCCATCGCGGTCATCGAATCGGTGAAAGCGGCCTCCGATATCTATGCGCCGGTCTCGGGCGAAGTGGTCGCGGCCAACGACGCGCTGACGGGATCGCCCGATCAGGTGAACGGCGCGCCGTACGAAAGCTGGCTGTTCAAGATCAAGCCCGCGAGCGACGCGGGTCTCGAGAAGCTGCTCGACGCCGAAGGCTACGGCAAGTCGATCGGCGAATAACCCTCTATCAGACGAAAGCGGTTTCACGAAAGAGGCCGCTTTCGCAGGAATTCACATGAAGCTCGAACACCCGGATCGCCTGATGAACCGCACCTCTTTGTCACTCGCCGCGCTCGAATGCCACGATGCATTCGCTAGCCGGCACATCGGCCCCGACGACGCCGACCAGCGCGCGATGCTCGACGCGCTCGGCTTCGCGTCGCGCGCAGCCTTCATCGACGCGGTGATTCCCGAAACGATCCGCCGCAAGGAGACGTTGCCGCTCGGCGCGTTCACGCAGCCGAAGAGCGAAGCTGAAGCGCTCGCGTCGCTGCGCAAGCTCGCGGACGAGAATCTGGTGTTTCGAACCTTCATCGGCCAGGGTTACTACGGCACGCACACGCCGGCCGTGATCCTGCGCAACGTCCTCGAAAATCCGGCGTGGTACACCGCGTACACGCCGTATCAGCCCGAGATTTCGCAAGGCCGTCTCGAGGCGCTGCTCAATTTCCAGCAGATGGTGATGGACCTGACGGGCCTCGCGATGGCGAACGCATCGCTGCTGGATGAAGCCACCGCCGCCGCCGAAGCGATGACGCTGCTGCAACGCATCGGCAAGCCGAAGTCGAACGTGTTCTATGTCGCCGACGACGTGCTGCCGCAGACCATCGAAGTGGTGAAGACGCGCGCAAAGCCGGCGGGCATCGACGTTCGGGTCGGCCCTGCGGCCGACGCCGCGAGCGCCAGCGCATTCGGCGTGCTGCTGCAATATCCCGGCTCGAACGGCGACGTGCGCGACTACCGCGCGCTGGCCGAAGCGATTCACGCGGCGGGCGGGCATGTCGTCGCGTCCGCGGATCTGCTTGCGCTGACGCTCATCACGCCGCCGGGCGAGTGGGGCGCGGATGTGGCGATCGGCAACACGCAGCGTTTCGGCGTGCCGGTCGGCTTCGGCGGTCCGCACGCGGCGTACATGGCCGTGCGCGACGAGTTCAAGCGCCAGATGCCGGGGCGTCTCGTCGGCGTGACCGTCGACGCGCAGGGCAATTCCGCGCTGCGTCTCGCGCTGCAAACGCGCGAACAGCACATTCGCCGCGAGAAGGCGACATCGAACGTCTGCACGGCGCAGGCGCTGCTCGCGATCATGGCGAGCATGTACGCGGTCTATCATGGCCCGCAAGGACTCAAGGCGATTGCGCTGCGCGTGAACCGCGTCGCGTCGATATTCGCGGCGGGCGTCGCGAAGCTCGGCTATGCGATCGCCAACGAGACGTTCTTCGATACGGTCACCATCGACAGCGGCGCGAACACCATCGCGCTGCATCAGGCCGCGCACGCCGCGCATATCAACCTGCGCCAAGTGAGCGCCACGCAAGTAGGCGTATCGCTCGATGAAACCACCACGCGCGACGACCTGCTGAAGCTCTTCGCCTTGTTCGCGGAAGTCGCGGGCAAGACTGAAACGTTCGACATCGACGCGCTCGACGCGGCGTTGAAGGACTCGCTTCCCGCTGAACTGAAGCGCACGAGCGATTACCTCACGCATCCGGTCTTCAACCGCCATCACTCCGAACACGAAATGCTGCGCTATTTGCGCAGCCTCGCCGACAAGGACCTCGCGCTCGACCGCACGATGATTCCGCTCGGCTCCTGCACGATGAAGCTCAACGCCACGTCCGAGATGCTCCCGGTGACGTGGCCCGAGTTCGCGCAGATTCATCCGTTTGCGCCCGCCGAACAGACGCTCGGTTATCGCACGATGATCGATCAACTCGAACAGATGCTCGTCGCGTGCACGGGTTACGCGGCGGTGTCGTTGCAACCGAACGCGGGATCGCAGGGCGAGTACGCGGGCCTGCTCATCATTCACGCGTATCACGAGTCGCGCGGCGAAGGGCATCGCAATGTTTGCCTGATTCCGGCTTCCGCGCACGGGACGAATCCGGCATCGGCGCAGATGGCGGGCATGCAGGTCGTCGTCGTTGCGTGCGATGCGAACGGCAACGTCGATATCGAAGACCTCAAGGCGAAGGCCGAGAAGCATTCGGCGAATCTCGCGGCGATCATGATCACGTATCCGTCGACGCACGGCGTGTTCGAGCGCAACGTGCGCGAAATCTGCGACATCGTGCATCAACACGGCGGTCAGGTGTATGTCGACGGCGCGAACATGAACGCGATGGTCGGCCTCTGCGCGCCGGGCCAGTTCGGCGGCGATGTCTCGCACCTGAACTTGCACAAGACGTTCTGCATTCCGCACGGCGGCGGCGGACCGGGGGTCGGTCCGGTCGCGGTCGGCGCGCATCTCGCGAAGTTCCTGCCGAATCAGACCTCCACGGGTTACAAGCGCGACGAAGCGGGCATCGGCGCGGTATCGTCGGCGCCGTATGGCTCTGCGGCCATTCTGCCGATCTCGTGGATGTACATCGCGATGATGGGCGCAACCGGCCTCACCGCCGCCACCGAAAGCGCGATCCTCGCGGCGAACTATGTCGCGAAACGCCTCGCGCCGCATTATCCGGTGCTGTATAGCGGCCCCGGCGGGCTGGTCGCGCACGAGTGCATTCTCGATGTGCGGCCGATCAAGGAAGTGAGCGGCATCTCCGTGGAAGACGTGGCGAAGCGCCTGATCGACTATGGCTTCCATGCGCCGACGATGAGCTTCCCTGTCCCCGGCACGCTGATGGTCGAGCCGACGGAATCGGAGTCGAAGGAAGAGCTGGACCGTTTCATCGACGCGATGATCGCCATTCGCGAAGAGATTCGCGCGGTCGAGGAAGGCCGCGCCGATCGCGAAGACAACGTGCTGAAGAACGCGCCGCACACGGCCGCGGTCGTCACCGCCGACGAGTGGAATCATGCGTACACGCGTGAAAAGGCTGCGTATCCGGTGAAGTCGCTCGTGACGCGCAAGTACTGGTCGCCGGTCGGCCGCGCGGACAACGCGTATGGCGATCGCAACCTCATGTGCTCGTGCGTGCCGATTTCGGAGTACGCGGACGCGTGAGCGTGAAAGCCGCGAGTCGCCCGCAAGCGTAAAGCATTGTCGGGTGAACTTGCGGCGCGTTCGGGAACGGCTAACATCTCACCCCTGACCAAAGCAATCAGGGAGTGCATATGGCGCTGAAGCTGCAAAGGGTGAACGAGGCAAGCCGTTTCCGGACGACGCACGCAACGCTGGCGACGCTGGGCGTGCTGTCTGCGCTGCTGATCGCGCCACGCGCACACGCGGCGATGAACTTCTGCGCCGCGCCCGCCATGCAGACGAGCGAGCGCACGCACGCCGATCCGGGCGTGAAGGCGCTCGTGAAAGCGGTGCAATCTCACGTCGACGATCAGCCGAAGCCGCGCGCCACCCTGCACACCGAAGGCACGCTGCCGCACGAAGGCATTCACGATGAAAGCGTCGAGGCTGCCGGCGATCTCGGCCTCATGCGCGATGCGGCGCTTGCGTGGCGCGCCACGGGCAACGAACGGTATCTGCGTCTGGTCGATCGCTTCCTCCTCGCGTGGACGACGACTTACCAGCCGAGCTTCAATCCGATCGACGAGACCAACTTCGAATCGCTGATTCTCGCGTACGACCTGACGGCGAGCGCGCTGCCGGTCAAGACGCGCAACGCGGCGAACGCGTTCATTGCGAAGATGGTGACGGGCTATATCACCGACATCGACAAGCAGCCGCGTCCGCTCACCGGCACGTATCGGAACAACTGGCAGAGTCATCGCGTGAAGCTGGTGGCGATGGGCGCGTTCACCATCGACGATCGCAAGATGATCAACGCGGCGCAGCAGCTTTTTGTCGAGCATATCGGCGACAACATCGCGCCGGATGGATCGACGGTCGATTTCTCCGAACGCGATGCGCTGCACTACGTCACCTACGATCTACAGCCGCTCGTGACGGCGGCGCTTGCGGCGCGGCGTCACAACCGCAACTGGCTGCCGGAACGCGCGGCGACCGGCGCGACGCTCGCCGATGCGCTCAACTGGCTCACGCCGTATGCAATCGGCACCCGAACGCACGAGGAATTCGTGCGCTCCACCGTACCTTTCGATGCGAAGCGTCGCGAGGCCGGCCTGCCGGGTTCATCAGGACAGTGGGATCCGAAAAACGCGTCGGAACTCTTTCATCTGGCGGCGCGTCTCGACGGCCGCTATGCGCCGGTGGCATTGCGGCTCGCGCCCACGCCTCCCGCGTGGCTCGCGGTCTGTCTGCCGCTGCCGGCGCGCTAACTTCTTTCGCAGGGGCAGTCATGGCAGTCAGCGTTTTCGATCTCTTCAAAATCGGCATCGGACCTTCCAGCTCACACACCGTCGGACCGATGCGCGCCGCGCTGATGTTCGCGCAAGGGCTGGAACGCGACGGGCTTCTCGGCGCGGTGGCATCGGTGAAGTGCGAGTTGTACGGATCGCTCGGCGCGACGGGTAAGGGCCACGGCACGGATCGCGGCGTGATGCTCGGCCTGATGGGCGACGCCCCGGATACCGTCGATGCCAGCACCATCGTGCCGCGTCTCGAAGCGGTCCGCGCGTCGAAGACGCTTGCCTTGCTCGGCACGCGCGACATTCCGTTCTCGTTGAAGGAGAACATCGCGTTCTATCGGCAGGCGTTGCCCGAGCATCCGAACGGCATGAAGCTGCATGCATTCGATGCGAACGGCCAGCCCTTGCGCGATGCGACGTATCTGTCGGTGGGCGGCGGCTTCGTGGTGACGGCGGGCGCGGCGAACACGGCGGTGCTGACGGCGCACGAGCAGTTGCCGTATCCGTTTCATACCGGCGACGAGCTGATGAAGATGTGCGCGGAATCCGGCAAGTCGATTGCGCAGCTGATGTGGGAGAACGAGCGCATCTGGCGCAGCGAGGACGAGATTCGCGCGGGCCTGCTGCGCATCTGGGACGTGATGCAGGATTGCGTTGCGCGTGGGTGCGGTATTGGCAATCCGGAAGCGGATGGCAATTTGCCGGGACCGTTTCAGGTGAAGCGCCGCGCGCCGCAGTTGTATCGCGCGCTGGCGGGCAAGCCGGAGCGGGCGTTGCGCGATCCGTTATCGATGATCGACTGGATCAACCTCTACGCGATCGCCGTGAACGAGGAGAACGCGGTGGGCGGACGTGTCGTCACCGCGCCGACGAACGGTGCGGCGGGGATCATTCCGGCGGTGCTGCATTACTACGATCGCTTCGTTCCGGGCTCGAACGAGCAGGGCGTGATCGACTTCTTGCTGACGGCGGCGGCTATCGGCATTTTGTACAAGATGAACGCGTCGATCTCCGGCGCGGAAGTGGGATGCCAGGGCGAAGTGGGCGTCGCATGCTCGATGGCGGCGGGCGCGCTCGCGGCGGTGCTCGGCGGCACCCCGGCGCAAGTGGAGAACGCGGCGGAAATCGGCATGGAGCACAACCTCGGGCTGACCTGCGATCCGGTCGGCGGCATGGTGCAGATTCCGTGCATCGAGCGCAACGCGATGGGATCGGTGAAGGCCGTGAACGCGGCGCGCATGGCGATGCGCGGAGATGGGTCCCACTATGTTTCGCTGGATTCGGTCATCAAGACGATGCGTGAAACCGGCGCGGACATGAAGACGAAGTATAAGGAGACGTCGCGGGGCGGGTTGGCGGTGAATATCGTGGAGTGTTGAGAGAGGCGGCTGCTTCGAGGAAGCGGCTTCGGGGACGAAGTGGAACATTCGGTCAACGAAGTGTTGTCTGGCGAAGGATGCATATAGCATCGATCTCGAAATCGTATCCGCCGACCGCACTGCCTGCTCACATCGCTGCGGTTGCCCTAAGCCGAATCGAGAGAACCGCAATTGCATCCGAAGGATCTCGCCGCTCACAAATGCTCGCGCAAGCTGTTGGCTAACGCGCCTCGCTTCAGAAAGCTGGTACGGAATTCGCTGCCCAAGCCGTTCAACAGACTCGGCAGGCAGGGAAGCCAGACCACCGACTTGCTGGCGGTGTCGGATGACCACCGGGTTCTCTTCATGTGGCACGATGGCCCGGAGCGCACGGATCGCTCGTTCTATGGGTACCTGTTAAGCGTCGCTTCAAACGGCGACATGTTCCCGCTCTTCGAGTTTCACTATCATCCGACCCACAAAGGCTTGCACTGCAAGCTGCCGTGCGGGACGAGCGCGAACTACCGGAACCGCTTGCTGCCGGGCGCGCCCGAGCTTAACCTGAAGCCTGCTCGCGATTTCGATCCAGCGTCCGAGCAGGACCGCGTGACCTTGATCAAGGTCTTCTGCAAAGCAGTCGGTATCGAGACGATGTTCGAAGACGATCGCCAGGCTAAGCTATGGAATTGACTCAAACCCTCAAGCGTTGCATTTGCTCCCTCTTTGAAGTCCACGCCGATACCAACGGCGTGCAACGGATCGTTACGCCGCTCGAATACCCCGGAACGGGCGACCGTGTGGTGGTGCGCGTTCGTCCAGCAGACGACGGTTATCTGATCGATGAGAACGGAGAAGCTTGCCTGAATGCAAGCATGGCGGGCGGCGATGTCGAATCGGCGGCGGTTGGACGATGGTCTCATGAACTCGCGGAGCTGAGTCCTGCGAGGCTTGGCGCTGACGAGGTGATTCGGGCATCGACCAACGATGAGCGGTCGATCGCGCCCTATGTCTTTCGCGTCGCCGAAGCTGCACAGCAGTTGTACGCTGTCGCGACTTCACAAGCCGACCGCCAGTCCAGCAGCGATTTCAAAGAGCAGTTGACGAGCGTGCTCGTCAACATCGCACGCGAGCTCCAGGTTCCGCTTCGCTCGGATGTCGAGCTTCCCATCGCGGGGGGCTGGGTTGCGGATTACGTCATCGACATAGGAAAGCCGATGATCATCATCGGTGCGTCAAACCCGGCGCGCCTGCTCGAAGCTGAGATGATCTTCATGCAGTACAAGGTGCAGAACATGATGGGCTACGTGCTCGCCATCGCGGAGAGCCAGAAGGCTGTCACCAAGAAGCAGTTCGAACGCGCCAGCTATTACACGGACAAGACAGTCGCGTTCGACGCCGCCAACCTCAAAGACATGATCGGCTCGTCGCTGCACTAGGGCGTGGTCGTCACCCCCCAATCAAATTAACCACCTTCACATTCCGCGTATCCGGCACTTCCGCATAAGAAATCACTTTCAACTGCGGCAGACTCCGGCGCAGGAAGCGCGCAAGCATCGCTCGCAACGAATGCTGCACCAGCAGCACCGGCGGCAGTCCCAGATTCTGCTGGCGCATCATCGCGTTCTGCGTCGATGTCATCAGGGTTTGCGCAAGCCCCGGCTCCAGGCCCGGATTCGGCCCCGTCGATAGCGCCTGCGACAACACCCGCTCCAGCGTCGGATCGAGGCCCATCACCTGCAAATCGTTGCTGCCTGGATACCACTGCTGCGTGATCGCACGGCCTAGCGCGAGACGCACCGCCGCCGTCAGTTCGTACGGATCCGAAATGCGCGGCGCATGCTCCTGCAACGCATCCAGAATCGTGCGCATGTCGCGAATCGGCACGCTCTCGTCGAGCAGGTTCTGCAACACCTTCTGCAGCGTCGTGAGCGACAGCGTCTTCGGCACGAGATCGTCGGTGAGTGAAGGCGTGTCCTTGCCGATGCGCTCCAGCAGCGCCTGCACTTCCTGTCGCCCGAGCAGTTCCGCCGAGTGCGTTACGACCAGGTGATTCAGATGCGTCGCGACCACCGTGCTCGCATCGACGACCGTATAGCCGAACACCTGCGCCTGCTCGCGCATCGCCGTGTCGATCCATACCGCCGGCAGGCCGAACGCCGGATCGGTAGTCTGCGTGCCCGGCAGCGTCGCCGATACCTGGCCCGGGTTGATCGCGAGCCATTGACCCGGAAACGCTTCGCCGACGCCCACTTCCACGCCCTTCAGCGCAATGCGATACCCATTCGGACGCAGCTCCAGATTGTCGCGGATATGAATGACCGGCGGCAAGAAGCCGATTTCCTGCGCAAACTTCTTGCGGATGCCCTTGATGCGCTTGAGCAGTTCGCCATCCGCGTTGCGATCGACGAGCGGAATCAGCCGATAGCCCACTTCCAGCCCCAGCGGATCGATGAGCGCGACATCCTCCCAGCTCGCCTCCGCGCCTTCGGCGGACGCGGCTGCGGCGGCGGCGATCGGCGTGACATCGGTGACAATGCCGGATTTTTTCTTCGCTTCCGCGCGCTTGTTCATCGAACGGGCGGCATAGACGAGGCCGCCGCCGAGCAGCAGAAACGCGAAGTGCGGCATGCCCGGAATCAGGCCCATGATGCCGATGATCACGCCGGTGATCATCAGCACGCGCGGGTTCTGGAACAACTGTCCGGTCAGCTGCGTGCCGATGTCCTCGTCCGTCGCGACGCGCGACACGATCACGCCCGCCGCAGTCGAGATGATGAGCGACGGAATCTGCGCAACGAGGCCGTCGCCGATGGTCAGCAGCGTGTAGTTCGTGGCCGCGTGCGCGAAGTCCATGTCGTGCTGAAGCATGCCGACGATCAGCCCGCCGACGATGTTGATCACCATGATCAGCAAGCCCGCGATCGCGTCGCCGCGCACGAACTTCGACGCACCGTCCATCGAACCGTAGAACTCGGACTCCTGCGCCACGGCCGTGCGGCGCTTTTTCGCGACTTCCTCGTTGATGAGGCCGGCGTTCAGGTCGGCGTCGATGGCCATCTGCTTGCCGGGCATCGCGTCCAGCGCGAAGCGCGCGCCGACTTCCGCGATACGCCCGGCGCCCTTCGTGATGACCATGAAGTTGATGATCATCAGGATCACGAACACGACGATACCGACCGCGAAGTTCCCGCCGACGAGGAAGTGCCCGAACGATTCGATCACCTGGCCCGCCGCGTCCGGGCCGGTGTGACCCTCCAGCAGCACGATACGCGTCGACGCGACGTTGAGCGACAGGCGCAGCAGCGTCGAGAACAGCAGCACGCTCGGGAACGCGGCGAAGTCGAGCGGCTTCTGCGTGTACATGCTGACGAGCAGCACCATCACCGACAGCGCGATGTTGAAGGTGAACAGCAGATCCAGCAGAAACGCCGGCAACGGCAGAATCATCATGCCGAGGATCATGCAGATCAGGATCGGGCCGGCCAGCGCCCGAAGGTTCTGCGTGCCGAGCGCGTCGGGGCGTTTCGCGAAAAATCCAGCGCGCGCGTTCATGCTGCGGCTCCTTGTGATGAGTTGTCGCCGGAAAGCGCTTCAGCGGCTTCCTGATCGGCGTCGGCGTCGGATACGCCGCCTTTGTCCAGTTCCTTCGGCACGTCGAGATCGGTGGGACGGTCCGGCTTCGTGCCGCCGTCTTCCTTGTAACGCTTGAGCTGATACACCCACGCCAGCACTTGCGCGACCGCGCCGTACAGCGCGCCCGGAATCTCACGGTTGATCTCGACGTTGTGATACAGCGCCCGCGCAAGCGGCGGCGCTTCGAGCAGCGGCACGTTATGCTCGCGGCCCAGTTCGCGGATGCGCGCCGCGACGAGATTCACGCCCTTCGCGACCACCTTCGGCGCGCGCATCTCGCCGTCGGCATACTTGAGCGCGACCGCGAAGTGCGTCGGGTTCGTGACGATGACATCGGCGGTCGGGATCGCCTGCATCATCCGGCGACGCGCAGCCGCACGCTGCTGCTGGCGAATCTTGCCCTTGATGTGCGGATCGCCTTCGTTTTCCTTGTGCTCGCGCTTCACTTCTTCCTTGCTCATGCGCAGCTTCTTCGCATGCGACCACATCTGATACGGCACGTCGACGACCGCGACGAGAAACAGCCCGCCGATCGCCATGCCGCAGCACACGAGGATCAGATGCATCACATCGGCGAGCGCGAGGCCGAGCGGCTTCGTGAGGAGGCCCAGCACTTCGGCCTTGCGGCTCCACATCGCCGAACCCGCCATGCCGCCGACGACGAGCGTCTTCAGAATCGACATGCCGAGCTGAATCGGACCCTGCGACGAGAACATCTTGCCGAGCCCGCTGATCGGGTTGAGGCGTCCGAAGTTCGGCGCGAGCGGCTTCGTCGTGATGAGCCAGCCGCCGAGGGCCATCGGCGCGGCGAGCGCGGCGACCGCCGTCAACGCGAGCACCGGCAGCACGGCGAGCATGCCTTCCTTGCTGGCGTTGGCCGCGCCGATCATCATCTGGCGCGTGTCGAGCACGGTCTCGTGATTGAACGTGAACGCGCCGCGCAGAATCGACTGCAAGTGTCCGCTGATCGGGCCCGACAGGCCCCATACGCCGAAAAAACCCGCCGCGAGCAACGCAAACGATGCGAGTTCCCGCGAGCGCGCAACCTGGCCTTCCTCCCGCGCCTTTTCCAGGCGCTTGGGAGTGGCTGATTCGGTTTTTTCGAGATCGCTTTCTTCCGCCACCGCTTGCTCCGCTTCGTGCTCGCTTTCTGTGATGGAAGCGATTATTGCGGAAGGCGTCGAGCGGCCATCGGCGGATTAGGCCGCGGAAAACCGGGTTAATCGATGGATAAGAGGCGGGGCAAGAGAAACGGCGCATGACCGTGAAGTCATGCGCCGTGAAGAAAAGACAGAACGGCGGATTACGCGCCGGGCATGCGCCCGTCCGGACCGTAAAACCCGCTTCTCGACGGCGCGACCTGCAACGCCGCGAGCGCCTTGCGGTTGTATTCCATGCGGGTGCGGATCAGCACGCCGTTGTTGTTGTTGCCCTGCTTCGCGCGGCGCGCGGCCGCGCACAGCAGCGCCCATTGTTCGGCGAGTGGCGCATCGCCCTCGGCGGCGGCTTCCATGCCGATGAATCCGCCGGGCAGGCCGAGCGCGCCGAGCTGCGTGTCCCGCTGCTTCTCGAGTACGCCGATGCGCTCGGTTAGCGCGGTCTTTTGCTCGATGATCTCCGGCAGCGCGCCGAGCGGCTGCGCGGCGATCAGCGCTTTTTCCTCGTGGGCGAGGAGGGATTCGAACGCCTGAACGGCGGCGACTTCTTCGATGACAGTGGCAAGCAGGGCGTCTCTCATTGCAGCTCGCTAAAACGCGGGTTCGTCAAAGCCGCCCGGCGCCGTCCACGTCGTGCTCCGGGCGAGCCCGGGCCGTTGCGCTTCAGCCGCCAGTCGGCGGGGTTCTCGTTTGCAGCAGGTCGCGGGCGGTGCTCAAAATGCCGTCGGCGATCTTGCTGGTGTCGATTTTCAGGCTGCCGTCGCGGATCGCGGCCTTGATCGATTCGACTTTCGCCGTATCGATGTCCGAGCCGTTCGACGCGCGCAAGTCCGACGACAACGTCGACAGACTCACCGGCGATGCCGTGTCCGCTTTCACGCCGTTCGCCGGCGCGGTGACTGCGGCAGTTTTCGCATCGCTCTGCGATGCGCGTTGTGAGCCTTCTTGCAGGCTCGCCAGAGTGGTGTTGCTTTTCGATTCGATTTTCACGATGTCCATTCCCGAACGTGTTGAGTCCTTTATCGGCGGTGGGTCTCGGAAACTTTACCCTGCCTCTGTGGCGCAGCACACGTTCGGCGGCATCATCGCCCGGAAAGCCTTATGGGACGGGGGCTCTGCCTAAATGCAACAAAATGAAACATTCGGTAATCAATTCTTCGGGCGGTGATGGCCGGGCCGGGAATGGTCGGCCGCCGCCTGTCACATGCGGATCTCCACCGTCTGGGCATCCTTGACGACGCCGGTCACGATCTGGCCGCCGGCGGTTTTCACGCGAACCTGCTGGCCGGGGGCGGCGTTGCTCATGGCGCTGCCTTCGGCGGAAATCGAGAAGCCGGAGCCGGCGGTGACGACGCGAACCGTCTGCCCGATCGCCACCGCGCTTGCGGCGCGCAGCATATCGGTGCGCAGCGGCAGGCCCACCGGCACGCGCGACAGCGTCACCGCGCCGACCGCCTGCGAGGGATCGGTGACGACGGCTTGCGGCATCGCGGTCAGATCGCCGTCGCGGGCGACGAGGTCGGCGTTGCCGAGCACTTCTCCCGGCGCAACGGCGCGGGCGGCGACGTAGTACGTCGCATTGATCGACACCCGCGCCTGGACATACAGCGTCCACGGCCGCTCGCCGACGCAGCGCACGCCGACCGTCACGCGGCCCCAGAGGCGTGCGCCCGTCGGCATGAACGGATCGAGCGCGGTGCAGGCGGCGAGGCCGCGCGGAAAGACGGGCGTCACCGTGATCTCGACCTTGCCGGGCAAGCCAGCGGCTTGCTGCTGAAGAAAGGCGAGCGCCGCGGCGCGGATGGTTTCGCCGTCCTGCATCGTCGCGGGGGCGGCGGAGGCGGCGGGCGACGGCGTGAAGCTCGCCCGCTTCAGGGCAGGAGCATCGGTGACGGACGGCGTGTAGTTCGCGCGCCTGACCGGCGATGCCACGCCCGCCGCGATCGGCCGTGCGCTGGCCGCGGGCGACGCGGCGGCGTCATCGCGCGTGACGACGACCGGAACGACATCGCGCGGTGCCGATGCAGACGCGGCAGCCGGCTTGACCGAAGCGGCAGCAGGCGCCGGCTTCGCAACGCCCGCCCCGGGAATGACGATCAGTCCGCTGGCATCGTCCATTGCGTCGTCGGCAGCGTCGGCGCGGGCTTCGAGCGCGAGCGCGGCGTGACGCATGGCGGCATCGGCGGCTTTGGTCGCGGCGCGGTAGCCGGGCGCAGGCGCGAGATAAGGCGCGGGCGCAACCGTGGAAACATTCGAAACGGTGGGAACGCTGGAGACAGTGGAGACAGCGGCAGGTTTCGCGGCAGGAAGGCTCTTCGCCATCTCCGCGACCGCCGACGGATTCGTCTCCGCGTTGCCGGGAATCGCAATGAAGCCGTCGCTCTGCTGCGCAACCGCGCCCGCCATGACGCCCACGAGCAGCGACGCGCCGGTCACGCATCGCAACGCGCGGCGCGCAAAAGACGCTGCGCGCGGCGCGGCTGCTTTCGACGGATGCCCGGCGGACCTGCTCATCACTCTCTCCCTTGCTCGCCGCGCCAGGCGCAGACACGTTGTTCGGCTTGATTCGTGAGCGCGAAATTCATCCGCCTCTCACCACGACCCAGATTCTAGATAGCCCGCGTCACGCCCAAGCCTCGAATAGAGGCCGCGTTTCCCGGTTATTCATCGGATCAGTCATTGCGCGCCGCTCCTAAGATGCGTGTCATGCAAAAAGGCCCGCGCGGTGCGGCGGGCGTGTGCGACACCACGAACTTGGGGAACCCGGGGAATGCTAGACAAGCTCGATAAGGAATTCGCGTTCGGCCGCGAAGCGCTCGATGTGCGCGCGTACCGGCAGGAACTGCTGTCGTCGAATATCGCGAACGCCGACACGCCCGGCTACAAGTCGCGCGACGTGGACTTCTCGACCGCGCTCGCCGGCGCGCTCAAGCAGGGCCGCGGCGCAGCGGGAGCGTCGAACGCATCGACGCTGAAGATGGCGCAGCCGGTATCCGTCAGCAGCGGCGCGTCGATGGCCGTGACCGCGAAGGGACACCTGTCCGGCACATCGACGCTCACCGCATCGGGCGGTCCGAGCGACGACTATGGCCGCCTCGCGTATCGCGTGCCGAGCCAGCCGTCGCTCGACGGCAATACCGTCGATCTCGACGCCGAGCGCGTGCAGTTCGCGGACAACGCGCTGCACTTCGAAGCCGGCATGACGGTGCTCAGCTCGCAGATCAAGTCGATGCTGTCCGCGATCACGTCCAACAGTTAAGCGCAGTTAAGAAAGGTCAAGGAATCATGCCTTCATTGATGAACATATTCAGCGTCGCCGGTTCGGCGATGTCGGCTCAGGCGCAGCGCCTGAACGTCACCGCGTCGAATCTTGCGAACGCGGACAGCACGACCGGACCGGACGGCCAGCCGTACAAGGCGAAGCAGGTCGTGTTCGCCGTCGATCCGCTCGGCGGCGCGAAGAGCGGCTCCGGCCAGCAGGTCGGCGGCGTCCAGGTGACGGGCGTCATCGACGATCCGAGCCCCATGAAAACCAGCTACGACCCGAGCAATCCGGCGGCGAACGCGGACGGCTATGTGACGCTGCCGAACGTCGATCCCGTGCAGGAGATGGTCAACATGATTTCCGCGTCGCGTTCCTATCAGGCGAACGTCGAAACGCTGAACACCGCCAAGCAATTGATGCTCAAGACACTGACCATCGGAACCTGAACCGGAACCTGAGGAATAACCCGTGACGACCAACACCACGATCGGCAGCAACGGCACCCCCGTGTCGCAGACGCTGCTCGACACCATGAACGGCGCATCGAGCGCGTCCAGCTCGACGGCCAGCACGAGCGGCACGTCCGCCTCCGACCTGCAGAACACGTTTCTCACGCTGCTCGTGACGCAGTTGAAGAACCAGGACCCGACCAATCCCGCCGACAGCTCGCAGATGACTTCGCAGCTCGCGCAGATCAACACGGTGTCCGGCATCGGCCAGTTGAATACGTCGTTGAGTTCCCTCGCGACGCAACTCTCCGCCGGCCAGTCGACGCAGGCGGCGTTGCTGATCGGCTCGAACGTGCTCGCGCCGGGCAATGCGCTGACGGTATCAAGCGGGGCGTCGTCGAGCTTCGGCGTGCAACTCGCGAAAGATGTCAGCGACCTGCAGATCGTCGTGAAGGACAAGTCGGGGAACATCGTCAACACGCTGGATCTCGGTGCGCAAGGCGCGGGTGTGGTTCCGGTGTCGGGCTGGACGCCGGTCGATTCGAAGGGCGCGAAGCTCGCCGACGGCAGCTACACGATCACCGCGCAAGGCACGATCAACGGCCAGCAGGCTACCGCGACGACGCTCTCCGCTTCGCAAGTGCAGAGCGTCGTGCAGATGTCGGGCGGCGCGCCTGGCCTCAAGCTCGCGAACGGCTCGACGGTTGCGCTGACCAGCGTCGCTTCGATTCTTTGATTCCAACTTCCTTTGCTGCCGGGATGCGCCCGGCTGAGAGATAAAACATGAGCTACCAACAAGCACTGAGCGGTCTGGGCGCCGCCTCGAGCGATCTCGATGTGATCGGCAACAACATCGCGAACGCGAATACCGTCGGCTTCAAGCAGGGCGCCGCGCAGTTCGCCGACATGTACGCCAGTTCGATGGCCACGGCCGTGTCGAACCAGATCGGCATCGGCACGCGCCTCTCGGAAGTGCAGCAGCAGTTCTCGCAAGGCACGATCACGACGACCAACCAGGCGCTCGACGTCGCGATCAACGGCAACGGCTTCTATCAGCTGTCGAACAACGGCTCGGTCGTCTACTCGCGCAACGGCGTGTTCCATCTGGACAACAGCGGCAACATCGTCAATTCGGCGGGCCTGCAACTGATGGGCTACGCGGCCGATTCGGGCGGCGTCGTCAACAGCGCGAGCACGGTGCCGCTGACCGTGCCGACCGCGAACATCGCGCCGACCGCGACCAAGACCATCACCGCCGCGTTCAACCTCAACTCGCAGGACGCCGTGAAGGCCGTCGCCGACTTCGATCCGGCCAACGGCAACACGTACAACGCATCGACTTCGGTGGATGCGTACGACTCGCTCGGCGGCACGCAGAAGGTCTCCGTCTACTTCACGAAGACCGGCACGAACACGTGGGAAGCGTTCGCGGGCTATGGCGATCCGGTGTCGCAGAAAACCGATCTCGGCGCGGTGAGCTTCGATGCGTCGGGCAACATGACCAGCGGCAA
Organism: Caballeronia sp. RCC_10; assembly: GCF_041360715.1. Lineage (NCBI taxonomy): Bacteria > Pseudomonadati > Pseudomonadota > Betaproteobacteria > Burkholderiales > Burkholderiaceae > Caballeronia > Caballeronia sp. RCC_10. Next base: position 21,161 of record NZ_JBFUPT010000029.1, read on the forward strand.
GAGCTTCACCTTCACGATTCCGAACGGCGCGGATCCGACGCCCGGCGCGACGCAATCGTTGACGCTCAGCCTCGCCGGCACGACGCAATACGGCGCGAAGAGCGGCCTCACGAATCTGCATCAGGACGGCAACAGCACCGGCGAACTGACGGGCTTCACGGTCGGCACCGACGGCATGCTGACGGGTAACTACTCGAACGGCGAAACGAAGGCGCTCGGCCAGATCGCGATTGCGAACTTCAACAACCAGAACGGCCTGCAGAACATGGGCGGCAACGTGTACGCGCAGACGGCGGCTTCGGGCGCAGCGCAAGTCTCGGTGCCGGGCTCGACGAACCACGGCACGCTGCAAGGCGGCGCGGTGGAAAACTCGAACGTCGATCTGACGAGCGAACTGGTGAATCTGATCACCGCGCAGCGCAACTATCAGGCGAACGCGCAGACGATCAAGACGCAGCAGACCGTCGATCAGACGCTGATCAATCTGTAAGCACCGTCCGCACGCACAGGAAGAGAAGGAAGCGATTCATGGACCGTCTGATCTATACCGCGATGACCGGCGCAAGCCAGTCGCTCGAGCAGCAAGCCGTCGTGGCGAACAACCTCGCGAACGCATCGACCACGGGTTTCAAGGCGCAGCTTGCGGCCTTCCGCCAGGTGCCGATGTCGTTCGAGAACCAGTCCGCCGATGGCACGACGCGCACCTTCGTGCTGTCGTCGACGCCGACCGCGGATTACTCCGCCGGCCCGATCCAGCAGACCGGCAATCCGCTCGACGTCGCCGTGCAGGGGCCGGGCTGGCTGTCCGTGCAAACGGCGGACGGCGGCGAGGCGTACACGCGCGCCGGCAATCTGCACGTGGACCAGAACGGCCAGCTCGTGACGGCGAACAACCTGCCGGTGCTCGGCAACGGCGGTCCGCTGTCGGTGCCGCCGGGCGCTGAAGTCACCATCGGCAAGGACGGCACGATTTCCGCGCTGATTCCAGGCGATCCGCCGACCGCGATCGCGACCGTCGATCAGCTGAAGCTCGTCAATCCCGATGCGGCGACGCTGACACGCGGCGACGACGGCCTCTATCGCACGGCAAGCGGCGACCCCGCCGAGGCGGACCCGAACGTCGTCGTGGTCGGCGGCGCGCTGGAAGGCAGCAACGTGAACCCGGTTTCCGCGATGGTCTCGATGATCACCAACGCGCGCCAGTTCCAGATGCAAACGAAGCTGATGGAATCGGCGGACCAGAACGAACAGTCGGCTAACAAGCTGCTCAACTTCTCCTAAGCGGCAAAGCAAATCCAGGAATCGAACATGAATCGCTCTCTCTATATCGCCGCGACCGGCATGAATGCGCAGCAAGCGCAAATGGATGTGATCTCGAACAACCTCGCGAACGTGGCCACCAACGGCTTCAAGGGTTCGCGCGCCGTGTTCGAGGACCTGCTGTATCAGACGACCCGCCAGCCGGGCGCGAATTCAACGCAGCAAACCGAACTCGCATCGGGCATTCAGCTCGGCACCGGCGTGCAGCAAGTCGCAACCGAGCGTCTCTATACGCAGGGCAATCTGCAGCAGACGGGCAACTCGAAGGACGTCGCCATCAACGGCCAGGGCTTCTTTCAGGTGACGATGCCCGACGGCACCACGTCCTACACGCGCGACGGCTCGTTCCAGACGAACGCGCAAGGCCAGCTCGTGACGTCGAGCGGCTATCAGCTGAACCCGGCGATCACGATTCCGCAGAACGCGACGTCGATCACCATCGGCTCGGACGGCACGGTGTCGATCACCCAGCCGGGCACGACCGCCGCGACGAACGTCGGCGCAATCCAGCTCGCCACGTTCATCAACCCGGCCGGTCTCGAAGCGCGCGGCGAAAACCTGTTCTCGGAAACGGGCAGCTCGGGCGCGCCGAACGTGTCGCAGCCGGGTTTGAACGGCGCGGGCTCGCTGCAACAAGGCTATGTGGAAGCGTCGAACGTGAACGTCGTGCAGGAACTGGTCAACATGATCCAGACGCAACGCGCGTACGAAATCAACAGCAAGGCCGTGACGACGTCCGACCAAATGCTGCAGACGCTCTCGCAAATGCAGGTTTAACCCTCTATTCGACGGATGGGATTTACGAAGATGGCGTCACACTGACACATCTTTCGCTTCAACCGAGTTATCAAGATGTCGCCTACTCCAATCCTCGCGCGTGCTTCGATCGCGGTGCTCATTGCGGCGCTTGCGTCGTGCGGCCTCGTGCCGAAAGAGCCGATCATCCAGCAACCGATGACCGCTCGTCCGCCGCAGCCTCCGGGCGGCACCCGCTCGCCCGGCGCGATCTACAACGCGGGCTACGCGGGCCGGCCGCTTTTCGAAGACCAGCGGCCGCGCAATGTCGGCGACATCCTGACGATCGTGATCTCGGAGAACGTGAACGCGACGAAGTCGTCGGCGGCGAACACCAACCGTGGCGGCTCCGGCTCCTTCGCGCTGCCGACGACGCCCGGCATCTTCGGCGGTCTCTTCAACAATACGACCTTGTCTGCCACCGGCGCGAACAAGTTCACCGCAGCGGGCGGCGCGAGCGCGGCCAACACGTTCAACGGCACGCTGACCGTCACCGTGACCGAAGTCCTGCCGAACGGCAACCTGATGGTGAGCGGCGAAAAGCAGATGCTCATCAATCAGGGCAACGAATTCGTGCGCTTCTCGGGCGTCGTCAATCCGACGACGATCTCGGGCAGCAACACCGTCTACTCCACGCAAATCGCCGACGCCAAGATCGAATACTCGGCGAAGGGCTATATCGACGAAGCGCAGAACATGAGCTGGCTGCAGCGCTTCTTCCTCAACGTCGCGCCGTTCTGATCATGACTCCGCTTCTTCGTTTTCTTTCGTTCTCGCTCGCGGCCGCGCTGGTCGCCATCGGCTCGGCGCAGCACGCGCACGCCGAGCGCCTCAAGGATCTCGTCTCGTTCCAGGGCGTGCGTGATAACCCGCTGATCGGCTACGGCCTCGTCGTCGGTCTCGACGGCACCGGCGACCAGACCATGCAGACGCCGTTCACGACGCAGAGTTTGACCAACATGCTCGGCAATCTCGGCATCACCGTGAATCCGGCGACGACGCAGAACATGCAGTTGAAGAACGTCGCCGCCGTGATGGTGACGGCGACGCTGCCGCCGTTCTCGCGTCCCGGCGAAGCGATCGACGTGACGGTGTCATCGCTCGGCAATGCGAAGAGCCTGCGCGGCGGCACGCTGCTGATGGCGCCGCTGAAGGGCGCGGACGGCCAGGTCTATGCGATGGCGCAGGGCAATCTCGTCGTCGGCGGCGCGGGCGCTAGCGCGAACGGCAGCAAGGTGCAGGTCAACCAGCTTGCGGTGGGCCGCATTTCGGGCGGCGCGATCGTCGAGCGCGCGGTACCGACCGCGCTTCAGCAGCAGGGCGGCGTGATGCAGATGGAATTGCGCGAGATGGACTTCGACACGACGCAGCGCGTCGTCGCGGCGGTCAACAACCAGTTCGGCACGGGCACGGCGCTCGCGCTCGATGGCCGCACGATCCAGCTTCGCGCGCCGGCGGACGCCGCCGAACAGGTGTCGTTCATGGCGCAACTGCAGAATATCGACGTGCGTCCGGCGCAGGCCGCCGCCAAGGTGATTCTCAACGCGCGCACCGGCTCCATCGTGATGAATCAGATGGTGACGCTGCAGAACTGCGCCGTCGCGCACGGCAACCTGTCGGTGGTCATCAATACGCAGACGGCGGTGAGTCAGCCGAACGCGCTGTCGAATGGGCAGACGGTGGCGGCGAAGCAATCACAGATTCAGCTCAAGCAGGATAGCGGCGCGCTCAAGGTGCTGGCGGCGGGCGCCAATCTCGCGGATGTCGTGAAGGGGCTGAACGCACTCGGCGCGACGCCCGCAGACCTGATCTCGATCCTTCAGTCGATGAAGGCGGCGGGCGCGTTGCGCGCCGACCTCGAGATCATCTAAGGAGGACGGCACATGAACCCGAATACGAGCGGTATCGCCAGCACGGCGCTGGCATCGACCGATACGAGCGGATTGTCGAACCTGTCGAACCGTTTCGCGCTCGACACGCAGGGCTTCGACGCGCTGCGGGCGCAGGCAAATGCGGATCCGCAGAAAGGACTGAAGGCGGCCGCGCAGCAATTCGACGCCGTCTTCACGCAGATGATGCTGAAGAGCATGCGCGACGCGACGCCATCGGACAGCCCGTTCGAATCGAACGATTCGAAGTCGTTCACCGCGATGCTGGATCAGCAGTTGTCGCAGCAGATGTCGTCGAAGGGCATCGGCGTGGCGGACATGATGCTCAAGCAGCTCATGCGCAATGCCGGCGGCAAGGCGGATGCGGGCGGCATGGGCAGCGCCGGCGCGATGAATGCGATGAACGCGTTATCGGGGGGCGGCAGCGGCGGCGATATCGAAGCGAACGCGGGCAACATCGCCGCGATGAACGCGATGGCGAAGGCTTATGCGGCGGCGCAAGCGAACAAGAACGGCGCATCGCTCGGCGATGGACGCGGCTACACGGCGGCGAGTGCGCTGGAGCCGCCGGTGCGCGGCAACGGTTCGGACAAGGTGAACGCGTTCGTCGAGCGGCTGGCTGCACCGGCGCAGGCGGCGAGCGCGGCGACGGGCATTCCGGCGCGGTTCATCATCGGGCAGGCGGCGCTGGAGTCCGGCTGGGGCAAGCGCGAGATCAGGCAGGCGAATGGCGCGACGAGCCACAATATCTTCGGCATCAAGGCGACGAGCAGCTGGACGGGCAAGACCGTCAACGCGGTGACGACGGAATACGTCAACGGCCAGCCGAAGAAGGTGGTGGAGCGGTTCCGCGCTTATGACTCGTATGAAGAAGCGCTGACCGATTACGCGAGCTTCATCAAGAACAATCCGCGTTATGCGCCGGTCGTGGAGGCGTCGCGCGACGTGGCGGGCTTTGCGCATGGCATGCAGAAGGCGGGCTATGCGACGGATCCGCAGTACGCGAAGAAGCTGATTTCGATCATGAAGCAGATCGTTTGACGGCGCCCTGAATGGTGCAAACGTTTTACGTCTGAACGCACGCCTCCCCACACAAGATTTACGTGACGGCCCCTAAACTTTTCGTGAGGCATGCCGCTAACTCGTGGACGACAAGTACCGTAGCGAGGCGGGCGGCTCGCCGCGCGGCGTCGAGAGGCGGGGCGATGCGGGGAGAAAACATGAACACGGCCAGCACCATGAACACCAATCACAAGCATGACTTTGCCGATGACGACTGCGACCACGAAGTGGATTTCGGGCGTCGGAATCCGCTGGAGATCGGCGTATCGCTGCGCAATCTGGCGAATCGCGGCGACTTTCTGACGGCGCAATATGGCGACGCGCAGATCGTCACGCGCCTGCTGGATGTCGATGTGACGTCACATCGATTCACTTTCGACTGGGGCGGCGTGGCGGAGCAGAATCGCGATCTGCTGCGTGCGCAGAAGCTTATTTTCCATGCTGCGCCTGAGGGCGTGCGGGTCGAATTTACGACGGCGACGCCGCGCCAGACGGTGTTCGATGGCCGGCCTGCGTTCGAAGCGGAGTTTCCGCCGGTGCTGTATTACATGCAGCGTCGCGAGTATTTCCGTGTGGAAGCGCCGGTGCTCGATCCGTATATTTGTAGCGGAACGCTGCCGGATGGGGATCGGTTTCGCTTTGAAGTGCATGATTTGTCGCTGGGCGGCGTTGCGTTGCGCACGTCGGACGAGCGGGTTGCGGACATGGAGATGGGCGTTGTTATTCAGGATGCTGAATTGCACTTCACCGCTACGGGGAAGGTGACGCTCGATATCATGCTCGTATCGCATCGGGAGTCGCTGACGCCCAAGGGCGATCGGCGGTTCACGCTCGGGTTCAAGTTCAATTCCATGCCGGGGTCGGCGGAGAATACGCTTCAGCGGCTTATTACGCAGTTGGAGATGAAGCGGCGGGCGCTCGCTAAGTGAGGGCGGTTGTTCTTGGCAACCGCCGGTTGGGCCGCTTTCGTTCTTGCGCGGCGGCGCGGGTTGTTCTTTGTTCGTTGAGCTTGTATTCGTGTCGGTCTATTAGGTCGCCCCTCCCCGGGGCGGGGGTCACTTTCTTTGCCGCTGCAAAGAAAGTAACCAAAGAAAGCAGCTTTTTTCTGAACCGCACGATGCACTAACTTGTGTGGTCACTTCGTAGAACATCGGTGGCCCTCAGCTTGAAAGAGCCTTGAATCACCTTCCACGCCCGCTGACTACTAACGTCCTCCGAGCCCCTTGGCTCGTCAAAACCAACTGCGCGCTAGGCGCCACGCTGCAACTCAAGTGCTGACGGACTGACTCGAAGCTGCTTACTGAGGCTGCCGTTCAAACTCCGCGCTTCGTTGCTATTGCACCGCTTCAGTCGCGCGACGCTCGTGATGAGCCACTACAACGCGAGCGACGTTCAACCGTGCAAGGCTATCCCGCCTTTGAGACGCTGACTGCTGCGTGATCTTGCGCTGTACACGTGCCTGTTTTTTCTTCAGATGTCCGATCAGCGTTAATTGTGCGTAGCGCGTGATGCCCCATTGGTGTTAACGAGCCAAGGGGCTCGGAGGACGTTAGTAGTCAGCGGGCGCGGAAGGTGATTCAAGGCTCTGTCAAGCTGAGGGCCACGGATGTTCTACGAAGTGACCACGCGTACTGTGCTTCGGGCCTAAAAAAAGCTGCTTTCTTTGGTTACTTTCTTTGCAGCGGCAAAGAAAGTGACCCCCGCCCCGGGGAGGGGCGAGCTAATAGACCGACACGAATACAAGCTCACCAAAAAAGAGCCCAAAACAACCGCCACTTCGGCAGATAAAAACCAAAACACAAACCCGATAATCAACAAAGCCAAGTTCCGGCTAAAGGAACCCAAACCATCCGCCGATATAAGGCACAACGGCAAGAGCGCGAGCGCAGCAGCAGCACGCACGCCCCCGCGGGCAGCGAAAAAAGGAACCCCCGTCAATGTCCAACAACCTCTTCAACATCGGCCTGTCGGGCTTGAACGCGGCCCAATGGGGCCTGACGACGACCGGTCAGAACATCAGCAACGCCGCGACTCCGGGCTATACGCTCGAAAAGGTCGCGTATCAGGAATCGTCGGGGCAATACACCGGCTCGGGCTATCTCGGCAGCGGCGTGCAAACCGCCACCGTCACGCGCCAGTACAGCCAGTACCTCACGACGCAAGTCAACAACACGCAATCGTCGAGCAGCGCAGCGAACACGTACTACACGATGATCTCGCAGCTCAACAACCTCGTCGGCGATCCGACGCAAGGCATCGCTGCAGGCATCACAAGCTACTTCTCCGGCCTCCAGTCAGTCGCGAACGCCGCAAGCAGCTCCGCGTCGCGTCAATCGCTCGTCAGCAGCGCGCAAACGCTCGCCAATCAACTGACGTCGGCCGGCGAGCAATACGACCAACTGCGCCAAAGCGTCAACACGCAACTGACCAGCGCCGTATCGTCGATCAACAGCTACGCGCAGCAAATCGCCGATCTCAACAAGCAGATCAACATCGCCGGCGCATCGGGACAGCAGCCGAATCAGCTGCTCGATCAACGCGATCAGGCAGTGTCGAAACTAAGCTCGATGATCGGCGTGCAAGTCGTGCAGCAAGACGGCAACTACAACGTGTTCATCGGCAACGGGCAGCCGCTCGTCGTCGGCAATACGCAATATGGATTGCAAACCGTCGCGTCGCCGTCCGATCCGAGCGAACTCACCGTCGCATTCAAGAGCCGCGACGGCTCCACGCCGACCGCCGCGCAGACCCAATACATCGACGACTCCGCGCTCACCGGCGGCGTCGTCGGCGGACTGATCTCCTTCCGCAACGAAACGCTCGATCCGGCGCAGGCGCAACTCGGCGCCATCGCCACCAGTTTCGCCGCGCAACTCAACGGGCAGAACGCGCTCGGCCTCGACCTCAACGGCAACCCGGGCGGCGCACTGTTCTCGACGGGCGATCCTGTCATCTACGCCGACGCTCGCAACAAGGGCACGGGCAGCGTCGCGGTCTCGTTCGCCGATCCGACCCAGCCGACGACCAGCGACTACGACGTCACCTTCGACGGCACCGACTACCAGGTGACCGACAGCGCATCGGGCAAGGCGCTCGGCAGCTTCTCCGCCGCGGATGGCGAAGGCACGGTCGCCGGCCTGAAGATCACCGTGTCCGGCACGATGCAGAAGGGCGATTCCTTCTCGATCCAGCCGACGCGCGCCGCGCTCGACAACTTCGCACTCGCGACGACCAGCGCCGGCGCCATTGCGGCGGCGTCGCCGGCGGTGTCGTCGGCGTCGACGAGCAATACCGGCACGGCGGCGATCACATCGGCGACGGCCGCGGCGGGCTATACGATGCCGACGGGATCGGGCATCACGCTGACGTACGACTCGGCGGCGAGCGGCTTTACGTCCAATGTCGATGTGACCGTGAACGGCACCACCTATGCCGCGAATTCGACGATCCCCTACGACTCGTCGAAGGGTTTGACGGTCACGTCGAACGGCATCAGCGCGACGATCAGCGGCAAGCCCGCCGATAACGACGCGTTCACCATCGCCCCGAACAAGGGCGGCACGAGCGATGGCAGCAATGCGCTGGCGATGGCGAAACTCGTGTCGGCGAAATCGCTCGATGGCGGCAGCGAGACGCTGACGAACTCCTATGCGGCGTACGTGAACACCATCGGCAATCAGACGAACCAGCTCAAGGCGACGAGTTCGTCGCAGACCGCGCTGCTCAATCAGGCGACGACGGCGCAGCAATCCGTGCAGGGCGTGAACCTGAACGAGGAAGCGGCGAATCTGATTCAGTATCAGCAGCTTTACCAGGCGAACAGCAAGGTGATCCAGACGGCGTCGAGCCTGTTCCAGACGCTGCTCGGCATCTTCAATTAAGGCGAACCGCGATGCGTATTTCCAGTTCCCAGTACTTCAACATGAACGTCGCTTCGATGAGCGACCAGCAGAGCACGCTTGCGTCGATGTATCAGCAGATCTCGGCGGGCAAGCGCATTCTGACCGCATCGGACGATCCGCTCGGCGCCGCGCAGGCCGTGCAACTCACGCTGCGTAGCGGCGCGCTTTCGCAATACAGCACGAATCAGACGACGGCGCTGTCCGCGTTGCAGCAGGAAGACTCGACGCTCAGCGAAGTGAGCAGCGTGATGCAGAGCATTCAGTCGAAGCTCGTTCAGGCGGGCGACGGCTCGCTCAACGATTCGAACCGTGCGGCGGTCGCCGATGCGATCAAGGGCTATCGCGACCAGCTGATGGGCCTGGCCAACACGACCGACGGCAGCGGCAACTACATCTTCTCGGGACTGAAGGGCGGCACGAAGCCGTTCTCGGACGATCCGTCGGGTGTGGGCACGACCTATTCGGGCGATTACGGCCAGCGCACGATGCAGATCAGCGAGGGCCGCTCGATTGCCGTGGGCGATACGGGCGCATCGATTTTCCGCAGCGTTTCGGCGACTGAGAGCGATCCGGTATCGAGTGCGGCTTTGGGCAACACGGGAACGGGCACGATCAGTGCCGTGAGCGTGGAGGACACGAGCAATCCGAACAACGCGAGCACGTACACGATCAAGTTTTCGGTCGATGCGACTGCTGGCACGACGAGCTATTTGGTGACGGCGACGCCGCCGGATTCATCGCTGCCGACGACGCCGACTGCGTACACGGGCAAGACGGACATCACGCTTGGCGGACAGAAGGTGACGATCGGCGGCGTGCCTGCGAACAACGACACGTTCACGGTGCAGCCGGCGGCGACGGACAACAACGACATCTTTGCGACGCTCGATAACCTGGTCAATGCGCTGAAGCAGCCGACGGGTACGTCTGGCGCGCAGGCGGCGCTCGTCAATGCGCTGACGACGGCCGGGACCAAGATCAACAATACGTTCAATAACGTGCTGTCGGCCCAGACGGTTGTTGGCGGACGCGAGCAGGAAGTGCAGTCTACGCAGACTGCGATGCAGACGACGCAGACGCAGACCGCGTCGGATCTGGCGAATCTCACTAGCATCGATCTCGTGTCGGCGATTAGCTCTTATGAGTTGACACAGACTTCGCTTCAAGCCGCGCAGATGGCTTTTACTCAAATTCAGAAGATGTCGTTGTTTGATTATTTGGGTGGTTGAGGTTCGTTTTTTTTCGTTGAACTTGTATTCGTGTCGGTCTATTAGCTCGCCCCTCCCCGGGGCGGGGGTCACTTTCTTTGCTGCTGCAAAGAAAGTAACCAAAGAAAGCAGCTTTTTTTCGAACCGCACGAAGCACTAAGTTGTGTGGTCACTTCGTAGAACATCGGTGGCCCTCAGCTTGAAAGAGCCTTGAATCACCTTCCACGCCCACTGACTACTAACGTCCTCCGAGCCCCTTGGCTCGACAACACCAGTGGAGCACCACGCGCCACGTGCCACACACCATCAACGCTGACTGAACCTTCGAAACACAGAACAGGTATGGAGCACAGCGGCAAGGTCATGCAGCAGTCACCTTCCGAAGGCGGGAATACCTTTGCAGGATCGAACGCCGCTCGGCGGCGCAGGCCGGCTCATCACGAGCGTCGCGCGACAGAAGCGGTGCAATCAGTAAATGAGGCAGAGCTTGAGCGGCAGAGGCCTTGGTAAGCATGTCTCGAGCGAATCCGGCCAGCCCTTAGTTTTTGCGTGGCGCCTAGTGCGCAGTCGGTGTTGACGAGCCAAAGGGCTCGGAGGACGTTAGTAGTCAGCGGGCGCGGAAGGTGATTCAAGGCTCTTTCAAGCTGAGTGCCACTGCTGTTCTACGAAGTGAGCACACAAGTCTGTGCTTCGTGCGGTTCGAAAAAAAGCTGCTTTCTTTGGTTACTTTCTTTGCAGCGGCAAAGAAAGTGACCCCCGCCCCGGGGAGGGGCGCGCTAATAGACCGACACGAATACAAGTTCAACGAAAATCAAGCGCCAGTTGCGAAGCAAGAAAAAACGCTGCTTTCTTCGGTAACCCCCGCCCCGGGGAGGGGCGAGCAAACAGACCGACACGAATGCAAGCTCAACAACAGAAAGAAGCCTCTCAGAACATCCCTTGCGCAACGCGCCCCACCTGTGCGATCCCCGAATCAAAGACCCTTAAAAAGAACGGCAAAAGATTCGGCACCATGAGCTGCAGGAGAAGCAACCCAACGAGCATAGTGACAGGAAATCCAACCTGGAAAATCCCGATCTGCGGCGCAGCCCGATTAAGAATCCCGAGCGCGAGATTGGCGATGAGCAACGCAGCAACAACCGGCAGCGCCAGCAACAGCCCCGTAGCAAAGATGCTTCCGCCGTAGCCAACAAGCACCCTCCACCCCTGCGCATGAGAAGCCGCAGCAACGACATTCGCCCCGATGGGCACGTTCTGAAACGTAGTCACAAGCGCGCCGATCAACTGCAGATGCCCATCGAAGACGAGAAACGCGAGCATCGCCAGTGTGTTGAGGTATCGCGATATGACCACCGCATTCCCGCCGGCGCGCGGATCATAGAGCATCGCGAAGCCGAGGCCCATCTGCTGCCCGATGAACTCGCCCGCCGCATCGATAGCGGCAAACGCGATCTGCATCGTCATTCCGATAGCCGCGCCGATCAGAAACTGATTCACGATGATCCACACGCCCGCCGCCGAGAACACCGTCGCGTCCGGCATGGCCGGCAACGTCGGCGCAACGATCAGCGTCACGAAGGCCGCCAGCGCGATCTTCACGCGCATCGGAATGGCCATGTGGCTCAGGATCGGCGCGGTGGCCACGAGCGCGAGAATACGCACGAACGGCCAGAGGAACGCGGTCAGCCAGACATTGAGCTGCGCATAAGTGACGGAGAACATCGCGGCGAACTCAGCCCGTGATGCCGGGCGTGATGGTGAACACGTGCCGCATGTAGTCGAGCAGCGTGGACAGCATCCACGGCCCGGCGATGACCAGCGTCACCGCAACGGCAATCAGCTTGGGAATGAACGATAGCGTCGACTCATTGATCTGCGTGGCCGCCTGAAACAGGCTCACCACCAGGCCCACGACGAGCGCCACCAGCAACAGCGGCGCAGCCAGCAACAGCGCGACATACATCGCCTGATGCGCCATCGTCATGACGGATTCGGGTGTCATTTCAAAGTCTCACGGAATCAGGAAACGAAGCTCTGCGCGAGCGAGCCGATCAGCAATTGCCAGCCATCGACGAGCACGAACAGCATCAGCTTGAACGGCAGCGCGATCGTCGACGGCGATACCATCATCATGCCCATCGACATCAGCACGCTCGCCACCACCATGTCGATGATGAGAAACGGAATGAAGATCGTGAAGCCGATCTGAAAGCCCGTCTTCAATTCGCTGGTGACGAACGACGGCACGAGCAGCGACAGCGGCACGTCCTCGGGGCCGTTCATCGGCGGAGCCTTGGAAATGCGGGCGAAAAGCGCAAGATCCGATTCGCGCGTCTGCTTCAGCATGAACTGCTTGAACGGCGCGACGCCGCGCGTCATCGCCTGTTCCATCGCGATTGTGCCTTCGGAAAAGGGCTTGTACGCGTCGTTATACGCCTTGTCCAGAACCGGCGACATCACGAAGAACGAGAGAAAGAGCGCCAGTCCCACGATCACCTGATTCGGCGGCGTGCTCGACGTGCCGAGCGCCTGACGCAGCAGCGACAGCACGATGATGATGCGCGTGAAGCTCGTCATCATCAGGACCATCGCGGGGAGAAACGACAGCATCGTGAGCAGCAGCATCGTCTGCACACTGAGCGAATACGTCGTGCCGCCGTTAGGGCCGGGGCTCGTGTTGAAAGCGGGCAGACCCGCCGTGCTTTGCGCGAAGGCCGCGTACGGCATCAACGCGATGACAACGGGCAGCGCGAGTTTCATTCCGCGCACGATGTTCCGACTGACCTGCATTACTTGCTCCCGCCTACGAAAACGTAGTCATGTTCGACAGGCTGAATTGTTGACCACGCCGCTCGCAAACGATGGCGCGAAAAGAGGGGGGATTAGGGGCTAACTCCCTCCATTGCGAGCGACGTTTCAGCGCGTTTCCGAGCGATGAAACGCAAAGGCGCGCGACCCTCGCGGACCGCGCGCCCTGTACCGCTGCACTGCGAAGACTTACTTGCCGCCGACGAACTTCTGCATGCGCTTGTTCGCTTCGCCCGCGAGAGCATCGCGGAAACGCTGGCCGAACGAACCTTGCAACGTTTGCGCGGACGACGGCGCTTGATCCGTGACGCCTTCCACTTCAGCCGATCCCGCGGGCATCGTATGCAAGAGCCGCACGTTGCCGGGCCCCGCGCCGAGCACGAGCCACGTACCGCCGACTTCGACGACCGCGACGCGCTCCTTGTTGCCGAGCGATGCGCCGCCGATCACTTTCACGAGTCCGCTTCGCTTGCCGCCCTGATAGCCGAGCTTGCGCGCGAGCCACGCACAGCCGAACACGAAGCCGATCACGATGACGAGGCCGAGCAGCGTCTGCAACACGGCGCCGAAACCGAGCGACGGCACCGCGCTTCCCGCGCCGACGCTCGATGCGATCTGCGCGGCATGATTGACCGCGTTCATGTCGGCGGCGCGAGCGAGGAGGGGAGCGGCGAACAGCGCGCCAGCGGCAATGCGTTTCATCGATTCAGCTTCCGGATACGTTCGGACGGCGTGATGATGTCCGTCAGGCGAATGCCGAACTTGTCGTTCACGACGACCACTTCGCCTTGCGCGATGAGGCAGCCGTTCACGAGCACGTCCATCGGCTCGCCGGCGAGACCGTCGAGTTCCACGACCGAGCCTTGCGCGAGCTGCAACAGATTGCGAATGGCGATCTTCGTGCGTCCCAGCTCCACCGTCATCTGCACGGGGATGTCGAGGATCATCTCGATGTCGTTGCGCGTCGACGGCGTCGCGGCCTTCGACAGCGGCTGGAATACGCCGGCGGAGGCGACGGGCGTATCGTTGCCGTTCTGTTCGGCGAGCGCGGCAGCCCAATCGTCCATGGCCATTTCCTCGTTGTTCGAAACGGTCGCGCCGGGCTGCGTGTCTTCCTGCATCAAATCACTCATAACTACCTTCCTTCGGGGAATCGCTTGCGCTGATCATCTTCTGGACGCGCAGCGCGTATTGACCATTGAAAATTCCGTAGCCGCATTCCATGACGGGCACGCCATCCACTTTGGCGACGACGTGCTCGGGAATGTCGATCGGCAAGACATCGCCCACGCGCATGTTGAGCAGCTTTTCGAACGACGAGCGAACCTCCGCGAGATCCACCGTCAGTTCCACTTCCGCCGATTGAACCTGTTGCGACAGCACGCGCACCCAGCGGCGGTCCACTTCGAGCGCTTCACCCTGTATCGGCGATGAGAGCACGTCACGGATCGGTTCGATCATCGAGTACGGGAAGCAGATGTGCAGCGTGCCGCCCGTCGAGCCGAATTCGATCGTGAACTGCGTGACGATGACGATTTCGTTCGGCGTCGCGACGTTCGCAAACTGCGTGTGCATCTCCGAGCGCATGTATTCGAACTGCAGCGGGCGCACGCTGCGCCAAGACGCCGCGTAGTGTTCGAACACGAGGTTGAGCAGCTTGTGGATGATGCGCTGTTCGGTCTGCGTGAACTCGCGGCCTTCGACGCGCGTATGAAACCGCCCGTCGCCGCCGAAGAGGTTATCGACGACGAAGAACACGAGGTTCGGATCGAACACGAACAGCGACGTGCCGCGCAGGGGCTTCACGTGGACGAGGTTCAGGTTCGTCGGGATCGGCAGATTGCGGGTGAATTCGCTGTACTTCTGCACCTTCACGGGACCGACGGAGATTTCCGCCGAGCGCCGCATGAAGTTGAAGATTCCGACGCGCATGAGTCGCGCGAAGCGATCGTTGATGATTTCGAGGCCGGGCATCCGGCCGCGGACGATGCGTTCCTGCGTCGCGATGTTGTAGGGACGCACGCCGGCGCCCGGCTTGTTCTCGTCGGAGACCTGGTCTATTTCGCCGGTGACGCCTTTGAGGAGGGCATCGACCTCCTCTTGCGACATGAATTCTTCGTGGCCCATGACTCTTTCCGTTTCTTTAGATTGATGCCGCGGGCTTACTGGACGACGAACTCGGTGAAGAGCACTTCATCGACGTGGGCGGGCTGCTCGGGCGTGCTGGCGATGGTTTCGACTGCGCTGCGCAGTTCGGTTGCGAGCTTGCGTTTGCCGTCGATGGTCGCGAGTTCTTCCGGATGCTTGGCCGACAGGATGAGCAGCACGCGGCTGCGGATTTCCGGCATGCGTTCGGTGAGGGCGGCCTGGCCTTTTGCGTCCTTGAGCTTGAGCGTCAGGCCGACGCGCAAGTAGTGCATGATGCCGTCGTCGGCTTGGAGGTTGACGGTGAGCGAGTCGAGCGGGAAGAACACGGGCGGCGGCACCGGCGCGGGTTTCGCGGGGCCGTGGTTCGTCTTGCCGAGCAGGAAATAGGCGCCGCCGGCGCCTGCGCCGAGCAGGACGATTGCGCCGATCGCGATGATCAGGATGCGCTTGAGTTTGCCGCTCTTCGCGGGAACGATGGGTTGCTGGTTTGCGGTCGTGGTAGCCATGAATGCGTGCCTCTTTCGATAGGATGCATTGTTCGCTATCGCGGGTGGTTGTGATGGGGGGAATAGAGGGGGGTTTCGGGGCTATCTCGTACGTTTGGGGTTTTCGGTTCTTTTGCGCAACCGCGCGGGGTGTTCTTTCTGTTGTTGAGCTTGTATTCGTGTCGGTCTGTTTGCTCGCCCCTGCCTCTGCCCGGGGCGGGGATAACCAAAGAAAGCAGCTTTTTTCTTTGCCTTGCAACTGGCGTTCGTTTGTCGTTGAGCTTGTATTCGTGTCGGTCTATTAGCTCGCCCCTCCCCGGGGCGGGGGTCACTTTCTTTGCCGCTGTGTATAGACCGGAGACATGGGTAACACCTGTGTCAGGA
>NZ_JBFUPT010000030.1:0-35851 GCF_041360715.1 Caballeronia sp. RCC_10
GCCATGGTGGTGGAGTTCGATTGTGGAAGTGTTACCGTGAGAAGCAACATTCTCCTTCAATCGCCACCGCCTTCTTCAGCCTCTTCCCTACGCCGCGTACACCAGTTTCAACGATAGCTCCACAAGATATGACGATACCCAAACAATTCGAACCTCCTGTTGGCCATAGGCGCTCCACTCAAAAGAACGGAGCGTACCGACTTGGAAAGTTCGAACTGCGCTTGTGCCCGCTACCGCTGGCGCCACAAGGTGGCTTCTTTACGCCGCCCATGAGGTGGCTCGATTACGCCGCCCCTGAACTGGCTTCATTGCGCCGCCCCTAAGGTGGCCCGATTACGCCGCCCCCGGATTGGCTCTATAACGCCGCCCGCTGACACTTGTTACAAGAGTCATATTCACGCAAATCGTTTTACTAAAAAAAGTTCCCCGTCAGTTGGTCGGCGCGTGTGCTTTGGGACCGCAGGTCTGTAGCAAAAGGAGCAGGGCGTTAATGTCGACCGGCTTAACGAAATGATGATCAAATCCTGCTGTCTGCGCTTTCAGGCGGTCTTCGGCCTGGCCATAGCCGGTGATGGCAATGAGAATGGGGACCTTTGCCCTTTGCTGCGAAGGCGTCCCGCCAATTGATACCCATCCATCTCGGGCAGACCAATATCGAGCAGGGCGACGTCTGTGCTGAAGCTCGACGACCGCTGCAACGCTTCGTTGGATCCATAGCATACGCAGCTCAAGTGACCTTCCGCCTCGCAAACCAGCGCGAGCGAGTCCGCTGCGTCCCGGTTGTCATCCACGATGAGGATGCGAAGCGAGCCCGCCGGTCGGTGTGCAGATGCTTCTCGCGTTTCACTTGCGTGCGAGGGCTGCACCTGCAAGCTCAGTCGTGGAAAACGTAGCGTGACGGTTGTCCCCTATCCCGGTCCCGCGCTTTGGATGTGAATAGAGCCCTCGTGCATTTCAACCAACTTGCGCACCAACGATAGGCCGATGCCTAGGCCACCCTTTGCTCGATCAAGGGTGCGCTCGCCCTGCGAGAAGAGCTCGAAGATCCGGGGAAGCAGGTCCGCCGAGATCCCCGCGCCAGTGTCTCCGATCACGACGCTAACGAAATCGTGGTCCGCCGACACGTGGACCTCAATGCGTCCTCCCTCCGGGGTGTACTTGCACGCGTTGTTTAGGACGTTGACGAGGATCTGCGTCATACGGGTCGCATCTCCGCAGACCCAGACGGTGTCT
Source organism: Caballeronia sp. RCC_10 (assembly GCF_041360715.1). Classification (NCBI taxonomy): domain Bacteria; kingdom Pseudomonadati; phylum Pseudomonadota; class Betaproteobacteria; order Burkholderiales; family Burkholderiaceae; genus Caballeronia; species Caballeronia sp. RCC_10. Next base: position 1,234 of record NZ_JBFUPT010000030.1, read on the forward strand.
CTCGGAACATCGACGGTCAAGATCTGATTTTGCTCTTGCACTTGGGGCCCGACCGATTCAACGGCGCCATAAACGACGGTGCCGATCAGGATAGGCTCGCGTTTAAGAACAATCCGGCCCTGAGTAATGCGAGACACCTCTAGCAAGTCGTCAACGAGCCTCGTCAAGTGGCTGATCTGCCGGTCCATAGTCGCTATCAGTTCTCGAGGATCGCCTGCGGACGAACCGCGCCGAAGTAGCGTTACCACGGTCCTGAGCGGAGCGAGGGGGTTCCGCAGTTCATGGGCAAGCATGGCCAGAAACTCGTCCTTGCGCCGATCGGCGTCGACGAGCGAGAGCTCCATGCGTTTTCGTGCACTTGAATCGGACACACTGGCAACGATGACATCAGCGTTGCCGTCCTGCCCCCTTTGAAGCGCAGCGCTTCCGTTCATCCAGTGCTCCTCTCCGGAAACGAACACGCGCACTTCGAAGTTGACGGAATCCTCCTGTTTCACAGTCAGCCGCGTAATCGCTTGTTCGAGCACTGGTCGATCTTCCGCGCGAACCTGGGACATCGCGTCGGCGTAGGACATTTCCGTGTTCGGCGTCGGACTTGCCATGGACCCACTTCGGCCTGGTGCTTCGATGGAAAGGACATAACTTCCGAGATCGAGGGTGACAATGGTTATGCTTGCAGCCTTGGTCGCCACCGCCAGCCGAATGTTGCGCGCGTCGCTGATCGCCTGGGCGCGGCGCCGCTCCGTAACATCAACGGTCGTGCCGAACCATTCGTCCAGCACCCCGCGTTCATCGCATAACGGCACAGCCCTCGCATACATCGTCCGATATGCGCCATCCTCTCTGCGCATCCGAAAAGTGGCATCTCGCGGTCCGAGTTCACGCAGCGTCTTTCGCCATGTCTCGCTGAGGCTATCGCGATCCGCGGGATGCACAAGGTCCATCCATGCGTGGCCGACGAGGCGGTCGGCCGGTAAGCCAGTGAAGGCTTCCCATTCCCCGTCGATGGGCTGCATCTCTCCGTTAGCGTCCGCAGACCAGACCAGCGCGCCTGCTGTTCGTGCCAACTCGCGGTAGCGCCGCTCGCTTTGGCGAACGCTTGCCTCGGCTGCGCGGACGGCCGAGATGTCGAACGTTACGCCAAATACCCGCGAAGGAGCGGACTCCGACTCCGGCTGAGCGTGAGCGCGCATCCGTAACCACTTCGTCACGCCAATTTCGGTGCAAATCGGGAAGTCCACTTCGAAAGGGGCGCCTCGAGCGATTGCGGTAGCGACCTCGTCCGAGAATCGTTCGCGGTGATCCACACGCACCTTTTTCCGCAGCAGACTAAGCGGCACTGTTCGCACCGCCTCGTCAATCTCGTAAAGGCGGCAGACGAGAGGCGTTACGCGAGCCGTGCTGGTTCCAAGGTCCCATTCCCATGCGCCGATCTGGGCAGCCTCGAAAGCCGACAGCAAGCGCGCTTCGCTTTGTTCGTAAAGTTGCCATGCTCGTTTGCACTGGTCGACGTCGATAGCAACGACCGTAATCGTTCCGTTAGCCCCTTCGGCGCCGTCGGTCGACTGCAGGTGCAGACAATGCCAACGAAATTCGCCGTCCTGTCGGCGCAACCGCGCGTCGACGTCTATTTCGGGCCGGGCGCGGCTCAGTGTCAGCAAAGCACACTCGACCGCAGCAACGTCGTCCAAGGCCAACAATTGGTGCCACGAGCCGGCCACGGAAAGCCCTGCTAGGCCACTATAGAGCCGTGCCGATTTATTTATGTAAGTAAGTTCGCCGTTGGCATCAACGGTCCACACCAGCAGCGAGATAGCATCCATGATTCGGGGGATCGGCATTTACATGCGCTCCAAATAGGCCGCAGCGGTCGCCAACTCGCTGCAACCGAGGCAACGAACGACGTTTGCACAGGTTCGCTGCGTTGCGGGCAGCCTGAATGCCAGCCTAGTGCCCGCTGAGGAATCGGAAGCAGGTCCACATTCATGACGTTAGGACGTCGAACGTAGGGAGAGTAAAACCGGCCGTGGCGGCCGGTGGAAGTACGCGAGAGTCCCTAGGTAGGCACTAACGTTGTGACCGTGCGGGTGGCAAAGTGGCGGCGTCTACTTGCTTATTGCCTACAGGGGGGCGCTAATTTCGTGCGGCCTGCGGCACTCGCTTCACGTTCAGGGAAGTGTTAAGCCGATGGTTCTTGGACGGAACCGACATGCCTCCACCCTGCTGATGACGATCGTGCGCCGATATGGCGATCTCCTCGACGAATGGCGCCGCTGCGACCCGGGACTCTATCTGACCACCATGCTGTATTTGGATACTTCTCGACTCATCCGGGAAGCGGAGCGCCTCTTAACGCTCCCCAACCTCGCGAGTCGCAGCAAGTGCAAAGAACGCCGAGCGCGTCAAACGACGCCTTTTCGCGCACGCATCGACCTGGCGTAAAAGAGTGTCCGGCAGACTGAACTGTACGCTTACAGCCTGAGATGTGACCCTGACTAGGTTGATCTCGACATACATCCAAATGCCGTGCCCATCGTCCATTGCTAATGACTGGAGTTCCGACATGCTGCCGGTCGGACCAGGTATCAGCTGCTCGCTGCGGTCGTACGTCAGTTCCACAGCGCTCTGTGCATTTGACCGGAGCTCTTCGAGCGTCGCACCGCAAGCGCACGCTAACGGTAGATCAGCGAAGCTAGCGCGGAAACCGTCACTGCTGTCACGGTGCACATAAAGCGGATATTGCATGTCCTGCTCCACTGGGACCGACGCAATCGGCCGGTGTTATAGTTCGGCCGCAACGACCTTCCCATTGATGATGTCTTTGCCACATTGCATTGGCTGGTCGAGGGCGGCGACCTTGGTGGTGGACATGCCGCGTCGAAAACCGTTGCCTAAACCCGCGCCGTCACTGGTTAGATGGGATACCCGTCGATCTCCCCTGCCGACCCGGTGATGAGAGGTCGGGAACGCTTGCTTGAGTCTTCACGATGCGCTCAATGCCTGCTGAAAGCAAACTAAATCTTCTTGCAAAGCAACCTTCACCCGCGTGGTACTGTTCGTTGGAATACTGGCTCCGGCTGACACTGTACTGGCACGGTGTCTGGGCACGGACATTGGTGACAGGTTCGTTCGGACGTCGGCAGACGACAGAGCGTAAAGGTCGGTTGTCGGAGAACTTGCGCTCCCGGCGATAGTCCCAATCCCCGGACGCGCAACACTACAGTCGGGCTGACCGTGATGGTCGTCGATAAATCACCGCGCCTAGCGGGACCAACCATCGTCCATTGCAAATCGGCACACCGGTAACACCCCCACGGTGAATAAGTCAGGTGCATCACCGACCGATTAACGCGCGTCATTTGGGAAGTCCGTCCTAAGGGGCGTACGGCAGAGACCGCGGCTGGTCAAAGAACATACGGCCCGTGCATGGAACATCCGAGCAATGAGACGCTAGCCGCCGAGATACTCGTTGACAAGACCGTCGTCCCTCGGAGCATCGTCGTCGCCGATGCTTTCCGGCGGTTTCGGACAGCAGTGAAACTTCATGGGCGCCGCCGCGTTCACGGTCGCATAGAGCTACTTTGAGCGGCGAACCATTGCCGTATGTGTCCGAACCACGTCCTAACGGAATCGCCTTTCTGTATCGCGGGAAGCCGCTTGTCGTTATCATCGGAGACCGGAGTGCCATCACCCTTCGCGTTCCCTACGGCCTGCCGGTTCCTCCTGCTTTCTGCCAGTTCTTCAGCATTTACCTCTTTGTCTATCATGATGCACTCCATACAATCGTATATCGTGTTGATAAGTGGTGCACGGCGACCCCGCTTTCGGGGATAGCGTCTGTGTCATCATCCATGTGAAGAGCTCTTCGGCCTGGCGCACGGGACACCGCTCACCGACATCGCCGTTGCAATTTCAGCGGGAGGGTGCCCACACCTCGACTTAGCGAGACGCGCACCGCTCGCGCATATCCCCCTGTGTGACGCTTCGTGTCCGGGACGGCTTACGGGCTCGGACAATTCGCCGTATGACTCAACGGCTTCCAACGCAGGGGTCGTGGCCACGCCGAAGATCAGCACCGAGAATCGCTTCGGCGTCTCCGACGGCGGGCATGACGCGTACACCTATCCCATGCCCTGTCACTGACTAACCGAGTCGGCAACTAGGCGCTAGACGTATCGCACGGCGCGGCCAGCCGAAATCCTAAAGGTCGCTAACGTCCGCGCCGTCGATCTTGCCGTCGATAATATGTTCGCCTCGCGTCCACGCGGCCCGCCGGGCAGCACCGAAATCCGAAAAGGGTACTGTCAGCGCCAGTTGGAACACTCGGCTGGCGCCGACTGTGCCGTCCGGTTCTCGACGGAACAGACGCACGGCGACGTCATAGCCTTCGGCATAGCAAGAATGTCGATCGAACAGCTCAAACGCGCGTTCGAACACGAGAGGATGCAGTTCAAAGCCCTTGTAGGTGCGAGGGGTTAGCGGCATGACTTTCTCCAAAGGACGTGAACTCACTGCACTCAGGATGCTTTGATGTGACTTTCGAATTCCGAGCCGGCAAAAACGGTGGAGTGCAAGAGCAAGCGGACGGCATATGAAAGGCGCGCGACGGCTCGGACCGCTGGGCGTACTTCGTAGCTCAAGTTGCCGTCGGGCAGCGACGTTGCTGACCCGGCAAAATGATTCGGTCTGGCAGGTCGGAGAGAGGAATTTCGAGGACTGCATCTTGGGATAATGCCTCGATGGATGCGACTACCGCTCTACGATGTCGCACCGACGCCCTTTCCCAAAGGAGGCTCCAAACGATCAGTAAAGCAGGCTGGAGAATGTCGCTGATCTCCAGGTCGGCTGCTCGCTATTGCCGCACCGCAATGACTACCACTGTATACCTTCTTTGGCCGACGTACAGGAATTTGGGAAAACGAAGGGATGCGCGTAGCGCACGCTTCATGCGAAGCTGCGCGACGTTTCGATGGCAATGTATGAGCTAGCCTGTGCGCCCGTTGAACTAGCCATTGCCTTGTGGTCCGGATCCTACTTCGTACCGATGGTACTGGCAGCATAGGCGAATGCTTGCGGTCGTCAATAACTGGTGTGTTCTAATGCCTTGCTCCCGATCGTCATACTCGAGGAGGATGGTTCGCGATGAGAGGAGCGCGTTGGCTGGTGGGAGCCACGACGTCGGCGGGTGCACACGCGGCACGCATGACGCCAATGACGTTGGTCAAGCACTCACCAAATTTTCATAGTCGCCTCGCTTCGTTCCACGGCGCATACAAGAACCCCTGTCCCAGTGTCAGGTCATCTGTAAGTCTTCAATATCTAGCGGCCTGCCTTGATCGAGCGAGCTGAGTCGGGAGCTAACGTCAATAGTGGTGTATGAGCAGCATCGTGCCGGTCGATTTCAAGCGGCGAGTTTCTGCTGAGCCGGTCGATCGTCTTGCACCGGTTCGCCGTCCTTGAAGGGGACGCCTTAATGCTCAGCAGCACGTTCTTGCCGCCGCTCGAGTTTTGCCGGGGCACCAGACCAAGCCATGCCGCAAGTTGCCGGCCGCTCCTGAAGCTCTTTGCGTCGCCGACAGATGCGACGAGCGCGCTCGCGGTAAGTGGCCCGATGCCGGGGACGCGCGCGAGCCGTCGACTCGTCTCGTCGCTGCGGTGCCAGGCTTGAATCTGCGCCTCGAACTTCCGAACCTGCCTGTCAAGCTCCTTCAGATGGTCCATGAGGCGCTCGATGAGCAATCGCAACGAGCCAGTGAGTTCGTTCTCTGCATCCTCGATCAGTTCGGGTACCTGACGCTCGAGATGCCCAATTCCCTTGGGAACAACGATCCCAAATTCGGCGAGCAGGCCGCGGATTTGGTTCCCCTGCGCGGTTCGTGCCCGCACAAAACCCTGGCGTACGCGATGCAACGACAACACTGATTGCTGCTCGATGCTCTTGACCGGCACGAAACGCATGTTCGGCCGTGCAACTGCTTCGCAGATTGCTTCGGCATCTGCCGCGTCATTCTTATTCGTCTTTACGTACGGTTTGACAAACTGCGGCGCGATCAGGCGGACCGTATGGCCCATCGCCTGGAGCTTGCGAGCCCAGTAATGAGCGCTGGCGCATGCTTCCATCCCGATCACGCAGCCAGGAAGATTGGCGAAGAACTCCGCGACGTGATTCCGTTTGAGCACCTTCTTCAACACGGTTCGGCCATGCTCATTAACACCATGGACGGCAAAACGTTCTTCGCCAAATCGATGCCAATTGTCGTAACCTTCATGATGGACGCTCCCCTCGTTCAAGTGGTTGCTTCGACACTTCCACTTTGGCACATTGGTGCCGTCTCGGGTGGGGGCGTCCATTCCATTACTTCCGACTTTAGCTCCTGAGTCGGGGGTGGCGCGCCCGACTAGATCGTGCCAGGCTGCAACGCGTCGTCGGGAAGTTTCGTGTCGCTAGTTTCTGCCCGGGCAAGCGCTCGCGTGGCATCCGCCGCCGGCATGGGCCTGCCCAGGAGGTAGCCCTGAACTTCGTCGCATCGGTGCTCTGCTAGAAAAGCTAACTGTGCCGGCGTCTCTACTCCTTCTGCCACGACGCGCGTGCCGAGCGTGTGCGCCATCGCAAGGACCGCCCTCACAATCACTTCGTCGATGGTTGAAATGCCGATGCCCTGCACGAACGAGATATCCAGCTTGATGCAGTCCGCCTTGAAGTCGCGGATGTACGTCAGGCTGGAAAAACCCGTCCCGAAATCGTCTATCGCGATAGAAACGCCTAATCGGCGTATCAAATGCAGGCACGTGAGCGCAACCGGCGTCATCAGTACGCTTTCGGTGATCTCCAATTCGACGTTGCGCGGATTGACGCCAACGCTTCGCAGCGTCCGTTCCAGCGTGTCGGCAAAATCCGAGCGCAGAAACTGCACCGGTGAAACATTGATCGAAACAACTATGTCCGGGTATTCGTCCGCCCACTCTCGGGCCTGCCGACACGCATTCCTAAGCACCCATTCGCCGATCGGAACGATGAGCCCTTTTTCTTCGGCTAGCGGGATGAAGGTTGCAGGGTTTATGTCACCACGCGCGGGGTCGCGCCAGCGCAGAAGCGCCTCGAAAGCGACCGTTCTCAAGCCTTTGACCCCGATTCGCGGCTGAAACAACAGCCGGAACTGATCGGTTTTAAGTGCATGATGCAGCCCCTGAGTCAAGTACAGGCGCTCCACGCTTGCGACCGCGATGGACTGGTCGAAGACGCGCATATCGCTGTTGCGCTCACGCTTGGCCTGATACATCGCCGCATCTGCGTATCGGACCAGTTCGTCCGCGTCGGTTGCATGGTCCGGGAAAACCGCCACGCCCGCGCTCGCGCGCGACTCGACAAGGTCGTCGCCCGCTAACATGTCCGCGCTCACCAATCGATGCAGCCCCCGCGCCTTGTTGATCAGCCTATCGAGGTCCGAGCCAGACAACAGCGCGACGAACTCATCCCCCGCAATGCGGGCGACCAAATCTGGCTCGCACAACGCTTCTGACAGCCGACGCGCGACCTCTTTTAGCACCTTGTCGCCAGCCGTATGGCCCAGTGAGTCGTTGATTTCCTTGAAGTTGTCCAGATCGAGGAAGACTGCGGCTACGCGACAGCCGCGACGAGAAGCCGTTGCTATCAGTTCGCCCAGCCTGAAGTGGAGTGCGGCCCGATTCGGCAACTGCGTCAGTGGATCGGTGGTCGCAAGCCAGCTCAGGCGCTGCTGGTCTCGAATACGGTCGGAGATGTCGCTGAAGACAGCGACGGTGTGCGTCGCAACGCCTCGCTCGTCGACGACCGGCGACACGTGCCGCTGAGCCCAGAATACGGTCCCGTCGGCACGCTTGCCGGTGACTACCGTCGAGCCATCGGCGTCGCTTGGCGTCGAAGCTCGGTCGTCACCGAAGGCTGCGAACAGTACATCGTTCGCCGGTTTGCCGAGGACTTCCTCACCCCGGAGACCGGTCAAGTGCTGGAAAGCCGGGTTTGCGTAGGCGACGCGCGGTCCAGTCTCGAATACGGTTGACTCCGTGATCAACACCGCATTCTGCGATGCCTCGAGCGCTCGGCTACGGATCCGAAGCTCCGCCCGCGCCGTCTCGTGCTCGGTTACGTCTGCAGCTGTGACGAAGCACGCTGAACGGCCTGCGTAGTCGAGGAAGTGGTAAGAAACGTCGACTTGCAGCGTCCGGCCGTCAAGGGTCGAATGCCGTCTGACACCTCCCGAGCCGGCTTTCGATCCGGAGCGAATGTACTCACAAAGGTCCAGCTTGAATTGCTCAACGCCCTCGGGCGGACGAAGTTCGTCTACGGTGATGCGTCTGAGCGTGTCCAGATCGCCGCCATACTGTCGTTGAGCTGCGGCGTTAGCGGTGAGGATGAGACGGGTCTCGACGTCGAAGATGAGCATTGCCAGCGGATGCTGCTCGAAATATTCGATGAAGCGGTCGTGCGCTTGTCGGGCGGTAATGCTCGCGGCATTGCGAGCAAGCGACGCCCTGTGCGCGAAGAGAAGGGCGTACCCTAGGCAGGTGAGGCCCAATGCGAGCGCAAGCGCAAACGACATGCGCTGCCGAGCTAACTGGGTCTCGGCTCTCAATTGCATCGCGGCGAGTTTCGAGTTCTGCGTAAGCTGCAAGTTCGACAGCGAGTGCATGATTTGCTGAAGCGTTCTATTTGCGGCCTCTAGCCGACTCGGGTCGACCAATCGAGCGTGCCCGGCGCGGGCGACCTCGTTGGCTGCGCTTTCCAGTTCAAACGCCAATGCAGCAGTGCTGGCTCTCAGGTCAGCAAGTTGGTAGAGAGACGCCGAATCGTCGGTGAGCGATCTTTCGAGGAAGTCGTAAGACCGCATGACCGCAGCAGTGCGGGCGACGGGCCAAGCATTGGAACCGAAGCGGGCAGTGCCGACTCCCCTTAGAAATTCCGCGTTGGCATCGATGTGGATGGTGGCGAGCAGTTCCAGTTGTGCACTTACCGCCATCGCCTCGTTGAGCGCAGCCTCCTCTTGGGCATGAGAAACGCTCGCCCAGTAACACGCTAGAGCCGCCCCAAGGGTAACTACAAGCAGAAAAGCGCCGGCCCGTAGCCGCTGAGAGTGGCCGTGACTGCCAATCCTGTCCAGAAATCGTTTAATTCTGTTTGCCATTTGCTTCAGCGACTGTGTCGAGGTGTGGACACAGTCGTATCCCTTTCTAACCGACGCAAGCGCAACATTTCCTATGCCTGCGCGATGACTGTCTGATCAAGCGGCTCGTCGGCCGGTAAAAAGCGGTCCACCTCCGCTTCGCCTTCCTAATATCGGCTCGGCAGGAAGCTGTCTTAATAGAGAAAACCAAGGGGGGTTGTGGGCGTTTGTTCGACGGCTGCTACTGATGGACCGGCCGCCATGCCGAAGATGCCAGTGTGAAAGCGTTTGCCTCGCGCAGCGTGCCGATCGGAACTGACCCTCTTCGGCATGCAACGCAGCTCATAAAAAAAAACTCTCGTCGGGCGCGTCCAAGTAGCGGTCAACCATAAGAAGCGAGCGCTCGCCTCGTCCTCGTGCGTCGCGCTGTAGATTGAGTCCACCTGTGTAGCGGTTCCTAGAGTCGTAGAGGCAGGGCGCTCACGACACAGGATGTTCACGGGGGGCGCTATTGCATAGGTGCTGCAAGCCACTTGCGACCACCCTAGTTTTGCGGCGCTCTCTCATGTCTCCAACGGCGAATGGATGTGTGGTAAAAATAACCTCCATGTGTTTGTGTTTCGGTAAAACTGGGGTTTCTCAGGATTCGATCGAAGGTCTGATCCGACGATACTCAGTAACCAACTCACCAGGCGGCGTCCGATGATCACCAGGCTGCGCCACCGCACCAAACGGGGCAGCCGCCGCATAGGCCGCGATAGGCCGCGACAGGCGCCGCCCCCGTGGCATTAACGATGCGGAACCTTGGTTAAAAGAGGTATTCGACGCTCTTGTCCAAGAACTGCTGGTGAGTGAGTCGATGGAAGGAGTGCCCGTTCGCTTCGTATTCGCCGCGGCCATGCAGTCTCAGCACTGCAAGGACGTAGGCGTCGCCGCATTGCAGCGGGCGCTCATCGAGGCGAAGGCGAACATGGTGTCGCACGCGCGACGATCCAGCTCCTGAGTTGCCTGCAAAACGTGCATGACGTCTTTGGGACGCGGGAGCGGCATGATCGCTTGCGTTCCGTCGCGAAGCTGTTCGGGCTGTCGGCGCTGATCGTGCCGCGGGTTGCCTGAGCGGGTAAGGAACCGACGATGGAAAGCCTCGATGACATCTGCTCGGCTGCGCCCGCTCACTTGCTGGCGCAGCGGACAATCTCCGAAGACGACAATGAAGTTGCCGCCTGCCTGGCCGAGACGGGTGCCGTTGCTAGATCGGCATATTAATCGACGGCAAGCACTACAGCGAGCAGTTGTAGGGTTTCGGCATCAGCTGTTACGAGGCGGCTCAAGACGGCCCGCTGCTCAAGGCGCTTGCGATGTCGGGCGTGAACGCTTACGACCTCTGGTCGCCGCAATGCTGCCGCGACCTGGAGGACATCCACGACACCAGTCCAACGATGGAGCTAATTCTTTCGGAAAGTTTCCTCTAAAGGGACGCCATTCGTCAGCCGTTAGTAAGGGCCGAGCTTCCTTGACTTCGCAGTCTGCAAGAAGAGTTCATATGTCGTTTCGCTCACCTGTGGTGAAAACAATCCCGGTCAGCTTTCGCGCCGTTGCCTTCGTCGTTTTTACCTGCATCTGCCTCGTCGGTACGGATGTCTGGCAATCGTTAAAAGCGCGCAAGGTACAGTTGAGGGAAGCCGAAGTCGCAACGTCGAACCTCGCTCGCGCCGCTGCCCAACAGGCGGGAGATGTCATTAAAGAAAGCGATACAGCGCTTTTGGGCTTGGTGGAGCGCGTCGAAAACGATGCCGACAGAAAGGTGTCAATCGAGCGACTGCATCGGCTGATGAAAATGCGCGTCAACGAACTTCCTCAGCTCAACGGACTCTTCGTCTACAGTGAGGATGGCTCATGGGTCGTGACCTCACTGCCAGGCATTCCAGCGAACGCCAACAATGCGGATCGCGAATACTTCAAGTTCCACCGCACTCACACCGACCGCGGCCCGCACATCGGACTGCCCGTGCGCAGCCGCTCGACCGGAATGTGGATCATCCCCGTCTCTCGTCGAATTAACAAGGCCGATGGCAGCTTTGGCGGCGTTGCGCTTGCCACGGTCAGTATCGATTTCTTCAAACAGTTTTACGACAGCCTGGAAATAGGCGAGGCGGGCGCCATCCTGTTAGCGCTCGACAGCGGCACGATGATGCTCAGACGTCCCTTCAACGACAGCTTCGTTGGCAAGGACATGAACAGCAGCCCGCTATATCAAGCTTACGGGTCTGACGGCGGAACAGGAACGGTGATGTTACGCTCGTCGCAGGACGGCGTCGTTCGCATAGTCACGTACCGCCGGGTGCATGGCTATCCGTTGTTCGTGGCGGCGGCGCTCTCGAAGGACGAGATGCTGGCAGGGTGGTGGCGCGACGCAATGGTTCACTCGTCGGGCGTCGCTTTGCTGGTGTTCGCGGTGGCGCTTTGCGGATGGCGTCTCACTCGGCAGATTCACCTGCGCTCAATTGCTGAGGCGAGACTCATTGCCACGCGAACCGAACTCGAGCAGGCAAACGAAACACTCGAGCGAATCGCCATGCAGGATGGACTCACCGGACTGGCCAATCGACGGCACTTCGACCTGACGTTGAAAAGCGAGTTTGGCCGTGCCGCGCGTTACGGCGGAAAGCTCTCTTTGATCATGCTGGACGTCGACTTCTTCAAACAGTACAACGACACGTACGGCCATCGGGCCGGCGATGACTGCTTGCGCGCGATCGCCGACGCAATCCGTAACTCGGCGCCAAGCCGTCCCGGCGATCTGGTTGCCCGCTATGGCGGCGAAGAAATGGCAGTTATCCTTCCGGGGTCCGATATTGCAGGTGCAATGGCGATCGCAGAGAAGATCCGCTATGCAGTACAAGCGCTGCGAATCCCGCATACGGCAAATGCAGCAGGGGTGGTGACCATCAGCGCCGGGGTGGAGTCGGTCGCGGTCCATCAAGGAATGGAGCCCGCGGAACTCATCGAGGCGGCAGACCGGTCCCTATACGCTGCCAAGGCCTGCGGGCGCAATCGGGTTTCGTGGTATCGGGAACCGGCGAGAAGTCTCAGCTGAATCTTGTTACACTGCCGTGAGATCGCCCGACCATCAGCGGTTTAAAACGCCACGCTTTGTCGGAGACCGCCGAGTTTGGCGCTAAACCCCGCGAGCGGACAGCGCCAGATTCCACATGGCGGGCAACGTATGGCAGTGGACCGCCGACTGGTGCCGAGCCGATACGCTCCGTGTCCAGGCCGTAAGCGCGAAAGTGGTTCGCGACCCGGCCGGACCCGTGAAAGCTATGACCCCGAATCAGCCGGTCCTGGATGCTCACGAGCGGCTTACTCGTGGCGGCTCATCCCTGTGCAGCGAGGCTTGTTGCCAGAGCTACCGGACAAGCGCGCGACGGGGATCTGCCCTTTGAACGGCATGTCGCATCTGGGGTTCAGCTTAGCGATGGACAAAGCGAATATCTATTTAGATAATCAAGAGCGCCGCCTTCTTGCGACGGTGATCATTGCGTCCTGTAGCTTGCCGCCGTGGTTCGCCCCAGTTTAGATCAACGATGCTTGGCACTGGGGGACGGGTCGCTCGTTGCAGACGCGCCCCCGCACCATCTCGTCGAAATTGCCCCGGCAGATGTTGAGACGACCGTCTTTCGGACAGACGACGAGCTTTTGGTAGGGAGTGTCGTGCGCCGATAAGCGTCCGCTTGATCGCGAAAGCGCTACTCACGACCTCGAAGTCGCAGTCGCACGGGTCCTGCAGCACGAACATGACCGTCGCTGGCATGCCCGGAATGACGCTCACGCTGCTGACGACAATGCGCAGTTTTGGACGCTCTAAAAGGCTCGACGGGGCTCGGCCGGCTTCGCTCAGTACAGTCACATGACGACAGCGAATTTTTCTCCAGCCGCATTGACTCAGGTTATTTGTTACCAAGCCGGGAGTCGCTCCCGCCTGCATTCTGACGGGTAGCAAATTACATGAGGCAACGGCGCGATCGCTTCGGTCGCGGCCCGCACGTAGGTGAGGTCCGGCTCGAAGTCGCCGTGGAACGGCGTCGGCACGGCGATCAGGAAGGCGTCCGCCGGCTCGGGCGTGGTGGTCGCGCGCAACCATCCCTCGCTCACCGCCGCGCGCACGATCATGTCGAGTTCCGGCTCGACGATGTGAATGCCGCCCGCATTGATCGTGTCGACCGCGTGCTGGTTGATGTCCACGCCGATCACCCGAGTCTTGCGCGAGGCGAACATGGCGGCGGTCGGCAGGCCGATATAACCCAGGCCGATGACGGATACGGTTTCGATGGAATGATTCACGATTGTTCTCAGCTTGCTCTTGTTCGCGTTCATAGGCGCGCCGGTCGGCGGGCGCGCAGGTCTTGCGTGTGGTTCCTGTCAGGCGGATACGGCGGTCTCGGCCGTGCCGGTTCGCGCCTTCTGCGTGCGCAGCAAGGCCTCGACGATGCGCACGCATGCGTAGCCATCGCCGTAGGGGTTGTGGGCGCGCGCCATCTCGTCGTAACGCGCGCGGTCGTCGAGCAGTTCGCTGCACGCGGCGACGATGCGCTTCGCGTCGGCGCCGACGAGCCGCACCGTTCCGGCCGCCACCGCTTCGGGGCGTTCGGTGGTGTCGCGCATTACCAGCACGGGCTTGCCGAGCGAAGGCGCTTCTTCCTGAATGCCGCCCGAGTCCGTGGGGATCACGCTCGCGCGCGACATCAGATAGACGAAGGGCAGATAGTCCTGCGGCTCGCACAGAATCACGTTGTCGATATCCGACAACAGGTCTTCCGCGGGAAGCTTGACCTGCGGATTCAAATGCACCGGATAGACGAAATCGACCTCCGGATAGCGCGCGGCGAGCGTGCGGATGCCTTCGCATATTTCGCGGATGCCCGCGCCGAAGTTCTCGCGCCGATGCGCCGTCACCAGCACCACGCGGCGCTCGCTCTGCAGCAGCGAGAATTCCTCGCGCATCTGGACTTGGAGGCGCGCGTCGGAGGCGAGCCGCTCCTGCACCATCAGCAGCGCATCGATCACGGTGTTGCCCGTCACGACGATGCGCTCATCCGCGACCTTCTCCGCCAGCAGATTTCCGCGCGATTCCTCGGTGGGCGCGAAGTGAATTTCGGCCAGCGCGCCGGTCAGCTTGCGGTTGCCATCCTCGGGCCACGGCGAATACAGGTTGCCCGTACGCAGACCCGCTTCGACGTGACCGACCTTGATCTTTTGATAGAACGCGGCCAGCGACGTCGCGAAGGTGGTCGTCGTGTCGCCGTGCACCAGCACGTAATCCGGGCGGAAATCGTCGAGCACCGGCGTGATCATGTCGATGATGTCGGTCGTCAATCGTAGGATGTCCTGCCGGTTCCCCGGCGGCGTTACCAATCCGGACGAGTTCTGGGCCTTGCTGCGCGACGAGCGCGACGCCGTCACCGAGATTCCGGCGGACCGCTTTGGCGTGGACTTCTACCGGCATCCGTCGAGGCAGGAGCCGGGCCGCAGCTATACGTTCGCGGCCGGCGTGCTCGACGACGTCGCGGGTTTCGATGCGGGCTTCTTCGGCATCTCGCCGCGCGAGGCGCGCCAGATGGACCCGCAGCAGCGCCTGCTGCTCGAACTCGCATGGGAAGCCTTCGAGGATGCGGGCGTGCGTCCCGCCGACATGAAGGGCCGCAATTGTGCGGTGTACGTGGGCGTCGCGAGCACCGACTACGGCAATCGCAGCATGGACGACCTGTCCGTCGTCGATCCATACTCCGCGACCGGCAACACCATGAGCATCGCGGCCAATCGCGTGTCTTACCTGTTCGATCTGCGCGGCCCGAGCATGGCGGTAGATACCGCGTGTTCGTCGTCGCTGGTCGCGCTTCATCAGGCGTGCCGCGCGCTCGCATCCGGCGAGGCGGAAACGGCGCTCGCGGGCGGCGTCAATCTGCTGCTGCATCCGTTCGGCTTTGTGAGCTTTTCGAAGGCGTCGATGCTTTCGCCGACTGGCCGCTGCCGCGCCTTCGACTCGCGCGGCGATGGCTACGTGCGCTCCGAAGGCGGCGCGTTCGTGATGCTCAAGACGCTGTCGCGCGCGCTCGCCGACGGCGACACCATTCACGCCGTGATCGCCGGCTCCGGTGTCAATTCCGACGGCTTCACGCAGGGCGGCATCAGCGTGCCGGGCGCGGCGACTCAGGCGGCACTTTTGCGCCGCGTCTATGGCGAGGCGCGCGTGTCGCCGTCGCAGCTCGTCTATGTCGAGGCGCATGGCACGGGCACGCCGTTGGGCGACCCGATCGAAACGCGCGCGCTGCTCGATGTGGCCGGGGCAGGCCGCGAAGCCGATGCGCCGCTCCTGATCGGCTCAGTCAAAACGAATCTCGGCCACCTCGAGACCGCATCGGGCATGGCGGGACTGCTCAAGGCCGTGCTGTGCCTGAAGCATCGCGCGGTGCCGCGTTCGCTACACTTTTCCAAGCCCAATCCGAAAATCGATTTCGGCGAAGGCCGCCTGCGCGTGGTCGACCGCTTCACGCCACTCGAATCGCATGGCGCGCCGTTGTACGTCGGGGTGAATTCGTTCGGCTTCGGCGGCACGAATGCCCACGTGATCCTCTCCGATGCACCGGAACCCGTGCGTCAGGGCGGCGCGAATTCGGACGCGCAGACCGACCGGCTCGCGCCCCTGATGCTCACCGCGCGTTCCAGGGCCGCGCTCGCGGCGCTGGCCGCGCGCTACCAGCTCGCCTTCGATCAGGGCGCGCCGTGGTCCGCTCTGGCGGCAGGCGCGGCGCGCCGCCGCCAGTGGCTCGAACAGCGCGCGCTGGTCGCGCCGTCGACGCCCGGCGAGGCGCGCGCCGCCTTACACGCGCTGGCGGCGGGCGAGGAAGCCGACGCGCCGTCGATCGTCATGGGTCAGGCGCCGCAGGTGAGCGCGCCGCTCGCGCTGGTGTTCTCGGGCAACGGTGCGCAATGGGCCGGCATGGGTCAGCGTCTCCTCAAGGAAAATGCGGACTTCGCCGCCGCGCTCGCGGAGGTCGACGCCCTCTGGTGCGCCGACGGCAGCCCATCCCTCGCCGCGATGCTCGAAGCGGGCGTGACCGCCGAGGCGCTGGCGGCCACCGAGCTCGCGCAGCCCTTGCTGTTCGCGATGCAGGTCGGCATCACGCGCGCCATAGAGGCGCGCGGCGTGCGCTTCGTCGCGTGCTGCGGACACAGCGTCGGCGAGATTGCTGCGGCGTGGGCTGCGGGCGCGCTCACGCTTGAACAGGCGGTCAGCGTGATTCGCGTGCGCAGCGGCGCGCAGGCGCTCACGCGCGGCAGCGGCTTAATGGCGGCGGCGGGCGTGGGCGAAGCGGCCGCGCGGGAACTGATCGCGCAACTGGAACTGGGCCAACGCATCGAGATCGCGGGGTTCAACAGTCCGGAGGCGGTCACGCTGGCGGGCGATGCGGCCGCGTTGCAGGCTCTCGGCGCGGCGCTGAGCGTGCAGGGCACGTTCTTTCAGATGCTCGCGCTCGATTACGCCTTCCACAGCCGCGAGATGGATGCGATCCGCGGCGACATCGAAACGAAACTCGCGGGGCTGAAGCCGAACGCGGCGGTGCGCCGCTTCGTCTCGACGGTCACGGGTACCACGCTCGACGGCGCGAAGCTGACCGGCGCGTACTGGTGGCGCAACGTGCGCGAGCCTGTGCGCTTCGGCGAGGCGATCGCGCATCTGGCCGAGCGCGGCATCGCGCTGTTTCTCGAAGTTGGGCCGCATGCGATTCTGCGCGGCTATCCCGACCAGACGCTCAAGGCCCACGGCGCCACCAGTGCGCGTGCGCTCGTCACGCTCAGGCGTCAGGAGGACGATCCGCGGACCTTGCGCCGCGCGATCCTCAACGTGATCGCGCATGGCGCGCCGGTCGAAGTCGACCGCTTCGCGCCGCCGTCGCTCGCGCGCATGCCGCTGCCGCGCTATCCGTGACAGCGCGAGACCTATTGGCGCGAGCCGACGCCGGAAGCATACGAACCTCCTCGATCGCCGGCGCGCGCATCCGCTGCTTGGCTACCGGCTGATGGAGCATGAGCTCGCCTGGGGTAACCAGATCGATCCCGTGCGCGTGCCGATGCTCGCCGATCACGTCGTCGATGGCGCGCCCGCGTTTCCGGGCGCGGGCTACATCGAGATGGCGCTGACGGCCGCGCGCGAACATTTCCGCACGCCGGGCTGCGCACTGGAGAACCTCGAGATTCACTTGCCGCTGGTGTTCCAAACGGGCGTCGCCAAGCGCATGCGCTTCGTGATCGATCCGGCGACCGCGCGCTTCACGATCGAATCGCGCGATCGCTTGAGCAGCGAGCCGTGGGCGCTGAACGCGAGCGGGCGTCTGCTGCAAAGCGCACGCTGCTCGACGATGCGCCGCTTGCCGAAGCCCCGTCCGACGCAACGCCGCTCGACGGCGCCACGCTCTACGATCAGGCGACGCGCATCGGACTCGCGTATGGCCCGGCGTTCCGCCTCGTTCCCGACGTGCGGCTCGACGGCGCGTGCGACTGGGCCGAACTGTCGATGCCCGCTGAACCCGCATCGCTTGCCGGCGACTTCGCGATGCATCCCGCGCTGATCGATGCGGGTTTTCGTCCGCTGTTCGCGCTGATCGGCGCGGCGCGCAACGACGACGCCGCGTATGTGCCGGTGCAAATCAGCCGGATCGATTTCCTGCGTTCTGCCGCGGTGCGCGCGGTGCGCGCGCGCATCGAGCGGCGCAGTCCGCATTCGGTGCTCGCATCGTTCGATTTCGTCGCTGCCGACCGGCGCGTCGTGCTGCGGCTGCCGGCGTGCCGCTTCCGCCGCGTCGATCTGCTGGGGCGCCGCCAGACGCCGCCCGCGCGCCTGCGTTACGTCGTCGAGGCACAGCCGCTCCATGCCGCCGCCGACACCCGCGCCCTCATCGCGCCCGACGCTTTGATCGCGCGCGCGCGACGCGGCGGCGATGCTGGAAGACGACGCGCGCCGTCACGCGCATCTCACCGACATGCTGCCCTTGTTCGACGTGCTGGCGAGCGCCTATGCGCTGCGCGCGTATGAATCGAACGTGGAACACGAAACGCCGCTGCTGCGCGCGCTGGAACGCATGCTGACCGAAGACGGCCTGCTCGTCGAACGCGATGGCGTGCTCGTGCGCGACGAGGCGGCCTGCGCCGAATGGCCCGCCGCCGACGAACTGTGGCGCTCGCTGCTCGCCTCGTCGCCCGCGCATGTGGCGGAGCTGAGCCTGCTCGCGCATCGCGGCGCGCTGCTGCCGAAGCTGCTCGCAAGCGATGCCGCGTCGCCTGCGGCATCGAACACGCAAGAGGCGCTGTTCGAACATTATTTCGATTCGTTGCCGACCTGGGCGCACGTCAATCGCCTGCTCGAACAGTGCGTGGCGCAGGCGGTCGATGCCTGGACGGCGGCGCGCCGCATCCGCGTGCTGGAAATCTCCCCGCCAGATGCGCAGGCGTTGCGTGCGCTCAATGTCGCCGTGCCCGCCGCGCGCTGGGAACGTGTGCTCGCGGGCACACCGGCCCAGGCGCAGGCTTACGATCAGATCGGCGACGAGACGGTGCGCATCGCATCGATCACGCTCGACGGAACGCCGAAGCTCGAAGGGGCGAGCGGTCCGTTCGACCTCATCGTTTCGCGCCGCGCGCTCCATTTGCACGACGATGCGCGCGCGTTGCTGGCGGGCTTGCGCGGCTGGCTCGCGCCGGGCGGACTGCTCGCGCTCGCGGAACCGCAAGGCGGCCGCTTCGGCGCGCTCGTGTTCGACGCGCCGCCCACCGCAACGCCCGCGCAATGGGTCTGGCGTCCAAGTCACGAAATGAATTACAGGCTGCTCACCACGCTGCTGGCGGATCGCGACGCGTGGGAGCTGGCCCAAGCCGCATAGGGATATACGCAAGATATGAGCTTGCCGGAACAGATCAGGCAGAAACTCGCGGCGAAGGCGCTGCAGCGTCAATTGGAACGCACCGGCGCGCAGGCTGCCGAGCCCTTCGATAGGCACAAGGTCACGCAGATGGAGCGCGCGTCGTTGGCGCGTTTTGAGAATATGCCCGCGTATCAGCAGGTGCGCATCATGCGGCAGATGGCGACGACTCTGAAGGTTGAGTCGCCGTTCTTCCGTGTGCACGAAGGCAGCGCGGGTGCAACGACACGCATCGGCGGAGCGGAGTACATCAATTTCGCGAACTACAACTACCTCGGAATGTCGGGCGATTCCATCGTCACCGAAGCGGCCAAATGTGCGCTGGACCGATACGGCACGTCGGCATCGGCGAGCCGCATGGTCGCGGGCGAGCGGCCCGTTCAGCGAGAACTGGAACGCGCGCTCGCAAGCTTCTACGATGTCGAAGATTGCGTCGCGTTTGTAAGCGGGCATGCGACGAATGTCACGGTGATCGGCGCGTTGTTCGCACAAGGCGATCTTGTCGTGCACGATTCTCTGGCGCACAACAGTATCGTGTAAGGTGCGCAGTTGAGCGGTGCGAAACGCCTCAGCTTTCCGCACAACGACTGGGAGGCCCTCGATGCAATGCTGGCGCGTATGCGCGGCGAGTATCGGCGCGTGCTTATTGCAATCGAAGGCCTGTATAGCATGGACGGTGATATTCCAGACTTGCCTCGCTTCGTCGAAATCAAGCGTCGACACGCGGCCTTCCTGATGGTAGATGAAGCGCATTCGCTCGGCGTCCTTGGGTCGCGCGGTCGGGGCGTGCGTGAGTACTGCGACGTCGCGCCCGATGACGTTGATATCTGGATGGGCACGATGAGCAAGACGCTGGCGGGCTGCGGCGGGTATATCGCTGGTAGCACGGTATTAACGGACATACTGCGGCATCTGGCGCCCGGGTTTCTATACAGCGTGGGGCTGGCACCGGCGCTGGCGGCTGGTTCGCTCGCCGCGCTTGAGACCTTAATTGCCCAACCGGAGCGCGTCACACACCTACAGGCGAACGGACAGCGCTTTCTCGAGCGCGCCCGAAATGCCGGATTAAATACGGGCACGAGCGTGGGCTTTTCGGTAGTGCCGGTCATCACCGGTAGTTCACTGAAGGCCGCGCAGTGGGCAAACGCGCTCTTCGAGGAAGGCATCAACTTGCAGCCAATCTTCTATCCTGCGGTGGAAGAGGCGGCTGCGCGCTTACGCTTTTTCATTTGCTCGACGCATACGGAGGCGCAGATTGATCGCGCCGTGGACGCCGCGGCTCTGTTAGCGTCGTCGCGTCGATGAACTTCGTTTGCCGTCAAGCTCGCATTGCCGATGCCCAGGCATGCGCGCCGCTCGTGTTTGCATCGGGTGACGCAGAATTCCGTTTTATATTCGGTCGCAGGAGCGAGGAATGATTCGCGTTCCTGCAGCGCGCGTTCACATCAAGGTACGGGCGGTTCTCGTATCGGCGGCACCGCGTTGCAATCGATGCGCAAGGCGATGTCTGCAGCGTTATGGCGATTCATGAGGCAGGACATTCCGTTCCCGACGACGTCGCATTCGCTTGGCAAGTGCTTCGTCATTTCGGCTTCATACGCGCCATCGGCATCCTCGCACGCGGCGCGCGGCTCGCTACGGAGTTGCCCCCGCCAGCGCGTGGTCAAAAGCTGATCGCACATTGTGCGACGCGTGCCGATTATCGTGGGCGCGGGGCGTTGACGGCGCTCATGACTAATACGCTGCAAGCGGTGCAGCCGCCGTTCGTGCTCGATGTGCGGCTCGATAACAGCCGCGCTCGCGCGCTTTATTCCCGGCTTGGGTTCGATGCGATGAAGAGAAACCGCTGCTCGCATCCACGTGTGCCATCGGAACTTAGGTCGGAGCGGAGGCGTTTTGATAAAAGGCGACACAATCCTTTGTGAGATTACAGCACGTGAGGAAAACACTAAAATCGGTATTTATTTTTACTGCGGTTGTAATCGGGGCGGTCGTCGTGAAAGTTAGCTTCAAACTGTATGAGAGTCTTCAGGGGCGATGCTAGGCGTCGCCCAGAGCCTTTGCATTCGGGCGAGCTACGTCGCGCATCGACCTGCAGCTGAACGCACGGCAATACTGCAGTTGGCGGAGGCCGCAATATTTCGGCAAGCCGCAGCACGTGTCATTAACCCGTTTACGCATTCACGCGGTCTCGTTGAGCGACGCCTAATTTACACCATGACAAAGAAATCCCACTTCGACGCATATTTCCATCTTCTAGAATTGTCGAAGACCGTGCAAGGGCTGCCTTCAATGCCGAAGCTTGATCCTGTAGAAGAGCGGGTACTTAAAACGCTCACCTCGTCATGGCATTCGGGACATCCGTTGACGGTTTCCAAAACGATGGCATTATCGGAAGGAGGGTCTCCCGCAACCGTGCATCGGAAATTGAATAACTTGAAGATAAAAGGACTCATTTCTTTTGAGGAGAGCGCCAAGGACCTCCGCATCAAGAATGTGATTCCAACACGCAAAGCGTTGGACTACTTTGAAACGCTAGCTGCCTGTCTTGAAGGTGCAAAGACGCGGTAAGCCAGTTTGTGTAGCACAGCAGCGGCTTCACCGAAAACCGTGTCAGCTGTATGCCAATATCCCAAATTCCAGCTCTGAGTGTGGATTGGTTGATAGAAACTCTGTATGGCCGCCGTTCAGGTCGATGTTGATAGGTTGGTAAGCGGTGCTGCGTTGGGAGCAAAGCCAAAAAAGGGGCGGGTCTTTCACGGAGCGCGCCTTGTGTGCACGGTGGCCTTGCTGCAAGGCTCAGCGAATTCGCTGATGCGCACACGGTGAGGACCCGGTTTTTCGCTAGCGTTGCAGGAAACTCGATGAACCCAAGTTCACCCAGCCAGCCTTAACGGGGTTACGCGACTGGATGGTTCATGGCGCTGGGCCTACGGCAGCACACGCACTCGATGCGCAAACGGGTCGTCGGGACTAGAACGCCGAAAGGCAGGTGCCAGTGTGCGCTGGAGCGCCGGATCCCTGCGAGCTGTCAGCGACGTCGTTTGAGAGAAGATGCCGCCTACCGCGACAGCCAGCGCCAACTGTGGGCGGACGACCGCCCCCCAAAAAAGCCGCTTGAAAAGCGAGCGGCTAAAGGCTGAAGGAACATGCGCTCACAGGGGAACCACCTGTTCTGAGAGCAGTGCTACATCCGCACTCTCGGCGAATTACTCAAATATTTAGGCTATTCGCCGAGGTAATCGGTCTCGAGCTTCGACCTCAGCCCGCTTGCGAAGCGCAAGCGGCATTTGATGCCGTCACTCGTCGACGGATCAGCTCGTCCAGGACCGCCACATCGACGATTGGTTTAAGGAAAGTTGTGATGCCGCTTCCGCGCAGACGCTCGGCTTGATCGACAAAGCCCGTCAACATGATGAGCGGCAGATTGGGCTGCTCTCTCTGCAAGTGTTCCGCCAGATCTAGCCCGTCCATGCTTCCGGGCATCTGCACATCCGAAATCACCGCCTCAAAGTTATGCGGCGCACGCAGCAGGCGGTAAGCGTCGTCGGCATTCGCAGCATGCGTTACCTCATACTCGAACGCTGAAAACATCGCAGCTTGCGCGTCGGCGACCATCGGATCGTCTTCGACGAGTAGCAGTCGAATGCAAGGCGACGACGCGGCGACGCCGGCGCTGTCTAGATGGCCGCTGAGGGGACTTGTGTTCGGGCTTTTTGAACGTGGCAGAAACAAGCTGACCAACGTGCCCCCTCGGGGCGAAGCGCCTATGCTGCAGTGACCTCCCGAAAGTTCGCAGAACGACCGCACCTGAGCGAGTCCGAGCCCAGTTGCATGGCCAGGCGCCTTGGTCGTGAAAAACGGCTCGAACGCGCGCTCAGCCGTTGCGGGATCGATGCCCGCGCCGCTGTCGGTCATGTCGATCCGAACGAAATCCGCTTGCGTACCCGAGCCGTTGCCTTCGCGCGATACGTTGGCGTTTGAAACGACGATGTGCAGCCGGCCCCGTCCGCCCATTGCGTCGCGAGCATTGATCGCGATGTTGAGCAGCGCAAGTTCCAGCTCTGCCTGATCGGCATCAATATCCCAAAGCCCGTCGTGAACGGACGCTTCAATCGCCACGCCTTCGCCGACCGCCGAACGCAGCAAATCGACATGGCTCGACCAATTCGTTGAACTCAGCCTCTCGGGCCGTACCGGGTGCTTCTTGCTCACGGACAACAGCCGTCGAGTTAGCCTTTGCCCGCGCTCGACAGTTGCCATGATTCCTTTGAGCGGGGCGCTCACTGAGTCACTGTGCGGGCGGGGATCTGCGCGCAAAGCGGCATGTGCGTAACCAACGATGGCCATCAGCAAATTATTGAAGTCGTGCGCGACCAGGGCGACCATATTGCCCAGTGTCTCCAGATGCTGATGCTCCTTAGCAGCCGCCTCCAGTGAAGCGCGCATTGACGCTTCTGTCTCCGCACGTCGCCACAGTGATTCCTCGTGGCGTAGCCGCCGGAGAGAGAAAATGAGGAGGACGAACAACGCGGCGGAGGGCACGAGCGTAGCAATGGTCACGGTCGTAAACCGGGCAAGCCATGCCGTCCAGATGTATCGAAGCGGAAACCCGGCCGTCACATAGGCGTCGTAGTCGCCCACACGCCTGAAGGCAAGGATCTTCTCCTCACCGTCGACGGTGGATACCATCGTCACCACTCCTGCTTCATGGCCGCTGGCGAGTAGACGGAAAAACGCGGTATCACGCGAAATGCGCTCAGGGCGTCCATGCGGACCAGGCGACCACGCGAGTACTGCGCCATCGCTCCTGATCATGCCTATGGTCAATGGCTTGTCGTCCGCGAGCTGGCGGTAGAAATCTTCGAAATACGCCGACGACATCGAGATTGAAACCAGTCCCGCGAACAGTCCGTCGTGGCGGACAAGATGTTTCATGACATTGAACGTAGCGTTGCCTGTCACGCGCCCCTTCATAGGCCCGGAGACGTAAAGCTGCGTTGGCCGCGTGCGCGCGTCGATGAAGTCGACCCGATCAGCGATGCTGATGTCCGGCGCAGGGAAGCGAAGGCTCGTTGCCCCCAGTTGACCATCGGCCGTCCACACCGACACCCCATCCACCTGCGCGTGCCCGCGCACGAGTCGGGCCAGAACGTCATAGAAGGTGCGGTCGCGCCGTAGATCAGCCTCTTTGCGGTCTTCTAGCGTATCGATTACTCGTTCGGCCAAAGCCGCATCAATATCGAAAACTTTTTGTGCGTGCTCTTTAGCGATGTAGGTGGAACGCTCAGTTGTGTCGCGAGCAGCCGATAGGCGGTCCTGCCAGTCCTGCCAACCGAAAACCGCCAGAAATACACACGGGCCCAATACGCTCAGCGCCAGCGCAAGAACGAACGCAGCGCGCATCCGACGAAAATGCGACTGGCCGATGCTGATCGATGCCGGGGCAGAAGCCGACTGTTGGGTTGTCATATCACGCCCGGATGCGAAAGGCATGTAGGGCGCGTGATTGTACGCTTGCATCTTCGGGGGAATCGCGACACAGCGTTAAGAATCATGCTCGCCCTGAGCGCTCTGAGTAATAAATTCCGTTTCACCGTACGTTGTTGAGGGATTTTTTGGTTGCTAGGTAAAGTTTTACCTGAAAGCGACCGATAAACCGTCCGTGTCAGCCATGTCGATAGACGGAAAATCACGACATAAAGGTGTTCGGGTAATGCGTAATCAGTTGTTTCTCTCGTATTTTATCAATCGTTTCAACGCACCTGCATTGCCGTCGGGGCTGGTCCGGATGGGTCTTCCGGCCCTGATTGCGGTTCCCTCTCTCGCCGCTTGGATGGCTTTACCGGGTCACCCACGAAGCGTCACGGGTCTCTGTCTCGCTGCTTGTTTTCCTGGCCACGGCCGCGGTGGGCTGGGGCCTGCACGGTCCACAGGGTGTTGAGGGCCCGGGCGAGTCTCTTGGAGCAACTCGCACGCGCGCTGCTTTCGACCAACCGTGACTGCCTGAAGTTACTGGCCCCTGACGGGAAAATGATGCATCTGTCAGAGGTTGCCGCGGAGTTGATGGAACTCGACTCGTGTACCCAGCTGGTGGGTGTCGACTGGATTGGCTTTTGGGGCGATGGCGATAAGAAGATGGCCCAGGCGGCGTTAGCGTCAGCATTGCGAGGCGACCAGGCGGACTTCGAGGGTTTTTGTCCCACCGCGAAGGGGCGTCCGAAGTGGTGGCGCTCAACGCTTTACCCCATCAAGGATAGAAGTGGGCGGACCGCTGCCGTCCTCTGTCCGTCCAGAGATGTCAGTGCAGAGACGCTAGCCGCAGCGGCCGCGCGGCAAGCGGAGGAACTCCTCACCGACATCGAGGCCCACATACCGGTCGTTTTTTGGTCGACGAGTGCAGATTTTCAAACGCTGCGTCACGTCAGCGCAGGCTTCGAGGCGATGTGGCAATTACCTGTTTCAGCGTTGGCGCACGACCCCACCGCATGGCAAACGCGGCTGCCCCAGCACGATCTGCGCAATGTTAAAGATGCGATGCGACGGATGGCACGCGAGCACACACCGGTCCAATACGATTTCCGGCTCTGCCGGGACGACGGAAGCTCGCGATGGATCCGGGCGAACGCGTCGCCCGTCAAAGGCAAGACGGGGCAGGTCGAACGGATCGTTAGCGTATGCATCGACGTGACTGACGAGAAGCGGCGAATGGACGAACTCGACCGACTCGCCCATGTTGACGATCTGACAGGACTCGCGAACCGGCATGCATTTCTAAAGCATCTCGGTCGCTGTGCGGAGACGGGCGCGCCTTTCAGTCTCTTGCTGGCAGATATCGATCGGTTCAAGGTATTCAACGACACGGTTGGCACCTCGGCCGCCGATTCACTGTTGCGAGAGATCGGTGCTGCGTTCCGCGAAGTGGCGCCATTAGGCGCATTCGCTGCGCGCCCGAGCGGCGACGAATTCGCCCTGGTTATCCCGGACTGTACCCCCTGCAGCGTCAGCGAGCTATTCGCGGATATCGGGACGGCAATGAGCCGTCTACAGGTTGTCGGGTCCGGCGCTTCCAGATTGACGTTGTCAGCCGGCCTAGCAAAGTTCCCCGCCGACGGAGGCACGCCCGAGACACTGATGAGCAACGCCGACGCCGCGCTGTACATGGCGAAACAGGCTGGACGCAACTGCCTTCGGCCGTTCGGCAGGGAGGAAGCTCAAGTCATAGGCTCATTCCAAGTCGAGCGGGAGCTACGCGGTGCGGTGTCAGGCGCGCAGTTCAGCTTGTGGTACCAGCCACAATTTTGGGCACAATCACAGGACTTGGCCGGCGTCGAGGCACTGATCCGTTGGAACAGCCCTACCCAAGGCGTAGTTTCGCCAGGGGTTTTCGTTCCGCTGTTGGAACAATGCGGCCTGATACAAGAGGTCGGTGACTGGGTCTTTGCTCGGAGCGTTCGTCAGATCGCCGAATGGAAGGAACGTTGCGGGGTCGACGTCCCCGCTTCAATCAACGTGTCGGCGAGACAACTCGTCGACCCAGCCTTGCCGGCGCGGTTTGCCGCCATGGCCGGGAGGCGCGCGGTATTGCCAAGCCAAATAACGCTGGAAATTACTGAATCAGCGTTGGTCGAGCAAGCAGACAGAACAACTCAAGTTCTGCGTGACCTACAAAGCTATGGTTTTCGCCTAGCACTGGACGACTTCGGCACCGGGTATTCGAGCCTGAGCTATCTGACGCGCTTGCGCCCCGACGTCCCCAAGCTCGATAAATCGCTCGTCGATGACATCGATAATGACGCTGTCTCGCGGACCGTTGTCGCCGGCATCGTTGCACTTGCGAAGACGCTTGATATCCGCGTTGTGGCCGAGGGCGTCGAGCGCGAGACACAGCTGCGTTGCTTGCAAGCGATGCAGTGCGACATCATCCAGGGATTTTTACTAGGCCGTCCCGAGCCCGCGGACTTACTACACCGGCGACTGGGCAAGATCGCAGTGCCGCTTGCAACAGAATGAAGCCATTCCAACGTCTCTATCGGCGCAGACAGAGTACCCGTGCCGCTTCGCTTGCGCCGAGTCCGACCTCGAAAACGGCGCGTGCGGTCGGGCGCATTCTCCACGTCTTCGCCCTACGTCCATACATTGCCGCGTTGGTAGGGACGTCATTCGCGTTGATCGTTTCCGCTCTGCTGGCGGTGACATTGCAGCAAGGGCGTCAAGAAGTCATTGGCCGGGCACAGGATAACTCGCGTAACGTGGCGGCAATCGTTAGCCGCGATATCGCCCGCCATATCGAACTTTACGATCTCTCTCTCCAGGCTGCTATCGACGGCGCCACGCAGCCGCGGATCATGCAACTTGACTCTGACATCCGGGACCGGGTTTTATTTGACCGCGCTGCATCAGGGCCTGACGTTAAGGGTATGGCCGTCACCGCGGCGGACGGGAGGATCATCGCATCCCAAGGCGCGGACGCTGCCACAGCCGACTATTTCCAGTCGCGGGAGAATCTTTTGGCCCATCAGCGTTCGACGACGTCGCAGATTTTTATGTCGCACCCTTACGCCGACTCGCATGAATGGACAACGATAGGGCTCAGCAGGCGCATCGACGCGCTCGACGGGCGTTTTGCCGGAATGGCCATCCTCGAAATTCGCGCCACTTACTTTCAGCAACTGGTCGACGAAGTCGACGTTGGTCGGCACGGCTCAGCGTTTATTACCCGCACTGACGGCACGCTTATCGCACGACGTCCGGTCACGTCGAAGGAAGTCGCTATGCGCATCGCCCGGAGCCGGACGTTTCATACGATGGTGGACAACGAGACTGGGTCTTACATAGCGCAATCCCCGATCGATGCGCGCGTGCGTCTTTACACATTCGCGAGAGTCCCTGATACCCCGCTCATCGTGGTAGTCGCGCCCGATCTTGACGATGTACTCGCAAACTGGCGTCCTCGGTCGCTCATTGTCGTCGGCCTTTGTGCGGTCCTCAGTGCAGCGTTTGTTCTCGTCTGCTGGTTGTTGGCTCGAGGGCTCCAGCAAAAAGAGAACGCGCGAAAGCAACTCCTGTCGATGGCGTCTGTCGATGCTTTGACTGGCCTGAGCAATCGACGAGGGCTTGATATCTACCTCGCTCGCGCTTGGGAGGCGGCGAAAAGAGAGAACCATTCGGTATCAGCAATCTTCATCGACGTTGACCATTTCAAAGCGTACAACGACCGCTTTGGACATGACGCTGGCGACCAAGCGCTGCGCCAGGTTGCCGTTTGCATTCGAGCAGCTACCCGGAACGCGGAAGACATCGCCGCCCGGTACGGTGGAGAGGAGTTCGTCGTGGTACTTCCCGCAGCGCGGATCGAAGTCGCCGCGCGGGTGGCGGAAGCGATCCGGAGCGCAGTCGAAACGTTAGCGCTACCAGGTGCCGGAGCGACGAGCGACAAGCTTACTGTGAGCCTAGGGATAGCAGCGTGCGAACCGCGAGGTACCGATGGCGGCTCACGATTGCTCAAAGCGGCCGACGATGCACTTTACAAAGCCAAGGTAGGAGGGCGCAACCAAGTCAGACAACAAGTTGTTCATGTTCAGCCGTCACCCCGGCTGACCGACTGTTAGTTCGCCCAGTTATCAGGGGTAAGGCAAGACTGACCGCAGTCTCTGCGTTCAAGGACGACTATGAAAACCGCGGCGCACAGGCCGCCGCGCTATGGCCCAAATACCGGCGAGCGCCGCTGACTTGGCTGCAAGGCTTGGCATTTGCAATCGGTCCCCGCACAGCCGGCTGTTTGGTGAAGGGTCTCATGCCTCTCGTGCTGCGTTGTTGTACGTCTGGCCTGCGGTTGCCGCAATGGTGCCAAGCAGGGTGGCGGGGGAGACAGGTTTCACCAGATGCTGATCAAAGCCCGCTTCGCGCGAACGCATTCGGTCGGCTTCGGTGCCGTATCCGGTGACGGCGACAGTCAGGGCGCCGGCGGTCTCTCGCAGGTGGCGCAACCTGCGCGCCAACTCATAGCCGTCCATTTGCGGCATTCCGATATCGGCGAACACAATATGCGGCTTGAACGTTTTAGCAATCTCAAGCGCCCGGGCGCCGTTGGACGCCGTGCGCACTTCGTGCCCTTCCATTTCCAACAGCGTGCGTGTCGCTTCGAGAATATCGGTTTCATCATCGACAACAAGGATGCGTCGACGTGCATCGGCGGCCGGCACGGGCGTGAGCCGTTCCTCTTCTCCGGTGCCATCCGCTTCCGCGGTCACTGAAACATCCGGGCGCGTGAGCGGCAGTGTCACCACAAACTGTGCCCGGCGGCCGCTGGGCGCTCGCTCAAGGGTCAAAGACCCGCCGTGCCGCTCGGCGATCTCGCGCGCAACGGCTAGGCCAACACCGAACCCTCCCTGCGAGCGGTCCAGTCCACGCGGCCCTTGCACAAATAGCATAAAGACGCGCTCACGAAGCGCATCGGGCACGCCGGGTCCATCGTCGCCCACGCATACTCGAGCCAAATCGGCCTCCACCTTCATCGCCACGGCGATGCTGCCGTGCCGGGGCGCATAAGTGATTGCGTTGTTGAGGAGATTCGCGAACACTTGGTTAAGACGCACACGGTCGCCAACGATAGTCGCCGCATGGGCAAGTCCCTCGACCGCGAGCGATTGTCCGTTTCGAGCAACGGCCGGGCGGATGGTATCGATCGCCTCGTCGATGATAGAAGCCAAGTCAATCCGTGCGGGTTCGATGGTGAACATGCCCCGTACCGTCCGGTCCGCCTCGAGTAGATCATTGAGCATGACCGAAAGGTTACGTACCTGACGTGCAACAATCCTGCTTGCTTTGGAAACCGGGGTCTCCTCAGGCACCGAGCGACGGATGACTTCGACGGCAGCCTCGATCGGCGCAAGTGGGTTACGCAGTTCGTGACTCAACATCGATAAAAACTGGTCTCGTTCCTCGAGGAGCACTTTCAGATCCAGCGTGCGCGCCTCGACGCGAGCCTCTAACTCGGCGTTCGCGCGCTCGAGTTCGGCGCGCGCGACCGAGAGCGAATCGCTTTGGACCAGTTGCCAGACGCCGTGCCGACGAGTCAGCGCGAACTGATGCGTGTTGCATACATCAAGCACATCGGAAGCCGTGCACCGGTCCAAGCAATAAGAGCACACGCAGATAATGCGGTACTGGCCGAGCGAGCGGTTCAAATTCGCCTCATACTCGGCGAAGTCATGCCACCGCGTCCGGTCCAGCCAAAAAGTGTCCCCCGTCACGCGCAAGCCGTCGAAGCCTCGCGCTCGCGAGTCCCGCTCGTGCCGTGCCCACTCCGCGATGATTGCTTCGCTGCGGAATGTTCCGTCAGGAACATACCAGTCTGAGGCGGGCTTGAATGCGATCTGCCCCCGGCTTACGAAATCCTTGAAATCAGGAAGCGCCTCGACCATGGCGGTCTCGGCTTCGTCTGCGCCAAACAGATCAGGCGCGACCCACAGACAGCTTTCGTTGTCGCGCAGTCCCGCCTCGAAATACGGAACCAGCATGTCGACGAGGTCCGCCTTCGTTTCATAAAAATGGCAAAAATGCGTTCCCCATCCGGCATGACCAATTGCGTCAATACCGCTCTTTCTCAGGGTTTCTTTCAGCGCCGAACGGGCAGGTTGATCATCGAGCATAGGGCGAGTCGCTTGCCTCGAACGCAAGCCATCAGGTGAGGGGCGAGGCCACGGGTATCAAACGCCACGCTTCGCGCGGTACGTCATTTACGGATTGTAGCGTTAGCGCCTGCGCTAATTTGCATGCGATCGGCGCCGCCACCACAGTGCTTATCCGGTGCTCCGCGAACTCAACGTCCTGATATCCACGTCCGTTGAGCAGCGAGCGGCGAAATCGACGCCATCGGCGCTGGTGGCCGTTCTGGACAGCGGCCGGTCATAACAGGTTTCGCGGGTCGACAGGGAAGGGCTTGCCGGTTTCCCAGAGCGACGATGACGCTGCCGGTTGCGCAACGGAAATCGCAAGCCGCATGCCGTGCCTACGCTGCAACGCCTGCGAGTAATGCGAGACGCTCATCGGCCATCCGGGCGAGATCGATGAGCTCTTAGGTGATGCGCCGCCCTTCGCCTATCGCCAGGATAGACGACTTGCCGCCCGTATTGCAGTTAGAGATGCGGGACACCTCGGTGACGTCATTTGGCCCGGACATCGCGAGCACGCGCTCGATTGCAAAGACGAGCGTTGAGGCGTTGGTCTTGACGACGAGCGCCTGGGCTGGCGCAATCGAGCGCGTCCGAAGCCCCACGACGGAATTAAGGTCCACAAGCTCGATCAATTCCTCGCGCCATTTGATGAGGCCAAGACTGTCATGCGATGAAGTGCTGTGCAACGCTATAGGCGGCTTCAAAATGTTTTCAGCGACGTGTACGCTATCTGCTGCAACTACGTTCCCGCCAACGGAGAAACGACAAACGATCTGCCAATCTATGACGAAACGAAAAGCAGCGGGTTTGTTCGGGGTAGCAGATTGTCTAAGGTATCGACGCGCTTGCTTGATGCAAGCGCCGAAATCAACCGCTCGAATATCTCTTCGTGCCCACCGTTAATACCTGAACCGCAGTAGATTCCCAAACGCGTTGACACGGTCCCTTGTAAGATGCAGATGAGGGACGAGAATGCCATCATCGCCCGTAGTGATTTGAAGCGCGTGGGTCCGATCACCGGCTTTCGGCCCGAGAAGAAACGCGCATTCGCGCGACGAACAATGCTGAGACTAGTGCTCGCAAGGGGCGTTCCTTTCGGACGGACGACGCTGTCTCGTGGTTCGGCCGTGTCGCGGCCTTTGGCGCGATCGAAACCTCGGCTGAACAGTCATCGCGGCAAGGAAAGGCCTCTTCAGCAGCTAGCTCTGTGGCGCACCTGCGGTGATCGCATCGGTGATCGTCGAAGTGCTCATTGCGCTGCGAGGCAGGCGATATTGGCGACTGTCGGGATTGCGGCGCTTACGCGCTCGGATGCGTTAGGCCGCGCAAAAATGCCGAATGAGTCGCCAGCCTCGCGGGAAGCTCGACGCGTTCGACAGGTAAGATCAGTGCTTCGCGTCCTTGCATTTGACTTCGAATAAAGCATCTGCGGGGCCCGCTTGGGCCCCACACAGACGGTCAAGCATGACGCCGCGGCAGCGCAGCGCTGAGCGCCGAGAAGCTGTTCCGCGAACGCCTGACCTGTCTGAATCGAATACCGTGCTCGCAAGGGTATCCGGGGATGTTATTCCTTATTTTTCCTTTCGGAGCCGGCTAGAAATAGTACAGCAGCAATAGCAATGACCAGCGCAGCGGCGCCAAAGGCGATGGCCACGACTTTGACAACTTCATCCATGACTACTGCTCCCGACTCGAGGCAGCGGCTCGGAAATCGAGCTGCTCGACGGGCTCAGCAACCGTCACGCCAGCCGTCCCCGTCGCGTCCAAGAAAAAGTCTGACGCGTTGTTGGGCCAAGTGAACGCCCATGCATCCGCGCCTTGATGCGACAGGAGGACGTGCGCCTGACAACGGCGCGCGTGTCGGGCGATAGATTCATGTGCGATGTTAAGCGCGCTCGTAACCTGGGCTACTGCGGTACGGAGGGGTGTCGAACGCGTTTCGCCGAAATACCATGCAGGCGGCGTCGGTTCCGTCCCGCCGGACCACCTATCGCAGTGCTGCGCTTCATGAGGGGTTGCGATACGAGTGCGGACAGTCAACAGGTGATGCCCGACGATCTCGTGCAGTGGCAGCTCCCTGGCCTGGGCCCGGATAGCCAAGGGAAGGTGAAATATATGACTGGGTCACCACCGCCTGCCGCGTTGTAGAAGGTCCTGTCAAAGTGTGTGCCGACTGTCTTTTCTTCTGCTACGCCCGCCATGCGATCGACGGCGAACTCGGGACTGATCATGACGGCCTTCTTGTCGTCGACTCGATGTGCGGCACGTCGCGGCGCGCGTAGCGGAGACGCTCGAATTTGAACGTTTTGCAACGCAGCGCCATCGCGAATGTTCATTGCGCAGTCCCAACGCGTTCCCCGAGAGACGCGGGCCGTTCGGTACCAGAACCGTTGCTATTTGGTGACGATGGCGGAAAGCGAAGACGCCTCCAAGATGCCTTAAGCGTTTCATAAGGTCGCCTGCATAGCCTTTGAAACAGACAGGTGTTCTTAGATCCACGGGAGCCGTTGCATGTCGATCCATCCGACTCGTTCTGCTACATCATCGCTCAGGCATGTGCTCGTCTGTGCCGTCTTGGTCATAGCCGGTCAAAACGCTTCGGCCGGACTTGATCACCAACTCGCCTATGACAACAGTGGCATTTGGAATCGCAATGTTCAACTGGCCCTTGAATACTCGGTCGTTGCAGTCGGGGTCGGAGGTGCGCTGTGGCTTGGAAATGACACAGAACTTGGGCACACGTTTTGGCAGACCGTCGATGCGGAGGCGATGTCAGCCATTGCGGCTCAGGGAATGAAATACGCGTTTGGCCGGCAGCGACCATCAAGCGGGAAAGGACCGAATGCATGGTTCCAGGGAGGCCAAAGTTTTCCTAGCGGCGAAGTGACGCTGCAGGCCAGCTTCGTGACGCCTTTCATCGTTCATTATGGAAGGCGCTACCCTGCTGTATGGGCCCTGGAGCTTTTGCCGCTTTACGATGGCATTGCTCGCATGAAATCGCACGCCCATTGGCAAACTGATGTTCTTGGTGGTTGGGCGCTCGGCACAGCCGTCGGTTACTTGACGACGACATGGGAAACCCCGGTTTCTGTCATGATCCTCCCGCACGGCTTCGCCGTTGGGCTGTCGAAGCGCTTTTAGACCGTCAACCGTCGGCGTGAACGACCCGGGTACATTTAATTGTTCGTGGTACCTATCGAGAACCTCGCATACGCGCTGGAGTGCATAGCGATTCGCCGTCGCGGCTTGTGCAAGATGTACGGCGGGATGCATGTGGTCCAGATGGCCTGCATGGACGTGACCATCAGGGGATGCAATTCTGTTCTGGAAAAGCGGTCCGCCCGCCAGAACCCCGAGAATGTAGATTGTCAATTACGATGACCGCCATTGTTGTCTCAAGGAACGATGCTACTCCCGGCTATTTGTCACCGACGGATCGTTTCGCGATGAAGACTGGCGCTGCGCAGCAGCGTCAGTCTTCATCACCTTGGCGTCCAGCGCCCCCAAGTATGCGGAGCACCAGCTCCCTCGCCGGATAGATTGCAGGGCAAGCCGGACGAACGAAAGTACGCGGCCGTGAAGTGCGCAGTTGACGGCAAGGTAATCTGCTGATCGGCGAAGCGAAAGAAAACATCGCAGTGTCTGTGTCTACCTTGTCGCGAACTTGCGAGTTCTGCGCCGGCGCTTAATCAATGACGTGCGGAGTTTGCGTTCGAGTGCTGTGGAATCGGTTGGTTCTTTCAGCGTGAAGCGCACCGGGAACCTCGGAGACCGTTTTGCTGGAGTTAAGCAGCCATCGGCACTCCAGCGAGTTGCTCATAGT
>NZ_JBFUPT010000031.1:0-35368 GCF_041360715.1 Caballeronia sp. RCC_10
CGAACACCATGCGAACCGCGCGCTCGCGAACCTCGGTCGGATACTTCGGCGCAGTCTTGCGTTTTGCTTTGTCGATGCTTTCCATTTCCTCATTCTCTCAGGAGTTGAGGTCTCCGGAAAACCCGGTGCGCTTCAGTGCGCCACGTTATCTTCGCTCGGACAACGGGCCGGAATTCGTCTCGCGCGCTATCCTGAAGTGGGCGGCAGAGAACGGCATGGATCTGGCACTGAGCGACCCCAGCAAGCCATGGCAGAACGGCGCCGATGAAAGCTTCCCACCGGCCACAAGCTCGATGGCGCGTCGGTCCCAGTTGCGGCAAACGCTGTGCGGACCACGTGCCGAAAGTTTCGAGTCGCACCGACGTCAAATACGGACGTGTCTTGCCTTTCGCAGGAATCCGACCAGTCTTCCTATCTGAGATTGTCTAAGAAAGAGCTAAAAACCTTCTTAGAACCTTCTAGCACCCCTCCGAGCCACCGCCTTTGTTAATGTAGTCAGATGTTTACGCGGACGGAACGGTGAATATTTGACTGGATTTGGTGTGTATCCGACTAGGTGGGGTTAGCATCTGACTTGTATCGGTGCCCATCTGACTCAGAGGAGTGAGCATTCGACTGTTGCTCTGTGGATAACGGGCTCTTCGTCACTTGTGCCGCGAAAACTGGCACGTTTTTGTATTTTTTACGCAGCAGACGCGTGCAAACCCTTGCAGCCGCCGGTGAAAAGCTGGTCGTTCGCTCTTTTGGTGACTATTTGACTTAGTTTCGGGCGGCTGAATGGCCTGTTTGGAGTCAAATAGTCACCGTTGATTGAAGTGGTAGTGATCTTTTGACTGAAGGCAAACTGCAGCTGCGTTGGCTTAAGGTCAACGGACTCCGTCGCTCGTTACCCGATCAGCGTTGGCGGTGAGCATTTGACCACGGACCACCCTCACTTTATCCGTTTCATCCAGTTGCCAAGACGAAAGGAACCCCACTTCAATCAAGCGGTCCAGTGCGGCTTTGATCGCGCGGCGGAAAAATTTGATTTCAGCCATGCGAGATCCACACAGCTTATGTATCGTCTCGACCTTCATTGGGTACGGATGTTGATTGGTCGAGTAGAAGGCATGCAGCCATTTCTCCAAAGGAGAAAGCTTGGTCCTGATTTGCCAATCGATACGTGTGTAATCCCCAGGTTTTAGCTGTGCTGCGACCTCGCTGTTTATCTGAACCTTCCAAAAGGTCACTTCGTCAAAACCACCCTCTTGCGCACCGGCGTACTTCAGCAGGAGTGGTCCACCATAGACGACGGGAGCACTGCTCTTCGTGCGGGAGCGAGTTACTTCCAGCGCACATGCCGTTAGGCGACGTATGGTTTCCCGCAGTTCTACGAGGCTGCGAGAGTTTTGAGTCCAGCCAAGCATTTTTATAAGAGAACGGGCTTCGAACTCGACCCACTCCTGTCGATTATCGACAGTGGCGCCGCGAGACAAATGGAGGATCTGCAGGTAGACGTCATAGTCGCGTTGCCGCAGTTCCTCTCCGGTGTAAGTGATCTTGATGTGTTCTAGTGCATAGATCGGTTTCGCCTTGAGATCCATACGCGCATCCCTTTGCCCGCAGGTGAAGAGCGCGGATCGAACCAGATCGTGCAGCACGGGCCGATGATCTTCCGACCACAGCGGAATCTGGACACGTGTCGGTGGTCGGGGCGACTGTTGATTCCCGCTCTTCCTGCCGACGAGGGATTTCTCTAGTCTTGCGACAATCTCAAGTGCTGTTTCCTTTGCCGCTACCTTCTCGGTTGTCTCTGAGGATTCGAGAAATTCGGAGGAAATCAAGCCCGGCGTTTTCTTTGTCATTTGCTTTGTTCCTAGGCGTCGATCAGGTATTCTATCGCCGATTACTTTTTTCGAGTATAACAACAATTTCTAATCGGACGGATAATGATTGATCCTTTGCGCCCTGAATACACGATCGATGATATTGAGGATCAGGCCAATCGGGTAGCGGACGTTGTAGAGCGCGTTCGGAACAGCATCTTTTCGCCGGACTACATAAAAAAGCCCCCTACTTTCTCTGTCGCGCAGCTTGCCGCCCTTTGCCGCATCGATCGCAGCGCCCTAATGAGGCGGGTGGCAAAGGGCGACCTCCCCGCCGGCAAGGAAATAAACAAATCCCGTCGCGATTTCACGTTGGCCGAGGCGCGGCGTTGGGCACGTGCTTACGGCCGGTCGCATACGCGAGGGCCGGATGACCGGGCGGTAGTCGTAACGACCGGCAACAGCAAAGGCGGTGTAAGTAAAACGACTACGACAATGTGCATGGCACAGGGGCTGTCGCTTCTCGGGTACCGGGTGTTGTGCATCGACTTGGACCCGCAGGGGTCGCTTACGAGCCTGTGCGGTTACCTACCAGATACTCAAGTTCAAGAGGAAGACACTATTTTGCCGCTGTGCGCCGGAGATGAGCTGTCGCTGCGGTATGCAGTTAAGCCGACCTACTGGGATGGACTAGACGTGGTCGGTTGTAGCCCGGTGGCCTTCGCGGCTGAATTTCACATCCCAAGTCGACAGTCGAAGCGTGAGCCCGATTTTCGGTTCTATGACGTCCTGAACAAAGGATTGCACGATCTTCGAGCGGAATATGACGTCATTTTAATCGACACCTCTCCAACGCTTTCCTACTTGTCCTTGAACGCCTTCTTTGCTGCTGACGGCCTCATCATGCCCATACCACCTCGCGGCATGGACTTCGCCAGTTCGAGCCAGTTCTGGACTCTTTTTTCGGGTTTAGCTTCTTCGATTGCAGAGCAAGCAGGCGCCGAAAAAACGTGGAAATTTATCGACGTGCTGCTTTGCATGACCGAGGGGCAGGGCAATGTGAACGAAAGCGTGGTGAGGGAATGGGTAAAGGTGGCGTACGGGGACAAGCTGATGACAGGCGAGATTCCGAAGACAGTTGTATCGAGCTCCTCAGGGACGAAGTTTTCTACGGTCTATGACATAACCAAGTACACGGGTAGTGCCAAGACATATCAGACGGCGCGGGTTGCCTATGACGCAGCCGTCGATCAAGTAGAGGCTCAAATCCGGCGTGTCTGGGTTAATTGAAGGGGTTAGCTGATGACAAGTAAGAAAGAGGAGGCGGCTCGACTCGCCGCTGCGGCATTGGATCCGGCGCTCATGCCACGCGCGGAACGTAGAACGCCGCGAATCGCAATGAACAAAGTCACGGATTTCACAGGCGAACTCGAAAAGGTTGAAAGGGACCTGAGCGAGGCGCAAAGGAGACTGGCGCTTCATGAAGGTGCGCTCCCCACGCGTAAGCTCGAAGCCAATTCAATCAAAGCTTCGAAGTTTGCCAATCGAATCGAGCGCTCGTTTGAAGGAACTTCTTTCGAGGCATTTAAGCAGGAGATCTTGAGCGCTGGCGGAAACGTACAGCCAATCAAGGTAAGACGAATCGGCCCGGAAAGCTACGA
Source organism: Caballeronia sp. RCC_10 (assembly GCF_041360715.1). Classification (NCBI taxonomy): domain Bacteria; kingdom Pseudomonadati; phylum Pseudomonadota; class Betaproteobacteria; order Burkholderiales; family Burkholderiaceae; genus Caballeronia; species Caballeronia sp. RCC_10. The sequence goes on from NZ_JBFUPT010000031.1 coordinate 3,467, forward strand.
AGTAGTGTTTGGACACAGACGACATCGAGCGTGCTTGGAGCTTGGGCTACAGGTCTTGGCAATGATCCAGGACGACATGTCCGATAAGGATCTCTTTGAAGAGATGAGCAGGGAAAACGAACAGCGAAAAGACCTGTCGGCGTATGAACTCGCCATGCATTACAAACGAGGGATCGATCTTAAGCTCTACCGAAACTGGTCTGAAGTTGCAGCTGTGCTGGGGAAAACCAAAAGTCTGATGAGCCGCTACAGTGCACTTGCTGAACTGCCTGCTGCTGTTGTGAATGCGTTTCGATCGCCAAGCGATATCCAACCGAAATGGGCCGAAAAACTAAGGCAGGTCATCGATGTTGATTCCGCCGCGGTTATAAGTGCAGCGAAAGCAGTCGCGGGCAAGTCCCTTCCACCGAAGGGGGTCTACGAGGCACTTATCAATCGCAACGCCCAGCAGTTCACCCGGGTGAACTTTTCTTTCGGAACCTGGAACGAGACAGAAAAGAAGGCGACCATCGATATTGATAAGACGACGTTAGGTCCGGACCAGCTCGAATCGCTTCGCGCTTTCTTGGCATCACTACAGGCTGAGAGTTCACCTCGGTGAACTATGTTCGGTAAGACTTGTGCTGTCCGCAGACCACTACCACTGCGGACACTATGAAGTAACGTGCCATCAATGAGCGGGCTTCTCCACTCTTTGATCTGCGTCGCCCCTCCGCTGCAAGCGGTCACTAGAAAGATCGCGCTGCTCTCAAATCCGCTCGATGCTGACTGCTTTGTCGCCGTCGCTCGCTGCAGAGTCCAACGGGGCACATTCCGCCATTCAACGACTTCCCGGCTCCCTGCCGAGAGCATACCTTTACATGCAACTACCGGTCTGCTGGATAGATCGCCGAAGACGCAAGCCATGCTTGTCCGACCGCCGACGTCGACAGCTTTCTTGCTAGCAGAGCCGGGTGATGAAGAAGCCAGCGGTACCGATTTCTTTCCGAAGCCTGCAGCCGTGTCCATCGAAAACGCGATTGCCGTCATGGAGCAGGCCGCTTCTCGGCTTGACTTCGCACTGGCGAGGCTCTCCGATATAAAGAAGTCTTTCGGGTTCAAGGCTACCTGAGCACGCAGCAGGCGTCTTTGCCGTTGCTCCAGGCGCAGCGACGGCGGAGCTTAGGATCGCGAACGCCTTGCGCGGGTTAAAAGTCGAATAGGCGGAAGAGGAGGAAGCGCGCTATAAAAAAAGCGACCGAATTAAATTATTCCGACGGTGCGCGCGATGCCTGATCGAGACGCGGCAGTAAGCAGGCTTGGCTTAGCGGCTGCTGAATAAGCTTATCTTGGCAGAAACGTCGCTTAAGGGCATCCGCCCCGCTTCGCCAGCATTTCTCCGAGCCTCCCCGAAACTCTGTGTCCTCGCGCCGTATAGTGTGCCCGTCGCAGGCGAGCACGTCAGGCGGTCATCCTGCGCGTGGATGAGCGCATGTGCCGCGCCGATGTCTCGATTCGCCAAGCCAGCATGCCTTGCTCAGAGGCCAGCTCAGCGGCTAGGCGTCGCTTTGCCTAGGCGGCTCGCGCAAGCGCTGCGGCGGGACGTTAGAGCACGTCGAGAGTACGCCAAGCCGTCGATCAGCGGCGTTGACCGCCTCCGGCGACGCACAATCGCGCGCTTTGTCGAGAGCCGTTATCAGGCCGGCACCTCGTCGGCAAAATCCAGCGACGTCGAAGTCGCAAGCCTGATAACGACCAAAGGCGGGATTATCAGGATCGGGGCCACTCCGGGACAAACTGACTGATCTATCGGAAGGGGACAATGTCCTTGATCTTCAGGGTTGCTGACCGTGTGCCAGCAGGTGAACATAGGCTCCGGCGCTTGCGAGATGGCGGGCCCGCCGTCTTCAACTTTTTTGGGTCAAACACAAATGGCAACGGGTACAGTCAAGTGGTTCAACGATGCAAAGGGTTTCGGCTTCATCACGCCCGACGGTGGCGGCGACGATCTGTTCGCACACTTTTCGGAAGTTCGCGCCGAAGGTTTTAAAACACTCGCTGAAGGCCAGAAGGTGACGTACGACGAGAAGATGGGGCCGAAGGGGAAGCAGGCATCGAACATCAAGCCGGCGTAACGGTGGTGGCCCTGGCGATCGTGAGGTCGTCGGGGCCTTCGGGAGAGCGGAGCAGCGACCCGAACATCAGGGATCGAAGGCGGAGAACCCCGAGTAGCGCAACCGTCCTTGTCTGCTAATCGTTATTAGCAGTGAACCGTTTAATGATTAAAATAACGGGTTGGCCGCTTTACGTCTTGTTTCGACAGGGTAGGGTATCATTTGGTCTATAATAAAGGTTCAACTGAACCCAAGGAGACCCTCATGCTGCTGGTGTCGCCCGAACAGATCGCCGCAGTGATGGCGCTGCCCCACACCCCGCACTCGGTCGCCGAGCTCGACGCGCAGGTCCGCGAGGGGTTGCCGAAGTCGGCGCTCAAGGAAGGCGTCGAACACGCGACCCGCAGCGCCGAGGAACGCCGCGCGCTGCTCGCGCGCATCGTGCCCGAGGCGACGTTTAAACGCCGCCGCGACAAGCTCAGTCCCGACGAGTCGGAGAAGACCGAGCGGCTCGCGCGCATCGTCGCGACCGCCCGTTACGTGTGGGACGACGAGGCGGATACGCGCGAGTTTCTGAACACCGCGCATCCGCTGCTCGAAGGGCGCACCCCGGTCGAGGTGTCCTTAAGCGAACTGGGCGCGCGGCGCGTCGAAGAGTTGCTGTGGAAGCTGTTCTACGGATTGCCGGCATGACGATGGACCGCGTGACGCTCTATATAGAGGTGCTTGAGCATGAGCTTGGAGTGCCGGGCTGATGCGGATTTTTCGGATCGCGGACCGGCGGCATCCGGTGTGGAGCGGCACCGGCGCGATGCTGGTCGGGGGGCGCTTCAACAGTCCGGGGCGACCGGTCATCTATGGCGCGCTCAATTTCGCGGGGGCCATGCTCGAAGTGCTGGTCCACGCGCGGATCGGTAAGGTGCCGAACCATCACGTGTGGGTCGAAGTGCAGGTGCTAGACGACGTGCCGATCGAGCGGGTGAGTCTTGAGGACTTGCCTCGCGGCTGGGACGCACCGGATCCGCAGGTCGCGCGGCGCTTCGGCGATCGGTGGATTGAGGAGGCGAGATCGGCGATCCTGGTCGTGCCGTCGGTGGTCGCGCGGGCGGAATGCAATGCCGTGGTCAATCCGGCGCATCCGGACGCGGCGCGCCTGGTGGTGTCGACGCCGCAGCCGGTCGGGTGGGATCAGCGGCTGTTCGTCGTCGGACGGGACGCGGTGCCCGAATAGACTCACCGTCGCTTCCTGCAAAGCCTCACCTTGTTGACAGTTGGAAGTCACTTGCTTCTTTCATCGATGGACCAAGGCACCTCGCGATGGCCAATCAACCGCAACAGCTGACCCTGCCGCCGCCGCGCACGTATACGCGCACCGACTTCACCGCGCTGCGCGCGTTCGTGCAGCGCCTGCCCGCGGCCACCATCGCGCGGCTTTACTACGATCCCGAGCACGCGCCGCACGCGGCGAGCGCCGACGCGATGGAGCGGTATCTGCGCACCATGCGCGATGACCTCGTGCAGCTCGCGTTACGGCACGGCTCGTCGGTGCTGGCCGATCACCTGAAGGCGTCGATCAAACAGCACGGCAGCGCGAAGCTCACCGCGATGACCTTGCGCATGGTTGAGCAGGCGTCGACGCTGGCGGCGGCGGTGCCGCTCGCGACCCACCCGGTGCACCTGTGGTTCCGGCCGCTGATCGCGCAACGCCTAAGTGGGGAGGGCATCGGCACGCTCGGCGCATTGATCGATTACTGTAATGCGCGCGGCGGTAGCTGGTGGCGCTCGGTACCGCGCATCGGCGCGCAACGCGCGCGGACGATCGTCGCGTGGCTGCGGCGGCATGAGGCGACGCTCGGCGTGAAGGTCGCCGCCGATGTCGACACGGCGTCCTTGGTACCGGCGAGCCAGGAAGGAGGGAGGGGCGATTGCGTGATCGTGGTCGGCGGCGATCCGGGCGAGCCGCGCCTGGCACCGTTTGAGCACCTGGCCGTGCCGGCCGAATTATCCGGCGCGGCGGGATTCAACCGGGCGACGAGTTTTGCGTTCATTCGCGCCGAGCACGATCTCGCGGCGGTGCACGCGTACCTGCACCGCTACCGCGATCGGCCGACGACCTTGCGCGCCTACACGCGCGAGCTCGAGCGGCTGATCCTGTGGAGCGTGGTGGTTCGGAAGAAGGCGCTGTCATCGCTGACCGTCGAGGACTGTGAGGCGTACAAGGATTTTTTGCAGGCGCCGCTGGCGTCGTTCACCGGACCGAAGCGCGCGCGCAGCAGCGGCCGCTGGCGCCCGTTCGCGCCGGAAGGGCTGTCCGCCGACAGCCAGGCGTATGCGGTGCGCGTGCTGCGCGCGGCGTTTGCGTGGCTGGTGGAGGTGCGCTATCTCGCCGGCAATCCGTGGAGCGCGGTGCATGAACCGGCGACGGTCACAAGGGAATTGTCGGTGCAGGTGCATCGGGCGCTGCCCGCGAGCTTATGGACGCGGATGCGTCAGGCGCTCGATGCCCGCTGCGACGGGTTCCATGCTGTCGTGCGAGAGGCTGACGACGAGGCGCGGCAGTGGCGCGCCGCGCGGGCGGCCATCTTACTGATGGGGGACTCCGGATTGCGGCGCGCGGAAGCGGCGCTCGCCCGGCGCGAAGGCTTGCGTCTCGCCGAGGTGTCTTGCGACGGGCGCGGGTCGCGCAGCCCGTCGCCCCGCTCACCGTCTCAGCCACCGTCGCAGCCGACGTCGCCGCACTCGGCCGAGTCAGGCCGCCGCCCGTCGTCGGTCTGGACACTGACCGTCATCGGCAAGCGCCGCAAGCAGCGCACGGTGCCGGTCAGTGGTGCGACCATCGCGGCGCTGCGCGCACATTGGCAAGACCGGGGCCGCAACTTCGACGCGCCGCACGCGCAGGGGCCGCTGATTGCGCCGCAGCGGATTCCGGCGACGCGCGCGGCGCGCGAGCGGCACGATGCCCAGACGGAGGAAGGGCCTTACACCGTGGATGCGTTCGGGCGGCTCGTGAGAACGGCCGTGCAACGGCTGGCCAAGGAAAGCGCTGCGCTGGCTGACTTCAGCACCGACGACCTGGTGCAGTTGGCGAACACGTCGGCGCATGCTTTTAGGCACACGTTCGGCACACGGGCGGTCGCGCGTGATATGCCGACCGATGTCGTGCAGGCCATTCTAGGTCACGCGTCGTTGCAGACCACCTCAATCTATGTTCGCGCCGAGCGCCGGCGTATGCTCGAGGCGGCGGCGCAGTACTATGCCAGCGACGACGAATAAGCGGCCTTTCTAACGGCGGAACAAACCGCGGGTCTGTGGCTCAAGACCCAACGGGAACGATGGGGCCATCATGTCTGCGGATGCCAACGACGTTCAGTTCGCCTTCGTGGACGGCCTTGTGGCTGAAGAGAAAGTCCTCTGGGTCTTCTTGCTCAGCGGCATCAAGCTCACGGGCCAGTTGGTGTGGTCGGACAAGTACGTGCTCTCAATGGTAATCGCCGAGCGGCATTCAAACCGTCTTCAAACGTGCCGTGCCCACCGTCTGTCCTTCCCACGTGCTAGCAAGCAGCGAAGCACCGAAGGATCATCCGAGGGAACTCCCGGGGCGGATCGGACCCGTCCGGTTTCACCGCTGAGTCGCCTCCTTCCGAAGCTCGATGGCGCACCGACTTTAAGCTGAACAGGGCCTAGCCTCATTACGCCTGCTGCGTTTTCCCAGCCCCGTGTCTCGACGCATGAGGACGCAGCCGTCCTCCCCAACGGCCTGGGCCGTAACAACCCGCCAATGTCAAATAAACCGAAAAAAGCGAAGTCGTTGCGTCGCGCGCCGCTGACGCGGGCGCAATTGCTGCCGATCGCTCCGGGCGTTGCCCGCGCATTCTCGTTGAAAAGTCACTTGGCGCTGGTCGCGATGCGCACCGGACGGGGCGACGCAGACACGGCGAGCGAGCTGATCAAGACGCTGTATTTGACGTATCTAGTGTGTGAGAAGGACCGCCTGGATCCGTCAATCGGAACCTATCTCCGCGCCCATGCGGTTTTGCGCACGTGTATTGCCGCCTCAAAGGCGGCCGACAAATGGGAGGTTGCCGACGATCAGTGCAGCGCAATCGAAGCGGTCCTGTGCGCGCATGACCGGCAGCTCGCTTCGACGCCGCTTCACCGCATTAAGTTGGCGAAGGCGCAACTTGATCGGATACTGCAAGCCGGCCGGTTTCCCGATCTAGAAGCGATGTACTTCGGACGTCATTCACCGAATTGAGGCGCTTAGCATGCGCGCCCCGTTTGCCGCATACAACCGACGTGATTGATGGGATTGCCGTCATTCACCCGCGATGCAGGTATGTTGCTGTGACAACCGTAGAATCTCCTTTCCATCCAGCGGCTGATTTTCCTCCGCGACGGCTCCGCGAATGCAAGCGTCCTCCCTTTGCCGACGGGACGATTTGACATCCGTCGCGTGAGGCCGTCCGCAGATGGCTGCGTGATCTGATCGCGCGAGGACCATGTGCGCACCGCCCCTGCGGAAATGGGGTCACCGGTACTGGCCTGCGGCTTGCGAGGATCAAGCCGTCTAGCTGTCGCTAGAAGCTGCAAGCATAGGGAGAAATGAAATGAGCAAGGCCCAGGACGCAAAAAAGGCGCAGAAGAAGGCGGCCATGAAGACGCCGAAGGAAAAGAAGGACGCGAAAAAGGAGAAAAAGGAAGCGTCGAAGCGGCAATGATGAACATAGGGCCTGCGGGGAAGCCGATGAGCCGCCCGCCTCATGTTCGTCCATCCCGTCGTCTGCTTAGTTTCCAACCTGCGCAACACGCAGCTTCCCATCCGAACCCAGCAGCCAAGAGACGTCGATGAATCTATTTGCCCCATTTTTCTTGGCTCACGACGCGTTTTGGTCGTCTTTCATGCCCGGCGCTCGCTTACCGGGACAGTTCCTCACCGCTTCAGACAGTACGGCGCTGGCGCTGCAAACGGCAAGCGACCACGGCCCGCAGAGTAGTGACTATTTGACTTCGGTCCTGTCCACGCCAATGGCCGAGACCTTTACTGAGACATCGCCTGGGGAAGTGCCGCCCCCGGCTAAGGGAGGCGCTCAATGGTTGAGTCACACCTGCGAGCAAGGCGGAGATGTTCATCACGCGAAAGTTTACCTTCCTAGTTCCTATGATGGTCGGTCGTTGCCGATGATGGTCATGCTCCACGGCGCCCAGCAGCACCCTGATGACTTCGCGGCCGGAACGCGGATGAACGTGCTCGCCGAAGAGACTGGATTTATCGTCGTGTATCCGGAGCAACGGGAAAGCGCCAATTTGCTGCGTTGCTGGAACTGGTTCTTGCCGTCAAATCAGGCGCGCAGCTCCGGTGAAACCGCGGCGCTCGCTGCCCTGACGCGCGACGTCATCGTCCGGTTCAACGCAGATCGTGCTCGCGTCTATGTGGCCGGACTGTCCGCGGGTGGCGCCATGGCGACCAACTTGGCCGTCACTCATCCGGACCTGTATGCAGCTGCGGCTGTCCATTCAGGCATGGCATTCGGCGTTGCGAAGGAGCACGTCTCAGCGTGGTGCGCGATGAATGACGGCCGAGGCACCGTCTGCCTGCCAAAACCAGATCCACAAGTGGCTCCGCGGCGTACCGTGCCGTTAATCGTCTTTCACGGAGATGCCGACGATACCGTGCACCCGCTCAACAGCGACCAGATCGTTGAGATGAATCATTTGTTGAGCCGCAACGCGGCCGACACGCCCGCGTGTCCTACAACATGCGTCGAGCGCGAAACCAACGGCCGCGCCTACACTCGGGACGTTTGGCGTGATCAAAACGGATCGTTGCTTACCGAGCGATGGCTCGTGCATGGGCTCGGTCATGCCTGGTCGGGCGGTCATGCCGACGGCACTTATACGGACCCCCGTGGGCCCGATGCGAGTGCGGCCATCGTTCGGTTTGTCAGCCAGTTCACGCTTGACAACGCGCCGGACGGCCTGCTTATCTAAAGCCATAGTCAGCGTTGTCTGCCGACATTGGAGCGGCTGACTGCGGCGATGCTCGAATTGACGTGCTTGTCAAATAGCAGTAGGGCGAACCAGTGAAGCCGGTCAGGACATCCGCTCATAAACGTTAGTTAAACGAAGTATGAAAAATTTTCGGGCTTCGAAGGAAGCAACGACTGCAGTCAGTGTCCGGGACGCAAGCTCCGAGAGCGGCGAAAACGCGGCGCGATGAAAATGGGCGTTGCCAACGGTGATCTCGGACACCGAATGCGCGAGGGAGGGCATTAGAGAGGTGCACAGATGATAGGGATGACGATGGTCCTGTTGCTTCTCGGCGGAACGCTCGTCGTTTATCTTAATACTCAAAATGGCGACGACCGCATCCATTTGGATAAATGGGAGCGCGAACTGAGCGAGTCCCGGAAACACCCCAAACAAGACGTAACAGACGTGTGACTCGCTTGCAAGGGGCGTAATCCGGCGATTGGCATTCGTGGCGTCCGATGCGCGCTTGCAATAAAGCCAAGAGGGCAGCCAACTGTCTGCCATTGACTTGCCCCAGCTGTCGCTGGAGGTGTTCAGACCGAGGTGGTCGCCTCCGTTTGAGCACGGGTGCGTGGTGCTCGAGCGCGACAAGTCGTCGTGCTCGACGCGTGGCGGCACAGGCGGGCGTCAAGTGGGGATGAAGCGCGGCGGGGTTACGACCCTCGCATCGGAGGCGATGATGTTCGACCGGAGCGCAGGGCGCGAACACGAGATGCAGCAGTTGTTGGCCGTCGAATCTGTAGGAGCCAGCTGCGCGAGGACACACAGTGTCGTGCAATTGCGCCTCGCCTTGTTGAACCAGGAATTTCTCGAGCCCGCACAACGCCAGTTTCAGTGGGTTGGACAGCGACGGAATACATGGCTTTGGCAACGACCTTCTCAGCCTTTTCAACGGCTTCTCTCAACACCTGCATCGCTGATGACGACCGGCATCTAGTTAAACGTCGACGACGATCGGCGCCATCAGGAAACCGAAGAAAAGCACCGCTTCGACTGGTGAAGCTTAGGGCAGCAACGCACAACGCGGCAGGCGTCGGGCGATTGAGCGGGTCATGCGATGCGCGCATGCAACCAGGCCACCAGCAACCTGCCAGGTTATCGCGCGAATAAGGAGTCTAGTAAGGACAGCCGGCGTCGGGTGTGCGGTCCATTGTCAGCGGCTGTCTTTGAAATGCGACCGACACCTAAGCGCGATCCGTCGACAACCGAGCCCCGCTGCGCAGCGGATCGCGCCTCGGCGGTCGTATATGCGCCGTGGCGCAGCGAGCGTTACACCGGCTTGATGTTCGACGCCTGCTTGCCCTTGGGGCCCATTTTTTCGTCGTAGCTCACTTTCTGTCCCTCGGCGAGGGATTTGAAGCCTTCGGCGCGGACCTCCGAGAAATGCGCGAAAAGATCGTCTCCGCCTTCGTCCGGCGTGATGAACCCAAACCCCTTTGCGTCGTTGAACCACTTAACCGTGCCCGTTGCCATAATGTGCTCTACCTAAAAATTAACGAGAAAAGACAGCCACCCTCGCGACCGTCAGCATCCATCTTAGCCGACAGGCCTATCCATGCAACAGTCGTGCAAACACGGGTTCGATCATAGACGCTGAGGAAGTCACTTTAGTGAGCATCGGCATGCTTGCAATCGGAGGCCAAGGCATCGTCATTCTTTTGCGCTTGCGAAAACCGCGAGGTGACGGCTCTTAGCAGCAGGCGAGAAAACTGGATGCTGAGAAGGCGACTTCTCGAGCGATACGACTCGGCGCCGTGCGCATCCAACCGAGGCCGCTAGGCGAGTAGTGCAGCCCTAGCGGCGAGTCAGCGAATGTATGATTGAACCTGCTTCCGCGCTGCCAGGCCTATCAGCAATGGTGCAAGGGACGTTTTTCCGCTGGACGGCGGTTGCAGACGTTTGCGCACGAATCGCATCGATAAAGTGCGAGAAGCCTCGAAGCCCACCATGCCGCCCGAGAGTTGCAAGTTTATTCATTTGTGCAACTCCGATGATGTCGGGCTTGATTCTACTCCCGCGACGAGATCGTCGTTCTATCCGCAACGGCTGCGAACTGCCATAGCCCCTCGCAAGGCGCTCGATGTCGCCATTGCATTTCACGAAGGACGCAATCGCCGAATTCGAAGTCCGCCGCGCCGAACTGGAAAAGAACGCCGGTGAAAAGCTGGCTGCTGCGCAAGCACAAGGCGAAAAGCTGAACGGTTTTACCGTGCAGATTTCGCAGAAGGCTGGCGTCGACGGCCGCCTGTTCGGTTCGGTCACGAACGCGGACATCGCCCAGGCGCTGAAGAAGCAAGGCTTCGCTGAAGTAAAAAAGGCGCAAGTGCGCCTGCCGCAAGGCCCGCTGAAAATGGTCGGCGACCATCCGGTTCAAGTGGCGCTGCACACGGACGTCGTGGTTGACGTCACCGTGTCGGTGCTGGGCGAGCACGTGTAAGTTCGCAGCGAGGCCCTCGGGCCTTGCGTACACGAAACAAAAGCTGCAGCGTTATACCGTCCGACTTCATCAATTCATACCGGCTCATTTCGTTGCAACCGAAAAAAACGAAGACGTTGCGTCGGGCACCGTCAGGCAATGACCGGACAATCCCGATAGAGTCGTCGGTCGAGCCGATGTTGATCTGCGGGAAGGCGCCGAAGCGCCCGGGAGGGGATGCTGGAAGCGAAGCCGTAGGACGCACTCGCCATTGTTGCGGACGATCCGATTCGCTGAAAAAGTCGGTCCCGAAGTACAGATCGCTCAGGTCATTTCCTCCTGGAACCGACAGGAAGACGTACCGGCCTACGCGCTCGAGAGCCATTCGGCTTGCAATTGGCCGCAACATGAGTCTGCTTGCGCGACTGGTCGAAGTATTGCGCAAAAAACCTCGGGTCATCGTTCAATCGGCCCAACAACATGGCGGGCACTGAACCCCATCACGATAGCCAGCGGTCGATCGACCCGTAAGCCCTAGCGCGGAGCCATTACGTTTCAGTCGTATAGACAGCGGACGGTCCAGACGGTACGGCTGCATCTACAGAAAGAGGGCGCCACTCGCACCCGTCCATCGCATGCTGCTTTCGGTTGTCGTCAGCATCGCGGCACCACGCTTCTTCAATTGCTTGGAAGACGAGGGGGATAAGGTCAAGGCCCCCTAGGGAAGCGAGGTGTTCATCACCGCGGTGCTTCAAGTTATCGGGAGCGCGGATTATCGTAAGAATGCTCTCGCTATGTTGACCCGTGGCCGCCAGATACGCCAGTAGCTGCGCCTCCATCTCGTACAGCAACGTCCAAGTTAGGACGCCTTGCGCCCTGTACTGGCGAACGACCGATGGCGCAGCGGCTCGGACTGCGGCTTCGACTGCAATCAACGAGTCGAGTGGGCGCCCGTGGCCGGGGGGGCTTCGCCAGCTTCAACAATATGGGTGCGGCAAGCACACAACGCGTCGCGCATCGCGGACGGCGCTCGCATCAGCACCAGCGCTGCGGCGTATTCCTGCCTGACTCGGAGCCTTCGCAGGCAGCGGCCAGAGCTATAGAGAAGCAGCCATACAGCGGCGAGTCCGGTAGAGATGAAAGCCAGGCACTTGAACAATTCGTTGAGGGGATAGCCGTCCATGCAAGTTGTTAGCCAATGCAGTATGGTTTTCGTCCACCGCCGCATCAGCGGCGTTGTATCGCAAACCACTCGCTGGCCGTGCCTTCACCGTTCACGATTAACTCGTGAGAGTTCGCAGGAAACCTGATGCACGACATCTTGCTGGTTTGCGCCGTGCGCACCCAAACTTCTTCCGCAAACCAAAGTTGCATCCTGACTACGGGTGAAAGTCTTCATGCACCGCTTGCGCCCGGTCACCGATCCTATCTCTGTCGTCATGACGCCGACCGCGAGCTACCTGCACGGGCGACAGTCAGAATTCCTCGGAGACTCAACCGGCGCGATACGCTGGCGTCTGTTTCATCCGGATTCACCGGTGCTTCGCAAGCGCATTAACGCGGTGACATCCGCTCTACAGGCGTCCGCCGCCTTGCACTGCCCGCTTGCGATCGGCAAGGCCGTCCCGACCGAGCGCTGAACCGCCGGTTTCTTCGAAGGGGGGCTGATGACGGAAGCCCGCCCCGCCCGAGACGATCGCGATAATCGCGCCTACGACCAGCGCGGCGAATGAGAACCAGCTTGCGCGTGCAACGCCGCGCGCAGCAGTATCAGCCGCTTCTCGCGCATTCTGTTCCGCCGCCGGGCCGGATGCCGCCGACGCCGCCGATGCAACGGCCGCTTGCACCTGTTGCTTCGCCGAATCGATCACTTGATTAGGCCCGCCCGTTTGGTTCGCAGCGGTCGCGCCGACTTGCGCGCTCGTCGCAGCGACGCTGCCGGCCGTACTAACGACGCCAGTGACGAGCGAAGTCATGCCGTAGACAATCAAAAGCGTCATGACGGACCACGACAGCAGACCATGCAACCACCCGAGCACGGGTGCGCAACGCCCAGCGTAGTAAGAGCCTACGAACCCAGCTACAACCGTGGTGAGGATGACCCAAACGCCGGAACCGAAGCCGAACCCACGCAACACATCGGGTTTCGACATCGGGGCGAGCAGCGATGCGCCGATGGCGGTGCCAAGCACGCTCATAATGAGATACACGATCGTCGACAAGATAACGCCCGCGATGATTGCACCCCACGACAGCCGCGGCAGGCCGTCCCGAGTAGTCAGAAGTTTCATGGTGTGTCCAAAGTGAGAGGGTATGTTTGCCGTACCACCCCACAAGGGCGCAAGCGCCGTGCCGCACGAGGGCCTGCTGCTCACTTCACACGCGTGATCGGAGAAATCGGACCCTCCTGCCGCTACATCACTAACGTATAGTCCCCAACATCCAACTGCCCCGAAGCATCCGGGCAGGCATTGTGCTAGCGCTACGAGGCAACGTACACAGGAAAACTAAATGACTGAGCGCCCGGGTCGATGGTCGCAAGGTCTTGACTGCCATGGTACCCCCGGATGGTATATGGGCGTCGATCGGCATCGATGGCCCCATCGCAACAAGCATTCCGGTCGGTTATGCGGTTCAGCAATCGAGGAATACAAGCCAATGTACGGTGACGCTTTTACGGCAGGGTGAAGCCAGGTCGGTGACTGCTGACCGAAACTGCCGTCCACTGCGGAATGACCGTCATAGCCGTCACAGCTGCATCCACCGTTTCTTGGAGATGCTTTGATTCGGGCCCATCTCATCGTCCGCCACGCGTCGGAGTCGACGTTTGACAAGCATGCAGTCGTTGATGCAGTTCGCGTTCATGGAATCGCGGCGTCGTTCAACCGGTCGGCTGCAGGCGTTACGACCATCGTGTGTCAAGGAGAAATCCTCGCTTTGCTGGAGTGCGCCGCGTACATTAGGACGATCCGGTTTGTCGACAATGTCTCGATGCAGCGTGTCGACCTGCCCTGACTCGCGGACTTTCCGGGGTGCGTTATTTTGGTCATGAAGGATCGGTTGTCGTATTCGACTCGCGCTCTGAGCCGTCGCGGTTTCATGATCAGCAGCTGAGTTCAAAATCGGAGACGGCTGATAACGTCAGTCAAACGAAACCTCTGACGCTAGAGGGGTAGGTCGGCGTCGCCGTCCTGGTGACCTCAGGCCGGAATTATTGCCGGTGCCGTACTTCCACGTCGTCTTCACGGTTCCGGAAGAAATCACGGCGATCGCCTATCAAACTCATGCCGATTACCATCCGCTGACGTAGGGGTGTCATGGTAGGACTCCGTTCGGACGAACAGGTGCAGTAAATTGCACTGTCATATCGCACCATGAATGAAATAGCCCTTGCGCTGGTCATCGTGCCATTGCGCCTGGGCAAGTGACTGGCACCGGGGACCGTGACGATTCCGGCAGCTGTTATAGGCGATGCGTTGATGGCCGCAGGCATCCCACTGCTCGACATGGCCTCCGAGCGCAGGAGTCCCGCATAGCTTGATCGCGTTCATTCGCTGAGCGCGACCGAGCGACCCGGCATGGCTCTAACGAAATTCAGTGCCTTAGCGATGTAGCACATCCGCCACTGGATAGCCGGGATCGGCCGAAGTGTGGCGAAGGCACTTGTCTGCTGCAGGTAGGCGCTAAGTATTGGCGGACAGATTGCGAACGAGCATATCCACGATCTTCATAGCTGGGCCGAGAACCTGCAGCAGACTACCGGCACTAACCCGCCCAGCGCGCGATGCGGCTTGAAGCGCCTGAATTCATCCGCCGCTTTCTACTCCACGTATTGCCGCGCGGACTGCAGCGCATTCGCCACTATGGATGCTTGATCAGATCCGACGCCGCGGGCGACGTCAGCCCGATTGCCGCACACTCGACGGTCCGATATGCGGGTTGCGCGCATCAGCCGCAAACCACGTCTGTCCGATTGCATATTCCGCTGCGGCGCCGAGCGCGAGAATCGCCGAGCCGACTGCGAGCAAGTGAGGGGGCGACATCGTGCTCGACAGCCACCAGAAGCCAAGCAGCGAACTCATGCGCATGACCCACATCACCGCGTCGCGGGCAACGATACGATCGACGAGCTCGCCGCGAATATCGAGGGCGCGCTGGTTGAGGACGTGTTCGCTCGCGTTGAGAAATGGTCCCGCCGCCGAACGAAGAATCGAATGAGCGACGAACAACCCCGGGAGCCACGCGCTTGCGCCGAGCAGCACGAATGAGATAGCGATGGCCAAGCACGACCAGCCGAGCCAGCCGGAACGGTTATGGACCCCGCGGCTCTTGCGGGTAACGTAAAGCGCCGCCGCCCCGGTGAGCCCCGCTACGCTCGATACCCAGCCGAGATCGCTAGCCGAGCCGAGCGACATCGCCGCACCGACCGAACCCACTGCACCGCCCACTCCGAGCAAACCGGACTCGAGGAAAAAAAGCGGCAGACAGTTCCGGAATTCCGGCTGCGCGATCACGGCAAACGGATTCTTCGCGGCGACCATCGGCGCTTCGGTCACGTTGCGCCCTAAGACAAACGCGGCAACGAAACACACGCCACCGTAAAGCCTGTAAAGCGCCTGGCTACTGTTCCCCGTCTTGGAGAGGAAGAGCGTCGCCACCAACGTCGCGATGATGCCGCCAGCCACCGCAAGCGCCCCTGAGCGCGACGCATAGCTGTCACGTTGCGAATCGGTCAGCACGCTCATTTCTAGCCAATATCTCGCGCTCCAGGTGAGGCCGAGAAATAAGCCAAATACAGCCGCCATAACCGCGATGGACTCGTTACCGCTAAGCAGAAGCGCGCCCGGAATGAGAAAACTGAGCCGCATCAGCCGGCGACCTGTCAGTCCGACTTTCGGCCCGATCAAGTAGGCCAGAAGCGCAGCGCCGCTCGCGTCGGTCAACATGTACGCGGTGAAACGGAACATCGCATTAATGTCGTCGACCCCGACGACGAAATAGCCGATGAACGCGGCCAACGTGCCAATCGCGCCTTGAAACGCCACAAACAGCAGCATTTCGCGCTCGTGCTTCAACATTTTCTTCTTGCAGAGATAGAACGCCCAGCGCAATGCGTGCTGCGTTGGAACAAGCCTGTGGACTGAAAGAGTGAGTCAGGGTGCGCGGACCCTGCGATGGCGAACTGCCAGGCGAACCAAGCCAGTAGCAAATGCCGACGATCACTGCGAAGCGCGATCAGTTTGCCCGACAACTAAACCGCGGAAAGGAGTTTAGTCGGATCAACGGAAAGTGGCAAGTTTTTCTACAAAGATTCGACTTCGGGCAATACTTACCGAATGCCGATTCGCAATCGTCCAACGAAGACATCGCCGCGATTCATCTGAATGAGAAAGTGGGTTTGGATGTGGCGCGATCTGCGGCACATCGTCGATGACTACGCCACCTGATTCATGCCCTCCTTTTCGGCAATTCGCTCAACCGTACTGAGCGCCTGAGCCACAACTTGGTCCATGTTGTAGTAGCGATAGCTCCCGAGCCTTCCGGCAAACGTAAC
Source organism: Caballeronia sp. RCC_10 (assembly GCF_041360715.1). Taxonomy (NCBI): domain Bacteria; kingdom Pseudomonadati; phylum Pseudomonadota; class Betaproteobacteria; order Burkholderiales; family Burkholderiaceae; genus Caballeronia; species Caballeronia sp. RCC_10. Next base: position 19,560 of record NZ_JBFUPT010000031.1, read on the forward strand.
CTCCGGATGAAACTCGGCAAGCGCCTGATACCGCTTAAAGAGTGCCGCGTTCGCGGGGCGGGGAATCGGGTAATAAGGATCGCCCTCGTCATTCGGATATTCGTAAGTAATGCTGGTCTTCCGGTGTTGCTGCCCCGTCAGATGTTTGTATTCGGTGATGCGAGTATGGCGAACACTTTCCGATGGGTAATTCACGACGGCGACTGACTGAAAAAACTCCTGGTCGAGCGTTTCATGGCGAAATATCAGCGAGCGATACGGCAGCTTGCCGAGACAGTGATCGAAATATTCGTCGATCGGGCCGGTATAGATGAGCTTGCCGAAATTCACTCGCTTGCGGACTTCCTTGTAGTCCGTTCCCAGCTTGACTTCTATGTTCGGATGCGAGAGCATCTTCTCGAACATGCGTGTGTAACCTTCTCGCGGCATGCACTGGAAAACGTCGTTGAAATAGCTGTCCTCCGTGGTGGTGCGAATGGGCACGCGAGCGGTGACGGAACGATCCAGATCGGAGGGGTCGATGCCCCATTGCTTCCGCGTGTAACAACGAAAGAATTTCTCGTACAGTTCGCGGCCGACTTTATTGACAACCACGTCTTCCGACGTGCGGATTTCGGAAACAGGCTCCGCACGCGCCGCCAGAAAGGCCTCCGCCTGTTCGGGCGACAGATTCAGCGAGTAGAGAAGATTGAGCGTGGTCAAATTGATCGGCATCGGCACGAGCATGCCGTCGACCGATGCGAGGACGCGATGCCTATAGGGACGCCACTCTGTGAAGCGGGACAGATAATCGACGACTCGCTGTGCATTGGTGTGGAATATATGCGGTCCATAGCGATGGATTAGCACGCCGTCACTGTTGTGCTCGTCATAGGCATTTCCGCCGATGTGAGGCCGCCGATCGACGATCAGGACGCGTTGCCCATATTGCGCAGCGAGTCTCTCGGCCATCACGCTTCCGGCGAAGCCCGCGCCGACTATCAGGTAGTCGAAGCCTTCGGCAGCAGTCCCTCTTTGGTCGCGGCTAGCAGCCGCCTTGCCATTCCGGCTGGCCCCCGATTGCTGGTTCGCATCGTTTAGAACACGCATTTCTGGACCTCGGCGAGCATGGCGGCGCACGTGTTATCCCATGACATCCCCGCGAGCACTGCCCTGGCGCGGGCAATGAACGCAGACCGGTCCGCGCCATCGGCTAATGCATCTTCGATTGCCCGCTCGAATTGCCTCGCATTTTCAGCGATGCGCACCACTCCGCTTTGCCCATAGCGCGAAACCACGTCGGCAATCGGCGTCGATACGACGGGGCGCCCGGCAGCGAGGTATTCCGGGGTTTTCGTGGGACTGATGTAGCGGGTCGACTCGTTGAGGGCGAACGGCATGAGCGCAACGTCCCAGCCCGCGAGGTAGCGTGGCAAGTCGTCGTAAGACTTCTGACCCAGATAATGGATGTTGGGCGCTTGCGGCAAATCCGCCGGTGCGATCTTCACGACCGGCCCCAGCATGACGAATTGCCAGTCAGGCCTCGCGGCTGCCAGCGCGCCGATCAATGGCACATCGAAACGCTCATCGAGCACGCCGTAGAATCCCAGACGGGGCCCGCGGATCGCCTCCTGATCCGACGGTTGCTCTTGAGGTCTGCAAGCCTGCTCGAAGTGCCGTACGTCCACGCTGCTTGGAAAAGCATGAACGTTATGGTGAAAGCGCCGCTTCGACTCGTATAAGCTCTGTCCGCCCGTGAATACGACGTCGGCCTTGTGCATCAAGCGCGCTTCGCGTTCCGCGAGCTGGGGCGGCGCTTTCTTGAAAGCAGACAACTCATCCATGCAGTCGTACACGACAAGACGAGCGTCGAGATGGTCCGTAAAAGCGAGCATCATCGGCGAGTAATACCAGAGCCCGAGATCCCACGCCTGTGCCTGCAGGAGATAATCATCGAGCAGCGCACGCAGTGCGGGCTCGTCCTGTTCCTGCGTTAGCCCTTCGGGCAAGCGAGGTGCGAGGACGCGTATTCCTTCATCCGTAGTTCGCACGTCGAGCCACGCGTGGGACTGATCCGTGCGCCTTGGCTCCTCGAAGAAGAGCACCTGCGTATGCTTGGCGATTCGCGAAAGCAAGTGTTGAGGCCGCTGATACACGAAGTCCCAGCGCAAGTGCGATAGACAGAGGAGCGTGCGTGGCAGGCCCGATCGCGCTGACACGATTGGCGGGCGGGCAGCCTGCAACCGATGATCGCCGGAGCCCGACACCGCGGCGACCTCGGCGTGTTGTTTGGCTTGCGACTGTGGCAAGAAGGCCTCCGTGAATGACTGACAGGGATTTGCGTCGCGTTCCAGTGAAAGACCGAGTACGCACCCGCGCTCTCGTGCGGCTAGCAAATGATCGAACCAATGAGAACCGTTTCGGCGCATGCATCGCATTGCTGCCGATCGCAAGCGCCCGAAGGTTCCGTCAGGCCGTTGGCAATCCTCATTCCCGCACGACCTGCATTAAGCCGCCTTTTTTCTCAAGGTTAAAGGCATGGCAACTGCTCAGACGAACCCGTCGGACGGACGACGCAAACGCTTGCAAGATCACGAGAGAAAAAACACATGGATGAGAGGCTGGTGCTGTGGGGCGGGCTCGAATGCACCGTGAATCGTGTGCGGGACAGGTGCTTCAGCCAGTTGGATCGAAACGGGCATGCGACGCGCGAAAGCGATCTCGAACGCTTCGCCTCTTTGGGCATTCAGGCTTTGCGCTACCCAGTGTTATGGGAGAGAACCGCTCCCAACGGCGTGAAAAACGCTGACTGGTCTTGGCTCGACGCGCGGTTGCCCGAGTTGCGCGCGCTAGGCGTGGAGCCGATCGCGGGGCTCGTGCATCACGGGAGCGGCCCTCTGCCGGGCGGACTCCTGGACCCCGGTTTCGCCGCACAGCTAGCCGATTACGCGCATGCGGTCGCGCAACGCTATCCTTGGCTGCAGTACTACACGCCTGTGAACGAACCGAATACGACTGCTCGTTTCAGCGGGCTTTACGGCGTGTGGCATCCCCATGCAACGGACGACCGCACATATCTGCAAGCGTTGATCAATCAGTGCAAAGCCACTGTGTATTCGATGCGCGAGATTCGCAAGATCAATCCACAAGCGAAGCTGGTGCAGACGGACGACCTCGGCAAGACACAAGGCACCCCTGCCATGGCGAAGCTCGTCGCGTTCTATAACGAACGACGCTGGCTTTCGTGGGATCTGCTTTGCGGAGCGGTCAAGCCCGGCCATGCGTTATGGCAGTACATCATGCATGCAGGCATTGCTGCCGAGGACGTTCTCTGGTTCGCCGACAATCCGTGCCCTCCCGACATCATCGGCATTAACTACTACATCACGAGCGAGCGATGGCTCGACGACCGGGTCGAGAATTATCCCGAGGCTTATCGTTGCGAGTGGTATGGGCACCGCCTCGCCGACATCGAAACCGCGCGCGCGCTCGAGCGTCCTACTAGCGGCATTCGGGCGCTAATGGACGAAGCATGGGAACGTTACAACCTGCCGCTGGCAGTCACGGAAGCGCATATCGACGCTACCCGTCAGGACCAGATGCGCTGGCTCCACGAGATCTGGTGGGCTGCGAGCGATGCGCGCCAACGAGGCATTGATATGCGAGCCGTGACCGTATGGGCGTTACTCGGCTCATATGATTGGAATTGCCTTGTGACCGATGATCGCGGCTACTACGAATCGGGGCCATTCGATCTACGCGGCGCAGAGCCCCGCGAAACGGCTCTCGCTGCACTCATGCGCGATCTCGCTGCCGGCCGCCCTCACGAACATCCGGTCCTTCACGGCACCGGATGGTGGCGCAGGCCAGGTCGGTTCTTGTGCGAGCCGGTCGTCTACGAATCCCCCGGCGTGCCGTCGCTGACGAGCCTTACCACGATTTCGCCGGAGTATGCGCCGCCAATACTCATCGTCGGTAATGGCTCACTAAGTCGCGCTTTCGCGGACATTTGCGCGCAACGCGACTTGCGATACAGGACGGCGAAGCGCGATGAGATCGATCGCATGAATGCGAGCGGAATCGACCAACTCATTGAATCCCACTCTCCTTGGGCGATCATCGATGCAAGCGATCCGGTCGACGTCGATGAAGCCGAGCGTACGGGTGGAGAAAATCTCCGTTGCATGACCGCGCGAGCAAGGTCGCTTGCAGAGGCTTGCACGAGACATGACATGCAGTACATGACGTTCTCATCGGACTTCGTTTTCAACGGAATGCGCGCGCATCCTTACGTTGAGACCGATGAGGTTTCGCCGATCAACCGCTTCGGCAGCATCATGGCCGACCTGGAGGCGCAGGTGCTTCGCGCTTGTCCGCAATCGCTCGTGCTTCGTACAGGCAGCATGTTCGGGCCGTGGGACGGAGTCAATTTCCTCCTACGGGCGTTGGATGCGCTGTCGCAAGAAAGGCCGTTTGAGGCCGCGCGGGACGTAACTTTTTCTCCCACGTATGTGCCCGACCTAGTTCACGCTTGCCTGGACCTCCTGATTGACGCGGAAGCCGGCATCGTGCATATGAGCAACCGCGGCGCTGTGACGTGGGCGGACCTCGCCATCCAGGCGGCAACGATTGCCCACATGGACGCCGATCTCGTCCGTGCTCGCGCTGCAACACAAATGAGGTACCTGGCGCGGCGGCCGAGTTATAGCGTGCTGATGAGCGACCGCGCCGCGATTTTGCCGACACTGGACAGTGCGCTGCTTCGTTTTGTGGAACATTGGCGCCAGGCCCAAAACGTCGCCCCGCAGTGAAACGATCGATGCGCAGAGCGTTTTCACGATGTACGCAGGACTCGAGCGCGGACACAGCTACCCTTTACGTCCACTTGTTTAAGCCTACACCGGATCTAAGATGAACTTGCGGCCTGTAACGGACGCGATCCTTGTTGTTTGGTCATGCCGCTCCAGAGCGGGCATTTTTGTATGGGCCCGAGCTCGCAGCCCCGATCACCAGCCTTTCGACCATTGCTGCCCCCCTTCCTCAGCCGGGACGGCATGTGTCGGACAACTTGACCGATGACGGATTCCGCTAGAAGAAGATAGGTCATGGAAGCCGCGCCGAGGCCTACTACGAGGCGTTAGATGAGTCCCATTTTTGAAGTCGCTGCTCCCCACGGGCGCTCAGCTGTATCAAACCGGCGCGGAGCCGGTCAGATCCGCAACTGATGAACGCGGCTGCGCAATGAGAGTTACGGGCGCACGGCGGCAAAGCAACGCTCGAGCGAAAAAGCGTCTTTGTGGAACGTCTTACGGCGTCCGAATCTGCGTAACGTCGTCAGCAGAGTGAGCGTGATCCCGGGGTGCCAGCGACGGACACCTTCGTGCTGCAAAACCCGTGCGTCTGCGACTTCCAAGTCGTCAGTAGCGCCTTCGAGATGAAGCGGACGCCCATCGACGCACGACACTCCCTGCCATAAGCCAGATGTGGTTACGCCGTGACCGACGCGGTGAAGCCCGGCACTTGGCTTCCGGCTACCCGCAAAATCGGGACGACCTTTGAGGCGGACCACGCGCCACATTCCACGGTGCCGTTTCAGCGACAGCACCGGTGCACTTGAACCGCAATTCAACTTCGCTGGGCGCCATCCAGTATCGCTGGTCTCGCGGCAAGCTGATTGGACGCGCTTATATCGCCGGCTTGCATATCCAAAATTTTAATGTTCCATCATGCAGCCAAACGATGCTGCGCTTAATAAGAGAGGCGCTGTCGTGTTTCCCGCAGCCTGACCACTTCATACGCTGACGCGCTCGCATCCGCCCTCGGTACGGCATCTCGGTGCGCGGCAAAGCGGTAAAAGAGCGGGGCGGTCGACAGCAACCGGCACAAGCCACCCCAAGGTATGGCAATTGCCATCGGATAAGCAGCTACGTTGCCCTCACTAACTGGAGACTTGATGCGTGATAGCCAATTCATCCGCCCGCTCAAAGCAGCGCTCATCGCTGCTGCGACTCTATGCTTTGTCGCGGGTTGTACAACTGGCGGAGTCGACTCGACGCGCGCACACGTGCAGGAGGATCTCGCGACGTATCGCTGCGCCGGATTCGATCCCGTCGCTGACGAAATCACTTATCCGGCCGACGTTGAGAGAGCTGAAGCCCGCGTCGCCGCGGGAAAAGGCTGCCTTGCTGATCAACATCCGCCGACTCGCCCATGAGGAGGCGGTCCATCTCTCCAAGCAAAGGCGGGCGAGGGGAATGTCGCCGTTGTTGAAGTGAGCTAACTCTCGAGAATGCACGTTTCGGAGGCAGTGATTAGCAGCGTACACGTCATTGACCCGTTGGAACGGACTATGCCCATAGTTGAGCTCAAAAACCGAGAGTCGCTTTCAGCGGTCACGGCGCTTCTCAAGTGCGCCAGCATAGCCCGATAACCCTTGGGAGGCCCGCAAAAGCTGTAGCGAGGCCGGGTACGCGCGAGCGCACGGAGCGACCCGTCGAACGTGGCGCCGGACGCCCGTCGCAGCAGCCTCATCATGAAGGAACGGCGTTGTCGCTGCCGTGTTATAACTGTCGGAAGAACGTTCCGGATGCGCAGTGCGCGGGTGAAAGCCCCGAGGCGGGCCGTCGCTATGCGTTCACTTAGCCATCGTGAATCGTTGTTACTGTAGTAGACGTACGACCCGCTGACGCATTGCGTTCTCCTTGCCCGCGGAGTCGCCAGAATCGGACAGTTGCGGTAGCTTGTCCCATAACAAAGCGCGGCCAAGTTCAATGAAGGAGAGCCTCCCCATCTTCATGGCACATCGAGCCAGGCGGGCCGCGGTTCGTACTCCTCCGCGTCGCGTGGCCTGCCTCGCGCCCATGCCGCTCGATGGACTGCAAGCAAGTCTACCGTGAGCCGACCGCAGTCGATCGCGGATAGCGTGAGGCCGATTGACCTTGCATTGTCACCTCCCGGAAACAGCTTAACGAACAGCGTTACGTTCCGATATCCGAACGTGTCAAGCTTCGCCTGGTACTGACATGGAGCGACAACGTCTTCGTCCGGAAGAAGACGCGCGGCATCTCGCGGCCGTATCCCACGGCGCCGAATAATTGCTTGCCAGCGTGCTTCGCCGTTCGGAAAGTAGCGTTGCACCTGCATCGCATCCATTCGCTGAAGCCGCAGTGTCTGAAGGCAGCGCTCGAAAACATCCTGTCCAAGGTGGCGAAGGACAGCCAGGTCGAGCGGGTATGCGAAGCCGTTATAGAGTCCTGCAAGGAACTGTGCGACGAGTCCAGCCTGTGGCGAGTCCCCCTCGGCCACAGTCACCAAATACCAAAGCGCGTCCAAGCCCGCGTCCCTATCTTGGGCGCGTATCTCCGCAGCGCGTTGCGCCGCTCCAGTCGTCCCATATGCATTCGCCATGAACTTCTCGACCGTCTGTACAAGGGCTTCCCGCAGATAATCGGGAACCTGGAAAGTGATTGGTCTGTAGCCGGGCTCTGACTCGTGTGCCACGATGTTCTCGATATACAGTTGGCATAAACCTTAGCTCGCGGTCGTAAGCCGGGCGTCGCCAGGGAAAAGGTAAGTCATTTTTTGCCCTCGCAATGCTTGGTCCCACGCAGCGCAGACGTTCGCAGGCGCGCAAAAACAACGGCATCGATGCGCCCCTCGCCGCAATGAAAGGCGGTGTCCTTGAGGCACTGTCCTCGTCAAGCCGTCCTGGTGATTCGACGCTTGACGCGTTGTAGCGTCTCGGTATACGCGGCGCAAGCATCCGTTAGTCAGCGCTGACGTGCTCAGCGTCGCTGTTACCCGTACTGAGCTTGTCCGCGCCGATAACGATAACCGTCATAGCTGACGAGAGGCTCAGCATCGCTCGCACGATAGGGTGATCACCCTCAAAATCGCAGCGGCCATGACCGGTTATCGCCGAGACTGCGCTGGACAGCTGACAATGCGTGAGCATTGCGCGTTGATACCGCTCTGACACCCGACCGCATCGCCGCGATGACACAACTCGCAATTCGCCCGCGCTCCTTCGACGCCTCGCCCGACTCCGCGCCCTGAATGTAGCGACCAGATTCCCATGCATGCTTGTCTCCCTCTTCACCTTGTGCTGGCCTTCCGCGACGGCAGGCACAAGCCATCGCTATTGCCGTGCCAGGCCAGGCAAGCAACGCAACCGATCGGCCGACGGGAGACACGACGGCGCGACCAGGTCCAAATGGCATGCGTTTTGGTTAAGTTTGGCGGGGAGTCACGAGCCCGGTAAAGTTGTTGGTGCCAAACTAGTGAATCGATTGGGCCCAGCCCCCGGCCATCCCGTTGTAGCGACTACTGAGACGCCCAGACCATGAGCCTCGGCGCGCCTTCCTCATGGCGCGCTCGATGGATCTGGTCATGGTTCACCGCTGGCTGAACGGCGACGAAACCCCTGTCGCGATGCCGCGCGTGTATCACGCGAGCACGCAGTATCGCCATCATCAGGTCATCACTCGATCGCATTGGGCCAAGGCGCAACTCACCGCCTACCGGACAAATAGCAACCACCATTCCGGGAAACGGCATCTCCGGCTGGCATCCTGACGTCGACTTCTACCGGGTCTCCGGCTTCGCTTCGCCTGCGGCTGCAACTGCCTGTCCGTCAGTCAGCAGAGGGCGCAGTGCCGGCCCGAGCGACTTCAGCAACTGCACGGCGAGCGCGCTCGTGAAGTCGTAATGCGCGGCATAGGGCTCGCGGACGTAGGCCGTGAGCGTGCCGAAGAAGCGCTCGCCGATCACGAAGACGAACGTGGCCGTCCTGTTCACCTTGCGCGATTCGATGAGACGCCGGCCGCGGGCATAGACGTTGAAGCGCTGGTCGCCGGTGCCCGTCTTGCCGGCCACGTCGAGCGCGCGGCCATCGGACAACGCCAGTCCGTCGGCAAGACGCTTCGCGGTGCCGCCCTCGACGACGTCGCGCAGCAGCCGCTGAACCACGGTCGCGATCTCGGGCGCGAGCAAAGGTTTCGCCGGCGCGCTCTTCTGGGCGAAGCGCGTCTCGTACGGCGTGCCCTTCGCGAATTCGAGCGTCAAGATGCGCTGCGTGCCAAGCCCTTTGCCGCCGCACTCCACGATGCCGATCAGCTGGGCGAGCGCCTCCGGCCGGTCGCCCGACGCTCCTATCGCCGCCGCATAAGAAGGCGTCACCGACGCGAACGGATAGCCGAGCGCGCGCCACGACTTCGTGATCTCGGCATACGCCTGCAACTCGACCATGCGCTTGATGCGCCTGTCCTGCGTCGCGTGATAGCGCGTCTTGAAGAGCCACGAATAAGCGGTGACGCGCGCATCGCGGCTCGCGTCTTGCACATCGTTCACCGTCGCGAGCGTGTGCGAACGCAGATAGTTCACCGTCCACAGTTCGAGCGGATGCACGCTTGCGATATACCCACGATCGTTGAGATTGAACTTGTCGACGGCGTATTTGACGTAGAGCTTCGCCAGATCCTCGTCCGTGATCGACGCGGAGGGCGTGCCGCGCAGCGCTTCGCGCATGCGGGCATCGAACCATGCCTGCGGCTCATCGGGCGCGACGCTTCTCAACACCGTCGCGAGTTTCGGCGGCGACTTGCGCACGTCGCGCAACAAGAGCGCGAGCGCCTCTTCCGGCGTCCTGAGCCGGTATCTCCCGTAGAAGCGGCTCATGTAGACGCGGCTCTCGGCGTCGGCGAAACGCGTCAGGTACGCATGACGCACCGCCGGATCGTCGAGCCAGTCCGACGACGGCCCCGCCACCTGCACCATCTCGTAATGGACGATATCGCGCATCAGGCGCACGAACACGAGATTCACCGAATGCCCGAACGCGCTCTCCACGGTGAGCACGCGGGAGTTGTCCGTCGCCTCGAAATTGGAGAAGGCCTGCGCGCCGCCACCAGTGTAGAAGGTCTCGCCGGCGCTCGCGGAGTACTTGCGCGCGACGGCGGCATCGAGCATCGCGGGGAGCGAGCGGTCCGGCGTCTTCGCGAGATAGTCGAGCGCCCAGCGCGTCAGGACATCCTGGCGGTCGGGCGTCACACCGCGCAACTGCGCTGCGCTCATCGCGCCATAGCGCGCGTGCAGCGCCGAGACGATCTGCAGGTAAGTGATGACCGTGCGCATCTTGGCCGTCGAGCCCAGGTTAAGGCGCCCGCTGCGGCTGATGTCGAAGGGTTCGTTGATGCTGTCCGTCTGCACGCGCACGAGGTTCGTGCCGCCTTTGCGCTCCATCAGCGTGAAGCTGTACGAGATCTTCGAAGGATCGTCGTGGGGCCGCAGCATGTGATAGCCGAATAACCCGGCATCGGCCGCGCCATCGCGGGTGGCCGCGCTCGCGAGCCGCTCGCTCACGGCCCGCTGAACCGGGGCGTCGAGCGTGGCGGTGACGCTGAGGTCGAGACGGTCGAGATCGTAGAGACTAGGGACGCCCAGTATCCCGAGCAGGTTCGAGCGCAGTGCGGTCACGCCCTTCCGCGTGACGAACGACACGTCCGCCCGCCGATGCGGCGCCGGATTCAGTTCGAGCGGCACGGCAAGCGCCATATCGCGCAGCGCCGGCGCGATGATACCGTTCGCGCCGAGCAAGCGCAGATAGCTGTCGGTGCGGCGCTTGAGTTCCGGGCTGCCCCGGCGCAGAAAGCGCGACGGCGCGCGCTGCGCAATCATCAGCGATAGCGCCTGCTTGAACGCGAGCGCCTGCGCATCGAGCATCTCGGCCGAAACGGGTGCGTTCAGGATGCGGTTGTATTCGTCGAAATCGCGTCCGTACCACGCGGCCATCCCATCGGGAAGACCGTTTATCTCGCCGATGCCGGGCCGCGCCGCAAGCGGTACCGAGTTCAGATAGCGCACGACGAGCTGGCGGCGCACGGGCATCGTCTGCGGGCCCTCGAGGTACGCACGCACCGACGCGGATGCGATCTGGCGAAGCTTCTCCGGCGCCGACGCAGTGCGTCCGCCTGAGGAATGACGGAACTTCTCGATCTGGGTCGCCAGCGTGCTGCCGCCCGGTTGCGGCGCATGCTTGTCGATGACGCGCAGGCCCTGGTCAAAAAGTGCGCGGCCGAAGCGTCCCCAGTCGATTGCCGGATTGCGGTTGGGCACGCTATCGTCCAGCAGATTGCGATCCTCGATGAAGAGCAGCGCATGGACGATGACCGGCGGAACGGACTCGAAGCTGTCGTAAACGAGACCCGGGCTCGAAGCGCTGAAAAGTGGGTTGCCGCGCGAATCGAGCAGCGTGAGCCCGGCGCGGTCCTTCTCTTCATAGGGAACGAAAAGGCCCTGATCGGCCATCGACAGCATGGCTGCCGAGCCGCGCGCCTGCGCGGTGACGGCAAACCCACGCGCAAGGAGCCGCTCCTCAAACGACGGCAGCAGCGCATAGCCGAGCCGCGCATCATAGGGTCCGGCGGACGCCTGCGGAATGCTGGCGCTGGGTCCGTCGCCGACGGAAAAGCCGATCTCGCTCCCCAACTCCGACAGGTAATGCGCCTGCCGCTGCGAGGTCTGCATTTCGATCTGCGTCATGCGCACGGCGACGGCGCAGATGAACACAGACGCGATGGCGAAAAGCCATGCAATCCAGCGCCTCGCAGGCGTGACGCGTGACGCGCGCAAGAGTTCTTCTTCCAACGGCTCGCTCATGACGCGGTCTCCCGGTGCGCCCGCCGGCTTTGTGCTACACCAACGAGTGTAGTGCAGGAAATGCAGACCACTTAGACAGCATCAAAATGGAGATGGCCCGCCAACTCGCCGAAGGGGACAGGGAGGAGTTGCGAGCTACGGCGCTGCACCGAAAAGCCGGCAGAGCTCACATACGCCGAGCTAGAAACGTCGTGCGCCTAGTTCGCTTCGTTTCCACGCCATGACCATCTCGCGCCAGAATGCCTCACCTTGCCGAGGGCGTCGCAATGTCCTGGGTCCCGCAGTCTCTTCGGTTGGGTCGACCATCGCACGAATCCGGCGCATACTTAGTCGGTCGCCCTCGCAGGGTTGTTCGCAACCATCGAAGCTGGCGACTCCTTACAGAACCGCCTAGCTTCGGCGGGGTTGTTGTTGTCTGCGCTCATTGGTGTCCAGAAGGTTACTCGGTGCATGCACGTGTCACTTGCTCACCGATAATGGCTCCCAAGCGTCGCCGAAGATATTATTCCCATGACCTGCTGTGGATAGACGGCGAGATTGCTCACATCCGTTTCGCGATCGAGTGGGAGCTTGCCGTAGACGACTCAGTACCGGCCCTTGCCATTTCTTATTGGCGGCAACGATTATTGGACCTTCTGCGCGGACGATGTCTTCTTGCGCACCAGCGCGACGCCATCTTCGCACTAATTAGGCGTATAGAACCGTATGACGATATCTAGCGCGACGTGAGTCTGTGCGCACGTCGCTGCGCCCGCATGGTCAGCGGGCGCGGACGTTGAATGAGGACCAATGGACCCAATGGCTACGGCATTCCCACATTTTTGCGCGCAGAATCTGCGCGTCATCGACGCAGACATTGCGCATATCCGATCCGCAATTGGACGCGAGTTCAGTTCGCCGTACTCTCAGCCAGTTTTACGACCTTTCTACTGGCGTGAGCGCTTGCTAGAACTGGTCAGCGCATTCGATCTTCTTCTCTTCTTCCGCAACAGTGCGGCGCGATCGAGGAGCTACTGCGCCGACTCGATCGTTTCGAACATTCGGAGCGGTAACGGCCAGGTTAGGAAGCTGCGACCGGCGGTCACTGCCTGTGAAATCCTCGCGACTCGTTCCCTGTAGGGTACTGGCAGTCGAGACGCGGAAGCGAAGGGTCCAAGCGGCGCCTTGGCGTCTTAGTGCGGACTCCCACGAGACCGCCAAGCGATATTCGCGCGCCCGCATGCGTGGAAGTTCCGTCGTCCGTTCGCGATCGCGGGAGGCAGAAGCTCGGCTCGGCGGCCGCCTTTGCGATCCGTATTCGCTTGACTCAACGTCCGCGCGAACCTACAAGATCTCGATGCACAGTAGCCATGGCAGGGTTCTGCCACCGCGCGTTAGATGATCAGGCGCGCCTTAGTCCGGGCATCGAGTGTCGATGATCACGGACTCCTCCTCACATTACGGTCAGAAGACGGTGATTCCCTGCAGACATTGGCTTATAGCGACAAGTTTCGGTAGGAGATGATGTGAATCATGGCTGGACGCAAGCTCGGCCTCTTTGGCGTTCGCCTCCTCTCCTTTCGAGTCATGTCGTGCTGTTGTCGAACCTTCAAAACGGTAGCTATCCGTACCCGTTTACAAGTGTTCGACAAGGAATTGGCAGCTTCGTCTTCATTCTGACATCGACTATTGACCGTTAGCTGCGCCCCCTACGATGGACTTGCAGATTACATTACGTATGCGATTGTCGCTCCATACGGCATGAATATGCCGTGCGGGCGATAATCACTGAGCTTGGAAATCGACAAGCCGACGCCAATATTCATCTTGTCGCCCTTCCGGACTTCCCTCCTGCTGCCAAAGGACGTAGGCCCGCTCCCGAAGATGCTGATCGAGCGCGCGGTGCCAGTACTCTTCCGCGAGCCCTTCAGGGCACCCGTCTTTCTCCCAGAGCAGGTATGCGCGCTCCCGAACAGCTTGGTCTAACCCTGACTTGGTTTCCGAATTCGTCTCAAGGTTATCGCCGTAGGGAGCCATCTGCCCGCCCCGACCTGCATGCATCCTGGCCGTCAGCGTGCCAAGCTCAGCGTCGGGGACAAGCCGGCCATGCGCTGCTGCTTCTAGCGCCTTCGCGCGGTATTCGGAGTCGTCCGCGACGTTGCTCGACTCATTCAGCGTAATCGGATACGTGTGCAGCACGGCACCGTTACGGTCCATTACGTCAACCAATCGATCGTTCATGACTGCCTTCCTAGTGTTTGAATATTGTCCGTTTGATGTAGGGTCCGGACTGGTTAGCCGCGTCATTTTCGACGCCAACGCTATCGACGGGCCCTGGCGATTCTGCGTTTAGTCAGCAAGCGCGCGGGGTCGAAGAAAAAAACACTCACTAAGCTGGGCCGAGCAAGACGTCGATTGCGGCTTGCCCGGCGATTTCGCCCACCAGATAGGCCCACCGTTCAGTGAACGGGCCGTTGCGCAGCGGTATGCGGCTTCCTCGCGCGCCGAGCACTTCGAGGTTAGTACCGCCTTTGATCTGAAAGGTCACCTCAAACATGTCTTCAGCAGTTGAGGTCAGTTGGACATCAATCTCGAAACCGCGATACGCGATCACTCTGTGCATAAAGACAACCTTAGTCGGATTTCGCGACTGTTAGCGGCGCCCTGACGGGGCCTTGACGGGGCGTGCATGCGCTCCCGCGGGATAGATCGGTGGCGATTCAAGCCTTCATCAAATCGAATATCGATTCTGTGGACCGCGGACGTATCGCCTCTTCGCGATTTCAAGTAGCTTTTCGCGAACTTCGTCAAACGCGAGCAAAAAGGACCGTTCGTCGAATCCGAGTGCGGGTTGCAGGCCTTCGAGAGTCCCGCGGTCAACCTGGAACGTAATTTCCCGGGAACCGTCATATCCCCAGAAGAACACGCAACGCCTGGCGGCGTCGTAACTGCGGCTAGGATTCGGAAAAAAGAGCGCCATAATCAGATTTTTAATTTGTTAGCAGGATATCGCCACTTGGCCAGGGTCGAATCGATGAGTGCATAACTGACGCGCCTCTGGTCTGCCCGGTTAATGTCCTCGGTTTGGAGAATAAGAAACCGCGCCCGACGAGCCTGATTGTAGGCAGTCTCGTTTGCCGCGAGAGGAATTGCGTTCTTAACATCTACTCGCATAACTACCTCTGAAGACCGGTCCACGAAGTGCAGACGGTCTGATCACTGTACACCCTCGCCGCCGTGTGAAATCGTTTTATTACGTTACATCGTGAGCGCACCATTCAACGTTTTGGGTGCCAGGAACAGGCAGTGCCGGCCCCGACAAAAACCAGCTCAGTTTTGGATTTTGGATGATCAGATCTGCCGGCAGCGCAGGTTGAGCCCGTCGACAGCCTACTCCAATCCGGAAGATATGCACCAGCAGCTTACGACCACGAAGCCTGGCAATGCAGCAATTACGGCACCGAATCCGTATTCGGAGGCCGTGTTCATTGCATGCCAGCAATGCTCCGCTTGCGGCAGTCCGCGTGCCTTCTGCGAATGCCGCGGCTACTCGTTGATAAGCCGTGAGCACGACAAATGCGATGCCGATGATCAATGCGGCTTCCACGGCCCAGATTGCGGTCACGGTCTGGATCGAAGTTGTTACCGGCGCGTGTACGCCCGGCAGTACATCAGACGCTACCGTGTAGGAAGGGCCGTTGCTGTACGTGGAAACGAGGCAGGACCAGGTAAGTGGTCCCCGACTATCGAGGAGTTCTGGGCCGCAATGGACGCTAAACCTACACACAGGGCCAATTTCAAGGCGCTCCGCCAGCGGATCATTGAGCCGGCTGTGGCAGAGCTACGAGAGAAAAATGGGCTGTTGATCGACTGGCAATCCGTTAAAGACGGGCGCAGAGTCGGGACGCTGCGGCTTGAGTTCGTTCGGAACCCGCAAGGAGCGCTGTTCTGAACCGGGTATTTGTTCGAATTGGTTGACAGGTCCGGTGTACCCGAAAGCCGCCCCCGTAGAACGCATTAAAGAAGTCAACGTTGCGACTATAAAGTTGTCAACGCGGGACTTCGTTCGCCCCGATAGCGGCGCGAGCCATACTCGGTATGGGTTGCCGGACGCGAATTAAAGTTGTCTACATGAACGTCCCCCTTTGCGCCGGACTTTCGAGTCTTCGAAAAACAGGATGGGCTGCAGCTCTACA
>NZ_JBFUPT010000032.1:0-31974 GCF_041360715.1 Caballeronia sp. RCC_10
ACGCGGCCCATGCTGGGATTCAAGACTTTTCGCTGTGCCCGGATCCTTCTGGCTGGAATCGAACTGATGCACATGATTGGCAAGGACCAAATGGAGGACAGTGGCTTCGGAAACACTCATGCCGAGCAGTTCTACTCGCTCGCAGCATGAGTAATCCTCACTATGCTGCTTCGTTTGCCTTCTCACCCTTATCGCGACGAAACCGCAGATACGCCAAGCGCGCTCAAGCCAGATTCGCAAGGATGCCTGTTGCTCGGCGGATGCACTTTTCGCAAGATCCTGGTAGTGCGCCTCGGATTCGCCCGGAAAGCAAAGACGCAGATTGACGAGAACGATGTGCTTGCGACGGCTCGGGATCTCAAAGAGCGCCCCGCCGAGAACGCTGCCGAATCTGGCAACCCATCGTTATGGAAGCATCGAGAGAGTCCGGAGCAGTAGCGCGACCGGCGAGCGGCCAAGTCGCTCTGACATCTGTTCTCGGGGATGATGAAGGAAAGCGGCTTTCACGGGGCAGGTACCACTCGGTAATAAACACCGTTTGCTCCATATGCCGGCGCGAGCCAGCTATTTCCGCATACATAGTAGGTGCCGTTGATGTTGTTTGGCCGGAAGCAGCCGGCAGGGAGTGTAGCGTAGACGTTTCCCATGGCGTAGGACGCGCCTGCCGCGACGCCAGCGTTATATGCGTTCGCCTGCGCCGCGGAGTTGTTCGTCGAGGCAATCGCCACGCCCGCCGCGACGCCGACCGCGGCTCCGGCGGCAGCTGCGCCGGCCGTGTTCCAGCCGCCGCAGTTGTAGCAGCCGGAGCCGTAGTTATTCACGACGGTCGGCGGATGATAAGCGGGGACAGGCGCGCGGTAGTACGCGCTGTGGTAGGCGCTCGCGCCCGAGGAGTTCGTGTAGCTTGTATAGCTGGAACCCGTCGCGTGGTAGGCTGAGCCTCCGTATGCATTGGTAGCGCTCGTGCCCTGACCGTAGGTGTGGGTCGCGTTGGCGCCATAGCCGTTGGTCGCGGTGGTCTGCCCGGAACCTTCCTGATGCGACGCGCTTCCGCCATATCGGCCCGATGCGGTCGTACCTTGTCCGTAAGTATGGGTTTCACTGTTGCCCCAAGCACCGCTGCGCGTGGTGGAGCCCGAGCCTTCTGCGTGAGAAGTCGTCCCTCCATAGGCGTTCGCGTGCGACCACGCTTGAACGGAACCCGGTGCAAAAATGGTGACGAGCAAGCCCAGCAGACGGACGACCAGGACCTTCATTACGTCTCTCCTTACTGAGCCGCGCTTGCCTTTCTGCCGGGCGGAGGTTTCATGCCGGGTGCATCGGCGGCAACCGGCGCATCCGGACGTGCGAACGCAATGCGTGCCGCGCCTACGGTGTTGGCGAACGTAAAGTCATCGGCCGCCACGGTGATATTCAGCGACCACTCCGACAACTCGAGAACATGGCGCAAGCGGGCGGGATCGTCAAGATAGACGGCATAGATACGACGCGGTAGCTTGTCTTCCGCGCCGATCCAGATCTGCACGAACACATCGCCCGTTACATACGCCACCATGTCGGTCGTCGTTGCGCCGACCACACTCGACTGGCCAATATAGAACGCGATCTTCAGCCCGTCGGCGATGTCCTTGTACGGGTCGGCGACGATGACGTCGGTGAACGGAAAATAGATTGCGCCGGTTTTGAACGCGGTCTGCAGCGCGGCATCGATGGAGGGAGGCGCGTCGGTGACAGCAACGAGCTTCTCCGCTGGCGCGTAAGCCGTCATGGTCTTGCCGTCATAGTAGAAATCGGAAGGAGGACCATCGGCGAGCGTGACGACCTTGAGCTTGTCCGGCCGCTGCATCGTGACCACTGAGCTCGTCGAATACACGAGCGGAGGGCCGAGGCGGCTCGCACTTTCATACGAGACGACCGCTCTGAACGACATCGACCTTGCGGCAGCGAGGCGGGCGCATGAGGCTTCCAGAATCTCCATTGCCTTAGGTTCGAGTCCTGCCTGAAAAGCGGGTGCGGCCGGAGCGGCGCGGTGTCTCGCGGCGGCCTTGGCGTGATGCGCTGCCGGCTGAGTTTGCTGCGGATATCCGCTCGTGCATACGAACAGACTGCACACGAGAACAGCAATGCGCCATGCTGATCGTTGATATGTCATCGCGGCCTCGAAAAGCGCTGATGCGGTTGAACGACGCAAGCCGTCAACGGCTACGGAATCATGCCGCATTCGAACAGTTTGTTTGCGATCGGCGCCGCTATGCGGCTTATGAATTCGGCGCGCATCTGCGGA
Source organism: Caballeronia sp. RCC_10 (assembly GCF_041360715.1). Taxonomy (NCBI): domain Bacteria; kingdom Pseudomonadati; phylum Pseudomonadota; class Betaproteobacteria; order Burkholderiales; family Burkholderiaceae; genus Caballeronia; species Caballeronia sp. RCC_10. The sequence continues at coordinate 2,285 of NZ_JBFUPT010000032.1, forward strand.
TCATCGTGCAGCAATTGCACGGCCCGTTGCTCTTTCTCGGGCTTGGGCCTCCCCACCTTCTGCGACCGTTCCTGCCATAACTGTTCGCAAGTCGATTGCTGATACTTTTGCACGATGTCGCCGGCCACCCTGTCTACGACCGGAAATTGAGCGAGAGCGATACAGGGAAACAGAAGTACCGGAACCATCCCAAGCCAGGGAAGACGCTTGCTCATGGGCCTGCCTCGCTTTTGTAGTGCGATTCGTTAAATGTCGTGACTCGATCAAGCTTGAGAGGGACGTGCGCTGCAGTAAGAAGACTATGCGAGCATTCCACTCGCCGATATGGGACCTAGGGCCTACGCCTGTCATGCGATTGTCTTCTGCGTGCGTTGACGAAAATTCGTTGGAACGTCGAATTATTCGGACATCGAAGACGAATAAGTGTGTCATCCTACGTTTTCAATGTTATTGACACGTCCGTTGTGCTCGCTAGCGAACGTCAAGGGCACAGGACACATATTTTCCTTTACCGGCTTCAGTGGTGAGCGTAGTCTTTGCTGGAAGACAGTGCCGCCCGGCCCGATACAGCCTGGCAATAGGTAATGATTATGCGGCAAATAGAAGCATCCGCCTGACAGCCGACTGCATCGACAGCTAGATGCTTCTCGAAGCACCCTCAATGCATCCCGACAAAAGGTCGATGCGACGTCTGTCGAGATGTAACTCGAAGTCGAACGGATGGCCTTAGATTCGGTTTTGCATTGGCGAGCCCGTTGCCGCCGAAATCGGATACCTGAGCGATTCCTTTGGGCGACTAACGGGAGTCCGTTACGTGACGGCCGCACCTCGTAATTTCATCCTCACGGCGACGAATTCAATGCCGGTGTCGTCACATGAGCGCCGCTGCAGAACACCATGGCCTTTTCGGGCACTGTTCTCGATCAATAGACCGGGCTCGCAAGCTCGTCCGGCAGATGCGTTGGAAGAATTGCAGGAAGTAACGTCGAACGGGCCCGAGGAGCCGAGAGGTCCGCTGCAAGATCATGGTAATGATCAGTTCAAAGTCGCGCTGGAGTTGCTGCCATTCGCGATACTTACGTCCAACCAGGAAAGCGAGATCCTCGCGGCCAACATGGGCGCTCAACAACTGTTTGGTTACAGCCAGATTGAGTTGCTCGGCGAATCCGTCAACACGCTGATACCTGGACTCTCGCACCACGTCGAACCGTCGCAGCAATCGGAGCATCGCTTTCCCTTGCCTGTCGGCTCGGTCGGCGGGGCACGCGACTTTGTGGCGCGACGAAAGGACGGCACTCATTTTCCAGCAGAGATCACGGTCAATCGCCTTTGGGCGGAGCAAACCGCGCCGACGCTGACCGTGGTCATCGACCGCACTGAACGATACGAGCTTCAGCGCCACCGGCAGGAACTTGCCCATCTGACGCGCATTTCCACGCTGGGAGAGCTGGCTGGGTCGCTGGCGCACGAACTGAATCAACCGCTCACTGCCATCCTGAGCAACGTTCAGGCAGCGCAACGATTTCTGAACGCGCAGCCGGTCGATCTCGATGAAGTTCGCGAGATTCTCGCGGACCTCGTCGATGACAATCAGCGCGCAAGCGAAGTGATTCGCCGCATTCGCGCGCTCGTCAAGAAGGGCGAACTCGAGGCTGCGCCCCTCGACCTTTCGGGCGTAGTGGGCGACGTAGTGCTGCTGCTGCACAGCGACGCGATCGTGCGTGGCATACGCGTGCTCGTCAACATCGCCCCCGACTTGCCGACGGTTTTTGGCGACAAGGTCCAGTTGCAGCAGGTCGTGCTGAATCTGATGCTCAATGCGTTCGATGCAATGGACCGCGACGGTCAGCAGATTCGTGAAGTCGTCATCGACGCCACGCTCGATAGCAAGAGCCTCATCCGCGTCGCGGTGATCGACCGTGGCCCCGGTCTTGAAGACAACATCATGGATAAGCTTTTTGTGCCGTTCTTTACATCAAAGCGCGACGGGCTCGGACTGGGCCTTTCCATCAGTCGCTCCATCGTCGAGATGCATGGCGGGCGTATCTGGGCGCAAACGAATCCGCAAGGCGGCGCGGCTTTCTATTTCACGTTGCCTGTCACATCCGCGGCCGCCGTGCAATTGTTCAATCAGCCATGAGCGACCATTCGCCCGTGGTGTTCGTGGTCGACGACGACGAGGGCGTGCGCCGGGCCATGACGCGTCTCATTCTCTCCGCAGGATATCGCGTTGAAGGATTCGCATCGGCGCGAGCGTTTCTGGATCGATCTTCATTGGCGGACGCCGAGGGCTGCCTCGTGCTTGATGTCCAGTTGCCAGACCTTAATGGGCTGGCGCTGCAGCGTCAATTGAAAGCGACGGGCGTGAGCCTGCCGATCATCTTTGTCACCGGTCACGGCGACATTGCAATGACGGTCAGCGCAATGAAGGCCGGCGCCATGGATTTCCTGGCCAAGCCGGTGGGACAAACCGATCTCTTCATTGCGATCGAGTCCGCCCTGAAGCGCGGGTCCGAGGTGCGCGCCCATCGCGTCGAAGCCGACATGATCCTCAACCGCCTAAGCAGGCTCACACCGCGTGAGCTTGAAGTGCTTTCTCTCCTTGCAGAAGGCCGCGTGACTAAACAGGTCGCCTGTGAACTCGGTACCGCGGTCAAGACCATCAAGGTCCATCGTGGAAGAGTGATGGAGAAGATGGAGACGCACTCGCTCGCCGAGCTCGTGCGAATCCTCAATAAGACCGACATCCTGCATATGTTGAAGCACGCCGTCGCGCACTGAGCTCCGGGGTTGCGCGACGCGTCCGCCTTCGGCGGCATAAGTTCAAGGTCCCATAGCTGCCATTCCGAATTTGCCCTAGCGTATACCCAGAATCCGCGCCACCGCGCACCGCGATGCCTCTTGGAGCAACGATCGCCATGATCCAGGTCATGCCATTCGTAGCCATAGTGGATGACGAGGAATCGGTGCGCCGCGCGATTAAGCGGCTTTTACGTTCTACCGGGGTTGCTTCGGAAACCTTAAAATCGGGTGACGGAGTTCCTGGAGATGTTCGAATCGATTGCGTCGTATCGGCCAGCGTGCGTCGTGCTCGATATACAGATGCCAGGCATGAACGGGCTAGTGCAGTGCGTCATTGATTTGGCACCCGGTCTATGCTTTGATACGGGTCATGAGCAAAATGAATCTGACCGAGACCGAACGCGAGCAACTGCTGTCCGCGGCGCGTAGCCGAACGGTGCGTGCGGCGGACGTACGACGCGCGAAGTTGATCCTGATGCTCGAGGACGGCGAATCGCGCGACAGCATCATGCGCACACTGGGTTGCGACTCGCGTTTCATCGCGCGCTGGTCGGGACGCTTTCTTAGCGAGCGGCTTTCCGGCATGTACGCCCGCCACCCCGGGCGCGCGCCCAAGCGGCCGCCAGCCAGACTTGAGGCGCGGGTGCTCAATCGCACGCTCAAGCACAAACCCGCCGACGGCTCGACACATTGGAGCAGCTACAAGCTCGCGGCAGAGCTGGGCGACGTGTCGGTCTCGGCCGTGCAGCGCATCTGGCGCAAGCACGGCATCAAGCCGCACCAGCTCGAGCGGCACATGGTCTCCAACGATCCGGACTTTGAGGCAAAACCAGCCGATGTGATCGGGCTATATCTGAACCCGCCGGCACATGCAGCGGTGTTCTGTGTTGACGAGAAGACAGCGATCCAGGCGCTCGACCGCAAGGACCGGATGCTGCCGCTGTCGCCAGGGCGCGCCGAGAGTCACGGCTTCGAATACAAGCGCAACGGCACGCTCAGCCTGTTCGCCGCGTTCAATACCGCCACCGGCGAAGTGTTGGGCAAGACGGCGCCGCGCCACACTAGCGAACAGTTCGTGGCCTTTCTGATCGATGTCGTCGCCAGTCAGCCCAAACGCAGGGAAATCCACGTCATCTGTGACAACGTCAGTAGCCACAAGACCCCGCGGGTCGCCGAGTTCCTCAACGCGCATCGCAACGTACGTCTGCACTTCACGCCGACCTACTCGTCGTGGCTTAACCAAGTGGAGAATTGGTTCTCGCGCGTCCAGCGTGATGTGATCGCCCGTGGCATCTTCACTTCCGTGAAAGATCTGGATCGCAAACTCATGCATTACATCGGCGAGCACAACAAAAATCCGAAGCCCATTAAATGGAAATATGACGATCCGTCGCGGCGCATTCGGCCGGTGCTAAGTCAATGACGCAGTCGACTAGAGGTTCAACGGCGTCTCAAAGGCAGCGGCGTTAGCGGCCCCTGCTGACTTCGTCAAACAGGTCGCTTCTGAACTGTGGAGAGCAGTCAAAACCGCCACCATTAAAGTCCACCGTGGCCGCGTAATGGAAACGATGGGAACACACTCTGTGGCCAAATTGGTTCGAACAACGTCCTTTCTACGGTCGGCCATTCCCCGTCGCGCTTAAGTCCTTGCGACTTCATCATAGGCGGCCACGCTTCGTGCGCCTATAGGACCAAGGTCCAATAGGCGCCGCCTCTTACCTGTCCTAGTCTCAATCCAGCGTTGAGTCCAGTCGCGACCGCGGTACCTGTACGAGGAACATCCGCTATGACCAAAGTGAAGCCGTTCGTCGCGGTGGTCGATGATGACGAATCGGTGCGCCGAGCGATGAAGCGACTGTTACGTTCCGCGGGTGTACCATCCGACACCTTCAAATCTGGTGACGAATTCATCGAGATGTTCGATTCCATTCCATCCTACCGCCCGGCCTGCGTGGTGCTCGATATACAGATGCCGGGTCTCAACGGCCTTGAGGTGCAACGGTGCCTGGCGGGCAGCGGCGTTCCCGTGATCTTCATCACCGCCCATGATGAAACCGCGGTTCGGGAGCAGGCATTTGCAGGTGGTGCCGCCGGATATTTGCGCAAGCCCTTTAACGATGAGGTTTTGATCAAGGCCGTTCGGGCGGCCATGTCTTCGACTGATAAAACATAGCGATCGCCAAAGTGTTCGAGCGGCTATGAAGCGGATACTGGACCAACGTCGATTGTTTTTATGCGGCGGTGGGTACCACTGTTCAGTGACAGGCAGCACTCGGGAGCAAAACGCGGTTCATACGGTAACCTTATTTCCTGAATGGAGCATGCATCATGATCAGATACGTTCGGTTTATTCTCGCGATCCCGCTCTTGCTGTTCATATTTTCCTGTTCGACCCAGCAGACTTCGACCGTTGGCAATGACCCGGAACTGGAAGGCAAGGCACGGGCGGCTCTGCAGAATTTGAGCAATTCGGCCCCCAGGGCCAAGACTCTCCTGGCGAAGTCGATGGGGGTTCTGGTGTTTCCGGACATCGACAAGGCGGGCTTCATTGTCGGGGCGCAAGCTGGCAACGGCGTGATGTTCGACCCCAATGGACAAGTGGTTGGCTATTACAACGTCTCGGCTGTCTCATACGGCCTGCAGGCGGGCGCGCAATCATTCTCGCAGGCCATGTTCTTCATGACCGACTCGGCGCTCAGTGATCTAAACGACAGCGACGGCTTGTCTGTCGGCGTGGGCCCGAGCGTGGTCGTGGTGGACGAGGGCATTGGCAAATCGTTGACGACGGAAAACCTGACTTCGGATCTCTACGTGTTCATTTTTGGTCAACAGGGATTGATGGCCGGTCTTGGCGTTCAAGGCCAGAAGATCACCAAGCTCAATAAGTGAAGTCGCTTTACTTGGCCCGGCGACGTGGGCGTTGGGCGCGGACTTCGTCGGCAGCAGCAGCAAGGCATTCATTTGCGCCACAGTCGATGCGCATACCTGCGATCTAGGCGAGGTTTGCCTGCGTGATCTCCCGGCTAGCTTCGGCGTGCCGCAGTTCATGAATGTCAAGTTCCCGGAGAAGACGATCGCGGGACCGGAGCGCGCAACGGAGATTCGGTCCATCGAAAAGAGCGCGGACCAGGCGCTGCTGCAGGACACCGAACTCGGCTACGGATGGACGATGGCGATCGACACGAACGGTTCGATGTCAATGAGGTTGGTCAACAAACCAGGAGGTCTTGGTGGGTTTCGGCTATCGCATACCGCCGTAACCGTTAGCGGTCGTCCCCGCATCGGGTCCAGGAAGTTCGAGTTCCCAATGGGAGTGTCGCATGCTGATGTCACCTTCGCGGATCGAGATCGCCGGTTCAACGCACCGCGCGGTTGAAATGCCTCGTTCGTTCCGCTTCGCTGGTCCCGAAGCGAAGGAAATCGTCGATACGGTCTGGTGTGAGCAGTTGAACAACCCGGCGCTCAATGAACTGATCGACATAGCGCTTGCCGAGAACAAGAACGTCAACATTGCTGCCGCGCGCGTCGATCAGTTCCAGACGACGCGCTCCCAGTTGTTCCCCCAGGCATCGGCTGGCTTCGATGCACAGCGCCAGCGCGGGTCGACCGCCCTGCCGGTGGGCGTCGGCCCGGTCTTCAACCACTTCTCGGCGACGCTCTCGGAGTCGTGGGAAGTCGACGTGTGCGGCACGCTCCGGCGCCAGACCGAGTCTGCATACGAGGACCTGCTGGCAAGCGAAGAAGGCCGGCGTGCGCCGGTCCTCACGCTACTGGCATCGGTGGCGTCGTCGTATATAAACCTGGTGTCGCTCGACCGGCAACTCGAGATCGCGAAGGGCCCCACCGCGAGCCGCGCTGATTCGGTGAAGGTGTTGAGCTTGCGCTACAAGTACGGCCAGGTCTCGCAGATCGAGCTTTCGCAAAGCCAGTCCCAATACGAAGCGTCGCTCGCGACGATTCCGCAACTCGAAGTGCAAATCGGGCAACAGGAATATGTCCTGTCGATCCTGCTCGGGCGCAACCCGCACGCGATTTTCCGCGACCGTGAAATCGATGATCTCGCGTTGCCCGTGGTGCACGCCGGGTTGCCGTCCGAACTGCTCCCGCGCCGGCCCGACTTGCGACAGGCCGAGCAGAACCTGATCGCGGCCAACGCGCTGATCGGTGCGGCGCGCGCGCGATATCTCCCGTTGATCTCGCTCACGGGCCTGTTCGGCACCGCGAGCACGCAGTTCGCCAACCTCTTCACCGGTCCGGCGCGCGTCTGGTCTTACGCGGGCGCGGTCACCATGCCGATTTTCTCGGTAGGGAATATCACGGGTCAGGTGAAGCAGGCCGACGAGCAGCAGCAGGCGCGCTTCGAGTATCAGAAGTCGATCCAGGTGGCGTTGCAAGAGGTCGACGATTCGCTCGTCAGGCTGCAAAAGACGCAGCAGGCGCTCACCGTGCAGGGGCGCGAGGTGGATGCGTTGCGAACGCATTCGCGGCTCGCAGGGCTGTGTTACGAAGGCGGTTACACGAGCGATATCGAGGTGCTCGACGCCGAACGCAGTCTCTTCAACGCGCAGTTGAGCTACATCGAGACGCAGGGCCCCGTATCCACGTCGACGGGCAATCTGTACAAGGCGATGGGCGGCGGCCGGGCCACGGACGCTGAAAGCAGGACCGCGACGATGTATGGCGCGAACGGCGGCCCGATGCCGCCGGATGCCGCGGCGTCGGCACCCGCATCCGCCGAGGGCAAGGGGCCGCGTCCATGAACCGCGCGCCGCTGATCGCCTGCCATGAATGCGACCTGCTGCAACGCGAGTCGGTGTTGCGCCGTAGCGGCGTTGCCCGTTGCGCGCGCTGCGGCGCGGAACTTTACAGGAACCGGCCCGATAGCCTAAACCGCGCACTTGCCTGCACGCTCGGAGCGGTCGTGCTGTTTGCGATAGCGAACGCGTTTCCAATCGTCGGGCTAAAGGTGAGCGGCGAGGTTGTCCAGACCACGCTGTTCGGCGCAGCGCACATCCTCTATCGCGACGGCATGTGGCCGCTCGCGGGTCTCGTCTTCTTCACCACACTCCTGATGCCGATGCTGCAAATGGCAGGCATCGCGTATTTGCTCTTGCCACTGCGATTAGGGCGCGTGCCGCATCGTCCTGCCTTCGTATTTCGCCTGGTGCATTGGGCGATGTCATGGGGCATGACCGAAGTCCTGATCCTCGGGGTGCTGGTCGCACTGGTCAAGCTTGCCCATATCGCGAGCGTAGTGCCTGGCGTCGCATTGTGGGCATTCGGCGCGCTGATGCTTCTACTCGCGGCTACCTCCGCCGCGTTCGATCCTCGCGAGTTCTGGGAGCGGGTGAGCGCGTCGCGACGGGGTGCCAGAGGGCTTGGCGAGACACACACGTCGGCATCAGCGCTCACGGCCGCGCGTGCCGGCCTCTTCGTCTGCCACGAGTGCGGCTTGCTGTCGAAAGCGAGCGCATACGCCCATGAAGGCGAATGCCCACGTTGTGGCGCGCATCTGCACTTTCGCAAACCCCAGAGCATTGCCCGCACCTGGGCGTTCCTGATTGCCGCGATGATCCTGTATATCCCTGCCAACACGCTGCCGATGATGGACACGAGTTCGTTGTTCGGTACGCAGAAGGATACGATTCTGAGCGGTGTGGTGTATCTCTGGACCTCGGGCTCGTGGCCGCTCGCGGTCGTCGTGTTCATAGCCAGCATTGCGGTGCCGATGCTCAAGATAATCGCGCTGATTTTCCTCGCTTCCACCGCGCAGAAGCATTCGCGCTGGCTGCCCGGGCAGCGGACACGCATCTATCGGATCGTTGAATTCGTCGGACGTTGGTCGATGCTCGATATCTACGTCGTCACGCTGCTGGTCGCGCTTGTCCAGTTCAATGCACTTGCAACGATCAAGGCCGGGCCGGCCGCGATCGCGTTCGGCGCGGTGGTCGTGCTCACCATGTTCGCCGCGATGTCGTTCGACCCACGCCTTATCTGGGACACCACCGAGGCCGATCATGGCAACGCCCCCTGACGAACCCGAGTTTCCCGAAGCCGTCGAGAAGAAACGCTCCCGCTTTCGTCTGCAACTCGTGTGGCTCGTGCCGCTTGTCGCGCTCCTGATCGGCGGCTGGCTGGCGGTGCAGGCAATACTCGAGAAAGGGCCGACCATCACGATCAGCTTCGCCACAGGCGAGGGGCTCGAGGCGGGCAAGACCAAGATCAAGTTCAAGAACGTCGACGTCGGCGTGGTCAAGAGCGTCACCCTGGCGCCCGATCACAAGAACGTGATAGCCACCGCTGATCTCGCCAAGGACGCGACGAACATGCTCGTCGAAGACACCCGTTTCTGGGTCGTACGCCCGCGCATTTCCGGCGGCACGGTGTCGGGCATCGGCACCCTCCTGAGTGGCTCATTCATTGGCATGGACATCGGTTCCAAGACGACGGCGCGCCGCGACTTTGTCGGGCTGGAAACGCCGCCGGTGTTCGCGAGCGGCGTGCCGGGGCGCGAATTCGTGCTCAAGAGCGACAACATGGGTTCGCTCGACGTCGGCGCGCCGATTTTCTTCCGGCGCCTGCAGGTCGGACAGGTGATCCAGTACAACCTAGACGCCAACGGCTCAGGGGTCACCCTGCGTGTGTTCATCAACGCACCCTACGACAAGTACGTAAAGGAGGACACGCGTTTCTGGCAGGCGAGCGGCGTCGACGTGTCGCTCGATACGAATGGCGTGAAGGTCAATACCGAGTCGCTCGTGGCAATCCTGATCGGCGGCCTCGCGTTCGAAAGTCCACCCGATGCAGTCGCTATCACCGAGGCCGCCGCGAACACCGAATTCCAGCTCTTCGGCGGTCGTGCCGAGGCGATGAAGCGCCACGACCGCATCGTCGACACCTACCTGTTCAATTTTAAGGAATCGGTCCGGGGATTGACGGTCGGCGCACCGGTCGATTTTCGCGGCATTGTGGTGGGCGAGGTGGCGGCGATCTACACGCGCTACGACCCGGTCAAAAAGGAATTCAGTATTCCGGTCGAGATACGCTACTATCCCGAGCGATTCACCTCGCGATATGAGTCGGGCAATAAGGGAGGCAGGGTTGTGGAGGACCGTCGCAAGGTCGCGGACTGGCTGATCGAAAAAGGACTCCGCGGCCAGTTGAGAACCGGAAATCTGTTGACGGGTCAGCTCTACGTCGCACTGGATTTCTTCCCGAATGCACCGAAAGCGACGATGGACTGGAACGCGAGTCCGCCCGAAATTCCGACTGTCCCCGGTGGCTTGCAGTCGCTCCAGGAGTCTGTGACGGCACTGGTGGCCAAGCTAAACAAGATACCATTCGAGGGCATCGGCAAGGATTTGCGACAGACCCTGCAATCTGCGGATACGTTGCTGAAATCGCTCGACAACAGCGTGGCGCCGGAGGCCCGCGCGACGCTGGTTGCAGCGCGCACGGCACTTAACTCGACCAACAGGACACTACAGCCGGACTCCCCGATCGCGCAGAGCACGGTCGACACCATGCGCGAGCTCTCTCGCACGGCGGCGGCGTTCCGCATGCTCGCCGAATACCTCGAACGCCATCCCGAGGCGCTTATCTATGGCAAGCCGGAGGATAAAAGGTGATGCGCTCCTTTCTGTTACCCGCGCTGCTGATCGCGCTGTCTTCCATCGGCGGTTGTTCGACCTCGCCTCGCTCGGCTTTCTACACGTTGAGCGCGGCACCGCCGCTTGAAGGTGCTCCGGCCACGACACCGCCAATCAGCATCGCAATCGATGCGGTGACGGTTCCGGAACTGGTCGACCGGCCGCAGTTCGTGCTGAGAACGGGTGAGACGCAAGTGACGATCGACGAGTACGCGCGTTGGGCCGATCCGCTTCGCAGTCAGATCTCGCGTGTGCTCGCGGCGGACCTCGCACGTGCCGTGCCGGGAGCGCTGGTGTCGGGATTTGCGCAGCATCTGGAAAGTACGGAGGCGTACCGCGTGCGAGTCGACGTGCAGAATTTCGAATCCGCGAGGGGCGAGATGGCGGCTATCGTGGTGCTGTGGTCGGTGCGGCCGCCAAAGGGCGCGACGATCACTGGCCAGACGATCGCACATGAGCCCGCGAGCGCTCCGAGCTACGACGCGCTCGTCGATGCGCATAGCCGCGCGCTCGCGACCGTGAGCAATGACATTGCCGGCGCAATCCGTTCGACGATAGGGCCGTAACGCGCCGACAACAGCGATGGATCGTTCCGAATGCCGGCGCGATCGGCACGACGAAGACGTTGATCAGCAGCAGCATGAGGAGCGCGACCATCCTGCCAATGCGCCAGCGCGCTCGCGTATCGAGCCGTGGTTGCCGAGGTGCCATGGTTTCCCCCGCCCGCATCGGTTGCGCGCGAGCATCGCAGGCGGGCTGCACCGTGAGCACGCGATGTGCCCCACGACAAGCCTAACATCGCGGAATCGGCGCCGGTCATAGGCCCATGGTCGCATGGCAGACGAAACGCATGACTAGCAGAATGCGGTGCAACGGCGTCGATTTGAGGGCATCGCAATCAGGAGGATTCAATGTGAACCATCTGGTCGTCGCAGCCATCGTATTCGTTTGCGTGTTCGGCAGCGCGCTGATCGGCCTGTCCGTGCGTTCGCGCCTGCCGGCACACCATTTCAGCGATGAATCGATCGGCGTCGTGAAACTCGCGACGGGGCTCATCGCCACGATCGCGGCGCTGGTGCTGGGCCTGCTTGTATCGTCGGCGAAGACCTCATTCGATACCGTGAGCGCCGAACTCACGCAGAACGCAGCGAGCATCATTCGCCTCGACAGGGTGCTCGCGAAATACGGGCCCGAAACGCATGAATTACGCGCCTCGCTAAAACACATCTACAGTAACTCGATCGATATCCTTGAGACGGGCGATGTGGTCCAGCTGGCCAAGATAGGCAGTCCACAAGCAGTCAGCAGGACAGAAGAATTCCAACGCCAGATCGAAGCCCTCGCTCCCAGGAACGATGCGCAGCGTGGAGAAAAGGCGCGAGCACTCGACATCGTCGAATCGGTCTTCGCGGCGCGCTGGCTCACGCTCCTGCAGTCCAAAGGGTCGATACCGGTGGCGCTACTGGCGATACTGGTCGCGTGGCTGTCGATCATCTTCGGTGCGTTCGGACTCTATGCGCCCCGCAACGGAACCGTGGTGATCGCGTTGCTGTTGTGTGCGCTATCGGCGGCAGGCGCCATCCTCATCATTCAGGAAATGGCCACGCCGCTCGACGGCCTCGTCAGGGTGCCGCTCGGACCCATGCGCGAAGCGCTTTCGCGTCTCGGCCAATAGCATCGGCTTTCAACGATTGAACCACCGATATTGAAGCGCCAAGGAATACGTCCGGAAGTCGCCACCCGCTGTGGCCATGAGTCCCTTGGACCAGCTAAACTTCGCAGACCATTGCGATGCGATCGGCACCGACAGCGTCAAGCCATAGCGGACGCTGCGCTGCAAATCCTGATCTTCGATGCCGTTGACGCTCGTTCGGCCACCCGTGTAATAGGTGACGTCCGCAGCGAGCCAAAGCCCGGGACGCCAGGTATAGCCGCCGTGAAGTTGAAAGACAGGTAGCGGAGCCTGGCTGCTTCGCCGGCCGACGTAAAAGTCGTTGTTGTCGGTAAAAATCCAGAAGCCCGCGGCGCCTTCAACGAACCAGTCACCGAGCGGCTGCGACAAGCCGATTTCAGGCTTGAATGCCCAGCGGTTCGCACCTACGTTGATGAGTCGCGTCGGCCAGTACTGGCCGGTGGGTGCCACGACGCTCAGACTCGCGCCGAGCGTGGTGGTCGGCGTGCGTCGCGCGAAATCCCGCGGCAGAAGTGCCGAACTGCCTAGCAGTATCACGGCAAAGCGAAAACGGACATCGCCCATGCCGGAACGATAGGCTTGCCTCGCCGTACCGCCGACATCGCCTGTCAGGCTCGCAACGGCGTAGGGAGCGAGCGCCGCTATGCTCGCCGTATGTCCCGCAATGCCGAAGCTGTGCGAGTAGCCGATCGAGTAGGCATTGATTTTCGCCTGCAGGTCAGTCACTGGAAGGGAAGGGTCGAGCAGAACCTGTCCGCTCGACCGTGCGTAATTCAATACGACGAAGTTCGTGCCGATGGGAACATCGGAGTAAGCGCGCGGCTCCATTTCCTGCGCCGACGACGATGCAGCCCGGACGAGCGCGCCAATAAACAAGGCCGATAGGCTGCATCTTCGGATCGACGCTCTCAAGATGGCCTCTTTCGTGGATCAATCATCAGGAGAAGCCATCAACGTTACAGAGTCCCAACTATAGAACGAAGCATGGGACGCGATAAGTCGCGTTAATAACACCGTCTCGTCAGTGCGGTGATATAGGCCAAAGGTCCAATGTGCGAAAAGCCAAACGCGACTAGTCTTGACATTGCGAAGCAGGTAGCAATTCAGGGTGACGAGTTGGGCGACCAGCGTTTGGCTGTGCCCAGGTGAGGCACGCGCAAGCGCGCCGAGGAGATGACGATGAGAATCTTGGCAATGTTGCTATGCCTTGCGTTGTGTTCGAACGTGTTCGCCGAGTGCACCACGAACGCGCTCGGCCGCAGTGTCTGCAATAACGGTAACGAGGCGGGTGGATACAACGCAAATACGGGCAATGCATGGAAGTCGCAAAAGAATGGCTCGGGCGTCGCGACGACCACGACCAGCAAGGGCGGCGAAGCCAAGACCAAGAACGGCAAAGGTGTCTACACGAGCCCGAGCGGCAAGACCTGCGCCAGAACCGCCCGAAATCAGGGATGCAATTGAGCCTCACTGTGATCGTTTTCCGCAGCCAAAATTTACTTGGAAAGGTGCCCAATGCCTCACCTCGCGTTGCGCCGTGCATTGAATTCAGGCCTGCTGATGCTACCGCTGGGGGCAGCGGTCACCGTTGTGCCTCGGGCGTATGCCCAGCAAGTCGCGGTCTTGACGGCAACTGCCGACGGCACGATCGGAACCGCCGTGCTTCTGCAGACCAAGGCTGTCGTGATTGGCATCGACCTCGCATCTCGAACCGCGACGCTGCGCGGCGTGGGCGGACGTATTTTCGACGTGACGGTCAGCCCGGAAATAGGCGATTTACGAAAGCTGAGGATAGGCGATAAGGTGGATATCGCTTATCGAGCCTCGTTACTCGTCCACGCGGAAAAGGCGAAGTCCGACGGCATTCGCGAGCGCATCGATACTACCGAGGTGTTGCCCGCATCCGGCGGCGTCGCCGCGTCTGCTCATACGGTTCAGGTCCTCGCAACGATCGAGAAGGTGGACGTTAAAAAGCGCCTCATTACGCTCAGAGGCCCGCTCAGAACTGGAACGATCGAAGTGGGACCGGATGTGCAGCTTGCCGGACTCGTGGTCGGGGATAGTGTTCGTGCCGAACTGGCGACAGCGACCGCAGTGCGCGTTACCCGCGACGACGGGCCTCTGTAGGGTCGCGATTTAGCCCGGGCTTCGCGAGATACGGCGCGTAAGGTAATGGTCCCATAGACAGCATCTCGGATTGCAGTAAGTATCTCGAATAAGAGCCTTCGGATACCTAATGGTATGAGGATGTCGTCGCTATCTACAAGAGCAAATAAGGAGCAGTGGCATGAAACGTAGAATCCTGTCCGCGTTACTCGTTACCACGACGCTGCTTCCGATCCTGAGCACATCCGCCTTCGCGCAGACAGCCGGGAGGAGGCCGAACATCGTGGTCATCATGGGAGATGACATCGGCATGTGGAATCTCGGCGCCTACAACCGAGGCATGATGGCCGGCCGGACGCCCAACCTCGACAAGCTCGCCAAACAGGGCATGATTTTCACGGATTACTACGCAGAAGCCAGTTGCACGGCGGGCCGCGCGAACTTCATTACCGGAGAACTGCCGATCCGCACGGGCATGACGACCGTCGGTCAGGCCGGCGCGCCGATGGGTCTTCCGGCCGAGGCGGTCACCATCGCCACCGCATTGGGCGGAATGGGCTATGCGACCGGACAGTTCGGCAAGAACCATCTCGGCGACAAGAACGAGTTTCTGCCTTGCGTCCATGGTTTCGATGAATTCTTCGGCTACCTCTATCACCTCGACGCGATGGAAGATCCGGCCCATCCGAACTATCCGCAGAATCTGTTGAACACGGTGGGACCGCGCAACATGGTGCACTGCTGGGCATCGTCTTCCGACGATTCGACTTCGCAGCCGCGTTGGGGCAAGGTCGGCAAGCAGAGGATCGAAGATGCGGGGCCGCTGTACCCCAAGCGCATGGAGACGGTCGATGACGAGATTCGCGATCTCTCGATCAATTTCATGGACAAGGCGAAGAAAGACGGCAAGCCCTTCTTCCTGTGGCTCAATCCGACGCGCATGCACATCGTCACGCATCTTTCGCCCAAGTACGAAGCCATGCGCAATTCCGAGAACGGCTGGTCGGAAGAGGAAGCCGGCATGGCGCAACTCGACGACGATATCGGTCTGGTTTTGAAGAAGGTCAGGGACATGGGCGAGGAAGACAACACCATCGTCCTCTTCACCACGGATAACGGGACTGAACTGTTCACGTGGCCGGATGGCGGCCAGACGCCTTTTGCGCAGGCCAAGGGTACGGTCCTCGAAGGCGGCTTCAGAGTGCCCGCGATTCTCAGCTGGCCGGGTCATGTACCGGCGGACTCGGTGCAGAACGGGATTTTCTCGGGGCTCGACTGGCTGCCGACGTTCGTCGCGGCTGCGGGCAACCCGAACATCAGTGACGAACTGCTCAAGGGCAAGAAGATAGGCGACAGGACGTACAAAAACCATCTGGACGGCTATAACCAGATGGCCGCCATCACGGGCAAAGGCCCTTCCGAACGACATGAGATTTTTTATCTTGGCGAGAGCACGGTCGGGGCCGTGCGAATCGACGACTACAAGTATCGGTTTATCGACCAACCCGGCGGCTGGATTGGCGAGAAGACGCATCCTGACTTGCCCATCATCACTAACCTGCGGCTCGATCCGTTCGAGCGAACCGGATGGCCAGGCAACGGAACGAAAGAGGGATCTCAACAGTATTTCGATTGGTTCAAGTATCAGTTCTGGCGCTTCGTATTCGTTCAACAGGTCATGGGCAAGGAAATTCAGACTTTTCTCGAATATCCGCCGATGCAGCGTGGTGCGAGCTTCAACCTCGACGCGATCAAGGCCGAGATGGGAAAAAAGATGGCCGACGCCGAGGCTGCGAGCAAAGGTCCTGGTCAGTAAAGTGCCGCTCAGAATAGCGATGGGGAGAGGAATATGCGCCATGCGGACGACATAGTCCCGATGCGCTTTGTACGCAGCAGAGCGGCTACGGGCGAGCCCGCTCCTCCAGCACAGAAGGGGCGCTTTCATGTCATGGCCAAGCCGATCGGCTCGACGTGCAACGTCGATTGCGCCTACTGCTTTTATCTGCATAAGGAACAATTGCTCGACCAGCACCGTGGTCGGCGAATGGCGCCCAGCATGCTTGAACGTTATATCGCGCAATATATCGAAGCTCAAAACGGCGAGAAGATTATTTTCTCCTGGCAAGGGGGCGAGCCGACGATGCTCGGCCTTGACTTCTTTCGCGATATTGTCGCACTCGAGAAGAAACACAGGCCGCCGGGCAAGCGTATCGAGAACGATCTTCAGACGAACGCTACGCTACTCACCGATGAATGGTGCGAGTTCCTGCGGGACGACGGCTTTCTCGTTGGCGTGAGCATCGACGGACCGCGTGGGTTGCACGATGCGTACAGGCTAGATCGGAAGGGGCAATCCACGTTTGACGACGTCATGCGTGGCATCGGCTTGCTAAAGAAGCATGGCGTGAAGTTCAACACGTTAACGGTCGTGAATCGCCAGAACGCGAAGCAACCGATCGACGTCTATCGGTTTTTGCGCGACGAGGTCGGCTCGGCCTACATGCAGTTCATTCCCTGCGTCGAGGCCAAGGACTTTCGCACGGTCGCCCCGCAGCACTGGCCGGCGGATGCAATGCCGCGTCTCGGCGCGCCCGCCGCGCATCCCGGCCATGCGGACTCGGTTGTCACCGACTGGTCGGTGGACCCCGATGACTGGGGCTACTTCCTCTCGCGCACGTTCGACGAATGGTATCGCAAGGATCTTGGCCGAGTGCTCGTGAACCTGTTCGAAACTGCGGTCGCGCAATCGATGGGAATGCCCTCGCAAATCTGCATTACCGCGGAGTTTTGCGGCAAGGCATTGGCTATCGAGCACGACGGGACGGTCTACTCCTGCGATCACTATGTGTATCCCGAGTTCGAGCTTGGCAACATCGAAACGGACCATCTGGGCGCAATGGCGTTCTCCGAGCGTCAACAGACATTCGGCTATGGCAAGCGCGATAACTTGCCCAAGTACTGCCGCGAGTGTCCTTATCTTTCGCTCTGCTGGGGGGAGTGCCCGAAGAACCGGTTACTGCGCACGCCGGACGGCGAGCCCGGTCTAAACTACTTGTGCTCGGGGATTAAGACGTTCCATCGACACGTCGGACCGCGCTTGCGAGAGATAGTGGGCGCCTTGCGCGTATGAAGCTGTCTTCCATGCGATACGGCCGTTGAAAACATCGTGCAGTGAACCGATGAGGACGATCCCAACATGACACGCAAGTCATTGCTCGCAGCACTCTTCGCGTTTGTTGTGGCGGACCCCGTGCTTGCTCAGGTCACGACCGAAGATCCCAACGCCTGGCAATTCGAGGTGACGCCATATTTCTGGGCGGCCGGGATCAACGGCTGGACGAGAGTCGGCGCACGCACACCGACCGCGAGCATAGACGCGAGTTTCTCGGACGTCTTTAGCAATCTCGACTTCGGGGCGATGGGCAGTTTCGAGGCTCGAAAAGGTCGCTGGGGCGTGATTTTCGACTCGTTCTACGTGAAGTTATCGGCAACCTCCGAACCATTGGCAGGCGGGCGACTTGGCACTGCCGATTTCGGCATGAAAGAGGCGATACTTCAACTTGCCGGAACATACCGTGTTCTTGACAGCGCGGTGACGCCGGTGGATCTGGTGGCGGGTGTGCGATATGCGTATCTGTCCGGCGATCTGTCCTTTTCCGGCGGCCCATTTATTCCGGGCGGCGCTAGTCGCAGCGACAATGTGAGCTGGACCGACGGTTTTGTCGGGTTGCGAGCCGCCTATATATTTTCGGACAAGTGGTCCGTGATCGGCTACGCCGATGGCGGCGCGGGCGGCACTAAACATTCGTGGCAGTTTCTCGCCAGCGCGAACTACAATTTCTCAAAGTCGATCGTAGGACGGTTCGGATACAGAATCATTTCTATGGACTACGAGAAGACTGATTTTCTCTTCAACATGAAGACATCCGGGATTTTTGCCGGTGTTGGCATCAAGTTTTAAGTAGCGCGCGCGAAAAGCCTACATGTAACGTTCGACTGCCTTCCATTGCGCCGGGTTTTCCGGCTTTGTCGCAGTAAGCGTCGGTATCATGCGCCCTGTCAATACGGACAATCGAATGCTTCATGACGACTCTAGGGCTCCTCTGCTTAAGTCCACCGCAGAGCGACTTTGAGCGTTACAGATCGGAGTCTATAGAGAAGGAACAAGCAGATGAAACAGCAAACGCTGGCGATGGCCGCCGATCAAGACGCCGGTTTCGAGACGCACCGCAAACGCACACGGCCGATGAGTTTCTCGATACGATTAACACGATTGTGCCGTGGGCCGAGTTGTGCGCGGTGGCCGAGCCGCATTACCCGAAGCGCCGCAATGGCCGTCCGCCGATTGGTCTGGAGCGCATGGCGTCGCTTTGCGGAGATCGACCTGGACTGTGAAGCCGTCCCTGACGCCACCACGTTGCTGAAGTTTCGTCGTCTTCTCGAAACCCACAAACTGGGCGAGCAGTTGTTTGCCGAAGTCGGCCGGGTGCTTCAGGCGAGGGGCATGAAGCTCAAGGGCTCTGTTGCAGTAAGGCGTTCCGCTATGATGTGCGGAAAGACACAAGACTGGAAGCTCGATGAAGACGTTGAATCCGGCGGTGGCCCGAGTGCTAAAACGCCTGCACTATCCGCTGGACGTGATCCTGACCTGCGTGCGCTGGTACGTGGCCTATCCGCTGAGCCTGCGGAACCTCGAAGACATGATGGCTGAGCGTGGCGTTTCGGTCGATCATTCGACTGTGCACCGCTGGGCCGTCACGCTGTTGCCGGTGTTGGAGAAGGCGTTTCGCCTGCGCAAACGGCCGGTCGGCAAGAGCTGGCGCATGGACGAGACGTACATTCGCGTCAAGGGCGAATGGCGATATCTTTACCGGGCCGTGGACAAGGACGCCAACACCATCGACTTCCTACTGCGCGCCCATCGAGACAAGACTGCAGCTCGGCGTTACTTTGAGAAATCGATCGCCCAGAATGGCGCGCCCGAGACGGTGACCATCGACAAAAGCGGCTCCAATCTCGCCGCGCTCGAAGCGATCAATGCCAATCGTGAAACGCCCATCAAGATCCGCCAGTCGAAATACCTCAATAATCTGGTCGAGCAGGACCATCGGGCGATCAAGCGACGAACGCGGCCCATGCTGGGATTCAAGACTTTTCGCTGTGCCCGGATCCTTCTGGCTGGAATCGAACTGATGCACATGATCGTGAAAGGACAAATGAAGTTCGCTCGCGGAGCGCATCTGTCTGCCGCTGATCAATTCTACAACCTCGCAATATAAGCAGTACTTCGCATATCGATCTCGCTCACCGCTCGATCCTTATCGCGACAAAGCCGGATCGCCATACCACTGCAACGCAATGGTTGCGTGCTGTTGTCGGCCTGAACCATGAATACCTCTTGCGAATTGCCTCGTCCCAGAGACCTACAACGCTGGTTTTGCCTGTTGTTCGCTTACCATCGCCAGCAGCGACAAGCGCACCGAGTCCTGACGTTGCTCCGCAGTACATCTGCTTGTCGAGGTCGGCTCGCCCTAGCCAAGCGACGTTGAGATTTTCGGTTCGTGCGCAAGACACCTGCCCGAGCTGCGACGACAGGCTTGTCGCCGGCGGAGGCCAAACAGTGCTGGTTGCCCTTCGAAACTTTAGCTCAACGACGTACTGTCCCGGTATTGGACCTTGGTCCAATAGTCTTGCTCGGCAGAAGCATCTAAACTGCTCGTGGAGCCTAACGCAAAACAGCTAAATTCGTCGTGCCGCCAGCACAGATGTAAAGCTGGCCGGAGTATCGAAGGCGCTATCCATGACCATCCGCCCCAGCACCGCGAGCTTGACTAACTACTTAAGAGACGTATTCGTGGGAGAACCGGCATCTGTCAACGCACGTGCGTACAAGGAGTTTTGAGCCCAGAACTGGGTGGCTGTGCACACGCTGTTGGCCACGCTCAGCATCTCATTTGGTAGCGGCAAGAAGTGAGGCCGGTTGCATCGAAGAAGAGATAGTCGCGCTGTAAGAGAAAAAGCCATACGGGCCGACAGCGTCTTGTCGAACCGCGATGCAGGTCCCGTCGAGTGAACGTGCGAAGTCGCTCGTGGTCCGATGAACGCCCGGGATATCGTAGCGCTTGTACCGGAACCGGATTCGAAGAACGCGTACAGCGTTGGGAGCTCGAGATGCCGTGGGTCTGGAAGTCACGTTTGCGCATGTTCGCGACGATCGCGATACTCGGATTGGGGGCCGGCCTGGGCGTCGGCATGGGGGGACTGCGTGTGCTCGATGCGCCGGCGCATTCCGCGATAGCCAAGATACGCATGGGCGACGGCATTGACGGGCCTGCAGGCATGGCCTGGATTCCCGCCGGCTCGTTCATGATGGGTAGCGATGCGCGGCCGGCACAACCCAACGAGCGGCCAGCCCACTCCGTGAAGTTGCACGGGTACTGGATCGACCAGCACCATGTCACGAACGTTGAATTTCGCAAGTTCGTCGACGCGACCGGGTATCTGACAACCGCCGAGCGCAAGCCCGATTGGGAAACGCTCAGAGTGCAATTGGCGCCAGGTACGCCGCGTCCACCAGACGACGCGTTGGTGCCGGGCGGTGTGGTGTTCGTCGGTACGACGGGCCCGGTCGCGCTCGATAATGTCGCGCAGTGGTGGCGCTTCGTTCCCGGCGCGAACTGGCGGCATCCATCAGGACCCGACAGCGGAATCGAAGGCAGGGACGATCATCCGGTCCTCCAGGTGTCGTATGAAGACGCCGAGGCCTATGCGAAATGGGCCGGCAAACGCCTGCCAACCGAGGTCGAATGGGAATTCGCCGCGCGCGGCGGCTTGGAACAGGCAACATACGCATGGGGTGACGACTTCGCGCCCAACGGCAAGCAGATGGCGAACGTCTGGCAGGGACAGCAGGCGCAGCCGTTTCCGGTTACAAGCGGCAAGACCCGAACCTTGCCCGGCACGAGCCCGGTCGGTACGTTCCCGCCGAATGGCTATGGTTTATCCGACATGACCGGAAACGCCTGGCAATGGGTTGCCGACTGGTATCGCTCCGATCAGTTTCAGCGCGAGGCCGCTGCGGGTGGCCAGCCGGTTGATCCGCGCGGTCCCGCCGACAGCTACGACCCGGACGATCGCGGCGCGCCAGCGAATGCCCCGAAGCGTGTGACGCGCGGAGGATCCTTCCTCTGCAATGAAGCGTATTGCCTAAGCTACCGTCCCAGCGCACGACGCGGGACTGATCCGTATACGAGCCTGTCTCATCTTGGCTTTCGACTGGTAATGTCCGACGAGTCGTGGCAGCAGCAAAAGCATAAGCAAGCACAGCAACGGCTCGAGCAATCGATGGCATCCGACTGAGTTGTCGCGAGACGGTGTAGGCGCATCGGTTTGCGGCATTTTCCCTATCCGTGGGTGCAGCGTTGGCGGAGCCCATCATGCAGAGTACAGAAGCACCGAAGCGAGCGCTCCGCTAGCGGGCATGTGTTCGTATTGGTCAGACGGCGACGAGCGAACGCATCGACGGCGAGGGGTTGCCGTCGCCACGCTCATCCTCTTGGTGGACCGGTTGTCGCCCGCGCTTGTGTGCGCACAGTCACCGGACCTCAAACAGAACATCGTCAGGATCTGAGGCGACGACATCACCATGTGGAACGTCGGCGCACACGCGGCAGCGATTAAGGCACTTGATGCCGCTGATCATGGGTTAGCTGCCTCAAAGCGGCCAAGGGGCCGACCGCGTAGGGAACTCGGGAGGGTCGCGATTGTGCAGTTGAGAAACATCCCGTGAGGGCGCCATCTCGGCGGCCTCGCTCATAGGTACTTTTCGAATCTGGCTTGGGTTTAACGTGTGCACTTCTCATGCCTCAGAGTGGCGCGCGGTTGATTATGAAAGCGGCTCAGTACAGGAGAGCGGCATGATTAGAATTGCGAGTGTGCTGTCAATCAGCTTTCTCCTAGGTGCAGCTCTTCCGCCAGGAGCAATGGCCCAGCAGATCGTCGGCACTCCTGGTTCGCCCAGCGCCACGACCACCCTCGAAGGGAGGCAGCTTCCGCCGCCATCCCCGAAATTCGGCGGCGTCATCAAGGAGAACGCCGCGGACTCGAAGCCTTGGTGGCCGCCGCGCGTCGCGCCGTCCAAGGGTGCACCCAACATCCTGCTGATCATGACCGACGATCAGGGCTATGGCGTTAGTGGCACCTTTGGCGGCGTCATCCCGACGCCGGCGCTGGACCGCATCGCGAAGGCGGGCCTGCGCTACACCGAGTTCAATTCGACAGCGCTGTGCTCACCCACGCGAGCAGCGCTGATCACCGGCCGCAACCACCACTCTGCGGGCTTCGGCGTGATCACCGAGCTATCCACAGGTTTTCCGGGCTATGACTCGATCATCGGTCCGGATAATGCGACGGTCGGCAGGATCCTCAAAGACAACGGTTATGCCACGTCGTGGTTCGGCAAGAACCACAACACGCCGGCCTACCAATACACCGTCGCAGGCCCCTTCGATCAATGGCCGTCTGGGATGGGTTTCGATTACTTCTACGGCTTTATGGGCGGCGAGACCGACCAGTGGACGCCTTATCTGTTCCAGAACAACAGGCAGATTTTTCCGTGGATCGGCAAGCCCGGCTACAACCTCACCACCGACATGGCGGACGAGGCGATCAACTACGTGAAAGAGCTCAATGCCGCGGCGCCGGACCAACCGTTCCTGGTCTACTACGTTCCAGGGGGAAGCCACTCGCCGCACCAGCCAACGAAGGAGTGGAGCGACAAGTTCAAGGGCAAGTTCGATATGGGCTGGAACGTCATGCGCGAGCAGATCTTCGCCAATCAGAAGCGGTTGGGGGTGATTCCGGCGAATGCGAAGCTGACCGACTGGCCAGATAGCCTGCCGAAGTGGGAAACGCTGTCGGCCGACGAGAAGAAGCTCTTCGCCAGGCAAGCCGAGGTGTACGCGGGCTACACGGCCTATACCGACCACGAAATCGGCCGCGTCATTCAGCAAGTCGAGGACATGGGCAAACTCAACAACACGCTGATTATCTACATCGACGGTGACAACGGCACGAGCCCCGAGGGCACGCTGCTTGGCACGCCCAACCAGTACACGTCGTACAACGGCATTCTGGAGTTCCCGGTCGCCGAGCAACTTAAGTTCTACGACGCCTGGGGCTCGGCGGCGACCTACCCGCACATGGCGGTCGGGTGGTCGTGGGCGTTCGACACGCCGTTCAAATGGACCAAGCAGATCGCGTCGCACTTTGGCGGCACGCGGCAGGGAATGGCAATCTCGTGGCCGGACCGCATCAAGGACGCCGGCGGCATCCGCCACCAGTTCCATCACATCATCGACATTGTGCCCACGATCCTCGAAGCTGCGGGCATCAAGGCGCCACAGATGGTCGACGGCATCAAGCAAAAACCGATCGAAGGCGTGAGCATGGCATATACCTTCGACAAAGCGAACGCCAATATGGCCTCAAAGCGCACGACTCAGTACTTCGAAATGATCGCCAACCGCGGGATCTACCACGACGGCTGGTACGCCAACACGACGCCACCCCATGGGCCGTGGATATTGAATGCGCCCTTGCCCGCGCCGAACGATTACAAGTGGGAGTTGTACAACCTCACCGAGGATTACTCGCAGGCCAACGATCTCGCGGCGAAGATGCCTGGCAAGCTGAAGGAGATGCAGGCACTGTTCATGCAGGAGGCGACCAAGTACAACGTGCTTCCGCTGAGCAACGATTCGTTTGCGCGAGCGCTCGCGCCGCGGCCGAGTGCGACGGCCGGCAAGACGGTATTCACCTACTCAGGCGTGAACGCCGGCATCAGCTCCAGTAATGCACCGAATATCCTGGGTAGGTCGTACACGATTACCGCCGTGGTCGATGTGCCTCAGGGCGGCGGCGACGGGATGCTCGTCACCATGGGCGGGCGCTGGGGTGGCTATGGGTTGTATCTACTCAATGGCAAGCCGGTGTTCGACTACAACATGCTCATCCTCGCGCAATACCGCTGGGAAGGACCGGATCCGCTCACACCAGGGAAGCATACGATCGTGTTCGACTACACGTATGACGGCCCCGGCATCGCGAAGGGCGGTGCCGGTGTGCTGAAAGTGGACGGCAAGCTGGTCGCCACACAGAAGCAGCCCAACTCGATCGCATTCCTGCAGGTGGCTGACGAGACCTTCGACGTTGGGGTAGACACCCGCACGTCGGTGAACGAAAAGGACTATCAGGTGCCGTTCGCATTCAACGGCAAGATCGACAAGTTGACCGTCAACCTTGGCCCGACGCAGTTGACCGCGCAGGACCAGAAAAAGGCGCAAGAAGAGATCGCCAAAGCGAAGGACTAAGGACGGGAAAACGGCGGTCGAACCGGCGGCGCCGTCGCGCACCGCGCCGCTTCGGATACATCGGCGTACTTCCCGAGGATCCCGAACCGCTAAACTTCACAAGGATCTCAACGTAAGCAATCAATCCCTATCGGAGTGTTGATTTATCCTTGATCGTCGCAGGCACCGAGGCTTCGCAGGACATGCTCCTCGAGCATGTGGCTGACAAAGTGATCAAGAACTACCGGACAGCGACCCGTGACCAGTAGTTGTCGGTGCAGAGGAGCGAGCCGTCATCAGCGGTGGACAAGCAAGCCATGGAGTTCTTGCGCTACGATTCGCAGGCACACGTGCCCTTCATCGACAGGATCGCCGTACCCGTTTTGAAATGGATGCCCGGATGCGGCTTGATCCTGTCAGCTTCGTGAACTATGGTCGAAACGGGTGTTTCATGCGGCGTTGCCCGGTTGCAGTTAGCAAAAACCGCCCTCGCATGCCCACACTGTCAAGCAACACCAAGAGCAGTGATGGCAACGGACCGAAGGATACGGACACTGCTGCCGGATACAGTGCCGTCGCATTCGTGATTTTTGTGCCTCGCCATTGGGAGCACACACTGTCAGCGTTTAGCGAAGGACACCACGAGATGAGCCAGAACCACTTTACCCTCAGCTTTCCCTTGAAGTCGCCCGCGGATGCCAAGGCGCTGAGGGAGCAGCTTCCACCCTTGATGCCGCAGCTGTTCAAAGCGGCGGATACCATTGGCCGAATTCACTACTCGCGCTTCACGATTCTGGACGCGAAGACCTTGCTGTTTCTTGGCGATTTTGACGGCGAATTCGGTGAACTCATGGCCGACCTGGCCAAAGCTGCGGGGCCGGTGTTCGATGCCATCTTTACGCATGTGGACAATCCACCACCCAGTCCGGTGGCCAATAACGCAAACGCTTTCGTTGAATCGACCGCGGATCATCTTCTCCATGCAGCGACTCTCTTCAGCGCGTACTCAGACGTCACCGCCAAGCAGATTAAGGCCATGGCGACTGCCGCAGACGTCACTGGCGCTGGCAAACAACTCCCCTTCCTGGTGATCCTGCCCATCAAATCAAGGCTTGCCTACCTCGAGGTACAACTGCTCCTACGCGCGAGGGCGCACAGGACCCAGAAAGATCTAGCCGCAATCGGCACCCCCCACTTCGCCCAGTTCGTGCCGCTCGGGAACAACCGGGTAGGTTTCTTTACTGTGTATGACGGCTCGTTCGACGAGTATATTGCCGATTTCACCAAATACATCGGACCGGTTTTCGATCTTGTATTCAAATTCACGAAGGACCCGCCGCCCTCTCCATGCAGAAAGCACCTCCAGGAGTTCATCGACTTTGCGGCGGGGGCAAACCGCGCTCCGATTGGGTTCTACCAGGCATATCCAGGCCTGACGGTTCAGGACATCCATGCCCTGATCGCCGATAGCAGCTCACGATCAGGCTCGGATGGATAGCAAGGCTTCTGAGGCCTTCGTCGAATTGGATCTGTGGCCCGTAGTCACACGCCCGAAACAAGCAGGAGACTCCAAGTGAGCCAGGACAACAAGGTACCGGCAAAAGAAAGCGAGGGGCTCCTCCGCCGTATGTTCGCGCGAGGCAGGCGTGAGAGCCCGGGGCCTGATACCCATTCCGGACCCGGTACGAAGACGACGCTCGACCTCGGTGATATTCAGGGGTTCATCCTTCGCGGATACAGGATGCCGATGGTGCGGCATTTCTTGCTGAAGGTGAGCGTTCCCGCGGAGGCACGCAAGCTGCTCGGACGGCTCGTCAGCGGGGACGAGTCCGATGCGCCGCAGATCACCACCGCTGAAGACTGGCACATAGGGTTCGAGCCCGGACCAGGAGATGATCTGGCCGACGCACCGCGCCGCAAGCCGGACTATTGCTTAAACGTCGGCATTACCTGGCAAGGACTGATCGCGCTCGAGATCCGAGATCGCGTTCCGACGGTCTCATTCAAGTCGTTCGGTGCGTTCACCGCGGGAGCCGCCGAACGCGCGCGACTGGTAGGTGATACCGGCGCGAGCGCGCCGCAGAACTGGATCGGTGCCTTTGGGAACGGAAGCGATCACGTCCTGGTGACGCTGCACGCCATTAGCCCGGAGGCGATGACGGCCTATGACGAGCGGCTATCTGCTCTATTTGCCGAAGGGGGCGCCTTGCGGGAGCTCTGGCGTGGCGATGGGATGGCGTTGATGGAAATGAAGGATGGCAAGCCCGTCTTCACTTCCAGGGTTCCGTTCGGTTATACCGACGGCCTCAGCATGACCACCATACAGGGTGGTCCAGAACGATATACACCGGATCACCAGCAACCATGCGAACCCTGGCTATTCGTTTTGCTGGACGACGCCGAGAACTACTTCGTGCCGGAGCCTCGTGAGCTCGGTCTGAACGGCAGCTTTGCTGTCTTCAAGATGATCGCAACGGACGTAGTTGGCTTCGAGAATTTCCTGCAGTCAAACAAGGACAAAATAGATCCCGAACTCCTCGCCGCCAAGATTTGCGGACGGTGGCGCAACGGCGTTCCTCTTGCGTTGTCGCCGGAAACGGATAGCCCTCCGGGCGGCATACCGTTCGAGCAGTTGAACAACTACGAATATGTAAACGCGGATGGGTCAGGCGATCCAATTGGACTGCGCTGTCCCGTTGGCGCGCACATGCGTCGCATCAACCCACGAGGCCAGCCCGTCACGGGCCAGGGCCATCCCGGTGGCAGCAATAGTACGCACCGGCTGATTCGTCGTGGCTTGCCCTACGGGCCGGTCTATGATCCGGCGCAACCCTACGACGGCATTGAACGCGGGCTTCTCGGTTATTTCATCAACTCAAGCATCGAGAATCAATACGAGTTCGTATTGGGGCATTGGGTAAATGACAGCGAGTTCGCCGGGGCGGTCAGGCTGCACCCTAGATCGAAGGATCCTTTGATTGGCACTCAGGAACCAACGGAAAGCATTTTCGTGATTCCGCAGGCGAAGGGTGGGCCTCCGATCAAGATCACAGGGTTCTCGAGCTTCACTACGACAAAAGCCGCCGCCTACTGCTTCCTGCCCAGCATCACCGCGATCAAATTCATTTCCAAACTGGGATGAGTTATGTGGCTCCGTCTTAGTCGCCGGCGGAGGACAGCGGCCCGCTTACCTTGGCACACGATGAGCGGGCAAGCATATGTGCCAAGTGCCTATTGAGGATTGAAACCGGCGACAAGCGCCGTGGAGGGTTCACCACCATGCTATTCCTGACCCGATGGTTCGGAGTGACCGGAAGCGATGCTGAGCGAAGCCTCAGTGCGGAACAGTCGGACATCGACGAGATTGTCGAGAAAGTCCTCTTGATGCAGGCGAACGCTGCCGCCCAACAACACCGGCCGCTGTGCCGTGGAACACATGCAAAGGGTGTCTGCACCCGAGCCCAATTCGAAGTCTTAGACGTTACAGTGGGACGGGACCACGCACTGGTGGAGCGGCTTGCAAAGGGGATTTTCGCGACGCCTGGCGTATATCCCGCAATCGTGCGGTTTGGTAACGCGGATTCGAAAGTGAACTCCGACCAGAAGGGTGACGTCCGATCGTTGTCTTTCTCAGTCGACCTCACTCGGGGTGGCGCGGCAGTTTCAGGCCCGAGCGTTGGTCGACAAGATTTCTCGCTGCAGAACGCGAGGACTCTGCCCATAAACGACTCACGTGCCTTTCTGGCTATCATGAAGCTCCTTACGGCATCGAACCCGGCCGTCGGCATGTGGTTCCTGCCGTTCAGGGACAAGTTAAGAGTGCTGCGGACCCTCGTGTTGGCACAATTGCAGGCACGGCAGACAATCAAACCTTATCAGCAGCTACGTTATTGGAGTACCGTACCGTTTCGTCACGGACCGATCGATGTTGTGAAGCATTCGGCTACACCGTCCCGGTACAATCCGGCGCATCCTTTGCAAAGGAGTAACCCGAATGCCCTGCAGGACGAACTGATCCGGCACCTTGAGGAAGATAGCAACGCGAGCGTCTTCGACTTTGGACTCCAGTTCCTCGACGACGACAGGATGACGTATTGGGGCAAGAAACGGGACGCCCACTTTTGGATCGAAAACGCGAGTGTGGAGTGGAACGAGGCGCAAGCGCCTTTCCACACGGTCGCACGACTTACCCTCCTATCGAAGTCGCAGCTTCGGCCGGATGCCGGCGAAGCGACGTATTTTGATGTCACCGGGAACTCTATACCTGACAGCACGCCCCTTGGAAGCATTAATCGCGCCCGCCGGCCTGCAGAGGTCGCCAGCAGAAAAGCACGCATGCACGCGGCCAGTAGAGCTGAACCGGACGCATGATTATGGTGTTTGCACTCCTTAAGAGTCGAGGTTGAAGGCAACGCCGAGATGGACGACTACAACTGGCCGCAGGCTTTTTCGGCACGTCAAATTGACTGAAAGGCTTTGCAGGTCTGCCGTTTTCGATACGGGGCGAATTCGCTACGATCTCGATGCTTTCGGCTTTTGGCCGTACACGGTCATACAAAGCGGCACTGGCGTACGTATGCGTTCGGCGTGATCCATTGCGATGCCGAGTATGGGCGTTCGCGAACGGATAGGCGTACCCACAGCAGGCACTGAGGAAGGAGTGAAAACGGCACGGCCGATACATGCAAGTGCATGCTGTCTCTGTATGTCGTCGATCAAGTGCCTCTCGTCGACTATGTGCGCTTTTACAACCTCATCGCTTCGGTGGATTTTCTACTGTTACCGAACGACTACCGAAGGGGGCGATTGTTGGATCTGTCGCAGTAACGCGTCGCGTATCACGTGCCGTGACAAAGAACGATCGGACGCTTAATGAAGACTTTTAATCCAGCCGTGGCGCGGGTGCTCAAGCGCTTGCACTATCCGCTCGATGTGATCCTCACGTGCGTTCGCTGGTATGTAGCGTATCCTCTGAGTCTTCGGCACCTTGAAGAGATGATGGCGGAGCGCGGAAGGCTTTGTCGCGATAAGGATCGAGCGGTGAGCGAGATCGATATGCGAAGTACTGCTTATATTGCGAGGTTGTAGAAT
>NZ_JBFUPT010000033.1:0-30218 GCF_041360715.1 Caballeronia sp. RCC_10
GATTCAACGTCTTCATCGAGCTTCCAGTCTTGTGTCTTTCCGCACATCATAGCGGAACGCCTTACTGCAACAGAGCCTTCTCGGGCTGGACCGATGTGTTCCCCGATCCCGCCATGACGGTCGCCGCCATCGACCGGCTCGTACATCACTCGACGATCTTCGAACTCAACGTCGAAAGTTACCGCCGTCGCAACGCCAACGACAACAAGACTGCCCGGCGCCGACAACTACCCCATCCCGAACCTGAAGGAACGACAACTATGGCTAATTGACGCGACAATTACCCCCGTCGACCGGACAAGATAGTTGTCGTTCCGGCGGACTTTGTAATTGACGATCTACAGTACAAGGATTTTCTGAAAAATCCCGATCCGCGCTTCGTCGGCGAGCGCTTTGCGCGGCATTCGCCGCGCTGGCGACCGTTTGCTTCGACAGAACTCTCTGCGGAGTCGCAGCGCTACGCGGTGCGGGCGCTGCGCGCCGCGTTCACCTGGTGGGTGGACGTGCGCTAGCTGGCCGGCAATCCGTGGACCGCCGTCAACGATCCGCCCGTGATTCAACGCGTGAGTGCGATAGAGGTGGCCTCGTTCGTTCAGACAGGATCTGCGAGTTTTAAGTGGAATCGCTGAGGCAATCAAGCTGCCGATTTTATCGCTGGCAGCGTGGCGAAGTATGCTTCATCCGGTGTCTGATCGGCGAGCCTCGAATGAGGTCGATTCTGGTTATACCAGTTAAGGTAACTGCCGATCGAGCGGCGAGCGTGCCCGACCGAGTCGTATGCTTTCAGATAAACCTCTTCATATTTGACGCTGCGCCACACCCGTTCAATGAACACGTTGTCACGCCAGGCACCCTTTCCATCCATGGATAAAAGAACGTTCCGGGCGAGCACCGCGTTGGTGAATTCGGTTGCGGTGAACTGACTGCCTTGGTCCGTGTTGACGATCTCAGGCAACCCGTATTTCGCAAACGCCTCCTCCAGCGCCTCGACTGCATGGCAACTCTCCAGCGTGTTCGCCACTCGGTGCGCTAGCACCCGGCGGCTCGCCCAGTCCACTACGGCAGTCAGATATACGAAGCCTTTGGCCATCGGGATATAGCTCGTGTCGAGCGCCCAGACCTGGTTGGCCCGGTCGATCTTCCGGTCGCGCAGCAGATACGGCCAAATCTTGTGGGCGGCATGTTTGCGGCTCGTGTTTGGCTTGCGATACAGCGCCTCAATGCCCATCCGCTTCATCAATGTGCCGACGTGCCTGCGTCCGACTCTGATGCCTTCGCGACGCAGCAGCCGTGCCAGCATTCGCGCCCCTGCAAATGGATGCTCAAGGTGCAGCTCGTCAATCCGACGCATCAAGTTCAGGTCCGCTTCGCTGACTCCACGCGAATGGTAATAGGCGCTCGACCGGCTGATGCCTACCAGGCGAGCCTGCTGTGTCACCGGCAGGGCGTGGTCACGATCGATCATCGCCTTACGCTCAGCAGTCCCGCCTTGCTGAGCGCGCTTTCTAAAAAATCATTCTCCAGCGTCAACTGCCCGATCTTCGCGTGCAGAACCTTCACGTCAATTGGGGGTGCCGCCGGCGCGGCGCTGCCCACTTCGAACACATCTGCAACCCGCTCCTGCAGTTGCTTCTTCCAGTCCGTGATCTGGTTCGGATGGACGTCAAACTGCTGGGCCAGCTCCGCCAGCGTCTTGTCGCCCTTGAGCGCCGCGAGTGCCACCTTTGCCTTGAACGCCGGTGAGTGTGTCCGTCGGTTTCGTTTCGTCATCTTCTGGTTCCTTGATGCCGGCCATTATGACCGACTCACGCCCCAGCTTTTCCACTTAACGAACTGTCCGAATTCCCGCCGCCACCTCTCTCTCGAATCGCGGGAGCATCCTGAGAATCCGGATGCTGGATATTGAACAATCGCCAACGGAAATCTGTCTTGCCGGTCGTCAACTTCGAATCGGCCCGAGGAGTCGGCCTTTCCAACTTTGTTCGCACGTCCTTATGGTACGTCGGCCGTGGGCGTCACCCAATCAACACTTCTGCTCAAGCCAGTAATATTTCTAACGCGTACCCCTTTCTCGCCTCACTGTGCCCGCTCGTACGATATCGGAAAGGGTAAGATCCGCAGCCATCGCTTTTTTCGTCGCCCTTGGGCGTGCCTAAAAACCAAGTTCCATTAGGAGATACCGATGTGGCAGCCGGTTCCGACCTCGCTTCGATTGTTTGTCGCCGTCTGCGAAGAAGGCAGTATCGCAAGAGCAAGCGAGCGGGAAAAACTCGCAGCGGCTGCCGTGAGCCGTCGAATTGCCGATATGGAAAGCGCATTAGGGACTTCGCTGCTGTTGCGGCGAGCGCGAGGCGTCACGCCGACACCGGCCGGGGAAATCTTGTTGCGGCACGCACGACATCTCATGCATTCGGTGGAGATTCTGCAGTCGGACTTGAGCGAATTCTCGAGTGGCGTGAGAGGCCTCGTCAGAGTGCTGGCCAACGTCTCCTCGATCGTCGAATTTCTCCCTGACGAGATCGCGTCGTTTCTTCAGTGCAACGAGAAAATGAATGTCATCTTGGAAGAGCGGGTGAGTTCGGAAGTCGTACGGGGCGTCGCAGACGGCGTCGCCGATCTCGGCATCTGTCGTGATTTCGTCGGGGCATCCGAGGTTCAAACGCTTCCATACCGATCCGATCATTTCGCCGTGGTGGTGCACAGCAAGCATGCGCTGGCCAGATGCAATGTAGTCTCCTTTGCGGAAACGCTTGCATATGAGCAAATCGGTTTGTCGGTCAATGCCGCACTGAACGGCCTCATGCGGCGAGTGGCGGCCGAGCACGGCCGGCAATTGCGATATCGCGCGAACGTGTCTACTTTCGACGCGGCGTTTCGCCTCGTGCAATTGGATCTCGGCCTCGCCATTCTTCCAGTGGAAGCCGTCACCCAATTCGGTCCTCACGATCTTCGAGCGATACCGCTTTCCGACCAATGGGCGACTCGGCAATTCGTGATCTGCGTGAGAAGCCAGGACCAGTTGACGTTGCCGGCGCGACGCTTTCTCGATCATCTTCAGCGAGGCCAGAGTTAGCGCGGCTTTGACAGTGAAGACCCTTATGGGATCAACCCTGATGCCCTCGAGTCCTTGACGGACCGGCCCTCCAGCCCATCGCCAGCGGCGATGGAAGCCATCGCAGCCGCATGATTGTTACGCTGCGCGCGACTCGGCATCCTGTCCGCTGACGGATGACCGAGGGACTTATTGTGACGCAGTCGAACAAAAGAGTAGTCGTGCAGGAGGTAGGGCTTCGAGACGGCTTGCAGAGCTTGTCTCAGGTGATGGCGACGGACGCGAAGAAGCGCTGGATCACCGCCGCCTACGAGGCTGGTGTCCGGTATATCGAAGTCGCGTCCTTCGTTCCGCCGAAATTGCTGCCGCAAATGGCCGACGCGGCCGAAGTGGTCGCGCATGCGCTGACGCTGCCGGATCTGGTCGTGACCGCGCTCGTGCCCAATCTCAAGGGCGCGGAGAATGCGCTCACAGCCGGCGCGCATCGAATCGTCGCGCCGATATCGGTGAGCGAAAAGCACAGCCTCGCCAACGTCCGCAAGACGCCAGACGCGATGATCGAAGAATTCGCGCGAATTCGACACTTGCGCGACAGCAAATCGGCGTGGAGAAACGTCACGCTCATCGGCGGTTTATCGACCGTGTTCGGCTGCACGTTGCAGGGCTACGTGCTGGAAAGCGATGTCGTGCGCATCGCGCTTGCGACGATCGAAGCGGGAGCGGACGTCGTGGCACTCGGCGACACGACGGGTCACGCAACGCCCGCGCATGTCGGACGTCTGCTCGACCAATTACTGCCCGTCGCGCAGGGCAAGGTGACGAGTCTTCACTTCCACGACACGCGCGGTCTCGCGCTCGCCAACACGGTCGTCGCGCTCGATCACGGCATTCGCGAATTCGACGCGTCGCTCGCCGGCATCGGCGGATGTCCGAACGCGCCCGGCGCGACTGGAAACGTAGCGACCGAAGATCTCGTCTACATGTTGCATGCGATGGGCTATGAGACAGGCATCGATATCGCGTCGCTGCTCGACATCCGCGACACCCTGACCGATGCGTTGCCGCAAGCGCCCCTCTATGGATATATAGCGCGAGAAGGCATTTTCGTCGGATCGGTACCCACTCAACTTAGCGCGCGAGGAGTGCAGTCATGAACCAGGTCAACACTGCGAACACACCGCAAACGACCAACCTTCCTCTCGAAGGCATTCGCGTCGTCGAAATGTCTCATATGGTGATGGGACCGACATGCGGGATGATTCTCGGCGATCTTGGTGCCGAGGTCATCAAAGTCGAACCGCTCAAGGGCGACAACACGCGTCGTCTTCTCGGCGCGGGCGCGGGCTTCTTCCGCACCTTCAATCGAAACAAGAAGAGCATTGCACTCGACCTGTCCGATGCCGATAGCCAGGACGCGCTGCTGAAACTCCTCGATACCGCCGATATTTTCTTAGAGAACTTCAAGCCGGGCCGCATGGCCGAACTGGGCCTGGATTACGCGACGCTGCGGGCGAGGAATCCGAGGCTCATCTATGTATCGCACAAGGGCTTTCTCAGCGGCCCTTACGACAAGCGACTTGCGCTGGACGAGGTCGTGCAGATGATGGCCGGTCTCGCGTACATGACGGGTCCGGTCGGTCGTCCGCTGCGCGCGGGAAGCTCGGTGAATGACATCATGGGCGGGATGTTCGGCGCGATCGGCGTGCTGGCCGCGTTGCATGAACGCGCGTCGACTGGCAAGGGCAAGGAAGTGCAGTCGGCGCTGTTCGAAAACTGCGTGCTCCTGTCTGCTCAGCATATGCAGCAATACGTGGTCACGGGCAAACCCGCCGCGCCCATGCCCGAGCGCATCAACGCCTGGGCTGTCTATGATGTTTTCACGCTCGCGGACGGTCATCAGATGTTCATCGCCGCTACCGGCGACGGGCAATGGAAAGCGCTCTGCAGCATTCTCGGCCGAGAGGACCTGCTCGGTGACGTCAGCCTCACGACGAACAACGATCGAGTGTTATCCCGGGAGTGGATCATCCCGTCGCTGGCCGCCACTTTGGTCTCGCGAAGCCCTGAGGAACTGGCCGTCGCATTCGAAGCGAACAACGTACCGTTCGCCAACATCACGAAGCCGGAGGAACTGTTCGACGATCCGCATCTTCAGGATAGCGGCGGCCTCGTAGATCTGGAGCTCGAAGACGGCTCTCAAACTAAGATGCCGCTGTTGCCTCTGATGCTGGACGGTGCACGGCTGGGTCCTCGTCGTCCCATCGCGTCCATCGGGCAGCATACGCGGGAGGTATTGGAGTCGCTCGGCTATCCGAGCGACAAAGCAGGGGCGCTGTCGCAGGCCAAAGCCTCGGAAGCGGCCTGAACGAAGGCAGAAAAAGGACCCAGCTATGCCGATTTTGCGTTTGGGTGAACGACTTCCGCGGATTTCGGAATCCGCATTTATCGCGGAAGGGGCGACCGTGATAGGCGCGGTCGATATTGAAGACGGTGCGACGATCTGGACCAATGCCGTCCTGCGCGGAGATAACGAACCGATTCGTATCGGTGCGAACACGAACGTGCAGGAGGGCGCGGTTCTGCATGGCGATCCTGGATACCCGCTCGCCGTGGAGGACAACGTAAGCGTGGGTCATCAGGCCATGCTGCATGGATGCACGGTCGGCAGCGGCAGTCTGATCGGCATTCAGGCCGTGGTCCTGAACGGAGCCGTCATCGGAAAGAACTGTCTGGTCGGCGCGGGTGCGTTGGTCACAGAAGGCAGGCAGTTTCCGGACAACGTTCTGATCATCGGCGCGCCGGCGAAGGTTGCGCGGGAACTCAGCGCGGAAGAAATCGCGAACCTGTCCAGGAACGTCGATGCGTACGTGGCCAAGGGCGTCGAGTACAAGCAGTCGCTGAGCCGGGTCGGATAGCGCGGGCGCTCGCGAGACATCGAGATCAAAAAGAGGCGGTCAGCCCTAAAATGGAGACATGTATGAGCGCATCGAGAACAATGCCGTATCCGACGAACGGCGCGACGACGATCGCGACCGATTCGTCGCGGGTCGAATCGAAGATCGAACTTTCCGCCGGCACGATCAGTTGCCGTCTGGACCGTCTTCCGGCTACGCGATCGGTCTGGAAGATGGTGGGCATGCTGAGTCTCGGATTGTTCTTCGAGATCTACGACCTGATGTACACCGGTTATATCGCACCGGGACTCATCAAGAGCGGGGTATTGACGCAATCCACGCACGGCCTCTTCGGTACGACGGGGATCGCCAGTTTCATCGCGGCGCTGTTTTGCGGGCTTTTTCTGGGCACTCTGGCGTGCGGATCGCTTGCGGACAAGTTCGGCCGGCGCGCAGTGTTCACCTATGCGCTGATCGGCTACGTGATCGCCAATACCATCATGGCCTTTCAGACGACAGCGCTCGGGCTGAATTTCTGGCGTTTCGTTGCAGGACTCGGACTCGGCGTCGAGCTGATCACGATCGGTGCCTATATTTCCGAACTGGTGCCGAAGCAAATACGCGGACGCGCCTTCGCGACTTCGCAGGCCGTGGGATTTTCTGCCGTACCGGTTGCCGCGTTCCTCTCCTACCTGCTGGTGCCCGTTACGTTTCTCGGGCTCGAAGGGTGGCGCTGGGTCGTGCTTTTGGGCGCGCACGGTGCGGTCTTCGTCTGGCTCATCCGTCTGAATCTTCCGGAGAGCCCGCGCTGGCTCGCTCAACGAGGCCGTCTTGCCGAAGCCGATGCGATTCTCACCGGACTCGAAGCGAAGGTCGAGCGCGAATACGGCCGCCCGCTTCCTCCGCCCGCTGCGCCGGAAGCCGTGATTGTGTGCGGCAAGTTCAGGGACATGTGGAAAAAGCCGTTCGGCAAGCGGACGATCATGTTCATCATCTTCCATGTATGCCAGACCGTCGGCTACTACGGATTTGCAAGCTGGGTCCCGACGCTGCTGATCAAACAGGGCATCAACGTCACTCACAGCCTGATGTATTCCGGCCTCATAGCGATTGCCGCGCCGATCGGACCGTTGATCGGATTGCTGATCGCGGATCGTTTCGAGCGCAAGACGATTATTGTCGCGATGAGCGTGGTGAACGTCGTGTGCGGGATTCTCTTCAGTCAGTTCCGCGACACGACGATGCTGATCCTGATGGGCATTTGTCTCACACTGTCGGGCAATATCATCTCGTATACCTATCACACGTACCAGACCGAGATGTTCCCCACTAGCATCCGGGCGCGTGCCGTCGGCTTCGTGTATTCGTGGAGCCGCCTCTCCGCCATTTTCTCGGCGTTCATCATTGCAGACATTCTGAAGCAATTCGGCGTGACAGGTGTCTTCACATTCATCTCCTGCGCGATGGGACTCGTCATTCTCTCTATCGGTTTGCTCGGGCCTAAGACGAAGAACATTGCTCTGGAAACACTCTCGAAGTAGGCGGATCGAAGGAGTATTTGAAGTCGCAAGCAGTCTCTAATAAGCTGTCGGCGTATTCATCATTACCATACCGGGCCTGTACGTGCCGCTTGAAATGGCTCGCATGAGCCAGCGACATAGGTGCAGATGCCAGCGGAAAGGCCGAATGGCGAGTCGTTGGCTACGGCAAGCGCTTCTTCGTAATCCGCTACATTGAACACGGAAGCGACAGGACCGAACACTTCCTCCCTGTTGATCGTCATCGTCAGCGGTCGTGTTGGTCACGAGAGCCGGTGCCAGGAAAAATCCTTCGGTTGCCGAAGGAACTGATTCACCGCCAAGCACGGAACCACCTTCGGTGCGAGCGAGTTCGATATAACGCTCGTCCTGTTCTAGCTGTTTAGCATCGACAACGGGACCGATCTGCGTCGAGGCATCCAGCGCGTCACCAATCTTGAGATTGCGCATGCGTTCCTGCACGGCCTCGACAAAACGGTCGTGATGCCACTCGTCACGATCAGGCGGCTAGACGCGGTACAACCCTGGCCGGTCTGAACCCCCAAGCCTACTCAGATGGCGCTCGGTATCCGAGCGTGCTCAGCGCCGCCTTAAACTGATCGGTTACAGCCACCGGTCTGCGCGTCGTGGCGTTCACGTAGACGTGAGTAAAGCTCCCGTTCGCGAAAGACGTCGAAGTTTCGTTGCGAAACAACCCTAGCTCATAAACGACACTGGTGTTTCCAATCCGGGCAAGGCGCAAACCGCACGTGACTTGATCCGGGAACTTGACCTCGTCAAAAAACTGACAAGCGGTGCTGACGACAAGCCCGACGGTTTGACTTCGCCCGATTTCCAGTAGCCCGGCCTCGATCAACCAGCCGTTCAACTGTCGTATCGACCCAAGTAAGTGGACCGCATTGTTGATATGTCCGTAGACGTCGTTGTCTTTCCACTGCGTACTGATTTCACGAAACCATCGATACGCGGACTGTGGTTGAGGACTAGCTCGGTGCATTGAAGAAACTCCTGACGGTTGCGTGTGCCGCTGCGTTCGTGTACCGGCTCGACGCTAAAACATGGACTTTGCCGAACACGCCGCGGCGCAGCGCGCTGCTCAGATCGGTTCCCGAAGCGCTCGCAGAGTCTCGGTCATAAGTTGCACATGCTCTTCTCTAGAGCCATTCTCTTGCTCGATTTGTCCCAGCCTTCCCGACGACGAGACGACCAGGTGTGCCCGATCGTAATGCCGACCCGCGTATCCAATTAGGGCTCCCTCCAACGAACGGCGTCGAGTGAGCTCCTGCGCGAGCACGATCGCCCCCTCGATTGCGATTCCCGCGCCGGACGCAAGATGCGGCGTCGTCGCGTGGATTGCGTCTCCTAAAAGCGCGATCCTGCCAGCATGCCAAGGCCCGGCGATCATGTGCCCAGCGAGCGGTCTATACAGGACACGGCTGTTCTCAAGGGAGCCGTCAAGAAGCCGTTTGCGCAGATCGCCCAAATCGCCACCGAATTCTTCCAGAAGACCCGCCAGCATGCTTGGCCACCGTTTGGCCTCGATGAACTCAAGGCCTTCTCGCTTGTCCAGCACGAACAGGTATGACTCTGTTGCACTTATCGGATTCAAGCCAGCCTTGGTGGTCGCACCCATGAACATGGTCGAGTTTGTACGCAGGCGCGGTACCACTGCACGCCAACAGCCTTGCCCCGTTAAGCGCGGTCCTGGGAAATCCGGCTTGACATACTTGCGCACGGCCGAGTTCACGCCGTCCGCTCCGATCACGAGATCGTAACGATTGCGGGTTCCATCCGTGAATGCCACATCGACGCCCTCAACATCTTGATTAAGTACGCTAAAACCGGTGCCGAGACGTACCGATACCCCCGCTTCGTGCGTCGCGCGGCCCAGGATGGATGCAAGCGTTGTGCGCATGATTCCACCCGCGCCCGGAAGGTCTTCAGCGCCGACGGAAGGCTCGATGGGAAACGTCGTCCTGACATGGCCGTCTGCATCGCAGATATCCACGACGTTCCAAGACCCGCCCTCCCGAAGGATCTCGTCCACGACTCCGACTTCTCGCAGACCGCGCAGCGACTGGCTGCTGATCGTTATTCCAGCGCCGTCAGCAGCCCAACGTGGATTTGCTTCGACGAGGTCAACCGTGATGCCTTGCCTCGATAAGAGGATTGCAGCACACATCCCACCGATGCCGCCGCCTACCACCAAGACCTTATTGACGAGTGCCATGTCATTCTCCTCATTGTTCCGCGGTGCCTGGTCACTCAACCGAACCGCCCAGTGTTTTTGCTAGCCAGTCAGCGATCTGATTGCCCGCATTCAGTGGGTTATCAAGCGAACTGTGCTCAACGCCGCCTTCCCGGGCTGTGAAGATCATCAAATCCTTTTTCGGGCTATTCACGAGCTGTTCGTAGGTCTGATGCGCGTATTTCAGAGGAATCTGCCGATCCTTTTCCCCGTGCGTCACGAGGAAGGGAACGCGGATGCGGTCGAGCACTCCGTTCAGATGCATGTGCTCTGCTTTCGCGAAAAAATCGTCCATGTCCTGTGCACCGAACACCCACTGGACGTGCTTCCAGTAGTGGGGGACCGGATTTTCTCCCTCACGCTTGAGCCGCGACTGCTGAACCTCCCGCCAATCGTGATTCGCGCCCCACACCGCACCACAGGCGAACCGCGGTTCAAAGGCGACCGCTCGCGGACAGTAGTAGCCGCCAAGCGAGACACCGAGGGCTCCGATACGAGCGGGGTCGACGTCCGGATGGCGGACGAGCCAGTCGACGATCGGAGACGCCCATGCCTCCGTGTTATGCACAGCGGGCAGACCGTGTAACCGCAATGCCTCGCCCGTGCCGGGCTGATCGACAAACAGCGCGCTCAAGCCACGTTTCGCGAACATGGTTCCCATCACGCTTTTTTGGAGCATCTCCTTGGTCGAATCGAGTCCGTTCATCACCACGACAATCGGCGCGCGCGTACCCGCAGCTACGCCTTCCGCACGAACGTAAAGCGCGGAAAGATGCGTTTCTTCGAAGGGGATTTCCACGCGTACGCAGTTTTCGCGGCTCAGCTTGCGGCCTTCGTCGAACAACTCCAGCGACCTTTTGTAGATGGCGAGGCGAGCATCGAAACCATGCGCCTGCATACGCTCGGCGATGCCATAATAGAGGCCAGCGCGACCCAGCTTTTCCCCGGCCGAAAGCTTGTATCCCTTCCCAAGGTCTTCGTCAGCCAGCGCGATGAGATTGTCCGCGCCACACCTCCATGCTTCATAGAAAGCCTGCGTGCCGGAATCGTCGCCAGCGCGGGCGGCTTCGAGCAAAGGCTTGCACATTGCATCCACCTCACCGATGTTGCCACCATGAGTTAGAGCGATCATCGTGGAGAGGCTCCACACGTAGTTGGTCGGAAAATATTGAAACATGATAAGTGTCGTCTCTAATCAAAAATTGAAGGTAGCTCGGCTGCGATCCAGACGTTACCGTTCTCTATGCGCACGGGAACCCGCTTCAAAAAGGTACCCACGCAGGGTCCGGCGAAACACCTTCCGGTGCGGATCTCGAAGTGGGCCGAATGTGCGTAGCAGACGATGTGTCGCCCGTCGCCGGAGAGGAACCGGTCCTGTCGGTATTCCATCGGCCGATGTTCATGCGGGCAGTCATTGAGCCAGACGAAGACATCGTCGGCTTGCCTGATTACGCAAAGCTTGTCGTCGAGGCCATCACGCAACATGCCCCGAGAACCGCCGTCCGGTATGTCATCCAGATGGCAAAGCAGGCGTTCGGAAGTCATCGTGTCTTTCGCTCACTCGCCCGGAGCCCATTTTTCGCGGGCGTTGAAGAGAAAAATTTGTGAACCGTCGGCATTCGGATCACTATCGCGCGGTACCCACGTGTCGTCG
The DNA here is from genome assembly GCF_041360715.1 of Caballeronia sp. RCC_10. Lineage (NCBI taxonomy): Bacteria > Pseudomonadati > Pseudomonadota > Betaproteobacteria > Burkholderiales > Burkholderiaceae > Caballeronia > Caballeronia sp. RCC_10. The sequence goes on from NZ_JBFUPT010000033.1 coordinate 11,387, forward strand.
TGTAAGTCCATATCCGCATCGAACTCGATCACTGCACCAAACGGACTATTGAAGTACCAGAAGTAGTTGCTGCCGAAAATATGCCGACCAGGTCCCCAGAAGCTCTTGTAGCCCTTGTTGACGAAATTCCAGCCGTGCTGAAGGACCTCACTCGCCGATCCGAGATGGAAGGTGAAGTGATTGCAACCGATCATGTGGTCGTTCTTACGCTCGATCATGAAGAGCGTATGGTGATCGAGCGTGCCGGCTGGGCGCATGAATGGACCGAGATGGTTGAACCGGTCAGTGACGACAAAGCCGAGGCGTGCATAGAACGCCTCCGCTCGCGCAGAGTCGTCGACGAAATAGACCACATGTGAAAGCGAGCGCGGCTTGATGACCTCGTCGGGATTTGCAGCGCAGTCGTTCGGCCGACGTCCCGGGGGCTGGCCCGGAACGTTGAAGCCAAGGTAGCGCGCCTCATACGGGCGACGGCGCGTCACCATAAAGGCGATCCCGAAACCAGAATCGTCGATGCAATGCACCGTACCGTCTTCATCGACACGGACTTCGCGGTCAGCCTCGAGGTTCTCTTTGATTCTTTGGAGCGTGTTGATGTCGGCGACCCCGTAGATTGTTTCTCGAAGGCTCGGCGTCATGGCACGCGGCGGCAACGGTGGCAGGGAAGGGTCGCCGGCCGGACGAACGATGAGTCCCGTCCCGTCTAGCGCGCTAAAGATGCCACCCTTTTGCTCGTCGAATTCCGTTTCGTCGAGCCCATAGTCGTGCAGGTATTGGCGTGCGCCAGCCATGTCGTCGACGCCAAAAACAAGATACTCCAGTCCTACGATGTTCATTTTTTCATCCTTTGAAGTGCTCGGCGTAAAGCGCTGTCATTGCGCCATCGCTCGCGTGATCAGCTCGTCCACGTCGCCATCGTGCCTGAGGCCCAATGCCTCGGCTTCTGGTGTCAGAAGAGGCGGATACGTTGCGAACAGCCGTTCTATGAACGGGTCAGGCAAATAGGTGACAAGCGTCTTCCGATCCGAACCGAAGCGTGTGGCGAGTGCATCCACAACTTCAGAGACGGTGAGCCGCAACACCGGCATTTGATACGCGCGGCGCGCGTTGAAACGCTCGACATCAACGATCGCGGCATGTAGCAGGTTGTCTACACACGCACCGACAGAGATCCACCAGGCTACACCTTCCGGGGAAACGGGAACGGTTAGTGGCTCTCCAGCAGCAAGCCGCCAGAAGAGCTGGCTCATGAATGCGGACATCAGACCGCTGCCATCGCCGGGACGTGCGACGACGCCGGGCAGCCGTAGCGAGCAACCTTGAATCCATCCAAGGCGCGACGCGTTAGCAACGAGCACTTCGCCCATCAGCTTGTGTGCGCCATAGCTCAGTGCTGGCGCGGGCAGCGTCGTTTCATCGACGGTGTCTGACAGTCGCTCGCCGTAGACAGCAACGGTGCTCGCGAAGACAAAGCGAGGCACGCGCGGCTGAGAGCGAAGATCCTCTAGCAGACCGACCGTGGCATCTAAATTAATCGAACGGCCTAACTCATAGTTCTTTTCCGCAGCGCCGCCAGGAACGCTCGCGAGATGGAACACGGTGTCCACCGGCTCCGCGTAGGCGCGTGCGCGTGTCGCGGGGTCGGCAATGTTGCCTGTCAATTGAATGACGCGCTCGTCGCAATGAGGCGCGTCAAACGCGACATCGATAAGCGTCATCCGGGATACGCGTTCGTCACCCAAGCCCTCAGCCAGCAGCCGCTTCACCAACGCTCGACCGACGAATCCCTGGGCGCCGGTCACGACAACGTGCATTGCGCTCATGCCGATTCTCCTGGGCGGACAAAGCGATGATCGATTGCACCGAAAACTGACTGCTGATGTGCATCGAACATCTCGAAGCGCAGGCGCTCGCCGAATCGGATCCAGGGTGTAGTCGATGTACCGCCCTCAATTGCCTCGATGGCACGCTGCTCCGCCAGACAGGCGGAGCCGACGGAGCGATAGTCGACGTTCGAGAACGTACCGGAGCCCAGCAGGGTACCGGCTCGCAAATTACGGTTGTAGGTCATGTAATCGATCAGCTCGTGAAAACCAAAGCTCATCTCGCGGCCATTAGGATGCCCGAACAGTTCGCCATTGCGATGAACCGTCACATCGAGATGCACGCGTCCGTCGTGCCACGCATCGCCGAGTTCGTCCGGCGTGACTGCGACCGGTGCAAACGCTGTCGCCGGCTTAGCAAGAATAAAGCCGAAACCCATGCCTAGCTCACGGAACAGATGCTTGCGCATACTGACGTCGTTGAACAATACAAGCAGACTGACATGCGCCAGCGCCTCGCTTGCCCGCGTGCCGCGCGGGGTGTCACTCAAGATCACGCCGACTTCGCCCTCGAAATCGCAGTTGTCTGCTTCGTCCGGAAAAGGATAATCGTCGTGCGGACCAGTGAAATCGTCTGCTTGTCGCTGAATCAGAATCGGAGTGGACGCATCGGTTTTTTTGTCGGGGTGATATGCCTGCGTCATGATGCGGCCGTGGTTCAGGAAAGCCGATGCGTCGATGAACTGGTGCGTCCGAGGCAGCGGCGCTGAGCATAGGCGCGGATCGAAAGCAAACGCGTCTTTCTCGTCCGCTTTATTCAAAGACTCATAGATCGCCCGCAATGCCGGCTGCGCGTTTGACCAGTCGTCGAGTGCTGCACGCATGCTCGGTGCGACGGCACGGGCGCTAACCGCACGCCGCAAATCCCGCGAAACTACAATGAGCGCGCCGTCGGGGTGATTACTTTTGATCGATGCCAATTTCATGGTCGATTGTCTCCATCGTTTTAACTGAGCGGGCGGCCGCCATCGACTGGCAAGACGCATCCGGTACTAAAGCGCAGGTCACGCACGGCGGAAATCACGGCCTGAGCGATTTCGCTAGGTTGCGCAAGGCGGCCAAGCGGGCATTTGCTCGCCTGCTCATCGCGCCAAGCGGGATCCATCGCCTTTACGAACTCTGTGTCGACCAGTCCCGGCGAAACTGAGACCACGCGTATTGCCGGCGCGAGAGCGCGAGCCAGGGACATCGTTAGGTTGTCGAGGGCCGCCTTCGATGCGCAGTACATGAGGTTGCTGCCCATCGCAGTTCGAGCCGCGATGGACGAGATGTTGACGACTACGCTTCCGCCGAGCAGGTCGCTTTGCACAAGCAGGTGTCTCAGTGCGCGCACCATCGCAAACGGACCGCGTACATTGGTTGCCATCACGTCATCGATCAGTGCATCGTCGAGACCATCGAGGTTCTCGTGAGCGACGAAGCGGGTTGTACCAGCGCAATTCACGAGAACGTCACAGCGCCCGTATCGACGCTCGATGTCCTGCGCGAGACGGCCAAGCGCGGCGCTTTCTGTCACCGGCGCCGGTAAGGCGCAGTGTCCGTTGCCCGGCAGTTGCTCGATGAGCCTGTGTGCCGCTTCGGCGGAACTCCGAAAGCCTGCAACGACGCGAAAATCAGCCGACGCGAATGCCTGACAAATTTCTGCGCCGAGGCCGCCGGTTGCACCTGTTACAACAGCAACCGGCCGCGCGTCGGAAAGGGTAGTCGCTTGGCTCATGTCAGCTCTGCTTGCCGAGTCGTCGAACACGAATATCGGCCTGCTCCTTGTGACCAGAGAAACGTTCCAGCGCGCAAAGCCGCGAACAGACTTCGCCGATCTGCACCGACGCTTCGTCGGTCAAAATGCGTTGGTAGCTGTGCGTCTTGATGAACTTTCCAACCCACAGACCGCCCGTATAGCGACCCGCGCCCATGGTTGGCAACGTATGATTGGTGCCGATCACCTTGTCGCCGTAGGACACGTTTGTACGGTGACCAAGGAAAAGCGCGCCGTAGTTCGTCATGCGTGCGAGGAACCAATCGGGATCGCGGGTCATGACCTGCACATGCTCCGAGCAGAGACGCTCGGCTTCCTGCAGCATCTCGTCGTCGTTGTCGCAGAGAATGATCTGGCCGTAGTCGCGCCACGCGGCGCTCGCTACCTTCGCGGTGTCAAGCCGCGCGAGAACCGTCTCAATCGCGGCGGGCAGCTCCTCGGCGATCTTTTTGCTGCTGGTAATGCAATATGCAGGAGAAGTTGGCCCGTGCTCGGCCTGGCCAAGCAGGTCGACGGCGACGAGTTCAGCATCGACGGTGTCGTCGCAGATGACGAGCGTTTCAGTCGGGCCTGCGAAAAGGTCGATGCCGACACGGCCGTACAGTTGCCGTTTGGCTTCGGCAACATAGGCATTACCGGGCCCCACGATCATGTCGACCGGCGCGATACTTTCGGTGCCCAACGCCATGGCCGCGACGCCTTGCACGCCACCCATGACATAGATCTCGTCAGCGCCAGCAAGTGCCATTGCGGCAATGATTTCGGGCGAAGGCTTCCCATCGAACGGCGGCGCACATGCGATCACTCGCTTTACGCCAGCCACTTTTGCAGTCAGGACGCTCATATGCGCGGAGGCGAGAAGCGGGTACTTCCCGCCCGGAATGTAGCAACCCACCGAGTTGACCGGGATGTTCTTGTGACCGAGCACTACCCCGGGCAGCGTTTCGACCTCGACATCCCGCAATGACATCAGCTGGATCTGCGCGAAGCGGCGGATCTGTGCTTGAGCAAACTTGATGTCTTCAATCGCTTGCGGACTGAGGGAATCGATGCAAGCCGTGATTTCGGCGTCCGACAGGCGCAGGGAGGCAGGATTCCAGTTGTCGAATTTCTCCGAGAACTCGCGCACTGCTTGCTCGCCGCGTTGCTCAATATCGGCGATGATCTTCTCGACGGTTACGCGGACCTGCGCCTGATTGTCAGCGATTACCTGCGCGGTCTGACCGGACTTGATGTAGTTGATCATTTGAGAGCCTTCCTTCTAGACGTCGATATAGGGGGCGGCGCACGCGAGCAACTCAGCACGCGCCGGGATGAATCTGTTCGAAATGAGTTGCAATCGGGGGCGCCGAGAAAAACGGTTGAAGCAGGGCGCGCCACTCGGTGAACCGCGTTGATCGCCGGAAGCCCTCTGTGTGGTCCTCTACGGTGTTCCACTCGACGAGAAGTCGATATTCCGTCTCGTCTTCTATACAGCGATGGAGCTGGTGGCCTAGGTAGCCGGGCATGCTTACCAGAATCTTTTCGGCTTGTTGAAAGGCCAGCTCGAAGCCTTCGTTGTTGCCTGCGACGATATGGAAGTGCGCGATCTCGAGAATCATTTCTTCCCCCAGTGGGGAAGCGGAAGACCGGCGACGGGCGAACGGAAGCTCGCCAACGTGTTTCCAGCAAGGCTGCCGAGGTAAACCGTTTTTAGGTCCGCGCCTCCGAACGTGACGCTCGCCATCATCGGGGCAATCGTCCCTTTGCATGCGCCCATCAGTTCGGGCGTGGTCGTTCCTTGCGCGTAGTGCTCTTCATAAACAGCCAGCGCCCCATACACACCGTCGTCGAGCAAGGTGAGTACATCGCCTTCCGGCGTCAATGCAATCAACTTTTCGTTCAGAATCAGTGTGATCCAAAGATTCCCGTACGAGTCGAATGCAATGCCGTCCGGAAATCCGCCAAGATCCCGCGGTCCATAGATCTCGCGGTCACTCAGCGAGCCATCGGGCGCGGCGCGCAGACGGGAGATGCGGCGCGCGTTTGTCTCGACGACGTACAGCCACTCTTCATTCGCGTCGAATCGTATTTCATTCGTACCGACGAACCCGTCCGCGACGATGCGAATACCGCGATCGTCGATGAGCCCCACGTAACCGTCAGCGGTCATCTCATTGATCGAGCGTGTCCAAGGCACCTGACGCGTGGTCACCGTGAACCAGATGCGGCCCTTAGAATCCGTGAGAACGAAATTGGTCTTGCCAAGGGGGTTGCCGTCTACGCGGTCATACAGCGTGCGTGATTGCCCGTCGCGGGTCATCAGTTCGATGGCATCCGTACCAAAGTTTGCAATGACGATGTTGCCGTCCCGGTCAAACGCTAGGCCGTTCGGCAACGTCGCACCGAGAACGAGATCGGAATCGGTGGTCGTGCCGGCAGAGCCGTCAAGGCCATCGACCTTCTGCGCGATTAATGTCTGCTTGCCAGTGGAATCGATACGCATGACTCCGCCGCGCGCATCGGCCGTCCATAACGTGCCGTCTGATTCGGCGAGGATGCACTCAGGGCGCCTCAAGTCGTTGCCTACGTGAACGATATCGGAACGCTGAACTGCCCACCCGCGCAGGGGGTTAAAAGGTTGACTCATGCGTGCTGTCCTGGATGAAAGGGAGAAGCGATGCGACACGTCATCAAACGGCGGAGCGTCGGTCCGCCCTAGACGGCTCGACCGGCTCGATAAGGTTGCCTGCGATGTCACGGATGAATGCGGTGGCATTACCGTCGACTGTCAGGCGCAACGCAACGTCGACGCCTCTGCTTGTGAGCGCATCGAGCGCCGCTGCGACATTGGCTACCTCGAAGCACATGTGCTTGTTGCCATGCGTTCGTAAATCGAGGTCCGGTTCTCGCCGCGCGTCGGGCAAACGTGCCGCGCCGGCAATTTCGAATATCTCGATCCGAAAATTGTCACGGCGTAAGAAAGCTATGCGTGCCGGAATCGAGTCCAACTTCATGCGCGATTCAAGCTGGAACCCGAGCATGGTCTCGTACCAGTTAACTGCAGCGTCAAGGTCGGGAGCGCTGACGCCAAAGTGATGAGGACGTAGATCGAAATTTGGCAGAGCCGGACGAGCGTTGGCATGGCCTTGAGCCGAGCGAACGAGATTCATTGATTTGTCTCCATGTGCCAGGCATCTGTCGCGGGCCCGGTCTGTGGAGTCACTGTAGGCTTCACACCTAGTTGAGACAATCAATTGTTAGTGGAAGCACGAATTGATGTCATCAAATCGTTGGGCGATGCTCTTGATCATGAGACTGGGACACTTCGACTTGAATCTTCTTGTCGCGCTCGACGCACTTCTCGACACCCGCAGCGTTACGCGGGCAAGCGAGCGGCTGAGCATTGGGGCGTCGGCGACAAGCAGTGCTCTGGGACGCCTACGCGAATATTTCAACGATGATTTGTTGACCCCAGTTGGTCGGCAGATGGAGCTGACACCGCTGGGCAAAGCGCTGGCGCAGCCGGTCAGGGAGATTCTCTTGAACGTTCAGTCTCGCGTGATCGCAAGACCTGACTTCGACCCAGCGAGCGCCGAGCGCGATTTTGTTATCCGCGCATCGGACTACCTGACCACCGTTCTACTAGTCGATGTCGTTCAGCGGCTTCAACGCGAAGCGCCGAAAATTCGCCTTCACATCGCTAATATGACGGATGACGTACCGGCTCAACTCGACCGTGGCGAAGTTGATCTAGTGATTTACCCTAGCGCATCGGTTAATCCGCGACACCCGTCAGAAACGCTCTTCGAGGAAACTTACACCTGCGTTGTATGGGCGGAGAACGAAGTCGTAAGCGAAACGCTTAGCTTTGGTCAGTACTTCGAGCTCGGCCATGTGGCGGCGGCATTTGGTGAACGCAGCATCAGTTTCGAGAGCATGGCAATTACCAGCCGTGGGCTACGACGCTCAGTGGAAGTGACGACCACGAACTTCAACACGTTGCCGCAACTAGTTATCGGGACGAGTCGGATCGCCACAATCCATACGCGTCTTGCCGAAATCTATGCTCGCTATCTTCCGTTGCGGGTGCTCCCCGTTCCTTTCGATCTGCCGCCTCTGGTTGAGGTGATGCAATGGCACGGGTCAAACAGCGACGACCCGGCTCATACCTGGATGCGTCGGCTGATTAAGGAAGTCGCTGACGGGCGCGCCGGCACTGTGAGGATTTGATGATGTCGGATAGTGCCGTCAATACAATCTAATTGTGTCAAATCGACTGTCCCGGGATGATTGGAACACAACCCGGCGAATCGACCCTGGAAGTCATCTGCGGCTTCCCAGCGGATCGAGATCCCAAATCGGAGACAGTCATGCACCTCAGCGCGCCCAGCTACTCACAGTCGGCGACAAACCGTCGCGCGTCGTTCTTCCATGCTTTCATTCTGTTGAGCGCTGTGATCTGCGGCACGCTCGCCGCGACGGTCATTGGTCCGGTCTTGCCGGCGATGCAACAGCATTTTCAGGCCGTGCCCGGTATTCAAACTCTTGTACCGGTTGTCGTCACCTTGCCGATGCTCATCCTCGCAGTTCTGGCTATCGCGATTGGATGGGCTGCGGATAAAGTCGGTCGCAAGCGGGTGCTTGTCGCCTCCCTAGTTCTCTATGCGGCGGCCGGCACCGCGCCGCTCTATCTCAATTCGATTTACGCGATCCTCGTTAGCCGGGCTGTCGTCGGCGTGGCCGAAGCTGCGGCAATGACCTGCAGCACCACGATGATTGGCGATTATTTTTCAGGCACCCGGCGAGACAAGTACATATCGCTGCAAACGACGTTCGCTTCGATCTCGGCCTTTATATTCAACTTGGTTGGCGGCACGCTCGGCGCTCACGGTTGGCGCAGCCCGTTCGCCGTCTATGCATTGACGTTGCTCATCGCGCCACTCGTTCAAATTTTTCTCTGGGAGCCCGGTCGAAATCACGCAGTGGAAGATCGCGTTGCAAAGGTTATCGACGAGCCCAAATTCAAGCCGTTGTTGTTGACGCTCGTCTGCGTTGTCGCCTTTTTCGCCGGCGCCGTGTTCTTGATGGTGCCCATACATCTCTCCTTCATGCTCGTCGAGATCGGTGTGACCTCGACGCCAAAGATCGGGCTCAGCTATGCCATGAGCAGCCTTGGAGTGATCGTCGGTACGGTCGCGTTCGGATGGATCATTGTGAAACGCTTCGGCGTGCTTAGTCAGCTTCTTATCTCCACACTCATCTGCGGCGTTGGCTTCGTGCTTATGGGCACTTCACACACCTACGCCGGACTATCCATCGGTGGGATCGTGAACGGCTTTGGCAGTGGGCTAATCCTGCCGGCATCAGTCAGTTGGGCCCTTCGTACGCTTCCGTTTGAACGACGGGGCTTTGGAATTGGGGCTTATATGGCGAGTCAATCCCTAGGCTACTTTTGCAACCCGTTCCTCATCATGCCTATTGTGGCGCGGACGGGGTCTCGCTTCCCGGCCTTCGAGATGTGGGGCATCGCGCTAATTGCTGTGATTTTCATCACCTTCGCAGTGGCATTCCTGAAGCGTAAGCCAAGTCTCACATGAACCTCTCGCTTTTAGCTCAGATCCCCGTCGTCGCCGCTGGCACATGAGTCGGCGTCAAAGGCGGGGTAGCGCCGAAGACGAGACTCTTCCCGCTGACCGACGATAGCTTGCAACTATGCATGCGCTCATCGTTGCTGCCTGTGCCCGACAACGCAGCGGTACAGCAAGTAGAAGCGGCGCACTAGAAAACGCCTAAAAGGAGACGACAGATGAAACAGCATTTCAAGCATCGGTGGACAATTGCGAACTCACGAACGCGGCCTGCGGTGGCTGAACGGCGATCGCGCAATAACCGCAGGCGATTGCAAGCAGCCGCCGCCACTGGGCTCGTTTTCGCAGTGCTCGGTGCTCGGGCGGAGGATGCGCCTCTCAGCCCAAATAAAAACGCGGCAACCATCGCTCTCGATTCTCCGAATGATTCCCGTTCGAGCGGCGACACACCAAATCTTGTCGGTACGGTGCGCGAGCAAGCGAGCGAGCGTGATGCTGCACATCCGATCTTCTGGAAAGCGGGCAGAACACTTCAGAATGTTGGAATTACGCCTAGCCTTGTTTTCACACAGTTTTATCTTGACAATCCTTCGGCCGGTCAGCAAACGGGCAACCATGAAGCACTGTCGTTCATCGCAGCGGGAGCCGACATTGATCTGCAGAAGATGGTGGGCCTTTCCGGAGCCACAATCCATTTCCAACAGCTCTTTGCGCCGTTTGTTGTCAACACGCTTTACGGCGTCCAAGTCGGCGACAGTATCGCGGGCCAACCGTCACCATACATTCCCCGAAAGGCGCATTTGACGCTTTTCACTTGGGAACAGAAATTTTTTGAAGGGCGGGCGACATTTGAATTTGGTAAGAGCAACGCTGGAAACTACTTTGCCGTCCCAGTATGCGAACTTCCATATGGCTGTTTCTCGCCCATCATCCAGGATGCAGCCCAGATTAACCCTATCATCTACGCGAACTGGGGGGCGCGCGCGGCATATAAATTCACCAACGAAATCACCGCGCAAGTCGGCGTGTGGAAATCCGATTCGACCTATCCGGACAGCAACGGCTGGAATTGGTCAGCGCAGGGCCCCCAGAGCAATACCTATTTGGCCAACGTGACGTACAAAACCGATCCGATGCAGGACCGCTTTGCGAAAAGTTACGAGGTCATGTTCTTCTACAACACGGCTAAGCATCAGGCCTATAAGATGCCCGGTCCCGCGACGCCCGGACCCTACAAGGGCACGTCGGGGATCTATGTCGGCGGGAAACAGGTCGTGTGGCATCCCGATGGCGACGTGCCGGGCACTTCGGGCGCGCTCTCGCTAAGCGTGTTTGGAAACTTCACGAGCAGCTTCGACCAACACAATCCAGCGGGACTCCAAAGCACCGGTACGCTCGGTTTAACGGCTAGAGGGCTGCTCAAGAGCCGGCCCTACGACACCGTTTCAGCTCGAGTCAACTACACGAGGAACACATCGTCGGAGCAAGCCTTCCTTCAGCAGACCAATTTGGCTTTTGGCGGAACTGGTTACAGCGTGGGTCGGAACGAGTACGCTGTGCAGTTGGATGCGAACATCATCGTCACGCCTAGCGTCATTGTGAGCCCCTACATAGTTCGCACCTTTAACACTAATAGTTGGCTGATGCCATTCACGACTGTTAAGCCGAGCAACGGGATCGCGTACGGAATTCTTGCAACGTTCTTGTTCGACAAGATGCTCGGCCTTTCCGGAAGCTGACCACCTAGCAAGGCAACGTCAGACGGCAATGCAACGCTCAGTTGGGTGGTCGATGGCTTGCTCAATGATTGAGCAGCCACCGCGCCCACACGGCGCGAGCCATTTCCGATAATTGCAACAAGGTGCGTGGAAGGGCAATGTCCCAGCCCTAGTTGAAGGTTGAAGGCGGCGGTTCGCTCTGGGAATCCGAGAGAATCGGGTTTCCAGGACCAACTCCACGGACAGGAGAACCCCCGAAATGAAGGGTACCAAGAAGAATCGTGAAACAGCCAGCGTGCCGTTCAGCGTCGTTGAGAAGCAGAATGAGGACGCGCTGAAAGCCTGCTTTGCGCAAAACAGTCAGATGCTGCTACCGCTGCTCGATCTGGTCCAGAACACCCGGACGAGCATCAACGAACTGATGCATGACGCCGGACGCAGCCTCATCGAGCAACTGCTTGTGCTCTCCGCGATGGAAGTCGCGGGTGACAAACATCCCGGGCGCGCAGCGGGTGATGTTGGCTGGCATGGCTCGCAGCAAGGACGGGTCGTGATGGATGAGCGCAAGCTGAACGTCAAACGCCCGCGCCTGGGCAACAAGGCCGGGGCCGAAGTGGGGATTCCGGCCTACGAGCACTTGAGCCAGAATCCGCGCCTTGGCAAGCGCGTGCACGACATCAGGGTCACTGGCGTGTCGACTCGCAAGTACGCGAAGGTTCTTCGAGATGGCCAGCTCCGTGGGCATTTCGAAGAGCAGCATCTCGCGCGAGTTCGTCAAGGCCAGCGACGACGGTGGTTCAGGCAGATCGAGAGTCACTTGGTCAGAGTCGACGGATAGAGACCGGCAAGCCGCGCGATCAGGACACCAACGTAAAACACGCCTGCAAACTCTTCGATCATCACAAATGAGCGAGCCTGGTTGGTCAATGGGATAACATCACCGTAACCAGTGGTCGTGAGCGTCGTGAGGCTAAAGTAGATCAGTTTGAAGAAAGTGCCAGGCTGTGTGAAATCGAGGCGGCCAGGACCGAATGAGCCAGCGCTGGATCTCTCGATCAGGGCGTAGATGAAGGCCCAGACGAAGACCAGCATGATGTAGCCTGCAAGCGCACCATGCAACTTGTCGGCTGTAATCGGCCCGCGCTTGAGAATATAACGAAGCACTCCGCTAATCGAGACTGCAAGAGACGCGGCATAAGACATCCCGGCAAGATCCAGAATCACGATATTCTCAGTCCACAACGCCGCCCATTGAAGGCCAACCCCAAGCAACGCCAAGCCCAGTTTGAGGATGAATCCCCGCCGAGTCTGCTCGGCGGCGAAAGCGCCCACGAGCAGCACGATTGAAAACAGAATACCGAGCAGCGTGCGAGCGAATATGCCTTCCTCAAGGTAGGGAAACAGGAGGATCAAGCCAAGTAAGAGCAGCAATAGATAGGTGCAGGGCCCTTGCCCTATTATCATCTGAGCCAAATCCTCGTCTGATTCGGCTTTATCTTGCGGACTTGTCATATCAGTTTCCCAGAGACCGAACTAACGCTCGCGACCTGACGTTGCACGGTTGAAATTTGACCTCGCTTTAGAGGAATGGGCAACTGGAAATTCTCATCGCGGATGCGCGTGAGACGCGCCTTGCCGACCCTCAACGGACCGTTGACTAGGGCTACCAAATCGGCCACACGCTCCTTCGAAAGCGACCTTTTCGCTCTTCGCAATGGTCGCTCCGGAGCCGAGCGATTACGCGCTACCGCCCCCTTTTGAGGTTGACCCATCGATCTACAGTAAGCGCCTCGGCACGACCGTTTCCCACTGCTGTATATTTCGACGCATGATGGGCGCGTCCAGCTTGATGGAGACAGTCAGCCATGTCGAACGCAGCGGGCCGTACGCATCCCCATCGCACGTATGCGCAAGAATTCAAGCAGCAGGTGATTAGGGAGACATTGGAACCCGGCATGTCGGTGAGAGGTGGCGGCGGGAATTCGGACAGTTCGTTAAGTGGAAAAGCTGGGGCGTGAGTCGGTCATAATGGCCGGCATCAAGGAACCAGAAGATGACGAAACGAAACCGACGGACACACTCACCGGCGTTCAAGGCAAAGGTGGCACTCGCGGCGCTCAAGGGCGACAAGACGCTGGCGGAGCTGGCCCAGCAGTTTGACGTCCATCCGAACCAGATCACGGACTGGAAGAAGCAACTGCAGGAGCGGGTTGCAGATGTGTTCGAAGTAGCGATGAGATCGTCAAGATGCGGATGGAAGTTGCCGCCGCCAACAAGAAATATAGCCAGAAAGTCGCAGCGGCCAAGAAAGTCTTCGATCATAAGAAGGCAGAGGCCGCGAAAGAACGCGATGCTGCGATTGAGGCAGCGCATGGCGGCGCGAGCGGGCAGTAAGCGCTCAGCGCGGGACGGGGCGCGCATTGCGATATATCTTATAGGCGGGACGCCTCGGCAAGGGCGCAAATAGGCCGGCGTTTCGGATCCAGAAACATGCGCGGTACCCCTACTCCGGGCGGTGCTAGACATGCGTGACTCATTCAGCTTGCTTCTTATCGCGTCGGCGCTGTGCGCAGGCGGGTGCGCGACTCCCGAGGCCCCGGCGGGAAGCGGTGGGCAACCTACAGCTCAGCAACCAGCGACAAGTGCTGCGCAGACCATCTCAAATGTGCCGTCGACAGGCGGTGGGCAAGCTGTCGCGATGGATAATCCTGTCTCGTTGGACACGCTCGTCGGTTCTATTGCGCTCTATCCGGACGACCTCATCGCCATCATTCTTCCCGCGTCGACGTATCCGGTCGAAGTTGTGCAAGCCGACCGCTTCCTTGAGCGCAGAAAGACGCAAAAGGACCTGCCGGTTAACGAGGCGTGGCAGGATCCAGTGAAGGCGCTGTTGAACTACCCCGAAGTCGTAAAGAAAATGAGCACCGACCTCGACTGGACTGTGGCGCTAGGTGAGGCGGTGGTAGCGGATCAAAGCGCAGTGCTGCAGGCAGTGCAGCGTTTCCGACGTCAGACGCAATCGGTCGGGAATCTCAAGACGGACGACAAACAGACGGTGGTGGTCGAGAAGGAGGTCATCAAGATTGTGCCGTCAAATCCCGAAGTCATCTACGTGCCGCAGTACAACCCGTCGACAGTCGTCGTGAGCAGCCCAACGCCGGTGTATAGCTACTGGCCTGCGCCTTATCCGGTCTACTACTACCCGTACGCACCTGGTGCTGCTTTCGCCACGGGCCTCATCTGGGGTGCGGCGATTACGGCGGCTTGGAATGGCGGGCACTATGTGTCGCACTATGAGGGTGGCAACAACACTATCAATATCAACCGCGAGGGCAACGTCAACCGCACCGAGGTCAAGAACGAACTGAGCAATCGGGCGGCTAGCCGCTCCGCGAACGGCACTTCTGCCTCTGAGCGCTCGACCCAATGGCGCTCTGAAAAGAAGCCCGGACAGGTTTCCGGCACCAGCGCACGCGCATCGGCGCAGCGCGTCGGCGACCCGCCGTCCCGTGCCAACGCCGGCAACTTCGGCGCGTCTGGCGGCAGCGGGCGTGCTGCCGCGCGCGGGCCGGCAGCCGCGCAGACACCCCGCGCGCAGAGCCCCGGCGATTTCCAGGGGCGCGGCGGCGACGCTCTTAGCGGTTACGGCTCCGCTCAGGGTGTGCGGGCGGATAGCGCGCGCGGCGCCGCGAGCCGGCAGTCGTCGCCGCGTGCGCAGGGCGCTCGCAACCCGCAGAGCGGCGGAGGCTCCTCCGGCGGGCGTGGCGGCTTCGGCGGAGGTGGCGGACGCATGGGCCGCCGATAGGAGATATGGCATGAAAACGATATCTCGCTTAGCGTCTGCATTCGCGCTCGTCGCAGCGCTTCTCGCATCGTCGCCCGTCATCGCTACAAATGACCAGCAGACTTTCACGACGCCGGATGAAGCCGTGAGCGCGTTGCAGCACGCACTTGAATCGAACGATGACGCTGCGCTCATTGCGATCTTTGGCAATGCGCACAAGCGGCTCGTCGTGACACCCGATGAAGCCGAGAACCGCGAGCTGCGGGCCAACGCGCTCACGGAGTTCAATGCGTATCACATGCTGGCGGAAACCTCGCCGGATCGCCGCGTCCTGCGTATCGGCGACGAAGCGTGGCCGATGCCCATTCCACTGGTGCGTGAGGACGGACAGTGGCGCTTCGCGACCGAAGAGGGCGAACAGGAGGTGCTGGACCGTCGCATTGGGGGTAAGGAACGAGAAGCAATCAAAGTGCTGCGGGCTTATGTAGACGCCCAGCGCGAGTACGCGGCACGCGACCGCATGGGCGACGGCGTGTTGCAGTATGCGCGCAAGCTCGGCAGTTCCGCGGGCAAGCACGACGGGCTTTACTGGCCCGCGGACGAAGCGAAGGGCGAGGAGCTGAGTCCGTTCGGACCGTTGATCGCCGCGAGTTCAAACTATTTCAGCGATCGACGCCCCGGCGACGCCTATCACGGGTATCACTTCCGTATCCTGATGCGGCAAGGCCCGCAAGCGCCCGGTGGCGGGTTCAGCTACCTCGTCAACGGGCGCATGCTCGCGGGTTTCGCGATGGTCGCCTATCCCGCGCAGTACGGGGAGAGCGGCGTGATGACTTTCATCGTCAACAACAACGGCGTCGTGTATCAAAAGAATCGCGGCCCGGCAGCAAAGCCGCTGAGCGGGTTCAATCCTGATCCATCTTGGACTCGCGTGCAAGAGCCTTGAGTGGTCGACCTCGCGAGAGAGCCTCCTGTGTCCGCGCTCGAAGCAGTCCGCCGTGCCGTCGACGCGTGGACTCACCGCCACGCGCTGCCGACCTGAATGTAAAACGCATTCTGATCCTTGCTGTGGGCGACATCGATACCAATGGACACGCCCAACTTGCGTGCGATCAGGTAACGGAACCCCGTGCCGACACTTGCTACGTTCTGTGCCTGTGAGAAGCTCTCGAGCCGTCCGTATGCCTTGCCGAGGCCTGTGAAGCCGAGGACCGACCACCGCGGCGTCACGTCCCAGCGCAACTCCGCTTCAGTCGAAATGGCATTGCGGTCCTGGTACCGCCCCTTCTGAACGCCCCGCAGATCAACATACGGCTGCGCATAGAACGGAATGTTCCCCGTCGAGAACCTGGTGTCGAGACGCAGCCCCAGAATCAGCGTATGCGTGAGGGGAATCCATTTGAAGCCACGGGCGGCGTAGACGTCGTAGTTCTGGGTTCCGCCGAAGCCGGTACGGGCAAACTGCGTCTCAAATTCGGCGAAGCTTCCGGACACCGGATAAAAGACGTTGTCGCGCGAGTCGTAATCCAGAATGAGGCTCCCGGCGCCGATGCGCTGGTTTCGCTCGAAGTTGGCAATACTGGACGGTACATTGCTGCCTGTGAAGTTGGAGGTCGAATCGAAGAAGACGTATCGCACGCCGCCATACCAGCGGCTGTTGCCGAGGCGAACCAGAAATTGCTGAAGCAGCGCGTCACCAAGTAGGGTATAGGCCCGAGGCCGACCGGTCTGTCCGAAATAGTCGAGGTGAGCGTCGACCTTTGCCACTGCACCGAGGTAACGATAACGATCGTAGTCCCAGGTGTGGAAATGGGCGGCAGCCGCGGCCCACGTACCGTTTTGCGTGTAGACGCCACCGAGCGCCGTCACGTTCGGCGGAATCCGGTTGGGCTGCTCACCTGTTGAATTCGCCGCAGCATCGGCAATCGGCCCGGAGAAGAAGAGCAGTCCAAGGCCAACGCCATAGCCCACAGCCGGCTCAGTGATCACCATGGGCACGGGCAGTGCCCCCTTGTGTTTGAGCAGGAAATCGCTCATGTCCAGTTGCCCGTCGGTCGGATCGATGAAACTGAGCGGCTCTTTCTCATCGGCATGCACTGGAACACATGCTGATGCAGCTAATGTCGCAATCGCGGCAATCACCCTTACAAACGCTGGACGACCGTGCATCGCCTTTGTCCTTGTGCATTCGGGCGGCGCCCCGATCGTGGCAGCGCCAACCGCCCATACGTCCAAGACCGTCTCGGACATAGTATTGTCGATGGCGGATAAAGGAGCACTCAGTAGCACCTCGAAAGCCGTCGATGAATCCTCTCTCGTGGGCTATAACGTGGTTGTCGCGCCGGAACTCGCGCTCGGAACTTCTTGCAAAACTTTGCTGTGAGCAGCTTGGGAGCTACTCTTCATGCGCCTTTACTCAGGATGTGTGGTGGCTGCGATGATCGCCGTGACCAACGCGCGAGCTTCCGAAACCCTGTCGACTCAGGGCGAAACCGGCACGCAATGGCAATTCGCCGTCACGCCGTACCTCTGGTTGCCAAATGTAAGCGGGACGCTGCGCTTCTCCCCGCCGGGCGGGGGCGCTGACGCGTCTACCGGGCCGTATGACTATCTGCAGAACCTCAAATTCGTTTTTATGCTGCAGGGTGAGGCGCGCAAGGACGACTGGAGCATTTTCGCGGACACGATCTATCTGAACTTCGGGCGGCACGGGAGTTCAGTCAATGCGACGCGCGGCCTGTTCGGTCCTCGCGAGACGCAGCGGAGCTTCGAGACGACCTTCCGGGGCACGCTAATCCAGATAGGCGGCGGTCGCACCTTGATGCGACAGTCGTGGGGAAACATCGATGCGATTGTGGGAATGCGCTATCTCGGGGTGAAAGCCAAGCTCGACGCGTCGGCAGCGGGAACGCTTGGGACAGGTTCGAGCGTGAGCCCAGAAGTCAGTGTGTCGCAAGTACAAAACATTTTCGACGGCTTCGGAGGCGTGCGTGGGCGGCTTTTGATCACCAGTGACGAGAAGTGGTACGTGCCGTTTTATCTCGACGCCGGCGCCGGCTCGTCGAAGTTTACGTGGCAGGCGATGACCGGACTTGGCTATGCAATGAAGTGGGTCGACTTAAGCTTGACCTATCGGTATCTCGCCTTTTATGGCTCGGGCGATCAGCTGGTACAGACCCTGCGTTTCAACGGTCCAAGCTTAAACGTGACGTTCCGGTTCTGAGTACGGTGCTCGGAACCTTGGCAGCAAAGATCGGACGTCGATAAGCAGCGGTGTGCAGACTGGTCCATGCAGACGAAGGGGTGCGGACGGCTTTTACCACCAGCGCTTAGGGGGCTATTTCACTGCTCGTATCCGTCTCAAAAAACGGTTGAAGCGTGCAGTATCCGCAAGAAGCAGGCGATGAGCAGGGTGAACGCCGCACCAACAGCACCAAGTGCTACGTAGAGCATGGTGTTATCGGGCGGTGGTGCGGGTGAAACGATTTTCAAGCCCTGCGCGGGCAACCACGTTGCCCCACTGGCGTCAGGCTTGAGGTAGTTGATTCCAGGCATCTCAGTTCTCCATCTGTTGCTAAAGCCTGCATCGGCAGTCCGTTTGATTCAAGACTAGGGAACACGGGCGCGCAGCGTGCGTGGTCGAATGACGCATGTCGAGGCTCTATTTGAATATTCCGCGGCAAAACGAACGCGAATTCCACGGCACCCATTGGCGGGCCGGTGCCAAGCGAGAAAGAAGGTTCCGCGGCCCGCGTTAGCGGTCGGTGTTTGGAAGCGCTGGTCCGGAGGCAGTCGCCGGAGCGTGCCCGTTTCTTCACTAGGAGGCTGCGACGAATCGCGCCAGGCACCCATCGGGATCAAGCGAGCGGCGATAGGCAGCCGGTCGCCCTGGTGGCTTGACCACCCCAGAAGAGCTTTGGTACCGCAAATGCGCCCATAGGTTTGCACAAATCGGGGGCTGCCTAGACAGCGTCAAGCGGCACGGCCGGTCAGCGACAACTATTCTGGCCGGTCGACGGGTGTAATTGTCGCTGGCTAATTCATAGTTGTCTACATGAACGTCCCCCTTTGCGCCGGACTTTCGAGTCTTCGAAAAACAGGATGGGCTGCAGCTCTACATC
>NZ_JBFUPT010000034.1:0-29935 GCF_041360715.1 Caballeronia sp. RCC_10
TCCTGACACAGGTGTTACCCATGTCTCCGGTCTATACACAGCGGCAAAGAAAGTGACCCCCGCCCCGGGGAGGGGCGCGCTAATAGACCGACACGAATACAAGCTCAACGAAAAAAGAGCCGCCTGAAACCTCAGGCAAACGTATCCACGAGTCCAACAACCCGCCGCGAAGGCAAAACAGAACCCGAACCGCCGGCAGCACCCACCCCACCGCCGACAGAAGAACCCCCACGCCTCCCGCCGCCACTCTCCGACCGATCCCCGCCCGACTGCCCCTGACGAGCAAACGCAGACCCATCGGAAACCGAAGCGCTTCCGAGGCTGATGCCATTAGCCTCCATGGCCTCACGAAGCTTCGGCATGGCGGCCTCGACCGCCTCCCGGACCTGCGCATGCTGCGACACGAACAGCGCATGCGCGTGGTTATCGGCGACTTGCAAAGTCACCTGCAACGGCCCGAGATCTTTCGGATTGAGCGTGAGTTCAGCACTCTGCTGATCCGCATTCGACAAGAACACCACCTTCTGACTGAACGCATCGTCCCAACCCGATGCGCCCACGTGCGGTGCAATCGCCGCGCTCGTAGCCGCCGTCATCGCGCCCTGCGGATTCGATACCGCCGAACTCGCCGATGCCGTCTGCATCGCCACCGCGTGCGCCGCCGCATCCGCTGCCTGCTTGTACGCGGCCGTCCCGCCATCGGCAGCAACCGGCGTCAGCGCCGCCTGTGCATTGGTCAATGCCGTCGCGTCGGCCTGCGCGCTCGCAGCGGCATTCTTGCCATCGGCCGCCGACGCATTCGTCAGCAGCGCACCCCGCGCACCCTTCGCGCCACGCGGCATGTCGCCGTCGCCAGACTTGCCGCCGTCCGCGCCCGCATGACCAGCCGACGCCGTCACGACCGCAGCCGCCGGCGGGTTGTTCATCGCCGCGAGCGCGGCTTGCAACGGGTCCGGCTCCGCTTTCGCATCGCCGGTTTTCTTCGTGTCGCCAGTAGCGGATGCATCGTCGTCCGTCGATGCCGTCGTCAAACCGCTCGATGCCGCATCGGCAAGATCGGCGAGCGTCGCGTCGTCAGCAACCGGGTTAGTGTCCGCATTCGCTGCGTCGGCGGCATCCGCACGCGCTTTCGCGTCAGCGGCAGCCTTGGCCGCTGCATCGGCGGATGCGGCCGGCTTGGTCGATGCAGCCGCCTTCGATGCGTCCGCGCTTTCGGTCTTGTCCGCGGGCTTCGATGCGTCCGCCGCAGCGTCCGCCTTGCCGCTCGCATCCGACGACGAAGCCTGCACGTCGTCATCCTGACTCGCGGCGCTGTCGTCAGGCTTCGGTGCGTCATGCACGCTCGACTGGCCGGACGAAGTCTGCGCCTGCGCCGCTTGCGCCTCTGCATTGGCGCGATCGGTGATGCTCTGCAGCGTCAGCCCGAACGACACGCCCGCGCTCGCCGCGCGCTTGGCCGCCGATGCGACAGAAGACGATGACGATGACGAAACACCCGTCAGCGCGCCAGTGAATGAAACGGAGGACATATCAGTCTCTGAAATTCGATAAATGAACTACACGCGGACAAACGCCGCTAAAAACTCAGGCCCTTGCGGCACGCATACGAAGCACCTTCGCCGCATGCTCATCGGCCTCGCGCTGTTCGACGCGCGCCGCCTGCTTCGCAAGCACCGCTTCCCCACGCGCCGCAAGCACCTCGTAACTGCCGACCTTCTGCTTCTTCAGCCGCCATTCGGGCTTCATCGCCTCGATGCGGTGATCCGCCATCACGATCGCCGCCCGTTGCTGCGCAATGGCCGCATCGAGCGTATCGACGAACGCCTGGAAATTGCGCAGCGTCTGCGCCGTCGTGCCTTGCTGCGCCGATGCCGTGAACTTCGCGTGATACTCGTCGCGATACGTCACGAGCGATTGAAGCTGCGCCTCGGCTTCAGTTTTTTCCTGCTGCAACTTGCCCAGCTTTTTGGTGGCGGTGTCGAGCTCTTCTTGCGCGAGTTCGATGAGCGTGGTGATCGGCAGATTCTTGGACATGGACGTGCGGTCTCTGTGGTCGTGGTTCTACGCGTTCTTCTGAGGAATGGCCCGAATACTATTCGAAAAGCTGGTGCAACAAATCGAGGCTCGGTTCAAAATTTGCCTGCTCACGAAAGCCTTGCTGTAAAAACGACTCCATGCGCGGATATAACGCAATCGCGCGGTCCAATAACGCATCCCGTCCGTGCGAATACGCACCGACATTAATCAAATCCTTGTTGCGCTGATAACGCGAAAGCATCTGTTTGAAGAGACGCACGCGCTCGAGATGCTTGTCGTCGATGATCGACGTCATCACGCGGCTAATCGACTGTTCGATATCGATCGCCGGATAGTGCCCCGCCTCCGCGAGCGACCGGTTCAGCACGATATGGCCGTCGAGAATCGCGCGGGCGGAATCGGCAATCGGGTCCTGCTGGTCGTCGCCTTCGGTGAGCACCGTATAGAACGCGGTGATCGAGCCGCCGCCTTCCGGGCCGTTGCCGGTACGCTCGACGAGCGCGGGCAGCTTCGCGAATACCGACGGCGGATAACCCTTCGTCGCGGGCGGCTCGCCGATCGCGAGCGCAATCTCGCGCTGCGCCATCGCGTAGCGGGTGAGCGAGTCCATCAGCATCAGCACGTGCTTGCCCTGATCGCGGAAATACTCCGCGAGCGAGGTCGTGTACGCGGCGGCCTGCATCCGCAGCACCGGCGAAACGTCCGCCGGCGCGGCCACGACGACCGAGCGCGCGAGTCCGTCCTCACCGAGAATCTGCTCGATGAATTCCTTCACTTCGCGGCCCCGCTCGCCGATCAGCCCAATCACGATGACTTCCGCGCTCGTATAGCGCGCCATCGTGCCGAGCAGCACGGATTTACCCACGCCCGAGCCCGCGAAGAGGCCCATGCGCTGACCGCGTCCGACCGTGAGCAGCGAGTTGATCGCGCGCACGCCGACATCGAGAACCTTGTGAATCGGCTCGCGGTTCAGCGGATTGATCACGGGCGCGGCCAGCGGTGCATCCATCTTCGCGCCCAGCGGCCCGAGACCATCGAGCGGGCGGCCGGATGCGTCGACCACGCGGCCCAGCATTTCCCAGCCGACGGGCAGACGCTTGGCGCCCGCCATCGGATCGTTGATCGGCGCGCTTTCCAGCGGATACACCCGCGCGCCCGGCAACAGGCCCGCGACTTCGGTCGTCGGCATCAGGAACAGCTTGTCGCCCGCGAAGCCGACGACTTCCGCTTCGGCGGTCGGGATCGCGCTGCCGGGCGGCAACTCGATCATGCATTCCGAACCCACGCCCATCTTCAGGCCGACGGCTTCGAGCACGAGGCCCGCGGCGCGCGTCAGGCGGCCGCACGGACGCAGCGGCTTGGCGATCGCGTTGCGCGACTTCAGCGCATCGAGCTTGTCGCGCCACGTGTCGATATGCGGATTGCCCGCGAGCGCGGCGAGTTCGGCGATCGTGCGCGCGGCGTGGTCATCGGGCAGATCGCCGGCGATAGCCTCATCGCCTGCGAGCGGTCCAAACGACGCCCGCGCGAGTTCCTGTTCCAGCGCGCTCAGGCCATCCTGCGTGATTCGATTGTTCACCACGGCTTGTTCCTCCCGAGCGCCGCCACGACGCGCTCCCAGCGCGATACGTTGGTCGCGTCGATTTCGCCGGTCGCGGCGTGCGCCTTGCAGCCGCCACGTTCGATGGCCGGATCGGGCCGCACCGTCCAGCCGGCGGCTTCGAGTTCTTCCTTCAGATACGAATCGACGACCGGCAAATCCGCCGGACTGACGACCAGCGTCGGCGCGCCCGAAAGCTCCGGCTCGGCTGCGATCACTTCACGCGCCACGGCGAGGAGGGCGGTCGGATCGAGCGTCAAATGCTGACGCACGACCTGCTGCGCGATATCGATGGCAAGCGCGGCAAGCGATTCCGCGATGGCGGCATCGGCGGCCTGCAGCGCGGTCTTGAAGGTATCGGCGATCTGTGCTAGTTGCGCGGCTTGCGCAAGCGCTTCCTTGCGGCCTTCCTCGAAGCCGCGCGCCTCGCCCTGCTCGAAGCCCGCCTTGAAGCCGAGCGCCTGACCGGCGACGTGCCCCTTGGCCAGCCCCTGCGCGTGCGCATCTTCCTCGACGCGCCGCAGATGCGCTTCGAGCGCGGCCTGATCCGCCGCACTGTTGTCGACGGTGACGGGATCGAACGACGCCATCTCCCAGCGTTGATACGCCGACACGTTGGCCTTCGCGGCAGCAGCGTTAGACATATGCGTCCTCCGCCTTGCCGCCTAGCTGAATCTGGCCGGCTTCGGCGAGATTGCGCACGATCTGCAGAATCTTGCGTTGCTGCTGTTCGACTTCCGACACACGCACCGGACCACGCGAATCGAGGTCTTCGGCGAGCAGTTCGGCCGCGCGTTGCGACATGTTCGACAGGAACTTCTGGCGCAAGCCGGGCTGTGCGCCCTTCAGCGACACGATCAGCGTTTCCGACTCGACTTCCTTCAGCAGCAGCTGGATTGCGCGGTCTTCCAGATCCATCAGGTTCTCGAACACGAACATCTGGTCGATGATCTTCTGCGCGAGTTCGGCGTCGTAATCGCGCACGTTCGACAGCACGCCTTCCTCGTGATTGCTCGACATGAAGTTGAGAATCTCCGCCGCCGTGCGGATGCCGCCCATCGGCGCGCGCTTCAGGTTGTCGCTGCCGGACAGGAGCGTGGTCAGCACGTCGTCGAGTTCGCGCAGCGCGGCGGGCTGAATGCCGTCGAGCGTCGCGATGCGCAGCAGCACGTCGTTGCGCAGCCGGTCGTTTAGCAGCGACACGATTTCCGAAGCCTGATCGCGGTCCAGGTGCACGAGGATCGTCGCGATGATCTGCGGATGCTCGTTCTTGATGAGTTCCGCAACCGCGCCCGAGTCCATCCACTTCAGGCCCTCGATACCGCTCGTATCGCTGCCTTGCAGAATGCGGTCGATCAGCGCGCCGGCCTTGGTTTCGCCGAGCGCCTTCGTCAGCACCGAGCGAATGTACTCGCTCGAATCGAGCGACAGCGCGGTGTGCTTTTCCGCTTCCAGCACGAATTCGGTCAGCACGTTGTCGAGCTGCTCGCGCGTCACGTTCTTGAGCGCCGCCATCGTCGCGCCGATTTTCTGGACCTCGCGCGGCGCGAGATATTTGAAAACGTCGGCGGCTTCTTCCTCACCGATCGACATCAGGAGGAGAGCGGCTTTATTCAGGCCTTCAGCGTTCATCGGACACCCAGTTCTTCACGACGGTCGCAACGATTCTCGGGTCCTGCCGCGCAACCATGCGGGCGTAGTCGAGATTGCGATCGAATTTGGCTTTGTTGCTTTCATGACCGAGGAGACTGACCTCGGCATCCTTTTCTTCTTCGTCCTTCTTCTCGCCGTCCATCGTCGAGCCGTCGAGCAGCGAGAGTTCGTCCGGTGCGCCAGCGAGCGTCGGCGCAATTTCGGGCGGCGGCGGGAAGGCGCGCTTCATCGCCGGCTTCACCATGCTGAAGTACAGGAACAGCGCGACGATGCCGATGCCCACGTACTTCGCCAGCGAGATGCCGCGCGCAATCATGTCGGGCGTACGCCACCACGGCACGTCCGGCGTCATGTTCAGGTCCGACGTGAACGCGCTGTTCACTACGTTGACCGAATCGCCGCGCTTCTCGTCATAGCCCATCGCGTCCTTCACGAGCTGCTGCACTTGCGCGAGCTTGTCGGCGGCGAGCGGCGTCATCGTCACGTTGCCCTTCGCATCGACCTTCTTCTCGTAGTTGACGACCACCGCCACCGAAAGACGCTTGATGCCGCCCGTCGCCTGCTCGAAGTGGCGCACGGTGCGATCCACTTCGTAGTTCGTCGTCGTGTCCTTGCGCAGGTTTTGCGGCGTGGACTTCGTGGCGGCCGCGCCGGATGCGGCTGCGTCGATCGGTGCGGATGCCGCTTGCGGCGGCTGGTTCGACAGCGCGCCCGGCACGCCCGTCGCGCCGCTGCCCGACGTTTCGCTCGATTCGCTCGATTGCTGGCTGCGGATCGCGGTGCTTTGCGGATTCGCGTTCGGGCCATAGCTTTCGGCGGTCTGTTCGAGCTTGGAGAAGTCGATATCCGCGCTGACTTGCGACCGCGCATTGCCGGCGCCGAAGAGCGGCGCGAGGATCGCGTCGATGCGCTTCTGCGTGTTGTGCTCGATCTGCTGCATGTACTTGAGCTGCGATGCGTCGAGGCCGCTTGCGGCGCTCTGGCTCGTGAGCAGGTTGCCGTCCTGATCGACGATGTTCACGTTCTTCACCGGCATGTCCGGCACGCCCGACGACACCATGTGCGCGATCGCGAGCACTTGCCCTTCGTCGAGCACGCGGCCGGGATAGAGGTTCACCATCACCGAGGCGGTCGGCAGTTCCTTGTCGCGCACGAAGACGCTCGGCTTCGGTATGGCGAGATGCACGCGCGCCGACTTCACCGACGAGATCGAACCGATGGTGCGTTCGAGTTCGCCTTCCAGCGCGCGCTGATAGTTGATCTGTTCCGCGAACTGGCTGATGCCGAACTTCTGGTTGTCCATCAGTTCGAAGCCGACCGAGCCGTTTTTCGGCAAGCCCTGGCTCGCGAGACGCAGGCGCGTTTCGTGAACCTGCTCGGCCGGAACGAGGATGGCGCCGCCGCCTTCGGACAGCTTGTAGGGAATGTTGCCCTGCTGGAGCGCGGTAACGATTGCGCCGCCGTCGCGGTCCGACAGATTGCTGAACAGCACGCGATAGTCCGGCTGGCGCGACCACAACAGCAGCCCGGCGACGACCATCGCGAGCACGGCGACCGCGATGATCAGCGGCACGCGCGGGTTCGAGCGGAATTGCGAAAGCATCGGCACGCGCTGTGCAAAGCCGCCGAAATTACCGCCCGGAAGGCCCGCGCCCGCAGCGGCGCTGCCGGCCGCGCCAGGCTGCGCGCCGGCCAGGCCCATCCTGGCGTCGGGCGTAATCAAAGAGTTATTGGGCGTTTCCATTTGGCGTCGATGCTCCGAATCTTGGCGTCTTCCTGTCGCCGCTGTTCGTCAGCGGTTGAGGAGTCTTTTCACGATGGGGATTATCCGCACAAGATTGCAAGTCGATTCGATGAATAGAGCCGGGTTTCCCCCGTTCTTCGGGCGGTTTGGAAACGCCCCCGCTGCTAATCTTTTTCAAACCTGGAAGAGGCTCCCGAGCGCCGCCCGGACACCCTTCTGTTCTTTGAGATAGCGTTGCAGTCACACGGAGTCAACATGAACTTTCCGATCAATCCGCTTTCCGCCGCGATGAGCGCCATCCAGTCGATGTCCGCGGAGGCGGCCGGCGGCGCGTCGGCGTCGGGCGCAGTCACCGGCGGGGTATCCGGAGCACGCGGAAACTCCGGCGCGGTCAGCGCGGGCAGCTTCGCGGATGCGCTGAAATCGTCGATCGACAAGATCAGCGACAACCAGACGAAGGCGCTCGGTGAAGCGCACGCGTTCGAAGTCGGCGCGCCGAACGTCTCGCTCAACGACGTGATGGTCGACATGCAAAAGGCGAACGTCGGTCTCCAGTTCGGCCTGCAGGTCCGCAACAAGCTGGTGTCGGCGTACAACGACATCATGCAAATCTCCGTCTGACGCGTTCAGGCGCCGTCCGCGCAAGCCCGCCGTTTTGGCCCCGAAGCCTTGCGCCCTAAAGCTTTGCCGCGTTCCTCCGATAACCCCGATAACAGCACGGCGAACGATGGTTCGCTCGCGAGAGCGGGCAGCGCCTTCGTGATTTCCGCCGGCACCGATTTCTTGCCGGACACGCAACGGGCGTCCGGACGGGCGGCGAGGGCCGCGCGGGCATTGCATTCAGGGAGAGCCATCGATGTATTCGCAGGGACAGGCGGGAGCCAACGCATATGCGCGCGTCGGCGTTCAGACGGGCGTGATGGGAGCCAGCCCGCACCGGCTCATCGTGATGCTTTATCAGGGCGCGAGGCAGGCCATTGCGCAGGCGCGGATGCATCAGCAGCAGAACAACATCGGCGCACGCGGAGCGGCGATCGGCAAGGCGATCAACATCGTCGAAAGCGGCTTGCAGCAGGCGCTCAATAAGGAAGCGGGCGGCGAAATCGCGCAGCGGCTGGACGCGCTGTACTCGTACATGACGCGCCGGCTTCTGGAAGCGAACCTGAAGCAGGACGAGAAGATGCTCGTTGAAGTCGACGACTTGCTCGCGACGCTCGAGGAAGCGTGGGTTGGAATTGGACCGGAAGTGGCGCAGATGACCGCGGCAGCCGTCTGAACGGAAGTGGCGGGCGACTGCCAGAGAAGAATGAAAACCACACAAGAATACTTCGCTCACTATGAAGCCATCGCCGCGCTTTCCGCCCAGATGCTGGTGGCGGCGCGCGAAGGCGAATGGAGCGAGCTGAAGGCGATGCAGGGCGTGTATCGCGGCTTGGTCGACCAGTTGCAGGAGACGGATGCCGGCTCGGAACTCGACGAAAGCGCCCGGGCGCGCAAGCTGGACCTGGTGAAGAAGATTCTCGCCGACGACGCCGCCATTCGCGATCTGAGCTCGCCGAGTCTCGCGCGCCTGTCGGCGCTCTTCACGGTCAACAGCACGGCGCGCGTTCTGAAGAAGATGGTCGGACTGCGTTGAACGACGCGCCGCGCGATTGAGCGGACGCACTTGAGGATTTCGGCATGACAGGACTCGACTCCACGCTGGCGGCGCTGCTTGCGAGCCGCACCGACCTCGTCCTGTCCGCGATCCGCGCGGCCGATGGCGTCAACGGCGCGGCCGGCGCCGCCGCTGGCCGGACGACCACACAAACGGATACATCGCATTCCGTCGATGCGCCCGTCACGCCCGCATCGGTCGCGGCGAACGCGGCGGCATCGGCGAAAACCGAGCTTTCGAACGTCGCGCGCACGCTCGACGTGATTTCCCGGCTGGGCGGTGCAGCGCCCGCCGTCATCGGCGATACGCCTTTATGGCCGACGCCTCCGCGCCCCGCGAGCGCCTTCGCCGCGCTCACGACCGGCCTTTTCGATACCGCTTTCTCTTCCAACGCAGCCGCCGTCGCCGCGGCGCGCGCCGCGACCCTGAACTTGCCGCCGCTGCCGGCTTCGGTGCTGGCGGGCGAACTGGCGAAGACCGTCGGCGAGAGCGGACTCTTTTACGAATCGCATCTCGCGCAGTGGCTGGCGGGGCAGCGCAGCGCGGCATCGCTCGGCAACGAGCCGCAGGCGCACGTCGATTCCCGCTCGGCGCCGCTCGACTTCGCCGACGATTTCCGCACCGCCCCCGATATTCCCGACACGCCCCCGCCGATGCCCGCGCGCCCCGTCGCGATGCCGCAGACGCCGCAGCAGGCGGCCGCGCTCGCTGCGTCGGTGCGGGATGCGCCGCCTTCGGTGCTGTCGAATTCGCAGACGGCGAGTCCTGCGCCGTCCCTGGCTGCGCAGCCGGGGTCGCATGAATCGGCGGTGCAGGCGTCCGTGACGGCGGGCATTCATCCCGCAACGCTCGATGTCGTGCGCCAGCAACTCGACGTCCTCGCCAACGGACAGTTCCGCTGGCAGGGCGAGGCGTGGCCGGGGACGCGCCTCGAATGGGAAGTGAGCCGTGAGCCGCGCGACGCCCGCACGCCTGAATCGCCCGCCGACGATCGCGCCTGGCGCACCCGCGTGACGCTTTCGCTGCCCGCGCTCGGCACGGTGGACGCGGAACTGGTGCTGACCGGCGAGCAGCTCGCGGTGCGCATTCAGACGAGCGATCGCGGCGCGAGCCGCCTGGCGTCGGAGGGCGCGGCCTTCGCGCGTCAGCTCGATGCGGCGGGGATCGCGCTGGCGTCGTTTTCCGTGCGTGCGGCGGACGGTGCGGCCGACATCGACCTGGGCGAGCACGAGGCAAGCGCAAAGCCGGTGCGCTCGCCGCTCGAGCATTTATTCCGCAGCGACGGAGGTTCGGCATGAGCACGCCCTACAGCCGCAAGCAGGCGACGGCGCTGACCTACGATGCCGCGAATCGCGAGACGACGCCGCGCGTCGTCGCGAAAGGTTACGGGCTCGTCGCGGAAATGATCGTGCAGCGCGCGAAGGAAGCGGGCGTGTACGTCCACGACTCGCCGGAAATGGTGTCGCTGCTGATGCAGGTCGATCTGGACGCGCGTATTCCGCCCGCGCTTTATCAGGCGGTGGCGGAATTGCTGTCGTGGGTTTACCGGCTGGAAAACGAGGAGCCGATTCGGGAAGCGGGGCGGACGATCCGCTGACGGCGGCTGCGCGCTACCCAGAAAACGCCCGCGCCACGATCCCCTCGTGATCGAAGCGCGGCGGCAACGTCCCATACACCCGCCCGGTATCGCCGCGCGCATCGCCGAGCCGCGTGTCGATAAACGCCTGCGCCACGTCCGCGGGCGCATGCCGCGCCATCAGCACGCCTTGCGCGCATAACGCCAGTCGCTGCGCGATGCCGCGCGCCGACGCTTCGCGGGACGCGGGATCGCCCGTCAGCATCGCGACGAGTCCCTGCAACGCCGCGCCGAGCGCCGGATGCCGCGCCGCGGTCTCGCGCCAGTCGTCGAAAAGCGCGTGAGCGGCGTCCTGTTCGCGCTCGAACGCGCGCAGCACATCGAGGCACATCACATTGCCGGACCCTTCCCAGATCGAATTGACCGGCGCTTCGCGATAGAAACGCGCCATCGGCCCGGTTTCGACGTAGCCGTTGCCGCCCCAGACTTCCATCGCCTCGCCGGTGAATTCGAGCGCGCGCTTGCACACCCAGAACTTCGCTGCCGGCGTCACGATGCGCCGCCACGCGCGCTCGTGCGGCGCGCTGCCCGCCGCCGCGCTCTGCTCGAACGCGCCCGCGAGCCGCATGAACAGCAGCGTCGCCGCTTCCGATTCGAGCGCGAGGTCCGCCAGCACATTGCGCATCAGCGGCTGATCGACGAGGCGCGCGCCGAACGCGCTTCGATGCCGCGCATGATGAATGGCCTGCACGAGCGCCGTACGCATCAGCGCCGCGCTGCCGATCACGCAGTCGAGCCGCGTGAAGTTCGCCATCTCGATGATCGTCGGCACGCCGCGCCCTTCATCGCCGATCATCACACCGTAGGCATCGAAAAATTCGACTTCGCTGCTCGCATTCGAGCGATTGCCGAGCTTGTCCTTGAGCCGCTGCACGTGGACCGCGTTCTTGCGTCCGTCCGGCGCAAAGCGCGGCACGTAGAAACACGACAGCCCGCCTTCGTCGGCGGTGCGCGCGAGGACGAGATGCGCGTCGCATTGCGGCGCCGAGAAGAACCACTTGTGGCCGATGAGCCGATAGGCGCCGCCGCGCCCGCCGCCTCCATCGATGGCATGCGCACGCGTGCGATTGCTGCGCACGTCCGAGCCTCCTTGCTTCTCGGTCATGCCCATGCCGATCATCATCGAACGCTTGCCGGCTTCCAGCGGAATGTCGCGCGGATCGTGTTCGCGCGACAGCAACGGCCCCGCGAGCCGCGCATAAAGCGCCGGTTCGTTGCGCAAAACGGGGATGCTCGCGAAGGTCATCGTGATCGGACACAGCGACCCCGATTCAAGCTGGCCATGCAGGAAGTAGCCTGCGCAGCGCGCGGCCATCGAGCCGGCGCGCGCCTGCGGTTCGAACGGAAGCGCCTGCAGGCCCTCGTGACGCAGCCGCCGCAGCAACTCGTGCCACGCCGGATGAAATTCGATCGCGTCGATGCGCTCGCCGCGCGGATCGTGCGTCGCGAGTTCCGGCGCGTGGCGGTTGGCGAGGTCCGCGAGCGCGAGCACATCGGGCTGCGTGAGCGCGCGGCCATCGCGGGAAAGGGCGTCGGCATGCCACGGCGCACCCTCGCGTTCCACGGCGGCGGCGAGCGCGCAATCGGCGGCGAAAGCGTCGTAGTCGCAAAGCGGCGGCGCCTGATTCGTCACGTGATGTGCCGCGCCGAAAGGATGATCGTGTGCGCCGGCCAAGGGCGAATCCATGCGTCGGTCTCCGTCGTCGGTGACGCGGCAAAGGCGCTGTCTGTTCCACGCGACACTCGCCCGGTCCATCGTCGCCATCTCGAATTCATCCATCATAGGCCGTGGTTTCGGCTGAGGTGTAGAGGCAGCGCTCTCTTTAATCGGGCCGGGCGTGGCGGCGCGGTTGTCACAGATCGTCAACTTTTCTTGGGCGCAGTCTGAAAGCGTTGCGCGCTGAGAGAATTCCGATTGTTTAGGCGTCCACGCTGACTGGGTGTCGCGCGAACCTATAATCGGCTCGACTTGCCGGGCACGATCGCCCGCGCGACCACGCCTTTTCAGGAAGTAATCGCAATGAGCATGAACCTCAATCAATTGGTGCAGGGCGCTTTGAACGAAAGCGTGTTGCAGCAGCTCGCCTCACGCGTCGGCTGCACGCCGGAATCCGCCAAGCGCGTCATCTCGTTGTGCGGTCCTGCGCTCATCGGCTCGATGATGAACAAGGCGTCGTCGCTCGATGGCGCGCGCAACCTCTTCGCATCGGTCATGTCGCCGAGCGTGAACACGCATATCGCCGACGAACTGCCGCACTTCGTCGTCCATGACGAAGGCATGCAGTCGCTGCTGGCAACGGGTGCGTCGGTGGAAGGCGCGGTTGCGTCGCACGACAGCCTCAACTTCCTGAGCGAGCGCATCGCCGAGCACACCGGCGTCGCGGCGGGCGCGACCCGCACGCTGACGGGCGTGGTGGGGGCCACCATCCTCGGGCTGCTGAAACGTTACTTCACGCAGAACAACGGACAGGTCGGCTCCTTGCCGACGCTGCTCGGGCATCAACTGCCCGTCGTGCGCGCAAACATGACGGACTCCTTCGCGCAGGCGCTCGGCCTCGGCTCCGTCGGCGCGTTTCTCGCGGGAGTGGCGTCGCGGCTGAAGGCGGTGTCGTCGCATCTGGAGCATCCGGCGACGCACGAAGCCGCCGCGTTCCCGATTCACAGCGATCGCCCGCCCGCGCCCGAAGCGGACGACGAAGCGAAAGACGCGTCGGGCAAGCGGAGATGGCTGTGGGTCGCGAATGCGGCGGCGCTCGCGCTGTTCGCCGCGCTCGTCGCGCGTGGCTGCTCGACCGACGACAAGCCGACGGAACAGGCCGCCGATGCGCAAGCAGACGCTTCGGCCGCGTCGGATTCCACGGCGGATTCGACCGCCGCGATCGCCGCGATCGCCGCGGATGCGTCCGCGTCCGCGCCGGTTCAGGCTTCCATGCCGCCGCTGCCGGCCGGCAAGGACGCGGCGGCTTCTTTCACTGTCGACGCGTCCGGCGTGCCGACGCTCAACGCGAAGGTCGGCAGCGAGCAGGAGCGGCAGCGCCTGATCGGCGCGTTGACGTTCGCGCTCGGTGCGAACAAATTCCACGCAAACGTGACGGTCGATCCGGACACGAAGCCATCTGCGTGGATCGGCAAGCTCGACAAGCTGCTTCCCGTGTTGACGCTGCCGGGCGCACGCGTGCGCATCGCGGGCGACAACATCGAACTGGACGGCCAGGCCGCCGACGCGAAGCTCGGCTGGGCGGCCAAGCTGACGTCGCTGTTCGGCCCGGACTGGCGCATCGGCGCTGCGAACGGCCGCGCGGATGCGCCGGCGTCGGCTGCATCGGCCGCCTCCGCTGGCTCCGTCGCGGCGAAGTCCGAAGCGTGTACCGCGCCGGCGATTGCCCGCATGCTGAATCTGCAACCGGTCAACTTCCGCATCGGCTCGAACACGCCTCCCGCAGCCGCGATGGCAGCGCTCGCCAAGTCCGCCAAGACGCTCAAGGCGTGCGACGAAAGCGTGTCGCCGATCAAGCTGGAGATCGCCGGCTATTCGGACAATACCGGCAGTGCGCCGCTGAACGTGGCGCTGTCGAAGAAGCGCGCGGAAGCGGTGCGTGCCTACCTGATTAAGCACGGCATTCCGGCAAGTTCGCTTACGGCGCAAGGCTTCGGCGAAGCCAGCCCGATCGCCAGCAACGCGACGCGTGCCGGACGCATGGCGAATCGCCGCATCGAGTTCCACGAAGTGCGTTGATTCGGCTCCGGTTCCGTTCCCGTGCTGATTTACGCGCCGGGCCGCCATTCGCGGTTCCGGCGCGTTTTGCTTTCAGAGCCGCGTTTCAGCGGCGTCCGCGGGCCAGGCCATCGGCCATGAAGTCCTGATCCAGATTCGCGGGCAAGGTTTCGCGCGCAACCTCGATCCAGGCTCGCGCCGCATGCGACAGATACCCGTTGCGTCGCCAGCCGACCGCCATGTCCCAGTGAATCTCGGGCGCGACCACCGGGCGGCACGTGAACGCCTCCGTGTCGAGGCGGCGGCAATACGGCGCGGGTAACAGCGCAATGCCGACGCCCGCCTGCACCAGCGCCGCCATGAAATCCCAATGCCCGCTGCGGCCGACGATCGTCGGCGAAAAGCCCGCCTCGCGGCAGGCGTGCAGCACGACATCGCTGAGCGCGAGGCTTTCCCCGTAAAACACGAACGGTTCGGCGGCGAGATCGGCGAGCGGCACTTCGTGCATGTCCTCCCAGCGCGAACCTTTCTGCGCGACGAGCCACAGCAATTGGCGGCTGACAGGCAGCACGTCGAACATGTCGGTATCGACCGGCTGCAAGACGCCGCCCAGTTCGAGTTCACCTTCGATCAACGCGGCTTCGATCGCTTTCGATCCTCGCTCGAACAGTTTCAGCTCGACTTTCGGATACCGCTGCCGGAACGCCGCGATGGCGGGCGTGAAAAGCGAGCCGCCCATCGGCGGAATGCCGATGGTGAGCGCCCCGCGCCCGAAGGTGCCAAGGTCGTTCAGTTCGGCTTCGAGCCGTGCATGAGCCGCGAGCACTTCGATGCCACGCTGATAGACGATCTGCCCCGCATCCGTCAGCACCATTTGCCGGCCCTCGCGCAGCAGCAGCGGCGAGCCGACCTCGTCTTCCAGCGCCTTCACCATTTTGCTGATCGTCGGCTGCGTGACGAACATGTGCTCGGCCGCCGTCGTGAAGCTCTTCTGCTTCACCACTTCGATGAAGTAACGCAGTGCACGCAGTTCCATCGCAGTCTCCGGATTCCAGATCGGAATGATGCAAATAATTTTAAGTCATTTTTTTTATGGAAAGGCAGCCCATATACTCGGCCTACAGGTTAACCCTAGTCACCCTCATAACCGGAACACGCCATGTCCGCCGTCCTCTCGAATCAAACGCCCGTAATGAACGCCCGCGCCAGCGCCGCGCGGTTCGTTCGCGTGGCGGTGCAATCGGCGGGCATTGCCGCAATCTGGTTCGCTGCGGATTTCGTCGCGCGCACGCTGGCGTTGCCGGTGCCGGGCGGTGTGGTCGGTTTGGTCGCGCTGCTGATCCTGCTGATGAGCGGCGGCATCGCACCGCGCTGGGTCAAGGCCGGCGCGGACTGGCTGCTCGCCGACATGCTGCTGTTCTTCATCCCGGCGGCCGTCGCCGTCGTGCAATACGGCGGGCTGTTCAAGGAAGACGGCTGGCGGCTTGCGCTGGTCGTCGTCGGCGGGACACTGATGGTGATGGTCGCCGTCGCCTTCGCCGTCGACCGCGCGGCACGGCTCGAGCGGCGTCTTGCGCTGCGGCGCGCGCTTGTCGCCCGCCACGCGGCGCGTGCGTGATCGGCGACCAAGCGACGATGAGCCACTTCTACGCTTCCGTTTTCGGTGACGACGCCGGCCGCCTGATCGCGGCGGGATGCTTCGTGCTGACCGTCGCGCTGTACTTCGCGTCGAAGCGCCTGTATGCGCGCTACAAAAGCCCGTGGCTCACGCCGCTTCTGGCGGTCCCGGCGGTGCTCGCGCTGATTGTCGTGACCGCGCGCATCCCGTATTCGGTCTATTTCGCCGACACGCGCTGGCTGATGTGGCTGCTCGGCCCCGCGACCGTCGCGTTCGCGGTGCCGATCTACGAATATCGCGCGTTGCTCAAGCGTCACTGGATTTCGCTGACGGTCGGCGTGACGGTCGGGATTCTCGTGGGCGTCGGCGGATCGCTCGCGCTGGCGAAACTCCTGCATCTGTCGCCGGAATTGCAGCGCAGCCTCGCGACGCGCTCGGTTTCGACGCCGTTCGCGCTCGCGGTGTCCGACAAGATTCACGCTTCCCGGGACCTGACCGCGCTTTTCGTGATCGCGACGGGCGTATGCGGCATGCTGTTCGGCGAACTCGTGCTCGCGCTGGTGCCGCTGCGCACGCGGCTTGCACGCGGCGCATTGTTCGGCGCGGCGGCGCACGGCGTCGGCACCGCGAAAGCGCGCGAATTGGGGAGCGAAGAGGGCGTCGTCTCCAGCCTCACGATGATGATTGCGGGCGTCGTGATGGTGCTGCTCGCGCCCTTGCTGCAAGTGTTGCCGTTCTGAGCTGACGCGCGACAAAATCGGCTCATCAAGAGCCAAACCATCCCATAAGACTTTGCTACAATCGACCTTCGCCCCCGAGGAGCGTTGCGACGGACGGTTCGCTGAAAAGCACCATCTGCCAGGCTCGGAGGCATTCAATCCGGACGGTTCGAAGGCGCTTCAGTAATGAACGCGCACGCACAGCCACCGCATTCGAACGGCGCTCACGTCAACATTTCTAGTCTTTTTAGAAAAGGAGGGCGTGATGAACGCCGCAGTTCTCGATTCCCAAAACACCAAAGATTTCGTCGTCGCCGACATGTCGCTCGCCGCATGGGGCCGCAAAGAGCTCAACATCGCCGAGACGGAAATGCCGGGCCTCGTGCAGATCCGCGAAGAGTACAAGGTGCAGCAGCCGCTGAAGGGCGCACGCGTCGCCGGTTCGCTGCATATGACCATTCAGACCGGCGTGCTGATCGAAACGCTGAAGGCGCTGGGCGCGGACGTGCGCTGGGCGTCGTGCAATATCTTCTCGACGCAGGATCACGCTGCCGCCGCGATCGCCAATGGCGGCACGCCGGTGTTCGCGTTCAAGGGCGAATCGCTCGACGAGTACTGGGAATTCTCGCACCGCATTTTCGAATGGCCGAACGGCGAATTCGCCAACATGATTCTCGATGACGGCGGCGACGCAACGCTGCTGCTGATCCTCGGCTCGAAGGCGGAGAAGGATCGCTCGGTGATCGCCAAGCCGACGAACGAGGAAGAAGTCGCGCTGTACAAGTCGATCGAGCGCCACCTCGACGCCGATCCGACGTGGTACTCCACGCGCCTCGCGCACATCCAGGGCGTGACGGAAGAAACGACGACGGGCGTGCATCGCCTGTATCAGATGGAGAAGGAAGGCCGTCTGCCGTTCCCGGCCATCAACGTCAACGATTCGGTCACGAAGTCGAAGTTCGACAACCTGTATGGCTGCCGCGAATCGCTCGTGGACGGCATCAAGCGCGCAACCGACGTGATGATCGCGGGCAAGATCGCGGTCGTGGCCGGCTACGGCGACGTGGGCAAGGGCTGCGCGCAATCGCTGCGCGGTCTGGGCGCGACCGTGTGGGTCACCGAAATCGATCCGATCTGCGCGCTGCAGGCGGCGATGGAAGGCTATCGCGTGGTCACGATGGAATACGCCGCCGACAAGGCCGACATCTTCGTGACGGCGACGGGCAACTACCACGTCATCAACCACGACCACATGAAGGCGATGCGCAACAACGCGATCGTCTGCAACATCGGCCACTTCGATTCGGAAATCGACGTTGCGTCCACGCGCCAGTACACGTGGGACAACATCAAGCCGCAGGTCGATCACATCATCTTCCCGGACGGCAAGCGCATCATTCTGCTGGCCGAAGGGCGTCTCGTGAATCTGGGCTGCGCGACGGGCCATCCGTCGTTCGTGATGTCGAACTCGTTCACGAACCAGACGCTCGCGCAGATCGAACTGTTCACGCGTGGCGACCAGTACGAAAACAAGGTCTACGTGCTGCCGAAGCAACTCGACGAGAAGGTCGCGCGCCTGCACCTCGGCCGTATCGGCGCGGAACTGACCGTGCTGTCGGATGAGCAGGCCGGCTATATCGGCGTAGAAAAGAACGGTCCGTTCAAGCCGAACCACTACCGCTATTAATCGGACGCGGCGGCTGTCGCGCGCGGGCGCCTCGTGCATCCGCGCGCCGTTGCGCCTAACGACGACCATCCCGGAGAACCTCGATGACCGTGCTGCTGACATGGCTGATCAATGCGCTCGCGCTGTTGATCATCACATATCTGGTGCCGTCGATTCACATACGCAGTTTCGGCACGGCGCTCATCATCGCGGTCGTGCTGGGGCTGATCAACGCGGTGCTGCGCCCGATCCTCATCGTCCTGACGCTGCCGGTCACCGTCCTCACGCTCGGCCTCTTCATCCTCGTGGTGAATGCGCTGTGCTTCTGGCTGTGCTCGTCCTTGCTGAAGGGCTTCGAAGTATCGGGATTCTGGTCCGCGTTCTTCGGCTCGATTCTTTACAGCATCGTCTCGTGGCTGCTGTCGGCGCTCATCTTCGGGCAGCGCAACTTCGGGTAGCCGCCGCGCTTCCCGCGCACACACCAACATGAAA
Organism: Caballeronia sp. RCC_10; assembly: GCF_041360715.1. NCBI lineage: Bacteria > Pseudomonadati > Pseudomonadota > Betaproteobacteria > Burkholderiales > Burkholderiaceae > Caballeronia > Caballeronia sp. RCC_10. The sequence goes on from NZ_JBFUPT010000034.1 coordinate 18,538, forward strand.
CCGATCGAACTCTCATTCGAGTTTTTCCCGCCGAAGACGCAGGAAGGCGTGGACAAGTTGCGGGCTTCGCGCGCGCAACTGGCGAAGCTCTCGCCCAAGTTCGTCTCCGTGACCTTCGGCGCGGGCGGCTCCACGCAGCAAGGCACGCTCGATACCGTGCTCGAAATGGCGGCGGAAGGCTTCGAGGCGGCGCCGCATCTTTCGTGCATCGGTTCGTCGAAGGAAAGCCTGCGGGCGATTCTCGGCGCGTATCGCGAGCACGGCATTCGCCATATCGTCGCGCTGCGCGGCGATCTGCCTTCGGGCATGGGCGAAGTCGGCGAATTGCGCTATGCGTCGGAGCTCGTGGCGTTCATCCGCCAGGAGCACGGCGACTGGTTCCACATCGAAGTGGCCGCGTATCCGGAGTTTCATCCGCAAGCGCGTTCGCCGCGCGCCGATCTCGAGAATTTCGCGCGCAAGGTGAAAGCGGGCGCGAACGCCGCGATCACGCAGTACTTCTTCAACGCCGACGCGTACTTCGAGTTCATCGACGAAACGAAGAAGCTCGGCGTCGATGTGCCGATCACGCCGGGCATCATGCCGATCACGAACTTCTCGCAACTGATGCGCTTCTCCGACATGTGCGGCGCGGAAGTGCCGAAGTGGATCGCGCGCCGGCTGGAAAGCTATGGCGACGATCGCGAGTCGATTCGCGCATTCGGTCTCGACGTGGTGACGGGCCTGTGCCGCCGTCTCGTCGATGAAGGCGCGCCGGGGCTGCATTTCTATACGTTGAACGGTGCGGCCGCGACGAAAACGATCTGCGAGCGGCTCGGCTTCGGCAAAGCCTGATTTTTCGTTGTTTGCATCACCCGCGCGGCGCTCGCCGCGCGGTTCTACTTCTCTCCCGCATCAACGCATCCCGCCGCACGCCTTGGCTCGTTTCGGAACTGGGGAAAACCGCGTATCGCCGTCTTATTTGTTCGTGCTAGTGTTGCGCCCGGTTTTTTCGTCCGCTAACAAGGCGGAGGACGCGATCAAGTAAGATCGCGCTACGCTGGCCAGAAGCCGGCACTGACCTGGAGGAAACATGAAGAAGAATGGCCTGTTGCGAGCCGCCCGCTTGTCGGCGCTCATGGGCGCTGTCGCTACGGCAACGCTGTTCGCGGCGAGCGCTGCGAACGCGGCAATCCCGAACAAGACACTGATTTACTGCTCCGAAGGCAGCCCCGCCGGTTTCGATCCCGCGCAATACACCACAGGCACCGATTTCACCGCCAACACGTTCACCGTGTACAACCGCCTCGTTGAATTCGAGCGCGGCGGCACGAAGGTCGAACCGGGTCTCGCCGAAAAGTGGGAAGTCTCGTCCGATGGACTGACTTACACGTTCCATCTGCGCCACGGCGTGAAGTTCCAGACGACGTCGTACTTCAAGCCGACGCGCGAATTCAACGCGGACGACGTGCTCTTCACGTTCAACCGCATGCTCGATGCGAACCATCCGTTCCGCAAGGCGTACAACGTGCAGTTCCCGTACTTCACGGACCTCGGCCTCGACAAGCTGATCGCGAAGGTCGACAAGGTCGATCCGTACACCGTCAAGTTCACGCTGAAGGAAGTGAGCGCACCGTTCATCCAGAACATGGCGATGGAATACGCGTCGATTCTCTCGGCGGAATACGCGGACAAGCTGCTGAAGGACGGCAAGGCCGCCGACATCAATCAGTATCCGCTCGGCACGGGCCCGTTCATTTTCCGCAGCTATACGAAGGACGCGACCATCCGCTTCGACGGCAATCCGGACTACTGGAAGCCGAACGCGGTGCAGATCTCGAAGCTGATCTTCTCGATCACGCCGGATGCCGCCGTGCGCGTGCAGAAGCTCAAGAGCAACGAATGCCAGGTAATGAGCTATCCGCGCCCGGGCGACATTTCGGCGCTGAAGTCGGCATCGAACGTGGACACGCCGTCGCAAGCCGGCTTTAACGAAGGTTACGTCGCGTATAACGTGACGAAGAAGGACCTCGGCAACGCCGACGTTCGCCGCGCGCTCGACATGGCCATCAACAAGAAGGCGATCATCGATTCCGTGTATCAGGGCGCAGGCCAGGCGGCCACCGCACCGATGCCGCCGACGCAGTGGTCCTACGTCAAGAACCTGAAGACGAACCCGTACGACACCGCCAAGGCAAAGGAACTGCTCTCGAAGGCAGGCTTCCCGAACGGTTTCGAGATCACACTGTGGGCCATGCCCGTGCAACGCGCCTATAACCCGAACGCCCGTTTGATGGCCGAAATGATTCAGGCCGACTGGGCGAAAATCGGCGTGAAGGCGAATATCGTGTCCTACGAGTGGGGCGAGTATCTGAAGCGCGCGCACGCGGGTGAACACGATGCGCTGCTGATCGGCTGGACCGGCGACAACGGCGATCCCGACAACTGGCTCGGCACGCTGCTCGGCTGCGATGCCGTGAAGGGCAGCAACTTCTCGAAGTGGTGCTACAAGCCATTCGACGATCTCGTCGTGAAGGGCCGCTCGACCACCGATGTCGCCGCGCGCACGAAGGCTTACACCGACGCGCAGCAGATCTTCGCGCAACAACTGCCGTTCTCGCCGATCGCGCATTCGACCGTCTATCAGCCGGTCAGCAAGAAGGTGACGAACATGAAGATCGAGCCGCTCGGCTACGTGCGCTTCGATGGCGTCGGCATGCAGTAATCTGCTGACGGAACGCTTTTTGCACTAGACGATAATCAGTCGCAACAGGGCCGGCGGCGCGGATCGAAACGATCCGGCCGCCGGTTACGTATTTACCCCACGAACGATATCAAAGGGCGATCATGTTCCGATTCGTTTTGCGACGCATAGGAATGGTGATACCGACGTTCATCGGCATTACGATTCTCGCGTTCGCGCTCATCCACCTGATCCCGGGCGATCCCATCGAAGTGATGATGGGCGAGCGGGGCGTGGACCCGGCGATGCACGCCGAAGCCATGAAGCGCCTGGGGCTGGACCAGCCGCTTCCGCTCCAATATCTCACTTACGTCGGCCATGCATTGAAGGGTGATCTGGGCACGTCCATCATTACGAATACGAGCGTGATGGGCGAGTTCCTGGCGCGCTTTCCGGCCACCGTCGAACTGTCCATTTGCGCGATGATCTTCGCGCTCGTCGTCGGCCTGCCGACTGGCGTGGCGGCGGCGCTCAGACGCGGCACGGTCGTCGATCACAGCGTCATGGGCACCGCGCTCACCGGCTATTCCATGCCGATCTTCTGGTGGGGCTTGATCCTCATCATGTTCTTCTCCGCGAAGCTCGGATGGACGCCCGTGTCAGGACGCATTGCGGTGGAGTACGACATTCCGCACGTCACGGGCTTCATGCTGATCGACTCGCTCTTCTCGACCGATGAAGGCGCGTTCACGTCGGCGTTGTCGCATCTGATCCTGCCGACCATCGTGCTCGGCACGATTCCGCTTGCGGTCGTCGCGCGCATGACGCGCTCGTCGATGCTCGAAGTGCTGCGCGAGGACTACATCCGCACGGCGCGCGCGAAGGGCTTGTCGCCGTTGCGCGTGGTCGTCGTGCATGCGCTGCGCAACGCGCTCATTCCGGTGGTCACCGTGATCGGCTTGCAGGTCGGCACGCTGCTCGCGGGCGCGGTGCTGACCGAGACGCTGTTCTCCTGGCCGGGCGTCGGCAAGTGGCTGATCGACGCCATTTCGCGGCGCGACTATCCGGTCGTGCAAGGCGGCATTCTGATGATCGCATCGCTCGTGATCGTCGTGAATCTGGTCGTCGATCTGCTCTACGGCGTGTTGAATCCGCGCATTCGCCATACTCGCTGAGGACACACGAATGGCTGACGTTCAAAACAATCTCCCGCCCGGTGCGCTGACGCCGCCGTCCGGCCGCATGGTCGCGGCGCGCGAGTTCTGGGCGAACTTCTCGCGCAATCGCGGCGCCGTCGTGGCGGGTGTCATCGTCATTGCGCTCATGCTGGTCGCGATCTTGGCGCCGCTGATCGCGCCTCATAGCCCGATCGAGCAATACCGCGACTATGTGAAGATCCCGCCCGCGTGGCTCGAAGGCGGCAATCGCATGTTCCTGCTCGGCACCGACGAAGCCGGCCGCGACATTCTCTCGCGCCTGATGTACGGCGCGCGGCTGTCGTTCTGGATCGGCTTCGTGTCGGTGGTGCTCGCGCTGATTCCGGGCGTCGTGCTGGGTCTGATGGCCGCGTTCTTCAACTGGCTCGATACGCCGATCATGCGCGTGATGGACGTGCTGCTCGCGCTGCCGTCGCTGCTGCTCGCGGTCGCTGTCGTGGCGATCATCGGGCCTGGGCTCGTCAACACGATGCTCGCCATCGCGATCGTCGCGCTGCCGGGCTATGTGCGCCTCACGCGCGCATCGGCGCTCGGCGAATTGCAGAAGGAATACGTGACGGCATCGCGCGTCGCGGGTGCGGGCACCGTGCGGCTCATGTTCTCGCAAGTGCTGCCGAATTGCGCCGCGCCGCTCATCGTGCAGGCGACGCTCGGTTTCTCGTCCGCGATTCTCGATGCAGCCGCGCTCGGCTTCCTCGGCCTCGGCGTGCAGCCGCCGGCTGCGGAGTGGGGCGCGATGCTCGCATCGGCGCGCGATTACATCGAAAGCGCATGGTGGATCGTGACGATGCCCGGTCTCTCGATTCTGATCTCGGTGCTCGTCATCAACCTGCTCGGCGACGGGCTGCGCGATGCGCTCGATCCGAAACTGAAACGGATGGGATGACATGAACGATCTATTGACTATCCGTAACCTGCAGGTGACCTTCGGCGGCACGCAGGCCGTCGATCGCATCAGCCTGTCGGTGGCGCCGGGCGAAGTGGTCGGCGTCGTCGGCGAATCCGGCTCGGGCAAGAGCGTCACGATGATGGCGCTGATGGGCCTCATCGATGCGCCCGGCAAAGTCACCGCCGATCAGGTCACGTTCGACGGCAAGGACTTGCTGAAGGCGTCGGCGCGCGAGCGTCGAAGGATCATCGGCAAGGACATCGCCATGGTGTTTCAGGACGCGCTCACGAGTCTGAACCCGAGCTATACCGTCGGCTATCAGATCAAGGAAGTGCTGAAGTTGCACGAAGGATTGCGCGGCGATGCGTTGCACAGGCGTGCGCTCGAGTTGCTCGATCAGGTCGGCATTCCGGATGCGAAAAGCCGCATCGATGCGTTCCCGCATCAGATGTCGGGCGGCATGAACCAGCGCGTGATGATCGCGATGGCGGTCGCGTGCAATCCGAAGCTGCTGGTCGCCGACGAGCCGACCACCGCGCTCGACGTGACCATTCAGGCGCAGATCATGGAACTGCTCGTGCGCCTGCAGAAGGAACGCGGCATGGCGCTCGTGCTGATTTCGCACGATCTCGCGGTGGTGTCGGAAGTGGCGCAGCGCGTGGCGGTGATGTACGCGGGCGAGATCATCGAAACGAATCATGTGCCGGCGATTTTCAGCGAGCCGCATCATCCGTACACCGAAGCGCTGCTGGCCGCGATTCCCGAGCATAGCCGGGGCGCGGCGCGTCTCGCGGCGCTGCCGGGCATGGTGCCGGGGCGGGACGACCGGCCAAGCGGGTGTCTGTTTGCGCCGCGCTGCAAGTATGCCGTCGATGACTGCTGGAAGGGCCGGCCGCATCTGTATCAACTCGACTGGAACGATCCTGCGGTGCGTGCGCGCTGCATCAAGCCGCTCAATGTCGCAAGCGACGTGACGCAGGCGGTGCGCGCGGAGCGTGAGGCACAGATCGCCGGGGAGGGCGCGCGATGAACGCGATACCGAAGGAACTCAATCAGGACATCGTGCTGGCCGCCGACAAGCTCACGAAGCATTACTCGGTCAAGCGCAGCATGTTCACGCAGGGCACGGTGAAGGCGCTGAACGGCGTGTCGTTCGAATTACGGCGCGGGCGCACGCTCGCGGTCGTCGGTGAATCGGGATGCGGCAAGTCCACGCTTGCTCGCCAGTTGACGATGATCGAAGCGCCGACGTCGGGCCGCCTTTTGATCGACGGCGAAGACGTGGCCGGCGCGAGCAAGGCGAAGATCGCGGATTTGCGCCAGCGCGTGCAGATGGTGTTTCAAAACCCGTTTGCGTCGCTGAATCCGCGCAAGACGGTGGAGCAGACGCTCGGCGAGCCGCTCGCGATCAACACGAAGCTCTCGTCGACGGAACGCGCGGAACGCATCGCGAAGATGATGCGCACCGTTGGCCTGCGGCCCGAACATGCGTCGCGTTACCCGCACATGTTTTCGGGCGGACAGCGTCAGCGCGTGGCCATTGCGCGGGCGATGATTCTCGATCCGCAGATTCTCGTGGCGGACGAACCGGTGTCGGCGCTCGACGTGTCGATTCAGGCGCAGATTCTGAATCTCTTCATGGATCTGCAGCAGGAGTTCCGCACGAGCTACGTGTTCATCTCGCACAATCTGTCGGTGGTGGAGCATATCGCCGACGACGTGATGGTGATGTACTTCGGCGGCATTGCGGAGCTGGGCGACAAGAAGACGATCTTCGCGAATCCGCGACATCCGTACACGCGCTCTCTGATGTCCGCGACGCCTGCGTTGTTCGAGGAAGATCGCCGCATCAAGATCAAGCTGCAAGGCGAGATGCCGTCGCCGCTGAATCCGCCGTCGGGCTGCACGTTCCATCAGCGCTGCCCGTATGCGATCGAGCGATGCCGGGTGGAAGAACCGGCGCTGCGTGTCGTTGATGGCCGCCAGGTGTCGTGTCATCGCGCCGAGGAGGTCGGTGAAGCCGAAGCCTGAATCGCGGGCGGCGCGCCGGTTGATCGACCGGACGCGCCGCTTCGTGTCCTGTGGCATGGCGCTGCTCGCGCGGCGCGCTGGCGTCGTGGCATACGCGATGGCGCTGTTGTTCGCGTTGTCGACGGTGGCGTTCGCGGTCACGGGATCGCGCAGTCCGCCCGGCGGCACGCCTCAGCCCGCGGGCGATGCCAGCGCGACGGAGGTTCCGGCGTCGGCCGCACCGCCCGCAGCGCCGGCTCGGGTCATTCCAGTCGACCGCTCCGACGGCACGACGGCAAGCGGGCCGGTGCGCGCGGAACCGGCGCGCATGCCGTTCTATGTCGCCACGAAAGGCGCGACGACGATCTATCTGCTCGGCACGTTGCACGTCGGTTTTCCGACCGACTATCCGCCTGAACAGCCTTTTCGCAAGCCGATCCTTGCGGCGCTGTACGCATCGCCGACACTGGCGCTCGAAATTTCCCCCGACGAACTGCTGCTCTCCCAAGACGATGTGAACCGCTACGGCATGTGCCGCAGCGAATGTCTGATCGACTATTTACCCGATTCGATGTGGAAGAAGGTCGAGGCGCGCATGCGCGGCAATCCTGTTGCGCTGAAGAATCTGCGTCATACGAGGCCGTGGCTCGCGTCGATGCTGATTCAAACCTACGACACGCTGAAGGCCGGGTTTCAGAGCGAGTACGGCACGGAGGCGCAGTTGCAGAATGTTTATCTGCGCGTGCGCGGGAGGATTGTCGGGCTCGAGACGCTGAACGAGCAGATATCGACGTTCACGCATCTATCGTCCGCGCAGCAGCGGGAGATGCTGGCGCAGGATCTCGTACAAGGCTCGGCGGAGAATATCGCCGATGTGAAGGAGTTGCATCGGCTGTGGCGTATCGGCGATGCGGATGCGTTGAAGGCCTGGGACGATGCGAAGAGCTCGAAGCTGGCGCGGTCGAAGACGCTGGCGGCGCAGGTGGATAACCGCGTGGTGTATGAGCGGAATCGGCGGTTCGTGCAACGGATCGTGGGGCTGGCGGCGCCCGATCGGCCGGTGTTTGTGGCGATCGGGGCGTTGCATCTTGGAGGCGAGCGCGGGGTGCTGGAGTTGTTGAGGAGGAGGGGGTTTGTGGTGGTGGGGGGATGACGGGGCGACTGTGCATTATTTGATGAGCAATGCCACTCGGCGTCTCGCTTTTCGGCATTTTCGGAGTTTGACAGCGCTAGTTCTCGACTACGATGGCGCGTCGCTGCACACGCTGCAATAGTTTCCGGATACAGGCGGTCTTGGTTGCCAGAGAGCAGCTACCGCTGTCCAAAATCATCCGCAAACTCCGGTTCAAGTCCTCCCTGTGAAAGGCTTGCCCTAGTCGCCTCTCGGCGCGACTATGGTTTAAAAAGAAACGGATGCAGCTTCTCCTCAAGCGTCGCGCGCGCGCCCTCTTGAATTGAACCAAGAATGAAGAGTTCGTTACCTAGATTTCCCCCTTCTGCCACTGTAAGTTCGCAGCCTCGAATTGAGGTCTCTACGGTGATTTGGCCGCTATTCGTGCTTGCGCTAATCTTGACGCCTTTGGCCGACTTCCTAACTACTTGGGCATCGGTGGGAGGCGGCAGTGAGGCGGGGGCGCGCTATTCACTTCTTGTACGCGGCTGCCTACTTGCCGGCATGGTTTCTATCATGCTCGTGGCGGGCAACGTTAAGCGTGCGACCTGCATTAGAGCTTTGCTAGCGACTATCGCAGTCGGCGCTGCCGCTATTATGTGCCTAGCGGGCGAGATGTCGGGTCAGGAATTCGCCGAGCAGGCGATCTTCATCTCAAAGACGTTCTGCTTCTTTGTGTACACCGCTGCGCTATCCACGTTGAGTCATCAGCAACGGTCAAAACTTGAACCGCTCGTTCTGGGTGCGCTGCTTGTATATGCAGCGGCCATCATCGTTGGAGCGATTTTCTCCGTCGATATGTTCAGAAGCTATCAAGCAAGTAATCATATTCGATCAGGCTACAAAGGGATCGTTTACGCTCAGAACGAGACCTCTGCTTTAATGATTGCTGGCTTAGGCTACGCGAATCTGCGCGTACTACGGTTTGGATGGAAGAAACTGAATATACTTGCATTTCTCATGTTGTCAGTCGCCTGCCTATTGATCGGCACAAAAGCGGCCATGGTGGGTGCCTTCGCCATTATCTGCATATATTTCTATGCTCGTCACAGCGTGATTGTCGCAACGTTTCGAGCGAGCAACGCAGTACTGGTTCTGCTCCTGATCGCAATAGTAGCTTATGCCGCCGTGCCATCCGTCCGCGACGCAGTCAGCTTGAGCCGGGACTACTTCGTATACCACTATGACCGCGCTAGCGGGAACGCACTGCTGACAATTCTGCTTTCAGGGCGCGATATAAAGTTCGCCCAGGTATGGGCAGATCTCGCGAATACAAGTTACCTCGCAGTCCTTACGGGGGGATATCCTGTCACACGTTATCTAATCGAAATTGACGTCCCTGATCTTGTCATCTGTTTAGGCGCGCCCCTTTTCTGTTATTACTTTTGGTCTCTTCGGCGTGAATTTGTGTTCGCTGGCTCAGCCCCATTGGCGCGGTATGGACGGCTTTTGTTTCTTGTCGTGCTTGCGGTAGCCTGCACGGCTGGGCACACGTTGAACTCCGCAGTTACAAGCCCATACCTGGCTTTTATAGCGGTGGTCATTAGGTTTGAGTGTGATAAACGATCAGCGCAACGTCTATCAACCGATGCATAGGCCTTCTTTCTCACAGGGAACTGTCATTGGAGCTTGCTGACGCAAATTCTGCGTCGCGGATCTACAACGCAGCGGAACCACGAATTCATCTCTTGATCTGCGAGTTGCAGATGCGTGTTTATTGAGTCCCCCGAATGGCGCGGCCCTTCTTGTTGCTCCAGCCGTTCTACAACAGCTAGTTTGCATTAGGACAGTCTTCTGCTAATCAGGTCAAGCGACCGTTAGGGTAACGTTCCGCGACGAGCGGCATACAAGCTTAGCGCATAGAACGCCCAAGCTTGTGTCCAACGCAGATAATTAATGCGGTTCGTGACCCACCGTCCTCTCTGATAAACAAATCGCCGTTTCGATGGCATGTAAAGCGTAGCTTCGGCGACCTCGACAACCTTATCGGCGAGCGCGTTGTTTTCGTCAGTCGCGCCTACCTTCAGCAAGGTAACGATAGCTTGCGCAACGGAATGAGTGTCGAGCGGCCAAACATTGTCGTGATAGTACTTGACAGTGCCATCGGACAGAAAAAAGGTTCTGCGGTAATAAGCCATCCCCCTTTCGATCACATGGTCGAACTCGCGAACACCGGTGGCTTTCCGCAACATATCCAACGCTTCTAGGTTGTAACCGGTATGGAAGCCGTCGATAAAACTGTGATGTCCTCTCGCTCCATAAATCCAAGAACCATCCGGCCGCTGCATTGACGCTGACTGACGTGCAACTCGCAGTGCTCGTTCGCGCATCGTCTCATTTCCCACGCGCACGGCCGTTTCCGCAACCAGCGCGGCAGACCAAAGACTTGCGTTGTGGACGAAGGCCGTTTCGCCGGGAATATAGGCATAGTATTCGCAGCCACCGTCTTCGATATGCAACTGATCCAGGAAGTAGCCAGCGTCGATCGCAGCCTCTGTGAATTGTTTATCGTCCGTAGCAGTTCCAAGCGCATACAGCGCACGCGCGACATAGCAAGTCGTGATTGCATTTGGCTTACCACGAGGTACATAGAATGCGCGAGCAGCCCAATCGAAATGGTAGCCCCATGCGCGGTGATGCCATTTCTCTTGATCGGCACTCTGAGTGACAAGCCAATTTCCAAGCTCTACGGCTTCCGTCAACGCGGTTGCATCGTTTAATGCGCTGAAGCGCTCAAGTAACCCCATCACCATCAACGCGATGCCTTTCGGATTCCTCTTCTTGGGAACGCGAACGAGCGGACGCAGATTCAAAGGGCTGCGCTTGTGCAGTTGTAGCCACGCCAGTCGGCCTAGCGGAAATCGATTCCCGCCCAGTTGATCGAAAAGCTTGCTGTTCAATCCGTCGAATGGGTCATAACCCGCATAGCCGTCGCGCTTGCATTCTTCAAGCAATGACGCAGCGATTGCCGCTGCCATGGACGACTTCTGTTCGAGTTGAGTCATTGCATTATCTTCGCAGTAAGGGCTGGTGAGATGCCGGATCTGTCGAGGCACCGCTTATCTCGTTGTTACGAGACTTCCTCAACTCGGCCAAAGCGCCGCTGTAACCATGCTTGGACTAACATGACCGCGAATCGAGAGTTGGTAACCAGATAGCGCTTCCACATTCGCCTCGGCTCCTGCGCCACGCGGAACAGCCATTCGAGCCCCATGCGCTGCATCCATTGCGGTGCGCGCTTCACTTTCCCGGCAACGACGTCGAATGTGCCACCGACACCCATGACGAAATCGACGCCCAGTTCATCGCGCCATCGATTGATGAAGTTTTCCTTTTTCGGCGATGTAATTGCCACGAAGAGAAGTTTTGCCCCGGCAGCCTCAAATCTGAAGTGCAACACCCGTTTCGTATAAGGTGTTGCGATGCACGAAAGAACTCAGTATCAGCAG
>NZ_JBFUPT010000035.1:0-29812 GCF_041360715.1 Caballeronia sp. RCC_10
ATCCCGGAGCGATCGCCGGCCGGCGATGTTCCAGTGATGCCGTGCGTAGCGATGGGCGGGGGGCGTTCATATCATTCACTTCGTTTCTGATCCGGGAAGCTAGAGATGCACGGACGGGTGCTGGTCGCGCATTACGGCAGCGACACGACCGTCGCGGAAAGTAACCGGCCATGTGTCGCGAGTCGAGGCGTCTATTCACTTCGCATGCCCGAGGTCTCGTCCGTCCGCGCGCAATGGCCGGTTTCCAGCCAGCACATTCACAGCGGGCTTGGCTCAAGCCGGCCACTTTTTGCCGTTCGTCTGAGCCATGCAGCGGTCGTTCGAACGGCTGGTCCGCTCCGAAATCTGTCCGACGCCGACGCGCGCTTGTCGGCCTTTGAAGAACGGAAAACGAGTTCGAGATCGAGCCTTCACAGCCTCTGTAGCCGACGTCCGATCCTCTCTACGAGGGCCGCTTTTCCGGCATACTCTGCGCTCCCTTATTAACTCGCCAGAAGCATGAAAAAGATTCTCTGTGCCGCTCTATCGTGGTTGATCGCACTTTGTTCGTCGGTGTCATCATCCGCCGCTTACGCCGAGGCGCCACTCAATAAGATCATTACGCCGGCACTGTTGGGCACAACGCTCAAATACGCGGAGTATCAGATAGGCGTTCCAGCAATGCACGAATTGACGGATGGCGTCGGTGTTCGGCGCAACCTTTATGTGCGCGACAACTGCACGATCTTTCTAGGCGTGAAAGATGACAAAGTGGTTAGTGTCGGCGCTCAGCCATTGAATCCGTGGAAAGGCGGTAAATGCAACATCGACGTGAGCGAGTTCGTGAAGCGTCCTGCGAAAGTATTCGAGACAACTTTCCAGGACTATGCCTGGCGCGGCACTCTCCACTTTACCAGCCCGCAGATTCCATCGTGCAATGCCTGTAAGGAAGGCAGCTTCAACGCGATGATTGACGGCGTTGGCGTGCTGAATAATATTGATATTCGATTAATCGCTCGCGAGAACGATGGCTTTAGCAAGTGGAACATGTTCCTCTACGACCAAGGCATCGATGGCGATGTCCGCATGCAAATGCCGATGACCGGTGATGCTTGTCCGCTCCGGCGGTTCGACACACTGGGTTACCAACTGATGCGAAAGACCCCAGTAATTGGTATTGAGTATGGACGGTACCGCTCGCTACAGCCGCAATGCAACGGTGAAGCTGTCACGAATTTAGAGTTGCGCAACCTCGACTGACAGCCATGCGCCGAAAGCGCCATTGAGCGTCCTTCGCCGCGTCGTATGGAACGCGCCACGCCGACGTTCTCAGAACCGGTTTGCTGCTGAAATTGGAAGATAGGGAGTCACAGCGGTCGCATACTGCACGCCAAACGCGCCGCAAGCAGCGCTGGTCATAGGCGCAATCGATGGGTGACCACCCCAGACAATGCGACAACGGACCAGCGCGAAGTTGCAGAACCGAGCACCGCTGCGTGGACGGGGATCAGGAGCGGGTCCTCCGTTCCGTGATACCCGCGGCCAGGCGTGGGAATGCTTGCCGAAAGGAAGACGGTTTCGATAGTTGCTTCCGTCTGCGAGGTGCCAGCATGGCAGCTTAGGGGCGTCGGGCGCGGCAGTTCGCGCCACGGGTATCGCGAACGGTGTACGGCACCGCGGCAAACTTCGGCAGCCGGTCATGAAGCGCCATCCGCTACGCCCGGTGGTCGGCCCTTGGAAGCCGGTTCACCCCATGACCGGATGCACGCTATCAGCGCGAATTTTCAAAACTTCCCGCCCGCCTTTGCATAAAAGCCCACAAACCCTGCTGAGGCTGCGGGGTCCAACGGCCGTCGGTACATTGGTAAGCGTGGTGAAAGCCCGCTTGGTAGTGCGTTTAGCGCACGTGTGGTGTAGCCGGGGCTTCGACCGTGAGCGCAATTTTGGTGCGGCTAAACGGTTCGTTCGCGATAAAAGCGTTTAGCGGATTGCAAACTGTGCTTCTGAAATAAGTCGTTGCGACGGAACATCCCAAGCGAGCAGGTAACTGTCCGCTGTTCGCGCTACCAGCGATCTCCCATCCGGCGTCAAGGCAAGCCCGACGATAGACCCGTGAGTCGTTCGTATCGGCTTTGTTATTTGGCCGGTCGCGAGATTCAAAACATTTATCGCTCGGTCTGTGCTACCAAAATAGATGCTCGTTCCGTCTGGCGCATACGCCAAGGCCGTGACATCACGAGCTTTTGGCCGTTGCTCTTGAACGCCCAGTAGTTAGGTCCCAAATTCGAATCTCGCCTCTTTCATCGACCGTTGCGACAGTTTTTCCATCAGGGGAAACTGCAAAAGCACCGTTATTCTTCATCGTCGCCACGAGATTGCCGATAGCGCCGCTTAGGTTGATCTCGCCCGACTTTAGTTGACGGATCGTATCGGCGCCAAATTTGGTAGGCGAATTCTGGTTTAGGAGGTCAACAGCCCAGTCTCGTAGGCCGGCAGGAGCCTCAGATCCTCGGGGCTTTTCAAGTACGGCGACGGCAAGTTTCACGTATTCCTGACTTAGACTTTGTTGCGACAATCGATTCTGAATTATCCATCCGACTATTGCGATCACCACCGGAATCGCAATCAGAGAAAGAACTCTCGCGATCTTTTCTAGATCGTACGCCTCCGCGTTGTGGTCATTCCTTCCATCAACATCCTTTTCGTCGGACATATTGAACCGCCGTGGTTTTGCGCTTCGTTGAGAGTTCGTGCCGCGGTCAACAAGCAATGTTTGGTGCCCGTGTCTGGGTGATGCACTTAGTCGCGTAGAGCACGTGTCATTCTGGGCGCTTTTATGACTGCACGGTACGCCGATTCAGGCCTGCTGTCGGGTGGTTCAGGGTAACGCGGAAGGAGCGTTTTCGCTTGATTCTTGCAGATATCTGCGCTTCTTTCTATGCTCTATCAGCAGCCATTCGCATCGCTCAGTGAGTGCGAGGCCGATTCCTCGCCGCTCCACGTTCGCCATGATGAATCATGCCAGTTGAGTGAAACGCGTCAGGAGGCCGGATGATTTGGGATATTTTGGTCCGGGGACTAGCAGGCGCCATAAGCTTCGTAGCCTTCTATCTAGCATGGTGCGTGTATGAGGACGAAGAGAAAGCCCTCCAAAACAGAATCGAAAATTTGTGGGTCGATTTCGATGACCTTCGCGGGCGAATGGTTTCGAGGCAAACGGCCTTCGTTCTAGTCGTCGCGTCGAAGCTAAACGAAATCTTAACTTCTGTATTTGGTGGTTCTCTTATTTCGCAGATTTCATGGGCCGTGGTGACGTGCTTATCTTTGACAGCATGTATTGTTTGTTTAGCCATCATCGCCGCGGTTAATGAAGATTGGTCCATAGTAACTGTCCTTGCGATAATTGCATTTGGTCTAGTATTTGTTGGTTTGGCACCTGCGCGATCGGCTAAATTAAGATATTTACAAATGGCAGTATTTTATGTGGTCATCGTTTCCTGCTTGGCAATACTTGTAACCGGGATCTGGTTTCAGCATTATGCTCGCCTGCATGGTTTCGTCGATCCAAATCCGTTTACAGTGAATGCAGCGCAGGGGCTTCTTGAAATCCCGCTTGGTTGTGCTGTAGGTGTTGGAATCGCACAGGTCACTGTGTTTTGCGTCCGTGCGTGTATCGTTTGGTCGGAGCGTCTGAAATCAGAAACACCGATCGTGCTTGGTGTAGCCATTCCGCTAGTGTTCGTCGCCGTTATAACGTACCTCATGTTCAAGTTCAGTTACTACACAAAGCCCTGCGGAGGCGCAATAATCCATGCCGATTCTTTTGAGTGCATCATGATCATCGGAGGTCGGGCTTTACTCTATGCTGTTCCAACAGTTACGTTCTGCGCCGCATTCGCGGCTATTTTACTGATGACTGCGGCCTTAATGCTTCTTCATCGATTAACATGGCCTTTGTTGAGTCGCCTACTTTACAATGTATCGAGGTCTCGGGTTCTGGAGAACAAGCGTTGGCTGAACGGATTGGGGCTTACGCTCCTTGGCGTGGCTTTAAGCGGACAATATGGATGGAGTCGACTCTTAAAGTTTTTGGGACTTTGACGGGCTTTGGCAAAAGGTCGTCTAGGTTTGCTCTGCGGTTTTGAACGTTGAACAATGTGGACTGCGACCCCGATCGTCGATCTTTAAGACGCTCTACGAGACTGTTTTGACCGAGGCAATCCCTAACGGGGACGCGTCGGGGAGGCGGCCGTTGTACGTCCAGTAGGTGACATTGACTTCTGTTTGGTGCGACCGACTGTTGAGGGTCGATTTCGCCTGTTCGTCTGGAGGCGAAGCGCCGTTTGAGATGACCATGGTGCCAACGGCCGGTGCCGAGTGATGGAGAATCGTTCCGCCCGCAATCGACGAACCTCGGCAAAGGCCGACTTTTCTGCGAGGTCCGATCGCATCTGTATGGCCCGGGGGCTCCGACTCGAAGGGAAAGGGAAGCCGTGCAGCTCAACGATGTCGGCGGACTCTCCGCCTTGAAGCTAGCGGATCTTGGCATCACCAAATGCAGTCGCGATCCGGGTACGGGCTATCATCAGCCGAAGGACATCATGATCTGGCACGGCGCGCACGTGAAGGCGCGTGACGGTGCCAGGGAGACGATCGAATCGGCTCACATCAAGAACCTCATCCTGTATGCGATGTCTGCCATCGAAGCGCCGGTCGTAGCAGAGCCTGCACGCGTCGCAATCTAACGGGCGAACAAGCGGGCAAGCTATTGCGTGTCCGCATTGAAGTCCACACTCCCTTTTCAAGCCGACTGTCAGGGCCGGGGCTGCCCCTGATGCCCCTTGAAAAGAGCGAATCAGGAAACCCGCGACGGTCACTGGGTCTATCTGATCGCCGGGAACGACGCGCATTTCCCGCGCCTCGCGCCCGCTATGCAACGTCCTGAACTGCTGGACGATCTGCGTTCTAACTCGAGAAACTAGGTGATAGCGCGTCGATCATGCAGGCGAATAGCCAGAGAGTGCGGCAGCCAGAGTAGCAATGCGCCCCGTGTTCGTTCGAAACGGGGCGCTCCTTGTACGAACGTATAGGCCTGTTCAGGTTACGTAATACATGATGAGTCATTGCGCCTGTATCGTTGTCGGATCCTGACTCTCTAGGCGGATTTCGCCAATGCCGATCACCTTGCCCTTTGCGTGGGTCGCACCACTCACGCGAATCAACGACACGGTCATTTGGTTGGATCCTGCGGTACCGGTCCTGGCGAGCACGTCGGTTGCGGCGAACGTCAGCGTGGCTGCGCCGTGATGCGACGCACCGGATATTTCAAACGCCCCGATCGTCCCGATGAAATAGTTCGGCAAGTCTTCATTCGACACATCAGATGTCGGCAGATTGAGGTACACGTTATACAGGAAGCCTCCCTTCTTGCCTTGGCCGGTGATCGTGAGCTTGTCCATCACAACGTTAACGACTGTGACCTCGGGCGTCGACGCGGTTTGTGCTGCGACCTCGGCCGCAGCGCTCCATTGCGTCACGATGTTGGCCACCGCGCTTGCATTAGCAGGCGGCACGGTGATCTGCACACTTACCGAATTTTCGTCCGCATCAAGGTTCTTCACCCCACCGAACGAGTGTCGTCCGCGGGCAATGTCCGTTGGGGGCGTTGGATCAAGCCGCTTGGCAGGCGGCCGATTTCTGATGGGCTCCGCCTGCGCCTGAACGCGGATGATCCGACCTTCATGGGCTTGCGGAGGCAGTTTGGCAGGCATGCTGTTACTCGCGTATTCATATCCGAGGATGTGCGGGTCAATAGTCTTGTTCCTGTTGATCGACAGACCACTTGCATAGCTGAAGGAACCGGACCAGTACCTGTTCGTCGACGCCGGAATGGCCCTGGGATGTGAAAGTGCCCATGCGTACCAAAGGCGGTCGATGTTCGCATGATGCAAATAAAATATCGGATCCATCGGTGAGCTCATGTCCGCCATATAACCGCCAATCAGATCGTGCACCGGATTATGCGGTGCCCCCTCGAGGGAAGCTTCGAAGGAAGCGTTCGTGTTTCGCTGAAAGCCAATGCTCGATGTAAACGGCGCAAGCGTCAGCGCCTGGTAAACGTTAGTGTTGGTGCGCTGCGTGTACAGCGGATTGCCGGACGCGCTATTAGTGAAGTCGCTCGGGATGCTGGGATTGGCGTAATAGTCCCAGTAGGGAAGCATGAGGCCGTCATCCTTTGAGATGGCCTGCAACTGCCGCTCGAAGTAGTAGATGTAGCCGCGGTGCCATGCTAGGAAATAAGCAATGCCATGTGGGCAGTAATTGAGATGTACGTTCACCCAGTAAAGCCAGGAGTTCTTGTCGCTCGAATTCCTGTTCGCCTGCATCACCTTTAGGGCTTCCAAAAACGGCGAAT
Organism: Caballeronia sp. RCC_10; assembly: GCF_041360715.1. Taxonomy (NCBI): domain Bacteria; kingdom Pseudomonadati; phylum Pseudomonadota; class Betaproteobacteria; order Burkholderiales; family Burkholderiaceae; genus Caballeronia; species Caballeronia sp. RCC_10. The sequence goes on from NZ_JBFUPT010000035.1 coordinate 6,395, forward strand.
AGTGCGTCGACAACTGAAACTTAGACCATTCCATTCGAACTTTGTAACTGGTTTGGGCGGGTGACGATAGCGGCAGTGCCATCATCGCCAACGTGGCCGCTGACTCCTTGAGGAAATCACGCCTGGTGTGAGGATTAAATTTCATGGTCTCTCCAGAGGAGACAACCGCCTGCAGCCTTCGCGGGAAATGTGCCGCTTTCATCGGACGCAAAGTTGAGCGAACTGGGATAACGGCTTTCTAGGCGGAGAAGTTGGTTAGAAAGTTTTAAAAATTGCCAGAGCAAGACGCCATCGCTTTCTCTTTTGGCGAAGAAACCTCGGTATCTGAACCTACGGCTCGATGCATCCATCGATGATGGTCACTAAACAAGATCCGCAATGTTAGCCAGCGCACATTTAAAGCCGAACAGGATGGCCATCGGGGACCTCGCTTGGAACAAGGCGCCGTATTTAGGGTACCAAACCAATATGTGCCTCTGCCATCGCAAAGCTGCGTTTCGGCATTTGGTAGTGGATTCGTCTGATGGGCAGATTTTTTTGCGACGATTGCCTCCGTCCATCGGCACATTCGATCGTCAATAGTGAATGGACAACGGTTCGGGATGATCGTTGGTGATCACGTAGCTTGATTCAATAGGCCATCCGGCTTTCGTGACGGGGGTAGTGTAACGCTGGCATTGACCGTCGGTGCCCAACAGGTACGACGAGACACCTAAGAACTGAGAGTTTGTTGTCGGTGCGACGTATACCGTGACCTCTGTGCCTCTCCTCAGAGTGAAGGAAGGTCGCGGTCCCGTGCGTTCAGAAATGAGCGGGAGGCCGCTGCAGTCTGTAGAACAAAACTGGTTTATAAAGTACCGTCCCCACACGAAGTCGGTCGCGGAGTAAATCGTCTGATTGCCGGTACCGGCAACCTGCCGCCTGAGGACCGGCACGAAAACCGGGGCACCATTCACTGTCATCAACACCCCTGAGCCAGCACCAGCAACATACTTGAAGGCGCCGACCGCCTTGCCGCTCGCGTCGAAGACCTGTAGGACCCGTCGTTGCCGAAGGTCGTGGTGTTCGTCGGCGAGCGACGCCATCGAGCTCGACAGCAGCAGCGCCAATACAATCAGTTCGCGCATGTCGTGCACCCTTAGGGCGGCAGTCACCGGTTGATTGAAGCTCATCTGCAACGCGCCCTCTAACTACGGATACCGTCGATCCTCACTGCGCCGCGGATAACGGATGGTCAACGGCTCGGGATGAGCGCCGTTCAACGAGTAAGTACTTTCGGTTGGCCAGCCGTATTCCGTGCTCGGCACGCCGGAGGGTACACAATTGAAATTCGGACCCGACCGAGTTGATCCAATTCGGATCGGACCGGAGTTTGTAGTTGGTGCAACGTATAAGGTGACGTCGGTGCCTTGCCTAATCGTCAAAGATGGACGAACTCCACCAATCAGCGTAATGACCGGTGCGCCGCTGCAGTCCGACGAAGTGTAGTCGGCCGCATTCGTTCCTGACCATCTGAATTCCGTCGCCGAATAGACAGTTTGCGGACCGCCGTCGCCGGACACGATCACCCGTTCGATAGGAACGAACGCGATAGCATTGGCAACCATCAGATAGACGCCTGGACCGCCATAATCTTCAAGTAGCCCCACGAACTTACCCTGGGCGTCGAAGATCAAGAGCGGCTCGCCGGCGGCCAGCGACGCCGATAGATGGAGAAAAAGCAACGCAGAAGCGAAGATCGCACGCATGCCTTCACCTTCATTCGTTAAGCGCTTGCCGAAGGGCAGCAAAAATGCATAACGGTATTGAGCAGGATAGGACTGGCTTCGAGGTATTGCAAAGACAACCGCAAGAATGCTTAATGATGAATCTAAACCCACCGGGGCGCGTCTCATCTTCGCAAGAACGATCGCTCGATCCAGAGTTAGCAAAAGGCACTCTGCGTGGTGGGTCAAATTCCCCAGAACGGTTAAGGACCTACGAACCGTCGCCGCGCGGCTCGTAACGGTCGGGGCCGGCGATCATCGCGCGCGGGTCGTCCGGCACGATCAGTTGCGGAACGCCGCCGCAGAAGGTTCAGCGCGCGGGCGCGATACCAGTCAGCCCTCCATCGTCTCTCGTCAATCTCGCTAGTGGCCTCCGGGATCGTTTTGTCTCGGTCACGAAGTCGTGCAACGCGCTTTGCAATCCTTAGAAGCGAAAAAGCGGCGACGGAAATGCATTCTCTTCCCACTCCAGATTGTCACTAGAACTGGGCTACGCTGACTCCATCGGCCGACCAACGAGCCCGCCGAGTGAGGACGACCGTTCGTCGTCGAGGGGGTTGATGCGACTGGCCTAGTGCTGGTTCATCGCGCAGTACGAGGTCGACAGTGCGCGGCGGTCGTCGCACCGAGCGCACATCGACAAACTTTTCACTGAACCAGGCTTGGAAACCGGGAGACGACATCATGGACGCAGTTTCCGACGTCTTGAGCGTGGTGCGTTTGCGCGGTGGGGTGTCCTGAGCGCAACTTTCACTGAACCGTGGTGCGTCATCGGCCGACCGATAAAGGCGCTTGCGCAGCGTACCTTCCCCGGTGTGGGCGCGGCATTTCCTTCCATCTCGTCACAGAATGACGCTATGCTGCACGCCTCGCGGACGACCTGCCTCGAACCTCAAAGTAGGTGCTGATGGGCTGCTCGTCGTTCAGCATGGCGAGATGATATTTTTGGCACAGGACGTCACAACAGTGGAACTGTTGTTGGCGAGCCCGACAGGAGGCTGCACCGGGCGAAGTCATGACGTCGTCTCATGGCAACGGCGGAAAGGCCATTCGCATAATTCGCGGCTTTTCTCGCATTCGACGATACGCTGAATATCCCCTTGCTAGCCTCACTGCCGCGCATCTTCAAACTCGATATTCGTAACGAACCGCGTGCAAGCTGTTTAGGGGCGTCACTGAATTTGCGGCGGCCGAAGAAGCTGAGTCAAGAGTCGGAGGAACGGTCGTGCTCCGTGGGGTTTCGAATTTGCTATTCGTGGATTCCGTTTGGTGCTGTGTCGAATCATTACCTGCAAAGCAGGCCGGATGGATGGCAGGTGTTCTGAATCGCTACGTAGGCGTGCGCTGTCATTGATGCACGCTCAACCGCTTCGCCCTAGCACGCTTGAAGAACTGGCGATGCGAGTGGGATAGTCACGTTCGGCGTTGGGCGAACGGTTCACCGAGCTTCTTAAACGAGCGCCGATCACTTACCGGGCCCGATGGCGCATGCACTCTGCGGCGCAGGAACTTCTGACCTTGGGCAAGTCACTACGCTGCCGTAGCGGAGGAAATTGGCTTTGCGCAAGAAGCAGCGTTCAGCCACACTAAATCAAGCTCGACCCTTCGAGGCGAGCGCCATTCCTGCTCGCTTAGCCGGCCTGGGTCGAAAACCCAAAAAGGCGCACGCTGTTGCGTGTGCAGGCCTGCACCACGACCAGTTCGTCTATGCCGCGCAGTTCAGCAACGGCCCGCGCTACCCACACCAAGTTCGCCGGCTCGTTGTACGGGCGGCGCCTTTTCGCGTTCTTTGGGCCAAGATAGGGCGCATCGGTTTCTAGGTGCATCCGTTCAAGCGGGATGGATTTCACCGCTTCGCGTAGCGCCTGCCCGCGCGACAGGTTGGCCACGCAGCCCGTGACGCCAATGTCGAGCCCCAGTTCAACGAAAACCACTGCTTCGTCTTGACTACCTGTGAAGCAATGCACGACTCCATGCGCGCCAGCGGCGACAGCGTCTCTCACCATCGCTTGAAAGTCGTCGAACGCATCTCGGCAATGCAAGAACAGCGGTTTTCCTATAACGACGGCCATCTCAAGCTGAGCAGCGAACGCGCGTCGCTGATTCGCTGGTGTTGAGAAGTTGCGATTGTAGTCGAGCCCCGTCTCGCCAACCGCCACACAAGCCGGGTCGGCGAGAATTGTCAGCAGCCCCTCGCGAATGGCAACGTTCCAGCCGTCGGCCAAATGGGGATGGACGCCTGCGGTCGAGAAAAGGTAACCGGGGTGCTGGTGCGCGAGTGCGAGCTCCGACCGACTTGACTCAAGCGAAGTTCCTGTCGCCAGGATGGCCCCGACGTTCGCGTCCTTCGCTCGTTCGATGATCTCGGTGGCGAGTCCGGTCAATTGCTTGGAACGGAAATTGACGCCGATGTCGACGAGCTTAGCGGTGAGGTTCATCACGAACTCCGAGTGCAAATCAAGGCGTCACGCGCCGGCCACCTCAAGGAACATTAGAGTTGGTTTCAAAAAGCCTGAGTGAATCGTTGGAGAGTATTCCAGCAGATGACGCAAGCTGACGCTGCGAAACTTCGAAAAAATGACGGCAAAGTGCGGTGTCGTGGCGGACCATTCGACGCGACCCTATAAGGGGATTCAGCAATTTTCGCTGTGGCCGCGTCATCTGTCAGCCAACGAAATGATGCACATGGTCAGGAAAGAGAGGACGGACGTACGGAGCTGTTGCCAAGCAATTCAATTCGCTCGTTATCTAAACAGTACTAGATAAGATAGGAGCCGCCTCGTCCTGCAATTCTTATTCCGACACAACCGGCGGACTGCCCCCCGGCGCAATCACAACCATGAGGCGATATGCTGTATAGACCGGAGACATGGGTAACACGTGTGTCAGGACGTGAGTAAGACTTCGGATGAATGGTTCGTCCGGGGTCGAGCATGTCCTGGGATAGTACAGACACCATGAAACTGCGGCTTGAATCCGTGCAGTTCGCGACGCAGCAAGGCGCCAATCGGCGCGCCTTGTGCTGTCAGTACGGCATCAGTGCAAACCCCGGTTACAAGTGGATCCGACGCTTCGAGCAGGGCGATACCGCCTTGGCCGACAAGTCCCGACGTCTCCCAGCAGTCCGGCGCGCACGGCGACCGAGTTCCGATTCTCTACCGGGCGCTCCGCTTATTGCGTTTCAGAGAGCTGTTAAAGCCCCAAAGGTTGGATCGGCATCCAACCCTTGGGATGCGCGTCAATGGCGTCACGCCTCGTGAGGTACTTGGCTCTCGGGAGCTTTGCGCCCTCCACCGTAAAAAGGCTACGTCGCGGCGCTTCGTTCCAGCGAACTCTGCTCAGTTGATGTGGATAGGAATGTATGTGGCGTTATTGCTCGGTATGTTATCCGGTACGACGCTATCGATATCCACGATTGTGCCGAGCCAGTAGTTCGTGTTGGCGCGCAGATCGGCCGGAATCGTCAAGGTTCTGCGATATGTGAGAACATCGTTACGCACGAGCGTCATACCGGTATTCACCGCGATGCGCCTGTCCGTTCTCTGGATGAAGTCGTCGTCCGATATGTACCATCCCGTATTGACCGTCTGCCGGTTCTTGCCGTTGTTTTCGTACGTGAACTCGACCTGCACCGTCTGGCCACGGTTGACACGATAAGCCGCCTCTCCGTTCACCGACACCGTGGGAAGTACCGTCCCCGCTGCGTCATAAACTCCCGTCTTAACGTGATGAGAGTACTGCCCATCAGCACTGGCATATTTCCAGTGCGCCACGCCGAGATCCTCGTAACTGGCGGACCACGGGCCGTACAGCGCCACGGCGCCATCGCTAGCGTCCTCGCCAAGATAGCCTCTTGCCGTTGAGCCGTTGGCCCAAATGTGCTCGAAGTCCGTGCCCATTATGTTGTACTCGGTGTTCACATGCAGCAGGCCCAATGCATGTCCGAACTCATGAATGCCGGTGCTCTGAAGTTGACGGCGCGTCCCCCCGTAGTTCCAGATGCTTGCTTTAAGCTCGTCGGCTGTCCACTGGAAAGGCGAGTTATAGTCGAAGACCACATCGGCCTCATCTCGGTGAGTAACTGTGCCGATAATTGGCAGCCAATAGCACGTGTCCTGCCAGTGCGTAATAGCTGGCGACCCTTGAAGAACACTGCTATTCGTGCTGCCCCAGACCTCGTTCTCGCCATTCTTTACAGCGACGCCTCCCGTGTCGGTCACCAGCGTGAAATAGAATGGGCTCGGGTTCTGATTAACGAGAGTGACGGTCCGCTGCAGCCCGTCGCGCCAGTATCCCGTGGGAAAACTAGTCGAACTGGCTCTCATGGTGACGCCATTGGTTCCCCACTTGATTGGAACGCCACGGCAATAGTTGAGGTTGTACGCCATCGCGGACGATGCTGTGACCAGGCATGACAATGCTGCCCCAAACAGGGCAAGTTTCGTGTTCATGATGTCTATCCTTACGAAATTGCGAAGCTGGGTAGCGGGTTACTGCGAGGACTGCTTTCTTTCTGTAATCGTCGAATCGTCCTTCGGGAGAGTGAGGTCTTCCGCGACTCCGGCCGACGAACGCGCCGCAGCAGATCCCGACTGAGGAACCACTGGGGGAGCCGTGGGCTGCGGCTCTGTTGCAGGAATGCGCGCGTTCGGGTCCGCGCTTCTGAAGTAGCTTTGCGCCTTTCCGGGGTTCGTGCGTACGGCTTGCACTGCGGCCACGAATGCGTCCACGGACATTGGCTGTATTGCGGCCTGTTGCTGTGCGCTTCTGCTCACGGGCTGACCCGGCCCCTTGCCGGCGGAATCTAAGTTCCTATCGCCGCCGCTGCGGCTTTCCAGCTCGATCGTCTTTGGCGCCTGCGCCTGATAGCGGTTGCGCGCCTCTTCCAGCGTCAGCCCGCTCTTGCTGATGAGTCTCCGCGCCTCTGGGTTTTTCATGAGTTCATCGAACGCAGGTGCCGGATATTGGGTCTTGCCAAACGCGGATTCCGGTGCGCCGCCCGTCACAACCTTGTTGTTTCGCACAGCTTGCACGGGTACGCCAGTGCCATCGTAGATGGCGCCGTTGAGCACGCGGAAGCGTCCGTCGCCGCAGTTCACCAGTGGGCAAGCAGCCGCCCCGTTTGTTTCAACGAACAGGACATCCTCATCTCCAACCTGAAAGACCGGAACGTTGGATAGCTGGTAGACATGCCCGCGACCATCGGGACCGCCGGCATAGCGCAGTGTCATAGTCGTGGGGCCGTCTCCGCGCACGGATCGCAGCACTTCGTACGTCACGATAGTGTTGGGCAACGACGGCTGCCCTTGAGCACCCGCTTCGGACATACGGTACTCGACCTTACTAACGCGACTCTGCACCACCATTTGAGCCGCGTTGGCCAATTCACTGATGTCGGGAATAGGTGGCTGCGCGTAGACAAGGCTGCTGCCCGCGAGCATGAATGCGACCGCGGTCGCCGCGTGGACGCTACCTGCATTTGACATGGTTTCCTCCGGAAGGACGGTAAGCTTGTTTCGAGGCTGAATCAAAGTGGGGCAATTGGCACCGATCAATTCCGGTCACCGCACAGCAAGCGGGTTACGGACTAACCGGCTCACCAGTCTCGAAAGACGTACGAGTCGCCATTCGTCGGGAAACTTCCGCGATTTTGTCGCGGATGTAACGCGATGTAGCATGAAGCGTCGCACTGTCAGCACCTTGCGGCGCACGCTTTCATTGACTATTGCACAAGCCACAGCATCTTTCGATGCTGTCCGAACAACAGCTGAAAGACCCCACAGAAACAAGACGGAGGAGTATCGAGTTTTCTTGAAAGCCAGACGGAATATCAACGTAAACGGCGACATCGAACGTCGCAGTAAGGACTTAGTGCTTGGGCTGGCTCCCGCAAAACCCAGGCTTGCCGTAACGCTTGAATTTCGAGGTGGTCTTCTGCCTTTGTTTAAGCCTAGTCACAACGTGGAACCTCTAGAAGTGCTGACCTAACCGGAGAAGCGCCGCCGGCGTTCTAATGAAGGGCGGCCTCAGATCTGAAGTGCAACACCCGTTTCGTAACAGGTGTTGCGATGCACGAAAGAACTCACTATCAACAGCGCCGGGCAGTGGGTGTGCTCCCGGCGTGGACAGACCTGCGCGGTTTAGCCGCACGAACGTCCGCCAATATGTGACTTCGTGGGTCGGCTATGGCTCAAGGCACATAGTAGAACCTAGTGTAGTTCATGATTTGTATGCGTTCTAGGCGACTGCGGCATGGGGAGATATCGTAAGGCCCCCAGAGCGCTATCACCGATCCGCTCGACCGACATCGCCTTCACGCACTGTCCGTGCGCTGCAGGGTTCGGGTTTTGTCAAGACCAACGACGACATGAACCTCGAGGAGGCGCGAAAAACGAAGCCGTCATTCTATGTCAAGTAGTCCTAATGCCGTCGGTGAACGCAATCGTGGTGAGATACCCGCGACAAGCAAGCGCGGAACATCTGCGACAGACAAGCGCTACCACGGCGACGATAAGGGCGTTGAAAAAGGCAGTGTGACCACCTAGCATTTAACCTTACCGGCGATGCAAGCGGTTCTATGCCCGAGCGCGCACGTGCACGAGTCGCCGCTCATCTTCGTAACTGGAATCGCGCTGGGCGCCATGGAGGCCGTCATGCATTTCCTATCGATGCACCCGCTCCCCGACGCGCCGGAGCCAGACAGCGGCACGCACGTGCGGCGACATCGAGCGAAGGTCAGACCGATGGCCGCGATGATGCTTGTCAGCCTGACCATGCCTGCCGTCGGCGCGGGCCCGCTGCCTAGCGGCGGAAAGTTCGTTGGCGGCGCAGGCTCAATGACGACCAATGGCACGACTCTCGCCATTAAACAAACTTCCCAGAACGCCGTCATCGACTGGACCAGCTTCTCGATCGGTAAGGCGCACGCGGTCTCAATCGACAACCCAAATGGCGCGACGCTAAATCGCGTGACCGGGCCTGGCATTGCCACCATCGACGGCAAACTCACCGGCGTTGGCGACGTATATCTGATTGATCCGCACGGGGTGGTCGTCGGACGCACCGGCGTCGTGACGACGACCGGGCGCTTCGTCGCATCGACGCTCAATATCACGAACGATGACTTCATGCGGTATTTTCCACAGGTGTCGCTAACAGGGAAGTCAGACGGAAAGGTCGTCAATCTCGGGAAGATCGAGTCGAGCGGCAGTGACGTCTTCCTCATCGCGAGTAACAAGGTCGTGAATGCGGGCGAGCTTCGCGCGGACAAGGGTCTCGCGCAACTCGCGGTCGGCGAGAACGTGCTCATTCCGCTTTTTGAACGACTCGGTTACGCGGCGTACATTCAGGTCGGGAGTGGCGGGACCGCGTTGAACGCGGGCGTCATGCGCGGCGCGCAGATCGCGATTGAAGCCGCCGACGGCAATGTGTTCGCGCTCGCCGGGCGCAACAGGGAACTGCATGCAACTGGCACCGCCGAGCGCGACGGCCATGTGTGGCTAGTTGCAGAAAAAGGACGGGTTCACGTGGACGGCGCGACGATCATCGCTGACAAGGGCACGGGTCCGCAGAGCGAGGTGGACGTCACCGCCGACCGCGTGAGCATGGGCGACGCCACGGTGCGCGCAGGTTCGTTGAACATTACCATTCCAGAGCTGACGATCGACTCTGCGATGGGGCGAACGTTTTCGCACAGTCTGTCTTCCGGTACGTCGGTGACCGTCGATACGGTGTACCCGCCGGCGCGCACGGGCGACATCGTCGTGGGCGGCGATGTGCGGTGGACAGGTGCCGCGTCGCTTTACTTCCGCACGCGACATTCAGTGACGATATCTCCGGGCGTAACTGTTGCCAACGCGGGTAGTGGGAGGTTTACCGTTGCCGCTGACGCTCTTGCAGCCAATAACGGCGGGAGCGTATTGAACTACGGTGTGATCGAATGGTGCCGCAGCACGGGTCTCGTTGAGATGTACTACGACCGCAATGGGACGTATGTTCCGGGCGTGCAGCGCATCAATGCCGCGTGGCGGCCGGCACACCTGAGCGGAAAGAAGACCCAGATCACCGGGTATATGCAGATCAACGATTCCGCCGACTTTAGCGCGATCTACGACAACCTTGCCGGCAACTATCGCGTCAACCCTTCTGCCTCCAAGCTCTACAACGGTACGACACTGCCAACGCCCATCGGCAGTGCGGAGCACCCTTTCACCGGACAGTTCGACGGAGGCGGCAGTGTCTTCTCTATAAGCGTTGACGCGCGTAATACGAATCCTAGCTCCGCTACCGGTATGTTTGGCGTCGTCGGCGACGGGGCTGTGGTCCGCGACTTTGCTTTGGCCAACGGCTCAGCGACGGCGAGCCAAGGCGCGCTCGGGATGATAGCGGGGCGCAACGACGGGCTGATATTCGACGCATTCGCCGACGGAACGGTACGCGGAGGCTCCACCGGTACGGGAGGCGTGGTGGGGATCAATCGCGGCGTGATGGCAAAAACAAGGAGCGACTTCACCACCGTGTCGGGCGGTGCGGCGACCGGCGGTGCAGTGGGTGTCAACGAGGGAATCGTTATTCGTGCTGCCGCCGGAGGCGGGCGAGCCGGGGTGACGAGCGAGCACGGTCCGGCCGGCGGCGTCGCAGGCGAGAATCTCGGCCACATCGAGCAGTCGTATTACGGCGACCAGCTCGAGGCGCCGCCTGTGAGCGCGGGCGGGCCTGTCGGCGGACTGATCGGTTCGAACTCAGGTTCCATTTCCCAATCGGTCACTAACGCTCGGACCACCACGACCCTTAGCGGTGCTCCGCTTGGGGGCGTCGCTGGAGTCAACGTCGGCCAGATCGCACCAGATGTGTTCTGGGGTAAAGAGGTGGGCAACGCAACGAGCGGTGTGGGTCAAGGCACCATGCTTCCCGCGACAAGTGGCTTGACCAAAGCCGGTCTTGGACAGTCGGCGAGCTACGGGCCCACATGGGACTTCAGCTCGAACGGCCCTTGGGAGCCACCAGAAAACTATGGGTTCCCGCGGCTTCGATATTAGACGGCGATTTCCTCCCGGCAAAAGCTTACACGTCGCGTGAGCGTCATGCTTGCGGAATGTCGCGTTGACTCCTGAAGCAGCCATCGATGTCGCGCCATTCTGTGTGACCGTTGAGGGTCGCCTACAGCCCTTTGACGAAAACCCACGAAGAACAAAAAAAACCCGGCTCGAAAGCCGGGTTGTGATTAAAGAGTATGACGAGCGGCATCCGAGGATGCCGCTGTGTCTCATGCTGCCGCACCAGTCGGGGGCCGCAGCGATCGAGACAGCAACGTCGTGACTGCCCCTGCCAACGTCCACTCGCCAAATTGCTGCTCATGGCTTTCATGGACGAGACGGTCAAGGCACAGCACCTCGACGCCATCGACTTGTACCTTGCCGAGGACGTTCGCCAGCACCGCGCGATTGGAGCCTTCACGTTTGACCGTGACGACACCCTCCCCGACCACCACATACACGTTCGAGTCTTTCGGCATTTACGCTGCCTCCTTTAAAAGTTTGCGCATGTCAACGGACGTTTCCGCCGACAGCAATGCGAGGTCATCGACGAAGCGATCCAGCAGGGAGTCCATATGAAGGAAGGTCTCGTCGTCCAGTTCCGGCGTCGCCCAGTCCAGCCCCGCCTGCGTCGCATCACGTTTGTGCGCGACCATTTGGTCCTGATACTCATCGATGCTGCCTGGTAGATGGAAATAGACGACTTTCAACACGCCCTTCCGATTCCAGCGCAGCGCGCGCCGCATCGCCCGATACTCGATGCGCCACGTCCACGACCGGTCGTAGAACAGGATGTAGTCGGCGTTCGGGAGGTTGTAGCCCGCGCGGCCCGATGCCTTGGTGGCCATCAGTCCGGTTGCTAGTCCGCCCAAGAATCGCTTGTCCTTATCGGCCACGCGACGCTTGATTGGGATCTCGCCATGAAACGGGACCGTCTGCACACCATGCGCATCCAGCTCGCGCGCCAAAAGATCGAGCACGCCCGGGTTCTCGGCGAACACGATCGCTTGCTTGCCTTCCGCCGCAATGGCGCGCATGCGCGCCACGATTGCACGCTGCTTGCTCGTCAGCCCGCCGATGTACTCGACGCCCTCCATCCCGAACTGCGGATGGTTGGCAGAGAAGTGAACGGCACGGATACGAGCGAGGATCGTGACAAGGTTGCACCCCTTCTTGTCATCGCGCGATGAGCGATACCAGTTGGCGAACTCGTCGGCAGCCCGCAGGTACGCGGCCAGATGCCCGCGATCCCAGTCGACCGTTTCCACCTCAAACTGAGGCGGCTCGATCTGGGTGTAGCGCGACACCTCGGGCTCGGCGACTAACCGCCGCTTGATGTGCGGCGCGAGCATCGCGCGATACAAGTGCAGATTGCCGATCTTCGGCACCTCGCGCTTTGCCCCGTCCTGCAGGCTCTCAGCGAACTGCCACGTCACCCACTCCAGCACCACGAAGTCATCCCTGAATCGATCGACGCCGCGCATCGCGTACTCCACCGAATTGATCCAGCTCTGCTCGAGATAACCGACGCGGTAGCCGTAGGGCTGCGCTGCCGTTCCATCGCCACCGGAGAACGCAATCAACCCGAACGCGTCTCTGGGGTAGTTCGGAATGGGACTTCCCGTCAAAACGAACCGTCGCCGCGCCGAAAGCTGCCAGAGCGCGCGGCTCTGATCGCTTGTCGGATTGGCGAGGCGCTCGCCTTCATCGGCCACCAGCAGGCCGATGCGACGACGCAGCCGGTGCGCATATGTCACGCGGGCCGAAACTGATTTGTCGACCGGCATGCGCAGGCGCTCGTACGAGATGAGGTTAATCTGCCGGAGGTCAGTGAGATCCGCCGCTGACTCGATTACCTTCACCTGATCGGTCGCTATCGGCAACTGGGCAACCTCCTTCAACATCTCCTCGATGAGCCGGGACTCCACAACGATGAGGCCGTGCTTCACACCCGAGACGAGGATCAGCGCCAACGCGAGCCGGGACTTGCCGCACCCCTGCTCCCACGCGACGATACAGCCGGTCGGCTTCAGTAGCGTTTCGACCAGATCATCGACCTGAAACTCCCAATCGAGCCACTGATCGACGCCGAGCGCCCTGACGCGCGAGCGCAGCGCCGCCGCTTGGTCAGGAAAGCGTGCGCACAGACCTTCGTGCACCACCTCCCATCCCTCACTGACGTTCTCGACCGCGAGCCGCGCATTGAGCTCGTCGACCGACAGGTGATACCAAACGCCATGCAGCGCGTATCGGTAACGCCCGTCGGCTTCGCGATCGAACTGGACTTCATCGCCCGCCTTGATGAGCGGACTGGCCCAGCGGGTCGCGTCGACCTTGTGGGTCTCCTTCGCGATGCCCGACACCTGATCTCGCGATCCAGCGCCGGTCGTCCATGCGACGTGCCGCAGTGGTATTGCCTGTCGCACGCTGCGTCGCATGCGTCTGTTGAAGTGCTCCATGAAGCCGGCCGCGAGTTGCGGCTCGCCACCGACGCTGCGGATTCGATCCAGCAACTGATCGAAGGCCGCGACCGGGTTGTCTTGCACCAGATACGTTTCCATATCTAGCAAGCCTTGCCCCGAGTAACGGAAGCCACGCGGCAGCCGGTGACCGTCGCGCGAGTAGATGCGCTTCACGAGAACTGTGTTGAGCACCATCGCTTCGTTGAAGCCGCACGCGAACGACAAGCGAATGCGCCGGCCATCGTGCGAGACCTTGACCGACTTATCGCCCGTGACCGCACGCGTGATGAACGGCACGCTGTCATCGAGCTTCTGGAGTCGCAGCCGTGCTTCTCCAAAGGAGCGATCTTCGAAGTGCAGCCCTAGATCCGGGCCAGGCTTCGCCAGATCCTCGACGACCGCACTTACAAAGTCCGAGGGACGATCCCGGTAGCGGTCGAACACCACTACGGCAGTGCGTACGTTCGCGCCTTCGAGCTTGAACGCGTCCACCGGCAGTTCGAAAAGGCCTGCCGCGCGGCGCTTCAAACGGTCACCCTGCTCCCCCGCGATCATCGACTCGGCAGTCGTGATCGGCAGGAGCGCGACGACGATATTCGCCGCCTCAAGCGCCTGATGCACGGCGTAGTCGTGGCTCAAGGCGCTGGTGTGCGCGCCGTACCGGCCCCACGTCGTGCACTCGAGCGTCTGCAGATGCGGCGACTCAAGATGGATCGAGAACGGCGGATTGATCAGTGCGATGTCGAAGCGCGTCGGATGAATGTCCTCCATGCCGGCTTGCCTAAACTCGCAATTAAATCCCCCCTCCTCGAATACCCTCTGGCACTGCTGGATGACATCGGCGTGCACGTCGACGCCGTACACGGCATGGCGTTCCGGGTCTGCGTACTGAAGCAGCCGGCCCGAGCCGACCGAGTTATCCAGAATGCGGATAAGCCGGTTGACTTTCCAGCCGCTGACGAAGCTCCACATGAACGCCGCAATGGCGTCCGGTGTGAAGAACTGCCCGAGGTGCTGACGGCGCGCTGCTGCGAGCTCGCCCTGATGGGCGATGGACGGTGCCTGCGAACCCAGACTTCTGATCGCACGCAACGGCTCATACCAGTCCCGCTCGAACGAAAACAGATCTCTCTGCATGAATTGCCTCTAGAAATAAAAAGACCCGCCGAAGCGGGTCAAGGATGGGATGTCGGGCGCCTCAGTACCGGTCGCGCGAGGCGAGGTACGTGGCTCCGAACTCACTGATAAAGAGGGACAACGCGTCGCCCACGTCGTGAGCGAACTTGAACTGCCACTTATCGTTGAACATCACGATTTCGAGCCCGGTGAAAGACAGCTTCTCGCGGGTGGAGAATGTCAGACGGTGGACGCTGAAGTTGCGCAGTTGCATCGCCAGCGCGCCGAACTGATGCTTCTTCGCGAAGGTCGCCAGGCCGTCGAACGTCGTGACGACCGCCTGCTGAGAGGAGTAATAGACCTCGCGTTGGCCCTTGGAATGGAACGACCCTTGGGAGGTAACGCGCTTCTCGAGGATCACCGCGCTGCTGGTGCGCTTGATCTCGGTATCGGGCTTGAGCCAGAAGCCGTCAATGATCGCCTTGGCTGCCTGCTCGAACGCGACTCGCTCGCCAGCTTCACCACCGAACGTTCGCTCGAGGTGTCGCCAGAAGCCGTCCAAGTCAGGGACGTTGCCCTTCCTCGGATCTTCCTCGACGTCGAGGCCGCATCGGTCGAGTTCGCGACTCTGATCGATCTCGATTCTGCCGCCCGCCGGCGCAAACTTGCGGCTTGCCTCCATCACAAGCCGCGAGAGGACTCGTCGGCAAAACGTGTTGAGCTCGTGCTCGACCTTGTATTCGCTGCGCACTTCCATCGCCGAATACTCCGTCAGCCCGTCCGCGAAGACATCTCGCTCCGCCTAAAGGACAGCGTGATATGCCACTGTTGCTGCCGTTTGGGCCGTCTTGAATTGCTCGATCAACTGCGTGTACATGCGATTGCTCCATGGAATGAGCAGGCGCACGCCCGCCAAGGCGACATGCCCCTGCGGGTTGGAAAAGGAGATTGATTGCGCGGTGAGCTTGCTAAGCGCCGCAATGTCGATGCGCTAGAAGCGCGGGTGATAGTGCAACAGTACATGCACGAGGTTCCGCCGCTGACACCAAAGGCGATCTTTTCATGGTGCCTTTCGTCCTCAGGCATGGAAACCTTATCCACAGTTTCTGTGGCTAACCTTGGGGATAACCTCAACCGCCGACCGATGTTTGCGATACATCCACGGTCGGCGGAAAACGCGCAAGTGCGCGCATCCTCTTCAAAAGGCGTAACAATTTCGGTCCCTTTCGCCGGTCCACCGCCGGCCTGCTGGGATCAAAATTCCGAGGTACACGCGCGTGCGTGAATCCCTTTCGGGCACGTCATGAAAGTAAGCCACATTGCGACCATCGCGTTCCTTAGCGCATCAGCCATCGGCATGACCGGAGCGGTCAGCGTTGTCGCGCGCCAGTTCACGATCGAACGTTCAGCCGTTCAGGTCGTCGTTGATACCAGCATCGCCGCACGGCTCCAGGGCTTATCTGACGCGATGGAGCACGTCCCAACTGGTGAGCGTCCTTTGCTGCTGTCGAAATACGGCTTCCAGGACGAGACGGCGCTCGGTGCTGCCCTAACAGCGCAGCGGCGCGACCTGGAATCAGCAGAAAGACTGCGCGCTGCGGAACTCGCTGCCAACGAAAAGCGATTAGCCGCTTTGCTGGCGGCATGCGGCTTTAGTGCGATCGTCGCCATCATGGGCGCCGTTGCGCTCTATGACGCGCACGTGGCTCGTGGGCGAGTCACGCGCGAAGCCAAAACCATTGCCGCCTCGCGCCACTCGCACCAACATCGCCTTACCGATACAAGATGAACCTGATTGTTGTTAGCTTCGAAGACTTCACAAAGGACCCCGCCGGTGCGCGTGCTGACTCTGTACCGTCTCCGGGCTTCCCCGACAGCTGGATTGACGCGCTGGTCGGAACCGGCTCCGTTTTCTCGCGCGATGAAGCCGCGCCCGGTGCCGTAAAGACGATCGGCCTTCGCTTCCCGAGCGGCGAGCACGCCGAGCAGTTTTGCTTGAGCGTACGCAAAGTGGCCAATCTTCTTGGGGCCCGGGCACACATCCACAAGGTTCCTGCCCATCAGGTCGACCTCACACTAAGGGAGGCCTCAAGACATCGTGCAAGTGTCATTTGACGGACTCACGGTCGCACTCGAAGACGTTCAAGACAACCCCGCGCGGTACGCGCGCCAGCTCGAACGCGCAAAGAATTCACCGGGTTACGGTGTATGCCGCTGCCGGGATCGCGTCGCGGCGCCTCGTTGTGCGACTCTACGGCGCGCTTCTTCATCTCGCAAGATGGCCTGACGACGGGCCCAACCACGACGAGATCTCATGTCCGTTCTACGCTGCGGCATCCATCAAAGATGGAAGAACGCCCGACGCGCTCAGTGCGATCCAGCAAACGCCCTCATGGATGAACGTCAAGCTCGACGCCGCGCTATCTGTTAGAACGGTCGGACGGTCGATACGCGCCGAAGACGGCTCGTCGCTCACCACCACGACTCGCCGCGCCGCACCTCTCCTTGCTTTCTGCAACGTGTTTGGCTCGAGGCCGGTTTGCAGGTCTGGCGGGGAGGTTCTACACGCGGTTGGGGTCAGTGCAACGCACAGCTTGTGGCCGCTCTTGGCGACGGCAAGCTCAACGGTAAGCGGATCCAAGAGGGTCTTGCATGTCATGCGCCGGCACGACGAAAGCCAAGCGCAGTCCATTGTCGCCGAGTTCAACGCGTTCCTCGACGCCATTACGACGACACCCCAGGCATCGCAACGCCGATTGGTGCTCGGCGAGCTCCGCGGCGTGGTGGCCTCAAAGTACGGCTTCGTCGTCACGCTGCGCCAAACGAAGCGCACTTTCTACGCCTCAACACCCGTTATCGAATCGGCCGCCGCGTCGTTTGGGTCCGCCTGGGCGATGACGGGCAACGCTAGCGCGCGCGTCGTGATTCTCGCTTCGATCGAGCGAACAAAAGAGGGAAATCTTCGGATCGTCGACCTTGCGCTGCAACTGTCCGGCAGCAGTTTCGTGCCCTGCGATTCGAGCTACGAGGTCGAGATGGCCAACCGGCTTGTTGCCGAGCGCCGACGTTTCATTAAACCTCTGAGGCTCGAGGCCGGCGACGTCATGCTGCCCGACTTCCAACTGACGGATACTTGCGAGCCAACGGCAATCGAAATCTATGGCATGCAAGGCAATGACGAGTACCTTGCCCGCAAGAAAGAGAAACAGGCGCTGTATGCGCGCGCCGCAACGCGGTGCGTTGAGTGGATACCGCCGGCCGACCTCGCGTCAGTACGGCTTCCCGAACCGTTGACTTGACGGTCGCTCCTTCTAGGATACTTTGAGCGCATTCTTAACTGCTGCGCAAATGATATGGCCTCGAACTCGTTCTTTCTGAATCGTGCAGTCGCGCGTAACGCCGACTGGCAAGTGAATTACCCCGCGCTCGCGATGGCAAGTACCATTGACGCGGTCGACGAACGACGGAAACAGATCGTCGTTGCTGCTGCGGACGAAACCTGCCTGCGCGCGGTGTTCTTCAGTTCCCTCGGTGCAATACTCGACTTTCACGCGACTTGGGACGAACTGGAGCGGTCAGGCAAGGCATGGCTCGCTTTTACCATCCGTTGGAACCGGTGGTGGTTGCCCAACGTCGATCACGTTAAGTCGCTGGACCGACACGCGTTCGCGCCGACCGACCTCCGCTTCGCGAACCGAGACCTGGGGGTCGCTCCCGGTGACACCGCCTCTTTCCGTGAATACCTGGATGTCGTTGGACTCCACTATCGCCGCGACCCAGGTATCTCGAGCGTTTTGTTCCCGCCCAACGCCATTGCAGCCGTCGAGACTACGCCCATCAATACCGCCATGCGTCATTCATAAGAGCGTCGATGCGCAAGGTCATTCCCTTCGAAAGGCGAGCCGTCGCTTCTAACACGCTCGGCCATCTCGAGGCCGAGTGTGCACACCGTAATCTTCGGCTCATCGAACAGAGCGAAATCGTCATGTGCGCCGTTTGTCACGTCACGCTCAATCCATTTTGGGCGCTGTCGATGCTGTCCGAGCAGTATTCATTATCGATGGCTCGCATCGACCGGCTCAAATCTCGAATAGAGCTCGCCGACGCTCGGATCCTAGAGTTATCGCAAGAACTCGATGCGATATTGCCGGGCGAAAAGAAGCCCGAATAAGTCGTCTACCGACACTTGACCAACCGTCGAACAGTGGTGCAATAGGTTCACCAACGACTTAGGAATGCACGATGAAACGAACCTTCGAATGCGGTCACAGCGGCAAGGGCAAGTACTGCCACGCGTGCGCGGCTGCAGAAAAGCAGAAGGCCCAGCGACTTTCAGGCGATTGAAGAAAAGCGCTCGGCGAAGCGAGTCTCCACCACCGACGATCCGATTGACCTGTCCATGGTGCGGCATTTGTCGGCCGTACAAAGAGAGGCAAGATATCTGCTCGCAAAGGTCAGTAGCGGCGTGCATCCATTCTCGCTCGACGGAAAGTTCATCAAGTCGTCGGCCGGCAAGCTGGTGTCCGTGCCGGTTGGCCGATCCTATCGCTTGCTCTTTGACGCCCCATCACTGGCACCTCTGCGCCTCGTCAGTCACGAAGACTACAATGGGATTGCGGCATAACTAACTCGACCCCACTGTCATTGCGCAGTCTTCGCTGCCAGCAGTGCGCGACACATTTTTGTGGGAAAGAATGCCAACGCGTTCTTGAGACACGTGTCAGAACCCTCATTGCGCCAGATAGAAGTCCATGGGGATAAGCTCCACGGCCCATCCGCCCTCTTCGCCAAGTGTGGCGGCCGGGTGCATGGACGCTATGCGTAACGCCTCGTCAGAGCTATCAGCCTCGATGATGAACAAGCCGCCGACGACTTCCTTCGACTCGGTGTAAGGCCCATCGGTGACGCGCGTCTTTCCACCGCGCGAGCGAAGCGTCCTCCAGTTCTCCAGGTTGCCAAGCGATGCGGAAATCAGAACCTTGCCTGTAGCGCGCATCTTCTCGTCCAATGGCGGGCATTGGCTCACCAATTCCTTGATGTCGTCTGGCGCCATTGCGTCGAATTTTTCGGGGGTGAAGTAGGCCAGACCGAGATATTTCATGGGAGATCCTTTGAATGGCGAATCACTGACGACGAATGTGATGATCGGAGATCGACAATTCTCTCGCGTAGCTTTTAGCGAGTTTGCCAGTCTTCCCGCATCAAGGCGGATCCTGCCGACCTCAGACGGCACCGACTCGCAAGCCGTTTATGCTGATTTGTGAGGCGTTGGTCGGCCTGGAATGCTCACCCGACGTCAGCGCTGGGTCGCCAACGAAGCTCACTGCACGACGCTGAGACTCTCAGCTTGAGCGCCGTTCATATCTTTCTCGGCAGAAAATCCATCAGCTCGCCGACGATAGCCTCAGGAGCGTCCTCCTGCATCAGATGTCCAGAACCAGGCACCCGCGTGAAGCGCGCCCCGGGAATCATCGCGGCTAGCTTCAGGCCTCGATCGATAGGGATCCACTGATCCTCGTCGCCCCACAAGATTGAAACCGGGCAGCGCAGCTCGCCGTAACGCGGTTGCACTTCATCGGTATAGCGCTGGTCCATCTGGGCGATCTGACGGTAGAAGGCCGCTTGGCCCAATTCGCCCATCCAAGGGGATGCGTAAATGCTTAACGTGTCTGCGGAGAGCGATTGATGCGCGGCGCCTTGCAGATATGCGCTAACGATCGCCTCGTGGATGTACGCGGGTGCGCCTGCAAATGCAGCCTCATGCGCGCGCACATGACGCACAAATGGTGATCCCCATGGGGACACCGCTACCGGATCGATTAGTAGCAGAGACCGATACTCGCATCGGTCCAGAAGCGCCGCTCTGAGCGCCGTGGCACCGCCGAAATCATGGGCAACGACGTCTGGCGTATCGAGTTGCCAATGCTTTAGCAAGGCTGCCAGTAGGCGAGTCTGAACAGCCAATGAGACGTCTTCGTCCGTTCGCTGCTCAGACATCCCGTAACCAAGAAGATCGAAGTAGAAGACTTGTCGAAAGCGAGCGGTCACCGGTGCTATGCGACGCCAGACCTGCGAAGAAAACGGTGTTCCATGTACAAACACGATTGGCTCGCCCTCACCGATCACCCCATAGCGCACTGACTGGCCATCAAAGTCGAAAACTTGTGGCAGATGCAGTGCGCCAGTGCCAAGAATCCGCTGCTGCGATTGCTGCGAAGGACTGTTCATGGATGCCTTTGCGTACTGGACCGTAGCGAGTAACAAGCATAGACTAACCACCAAATGGCCGCAAGGAGGTTATGTTGGTCGATGCAAAGGCTTCATCATTTGAACGACTACGTGCAGGCGTCGGCGGGCACGTTGTCCTGGACTTCGTAAATACCTGCGGTGGCGGCACTAAAGACCGTGACGTCGAGCGATTGGTTGATTGGCGTGACGCTGTGGATTGGGCGACGACGAACGGTTTGCTTGACCAGACTGACCACCGACTAATCGAGGAGGCCCTCACGCGCTCCGGACACCGCCCATCGGATCTCCTTAAAGAGATAACGGAACTGCGAGCCATTCTGCATGCAGTGTTCTCCGCAATGGCCGCTGGCCGTGTACCTTTGGAGGTAGACCGACTACAGCTCGAACACTACATCGTCGAGGCAATGAAACATTCGACCCTGAACGTTGTAGGACGACCGGCATGCTGGACGGTCTGCCCCGAGAAGTCCGGCTGTGCCCTCATGAAGGACCGGCTCGCCATTGCTGCGAACGAACTGCTTTCGCAGCCGATCTTGTCCAATGTCCGAGAATGCGGCGCGTGCTCATGGTTGTTCCTGGATCTGTCGCGGAGCAGGTCCCGACGATGGTGCTCAATGGCCACTTGCGGAAATCGTGCGAAGGCGCAACGCCACTACCATTTGACAAAGACGACGGATTGAAGAGTGTGACCGGGTGGGATGGCCGTTCAGCCTCCGTCGCACGCCCCGACGGGCACCCTAACGAAGCTCGATTCCCGCTTCGGTCCCTTGCAGCCAACCGCCATATGCCGATGAACTGGAAAGGTGACTCGATGCACTGAAAACTTTAGTGCACCGGCTGGCAAAGGTGCCTTCTACGTCCGCGGTCGAGCGACGCCAGGCAGGTAGCTATAATCCACGGCGGCTTACAAATATCAGAACCGCCGGCCCGCCGGCGACAGGACAGCGCCATGACTGACGAACTTTTTCCCTGCGACCATTGCGGCGGAAAGTGGTCTTTCGGATTCTCCCAGCGACTAGTCGGCCGTCCGTCGGCTCCTGACCGTGACTTTGCTCGGCTTGGCAACAGCCTTGCGCCGCCCATGCAAGACATGGAACCGCGCTCACCATATGACGTCCCCTACGAGAAGGTCTGCTGCATTTTCTGCGATGAATGCGGGATGCAGACGCCTTGGATCCCGATCGGCAACGACCGCTACGCGGCACTGGACAAGGCCGGCGAGATTTGGAACGCACGGATGCAGCGGCCGAAAGCCACCGAGGGCGATCTGCTTGAGCTCGTCAGAAAAGAAATTAGCGCAGTCGACGCTGCCTACTTGATCGACCTCCTCTCGAGGAACGAAGACGAATGGGAGAAGCGTGGGCCCATTTTTCAAATGCTCGCCAAGAAAATCGCCGACAGCAAAATCACAATGAGCGAGTTCTGGCCAGTCGACACAGTCCTCCGCGACGCGGCGCGATATCGAAAGCTTCAGCAGCTAGCGAAGCGCATATACATTGACGGAATCGCTTCGGTCCAGTTTCCCCGGATTCCCGCGACAGGCGGTGACGAAGGCAACTTTGAGAACAGCGTCAACGAGGCGGTCGATGACCTCCCCGACCGCAACCGCTGGTGACTTGACTTCATTCGGGGCGGGTCATACTAAAGGGACCTAACAACTAGACACGGCAAACAAGGACCAAATATGTCGCTCATCCAGTACATCGTCGCCGCCTACCGGCTCCGCAATAAACTAGTGCCGCAGCTTTTTACATTGCTCGCCCTCGGCGTCATCCTGACGTATCACGCGATGACAAGTCCGCAGTTGAGCTGGCTCTTGGACTGAAGAGCGCACATAGACGCTCCCCGGAGAGCGTCCCGTTTTTCTAGCGCTAATAATCAAGTCATTGAAGTTAAAGAACAAAGTCCCTGTTACAAAACGTGCCGAATATGCACATCCCCCTTATTCGGCACGCTTTTCGCATTGTAAAACGCGGTACAGGGCTGTTCTGTTGATGCCCAGCGCGATCGCTGCTGCTTTTTTATTGCCATCGGTTGCTGCGAGTGCCTCTTGGACTTGTGCTAGTGTCACCTTAGGTGCCTTCAGTCGCCTCTGGACAGAAAAGCTAGACAGATAAGCGCCGGCCTTTTGCTCTTTGCTATGGCCCGCCGCCTCGACCACGGCTTGCATCGCTTCGCGGTGGAGCGCCGGGTCGGCCCTCTTGTCGCTGCCTTTGATCGGCGCAGGAACGCCGGTGTATTTTTCGAACATCTGCTGCAAGAACTGATGCCTCAGGCCGTGGCACGTAACGCCCAAGCCAGACTTCGTCACACCATGGCGTTTGAGAACCGTATAGAAGTGGTCCTTCCACTGAGTCTTGGTATAGCCGTCGGGGATAGTCGAGCCAGTAGACCGGTTTGTGTGTTGAGCCGCCTCAAGTAGGACATCCATCTTGAACTCCATCGGCACCACACGAGGACGACCGCCTTTTGTGCCGTGGACCACGCTGAGCTTTCCGTCTTTACGGACTGCATCTTTAGGCCTCAACAGAAGACTCTCTTCGACCCGTAGACCAAAGGCCGCCTGCAGCTTCATTTGCACTGCGACCACGGGCTCCGTCTTCGCGATTTCTTCGATGATGGAAACGGCATCGATCCCCTTGCCTTCCCATGACTTGTCCTCGGTCGCTACAGACGTGCGCCGAAAGTCGTGCGCGGCTGGATCAATGTACTCAGAGGTGGCGCCGGGAATTCGGACAGCTCGGTAAGTGGAAAAAGCTGGGGTCCGAGTCGGCCATAATGGCTGGCAAA
>NZ_JBFUPT010000036.1:0-26373 GCF_041360715.1 Caballeronia sp. RCC_10
TTGTCTGGATACGAACCTACGGCAAAATGCGACATCTCTATTTGGCAGAAACGCGACATTTGAACTTGGGACCTACAGCGCAAAACATCGCTAATTCATATTATGTCAACTCGATCGCGTGTTTCAGGAAAACGGCGAACCATACTGTCGTTCTCTCTCGGGACCGCTCGCTGAGGTATCACGCGTCGGGCAGATCCGTTCCGAGTTCAGCCTCGATCTGATCGATCGAAGGCAACGTTCGTTCCAGTGATGCAGGCACCTGGCGAAGCAGTTGATATTCGGCTACGCCCATCGGTTTTCCAACCCCGCGAAGCGCGTATTCCGCTACCAACCGGTTCTTCTCCTTACAAAGCAACAAGCCAATAGTCGGTTGGTCATCTGCCGCCTTCACCTGCGCATCGATCGCGGACAGGTAGAAGTTAAGTTGACCCGCGTATTCGGGACGGAATGGCGTTGTCTTCAGTTCGACGACGACATAGCAACGCAGCTTCAGGTGGTAAAACAGAAGGTCGATGAAGAACTCATCTCCGCCGACGTCCACCCGGTATTGGCGTCCAACAAAAGCGAAGCCCGCACCTAGCTCCAGAAGGAACCGGGTGATGTGACGGGTGAGCGCATGTTCAATATCACGCTCTTGAGCGTCCTCAGCGAGGCCAAGAAAGTCGAATACGTACGGATCCTTTAACGCATCACGAGCGAGATCGGACTGTGCCGGGGGCAACGTCTCGCTGAAGTTGATGACTGCATTACCGGCTCGCGCGCAGGCAGCCGTTTCAATTTGCATCGTCAGCACTTGTCGCGACCAGCCGTGCTCGAGCGCCTTCCCTGCGTACCAGTCCCTTTGCGCCGAATCCTTGACCTTGTCAAGCAAGGTGCAAAGGTGGAACCAGGGCAATTGTGCAGCAGGCTGCTGCACAAATTGCGCATCCGGCCAGGCTTGCGCCAGGGAACGCATGTACTTGAGATTGCGCGGGGAGAAACCACGCATGTCAGGAAACGCTGCTTTTAAGTCACGGGCGAGCTGATCAACTACCCCAGCGCCCCACCCTTGGCGCTGCTGCCGGTCAAGAATTTCGCGACCGATTTGCCAATACAGCGTCACCAGTTCGCGATTTACGCTTGCGACGGCGCGAACTCGGGCACGCTCGACCCGCTGCTTAACGTCAGCCAGCCAGCGCCTGTACTCGTTGCCCCACGGGTCATTGGACAGCTTATCGGTCATGCGATTTTCTGGCGCGGATTAGCGAGCGCCCATTATCGGCTTTGAAGCCATCATGGGCAATTGTTCAGAGTGTTCCGTCGCATTCGTACCGTACGATCGCCCATCTTGGCTTTGCGAAAGTCGGCGGCTCAGAATTCCGGAATTGGTAGACCTCCGCTGTCCGCTGCGTTCCGACGTAGAAGGCGGACTGGCACACGGATGCAGCACGCCTAGCGGCGAGCTAACGCCTCAAACCGGCGCCGTATTATGCCGTAACGCCGTCATCTTTTATGTAAATCGATCTGGTCTGCCAGGCTTCGGAAGTCTGATCGATCGAGCTAATTCGCCAAGCGTCCATGACGGCATAAGGTTTTCACGGAACTTGCCGTTATACGAGCTATGGGATGACCTAACGATGCACAGCTTCACAAGCAATACAGGACGTTAGCCGGGCAAATGATGGGACAGCTAGCAATGAAGATCTGGGCTTTTGCTCAAATCCCTCGTGACAATCCGGAACTGTTAATAGCGCAGTACAAGATATTCTCGTATCAAGTACCGCTGTTGTATTTGATCCTAATAATTAACACGTGGGCCTTGGCGGCGACCCATTTCGCGACTGCGCCTTACTGGCTAACTGTGGTAATTCCCGCAGTCATGTCCGTGGTATGCGGCAGCCGTGCGTTGGTGTGGGTCCGCTCCATTGGGCAAGCTGCTGACGCTGAGCTCGCTTACCGCTCGCTCCGGCGGACGAATCGCCTAGCCAGTGCCGTCGCCACACTGTTCACCACGTGGGCGCTTCTCCTGTTTCCGTACGGTGATGCCTACACAAAGGTGCATGTAGCGTTCTACATGGCCATCACGGTTATCGGCGTCATTCTCTGCCTGCTGCATCTCCGGTCAGCCGCCATCATGGTGGCCGTTATTGTCAACGGCGCATTCGTTATTTTCTTCTCGCTGTCGGGTAATACAGTTTTCGTCGCGATTGCGGTCAACACCGCACTCGTGTGCTCTGCGATGCTCGTGGTGCTCCTGGTTCAGTACAACGACTTCACGAAAATGGTCGCGGCGCAGACCGACAACCAGCGGCTTGCGAACTGCGACAGCCTCACCGGGCTGCCTAACCGTCGGGCGTTTTTTTCGGCCCTCGACCAGGCGCTTGTGATAGCGAAAACGCATCCACGCTTGTTGGCAGTCGGGATCATCGACCTCGACGGATTCAAGCCGGTCAATGATCTTCACGGGCATCCGGTCGGCGACAGGCTACTGGCTGACGTGGCTAGACGGCTCTCAGAAGTGGTTTCTGGGGACATGTGTTTGTCGAGACTAGGCGGTGACGAGTTCGCACTGCTGATACCTGACCTGTCCGATGATGCGGAAGTAACGTCGTTCGGGCAGCGCATCTGCGACGCCCTCCGGACGCCCTTCCAAATCGGCGACGCAAAAGTACAGATTGCTGGAACGGTAGGCTTTGCGATCTACCCCGCGATGGCGACGGATGCGACTGACCTGTTCGAGTTCGCCGACTATGCGCTCTACTACGCAAAGCGCCACCGTCGAAGCAGCGCGGTTCTCTTCTCCGCCGACCACAAGGCGGCGATCATGTCGGATGCGACCATCGAGCAGGCACTGCAGCTGGCCGACTTGGAAGCAGAACTCGCTGTGGTCTATCAACCGATCGTCGACATGGACAGCCGGTGCCCAGTCGGATTCGAGGCGCTGGCCCGGTGGACAAGCCCAACCCTCGGCTGCATTGCGCCCGCCACATTTATCCCGGTCGCGGAGCGCGCCGGCATCATTGGCCGGGTAACTGAAAGCCTACTGCGAAAGGCCTTGCGGGAAGCCAGCGAATGGCCCGCTGAACTCCGACTGTCATTCAACCTGTCTGCGGACGACCTGATTTCCGATGACGGCATTGCGTCGATCGTGAACATCGTCTCGCGAAGCGGCTTCAGTCCGCAACGATTGGACTTTGAAATCACCGAAACCGCCTTCATTCAAGAGTTCGCGTTTTACAAGGTACACGAAGCTGTAATCACCCTCAGGAAAATGGGTTGCGGCGTCTCACTGGATGATTTTGGAACGGGCTACTCGAGCTTGTCCTATCTGCACGCATTGCCGCTAACGAAGATCAAAATCGACCGGAGCTTTGTGACCGGTATTCACCAAAATCCGTCTAGCTATAAGATCGTGAAGTCGCTGTTTGCATTGAGCAGGGACATGGGGCTCGATTGCATCGTCGAGGGCGTCGAAACCGAAGACGAGCTGGCGATGCTTAGGAGCCTCGGGAAAGCACTGGTGCAAGGCTACATCTGTTCGAGGCCAATGCCATCTTCCTCAATCAAAGGTTTTCTCGACGGCGTATCCGGCCCAGTCACCGTAGCGACCTAGCCGCTGCTGCCCATGCGACGCTGACAGGGAGCGGCGCGCTTCTTCGCCGGCAGTTGCTCCTTGCCGTCTCAGGGTGCAGAAAGTCGCCTTAGCATCCTTGACTGCATACAGCTCGGGCTACTCCATCAGTTCAGTCTGGATCAACACTTGCTCGGGCTGACGAGGAGCCGCCAAAGAGAACTCGCCATGTTAGACGCACTGCCTATGACTGCCTTGCTCGCGATGTTCGTGGCTGCCGCAGGTGCCGTGTGGCTAGCAGGGATAAGGCTGTCCAACGCGACCGACATACTCTCCATACGGCTGGGCCTCGGCCAGGCCCTCGGCGGGGTTGTCTTGTTGGCAATAGCGACCAACCTGCCGGAGATTGCCATTACCGTCAGCGCAGCGGCCTCGGACAATGTCGGGGTTGCCGTGGGCAACATCCTCGGCGGCATCGCTATTCAGACCGTCGTGCTTGTCATCATCGACATGTTCGGTATGCGAGAAAAAGTGCCCCTTATGTATAAGGCGGCAAGCCTGACGCTCGTAATTGAAGGGCTGCTTGTCGTGGCAGTTCTCATCGTCTCGATCATGGGCACGCAGATGCCGGCTTCACTCATTGCCGCCAGGGTGACGCCTGTCGCCGTGCTCATCGCTGCGATCTGGCTGGTCGGTGTCTGGCTTATTGGCGCGGCGAATCGCGGACTGCCTTGGCACGACAAGGCCGGCGACGCACCGGACACTCAGGAGAAACCAAAAGGGCATTCGCAATCGGAAAGAAACAAAACTTCTGATCGAAGCGGTGTTAGCACTACAAGAGCCGCGTTTGATTTTCTGGCTGCAGCGGTCGTCACGCTTGCGGCCGGTGTGATCCTCGAGCGCTCGGGGGAAGCGATTGCGAAGCACATAGGAATGACGGGCGTGCTTTTTGGGGCGACCGTGCTCGCGGCAGCAACCTCGCTGCCCGAAGTGTCTACGGGACTCGCCTCGGCGAAGGCGGGCGACTACCAACTCGCCGTCAGCGACATCTTCGGCGGCAACGCATTTTTGCCAGTGCTCTTTTTGCTAGCCACCGTTATTTCCGGGAAGGCCGTCCTCCCGCAAGCCCAAAAGACCGATATCTACCTCGCTGGCCTCGGAGTTTTACTCACCAGCATCTACCTCGCGGGGCTCATTTTTCGGCCCAAGCGAAAGGTCCTCGGTATGGGTGTCGATTCGCTGACCGTACTGGTCTTTTACATCATCGGTACATGCGGCCTCTTTGCCATTGCGCTCATCAAAGCAACGTGAGGGTAACAGAACTCAACTCACCACCCGCGGCACGCCCAGCTCGTCCGCAGCGACAATAGCCGAGTAAGCCGGCGGCCATAAAGCCTGCTCCGTCTATAGAACGGCCAGCGTGGTCACAAAGGTACTGCAACGCCCAGAGATGACCGCGGCTAGGTTGCCGACGTCTTCGTGGTGCGCCCCCGGAGTCGCCCCGCGCCGACGCGTAGACCGTGAAATCGTCCTCCGTCGCTCCGAAGCCGTTGGGACGCTTTTAGTTGGAAATAGAGCGAGCTTCGGGCGCTTTCCAGATCTGTGCCATATTTCCTTACCGTGCGACCACTGCTAACGACGACTTGACACTGCCCTCTTTCCCTGCGCGCAGGCAGCGGTCCTGCGCCGCCCCAGGGCCTGGCGACTTCGCCTGATTCCATATCGCTACTTCGTCCTTACTCAGCGTCATTCAGCCGAAAGCTCGGCGTCAAGCGCGCCTTGACTTTTATCCTAGCGCGTTGCCAGTTCGGCGAGCACGCCACCATCTTCCGCGCCTGCTCCTTGATCCGGTCGCCGCTGCTATGCGCTGATCCCTCGTCGCTTCAGCAGGTCCATTGTGGTTGGCCGGCTCGGCCGCTTAAGCGTTCACGCGGTCGTGCATTCGCCCGACGCATCGATGCCGTAAATGGCAATCGCCGCCGCGCCTAACGCAACGGCGTAATTGCATTCACGTCGTTGGCGCTCGGCGCTTGGCGCTGACAAACATCGAGGCATCGGATGAAAGGGTGGTCTGCCAGAAGCGGTACGCGACTTGCTGGAATATCACGTTGTGATATTTAATCGGGAGCGTGCAATGAGCCAAAAAGCCAAGAACCCGGCGTATCCGTTTTCGTCCGGCGGCTGGGGGTCGCTGAAGTCGGTCGCGACAATCCTGGCGCAAGAAAAGGTTCCGCTCAAGGACAGCGCGATCTTGCTCAAGCAGAACAAGCCGGACGGTTTTATGTGCGTGAGTTGCTCGTGGGCGAAGCCGGCCAACCCCCATACGTTCGAATTCTGCGAGAGTGGCGCGAAGGCGACTGCATGGGACACGACAAAAAAGCGCATGACGCCTGCGTTTTTCGAGCTACACACGGTCCGATCGCTGCTCAATTGGCACGATCATGATCTCGAAGAAGCCGGAAGGTTGACCGCACCGATGCGGTATGACTCCGCCTCCGACAAGTATGTTGAGGTTAGCTGGGAGCAAGCTTTCGCTGAAATCGGCAATGAGCTGAACCAGCTTGATCCCAGGGGCGTTGTCTTCTACACGTCGGGTCGCGCCTCGCTTGAGACTGCTTACATGTACCAGCTGTTCGCGCGCATGTACGGCTGCAACAATCTTCCGGACAGCTCGAACATGTGCCACGAGAGTTCAAGCGTTGGACTCAAAGAGGCCATCGGCGTGGGCGTCGGTACCATCACTCTTGAAGACTTCGATAAAACTGACCTCATGTTCTTCTTTGGACAGAACGTCGGCACGAATAGCCCGCGCATGCTCCATCAGCTGCAAGACGCGCGCAAGCGCGGCGTGCCGATTGTCACGTTCAACCCGCTTCGCGAGCCGGGCCTTGTGTCGTTCGCGAATCCGCAGTCGCCAGTGCAGATGCTCACGCCTGCGCAGACGCAAATCAGCACCCAGTATCACCAGGTCAAAACGGGTGGGGACACTGCTGCGATCCTTGGCATCTGCAAGGCCGTCATCGAAGCCGACGATCGCGCCAAATCACAAGGCACGGCCCGCATGATCGATGTCACATTCATCGAACAGCACACGGTGGGCTTTGATGAATTTGCCGCTTGCGCTCGCATTACAGAATGGAACGCCATCGAGCAGGCAAGCGGGCTCACACGCGCGGCGCTCACCGAGGCAGCCAACGAATACATGAAAGCGAAGGCGGTCATGGCCCACTATGGCATGGGACTCACCCAGCATCGGCTTGGCGTGCAGAATGTTCGTATGTTATGCAACCTGCTGCTCCTGCGAGGGAACGTCGGTAAACCCGGCGCGGGACCATCACCGATCCGCGGTCATTCCAATGTGCAAGGCCAGCGTACGGTCGGCATCACGGAAAAGCCGGAGCTCGCGCCGCTCGATCAGCTCGCCGAGCAGTTTTCCTTTGAGCCACCGCGCGACAAAGGCATGAATACGGTCGAGGCCTTCGAAGCAATGGTTGAGGGCAAAGTTAAGGCAGTATTCAACCTCGGCGGCAATCTGGTGCGGGCCGTTCCGGACCGGTCGCAGATCGAGCCCGCCTGGGCCGGTTTGCGACTCACTGTGAACGTCGCGACGAAACTCAACCGTAGCCATCTTGTCCATGGCGAGGTCTCATACGTGCTGCCCTGCTTGAGCCGAATCGAATACCATCGCACTCCACTGGGTGACCAGGCCGTCGCCATGGAAGATAGCACCGGGTGTATGCATGGTTCGCGTGGCGTCACCGAGCCCGCGAGCGAAAAAGCGCGCACCGAGCAGTTCATCGTTGCAGGAATAGCGAAAGCGACCCTGGGCACCCGTTCGACTGTTGAGTGGGACAGTTGGCGCGATGACTATTCCGTCGTGAGGAACGAAATCGCGAAGACCTATCCCGAGATATTCCATGACTTCAACGAGCGCATGTGGCAACCGGGCGGCTTTCACCGCCCTCTACCCGCACGCGAGCGTGTCTGGGAAACCAAGTCTGGGAAGGCTGAATTCAAGGCGCCCGAGTCGCTCGGCGAAGATCCTGACATGCCTGAGAACGCGCCGAACGCGCTGCGTCTGATGACACTGCGCAGCGACAGTCAGTTCAACACGACCATCTATAACATCGAAGATCGCTTTCGAGGCGTCAAAGACACCCGCATGGTGATCTTGATGAACAAGGCGGACATCGAGAAGCACGCGCTGCGAGACGGCGATCACGTCACTTTACAAACCGTCGCAGACGATGGCATCGATCGACGCCTGCCGGGGCTGAAAGTCATGGCTTATGATATACCGCAGGGATGTATAGGCGGCTACTACCCCGAATGTAATGTGTTGCTTCCGCTGTGGCATTACGCAAAGGAGAGTAAGGTGCCGGCTGCCAAGTCAATCCCTGTTCGGATCGTGCGCTAAGGGTCCCGTGGGAGCCTTGACGCGATCCGTCAATCGCGGATTGCGTCGGAGGCACCGCCACTGACCGCTTTCGCGCTAGGCTGGCGGCGCTTCGTGCTTTGTCGACATCGTTGCTACGCTCCACCTTACGAATGAGGAAGCGGGGCTCCCTTCGGTTAGTTTGCTTCATCGCTAGTACGACGACCGATGCGGATAGGTATGCCAAGAATCGGTACCTCGCTGGAGTTGCTCCTCTAACTGAGGACACGCGGACACTGCTAGGTTGATGAGGCCGCGGCGCGTCTGAACTCGCGAGGCGAGCGGTATTTCAGGGCTTTGTGCGGGTGGCGCTCATTGTAGTGCTCAAACGCGATGGCCAGACGCGAGAGCGCTGTTGGTGCGTCGGGCTTGTCCATATACGCGACGTAGTTGTGCTTCACGGTCTTCACGAACGATTCGGCCATGCCATTGCTCTGCGGCGAACGGACCGGCGTGGTTAGCGGCTCAAGTCCCAGTTCACGAGCGAAGCTGCGTGTGCGGTGGTCGAGTCTGCGTAGCCTGCGTGGTGCCGAAGCGCTGTTCGACGGCAGCGAGCATCACGTCGCGCACCACATCGCCACTATGGCCGCCGGTCGTCGCCGCCCAGCTAATCGCTTCCCGGTCGCAACAGTCCAGCGCGAACGTGACGCGCAGCGGCGTGCCATCGTCGCACCGGAACTCAAAGCCATCGGAGCACCAGCGGGTGTCGCTACGGTCAACGGCAACGCGACCGTCATGTCGCCGATTGTCTCGCCGCACGCCGGGGCGCTGCAGCAGCAACTGATGCTCACGAATAACCCGATAGACGCGCTTGTGATTGATACCCGGCGCGCTGGTCTGTTCTCGACTACGGCGCAGCAGCGCCCAGATGCGTCGGTAGCCGTAAGTTGGGAGGTGCGCTACATGGGCCTGAATTTCCTCGACCAATTCCGTGTCGTCGGCCGGTCTGGCGCTACGACCATCTTGCCAATCGGGCGAGGGAACCTGTTCCGCTGCTACACCACAGCGCGCCACGCCGAGAACTTTGCAGACCGTTTTCAATGGTCGTCCCCTCGCATCAGGCATCAGGGGCGAGGGCGCAATCAGATTTTTTGAGCGGCCCCATGCAACGGCTTCTTTCAGGATTTCGACTTCCATTGTCTTTCTCCCGAGTAGTCGTTGCAGTTCCTTGATTTCCTTGATGGCGGCAGCCAGCTCAGATGCGGGCGCAACAGATTCACCTGCCTTCACCGCCGCCAGACTGCCTTCCTGGTATTGCTTGCGCCAGCCAACCACCTGGTTGGCGTTGACGCCGTGCCGGCGTGCCACGCCCGACACGGACGCTCCCGGCTCCAGTGTTTCCTGCACGAGGGCGATTTTTCCTGCGCGGTGCGCCGACGACGGCGCTCCGGCTCGCTCAGAATTTCGATGGATTCCACGTAATGACTGGGCTTACTGTTATACACAAGACTACCCCTTATTTTGAGAGAGTCCTCGTGTCCTCAGATACGTGGGGCCACCGCTCCACTCGCCAATGCCGGGTCTAGAAGGTCAGCAGTAGTCCAAAGTAGTCCCGCATACGCTGCTGCACCCAGCAGGAAGGGAGTAAACCGACTTCGGCACTCTTCCGGCAACTCCTCCTTCAAGACGTTGAGAATGACGCCTCCGGCCAGGACAGCCACCAGCGCACTGGTCGCCACGTCCGGAATCTTGATGGAAGTCCCGATGACCGTGCCCAGAACGATCGCAGCTGAAAGTATCCAACGGCCCGACCGACCGGTAGGTTTCCTTGAAGTCCCTGCTCAGCCCGAAATCCGTCACGACGAAATGCAGCGCCATTGCGATAAAGAAGAACGCGAGGGACCTTATCACGCGGAAGTTGTTCGCCAGCAAATATCCGATGAGCACGTTGTAGAGCGAGAAGGACGTCACATGAGGCCGAAAAACTTTGCCGTCTGGCGCATCCTCCTCAGGAGCCACGACTCGCGCAATGTGTGATTCCTTCGCTGCCCGCTCCAGTCCGTAGAAGACGATCAGGCCACACAACGCCATCAAATAGGCATGATGGTCGAGCGCCGAGAAAACGCCGCTTACTGCCTTGCGAATAATCTCTTGTCCCTCGGCCAGTTCGGGAAGCAAGTGAACAAACACGTAGGCGACGGATATGCCTCCGGCGGCCGACAACCAGATGCTCCGCGGCGTGCCATTCAAGAACCGCAGTCGGGCCCCAAAACAAGTGGACAGTGACGAGTCCCACTGCGCAGACAACGATTGGTATCAACATTGGTCTTTGTTCCAGCACAGTAGGCTGTCATCGAGAAGAGCGGCTCAACGACGCGCCGGCACTTCTGTGGAGCAATTCGACCGTTGCGCCCGTTTATTGGTGAATGGCCGAGCGGAGCTGCTCCACTTCGTAATCCGAAACGGGTGCAGCATGGTTGCCCCATGTGCCGCGAACAAAGCTCACGACTTGAGCGATTTGCGCGGAAGTGAGCTTGGCGTGGAAACCCGGCATTTTCTGTGGCGCGGGTCCCGTCGCCGTCGCCGGGCTCTTGCTGCCTTCGACGACGATGCGCATGACGGAGGTCGGGTCTTCGGCCAGCACCAACGGATTGCCTGCCAGTGCCGCGACCTTGCCTGGCTGCCCTCGCCCGTCGGCCCGGTGGCATCGCGCGCAGAAGGACAGATACACACCCGCACCGGGGCGTTCCACTTCACCTGTCCGTATGCTTCGCTCGGTCTGCACACGCGCGTGCTCGTTGTTTGCAAAGCTGCCGTAAGCGCGCTGCGCCGGCAGTGACTTCAGGTACACAGCAATGGCATGAAGATCGGCATCGGAGAGGTACTGAGTACTTTCCTCGACGACAGGCGCCATCGCGCCGAACGCAATCGCCCCCGCGCCATGCCCCGTGCGCAGAAAACTCACGATATCCGCGGCGGTCCACCGCCCAAGGCCGCTTCCCGTGTCTCCAGTCAGATTGGGCGCGAGCCAGTGATCATTCACGCCGCCCGTCAGATACCATGGCGACGCCTCGCTGTACCCGAGTTCGTTGTACGCGGGCCCGCGCGGGGTATGGCATGCGCCGCAATGCCCCAGTCCCTGCACGAGATACGCGCCGCGATTCCATTGCTCGCTTTCCTTCGGCTCCGGCTTGTACTGGTCGTGATTGCCAAACGCCATGCTCCAGAACGCCATGCCCCATCGTTGATTGAAAGGGAACGGCAGATGCGTTTCGGGCGCGCGCTTTGTGGCTGCCTTGACGCCGTGCATCATGTACGCGTAAAGCGCAATGACGTCGTCATCTGTCATGTTTGCAAGCGATGGATACGGCATGGCCGGATACAGCCGCTTGCCGTCGGCGCGCTTTCCGGCTCGCAGCGCGGCCGCGAATTGCCGTAACGTATAGCGGCCGATGCCGAACTGCGGGTCCGGCGTGATGTTGCTCGCATAAATGGGGCCGAACGGCGAATTGACGGGCATGCCGCCGCCCATCGGCGTGTGATCGGCTGCGTCGTGGCATGCGCCGCAGTCGCCGGCTTTCGCCAGATATTCGCCGCGCGCGATCAACTTCGCGTCTGTGATCATCGGCGACCGGGCTGTGATGTCCTCTGGCAGGTCGTCCTTCGATCGTCCGCCGCATGCGCCCAGCACGACGATCATCAGCGCAGCGGCAAGGCGATTCGCTAATTGGATCCTGTTCATGTCAATGCCACTGGCTGCACGATCCGAGGAATACCTCGGCGAGCACTGTGAACACGAGCCCGACGACGAAACCGCAGCCGATCAACGCGCTGCATAGTGCGACGAAGCGTTTGCGGCTCACCTCTTCCAACGCGCGAGAAGGCGTCTCTGACGCGTCACGTTCGGCGCCCTGCGCCTTGATCGCCTTCTGCTTGCGGGCAAGGAACACGAAGCCGTGGACGGCCAGCGCGCCGCATACCGCAGCAATAGCAATGGCCGCGATCGACGTGCCATATAGCCACGCATGAAGATGCGGATAGACCGGTCGAACGCGCGGCACGGAACCGGCATCACAGGCCTGCGCAGAAAGCGTCTCGGAGACGATCACCTGAAGCAGCCAAGCACCGGGCGCGAAGAAAAAACCCGCAGCCGCGCAAAATGCAAGCCGTCGCTGCTCGCTCAATGTAAGGGCTGACTTCTCCGCCGAAAAAGACGCGTGCATTAATGGCCTCGCATCCAGAACGGCGTCACATACAGCGACGTGAAGATGAATAGCCAGACGACATCGACGAAGTGCCAGTACAGGCCGCCGATGCGCATCGGCACGTTGCGCTCGGCATCAAAGTAGCCGAGCGCGATCCATACCGCGAGCAGCGCCAGAATCACGAGCCCGACGACCACGTGCGCCATGTGGAAGCCCGTGATCGTGAAGTAGAGCGAGCCATAAAGATGTGCGGTGACGCCATACGGATGGTCGTGCCACTCTTTCAATTGCATGCCGGAGAACGCGCAGCCGAGCGCGATGGCGACCAGCATCCAGCAGAACGCGGGCCAACGCCTGCTTTTCTTGAGCGTTCGCTCCGACAGCCATGCAAATACGCTGCTCAGGATGAGCGTTCCGGTGCTGAGTGCGCCGGTGCCTATTTTCGGCATCCCTTCAGGCGGCCAGGCGAGCGTCGTCTGCGCCTGAGAATAGAAATAGCAGAAGATAAGATAGCCGAAGAGGCTCGCCTCGGTGGCGACAAGCGCGAGCACGCCCCACCATCCGCCGGAATGTTCGCCGGCACTGCCCACCGGCAGTGCGTCGTCCGTGCGCGCGGCTTGGGCGGGCTCGGTCTGCGCTGGTTTTGGCGGTTCGCGTTGGGCCAGCGCGCGGCGCGGCCACATCCACGCGATGAGCGTCGCGCCCGCCGCCGCCACCGCGATGACGGTGAACGACGGCGAACGCAGCAGCAGACCTGCGAAGACGAGCGCACCGAAGAGCCCGAGGAAGAAAGGCGACCACGTGTCCTCGGGCATCTTAAGGATGACATCCGGCTTGCCGGTGAATGGATGAACGCCGAGCGCCTCGCGCCCCTGATGAAGCAGATAGCCCGCTTGAAGGCTCGATTGCCGCCCCTTCGGCTGCAAGCGGTCTTCCCACATCGGATGCCGCGATTCGATTACTGGCAGCACCGCGAAGTTGTACGCGCGCGGCGGCGAGTCAGTCGACCATTCGAGGCCCGGCGCGTCCCACGGATTCGCCGGTGCCTTGCGCCCGCGGCGCGCCGAAATCAGCGCATTCACCACGAATACCAGCACGCCCACGGCGAAGACGAATGAGCCGATGGTCGTGATCAGATTGGATGTGTCCCAGCCCATTCCCTCAGGGTACGTGTAGATGCGCCGCGGCATGCCGAGCAGCCCGGAGATGTGCATCGGGAAGAAGCCGACATTGAAGCCGAGCAGGATGATCCAGAACGCGATCTTTCCCCATCGCTCGTCCATGAGGCGCCCGGTGAACTTTGGAAACCAGTACGTGATGCCGCCAAAGACCGGAAACACGTTGATGCCGAGCAGCACGTAATGCAGATGGGCGACGATGAAGTACGTATCGGTGAGCTGCCAGTCCAGCGGAACGGCGGCTGTCATCACCCCCGAGACGCCGCCCACGACGAACATCAAGACGAAGCTCGCGAAGTAAAGGAAAGGCACGGCGAACACCGGGCGGCCAGTCCAGATCGTCGCGATCCACGCGAACACGGCCACCGCGCTAGGGATAGAAATCAGCACGCTCGCCGCGCCAAAGAACGCCAGCGCGAGCGGTGGAATGCCCGTCGCGAACATGTGATGCAGCCATACTTCGAAACCAATGATCATCGTGCCGACCGTCGACATCGCCACTGCGGCGTAGGCCACGAGGGGACGTCGGCAGAAGGTCGGCAATGCGTCGGACACGATGCCCATCGCCGGCAAGACCACTACATAGACCCACGGATGCGCGAACATCCAAAAGAGATGTTGCCAGAGCAGCGGCCGGCCATCGCTTGCGACATCAAAGAAATGCGTGCCGACGTTGCGGTCCATCCATAGGAGGAAAAACGCAAGGCTCACCGAGGGCACCGCGAACAGATTGGCGAACGAAATGGTGAGCGTGCCCCACACGATGATCGGCAAGCGATCGACGGACATGCCCACCGCGCGCATCCGGAAGAGCGTCACAACGAAATTCACCGCGCCCACCGTCGTCGAGATGCCGAGCAGCACCATGCCGAGCGAGTAAACGTCGATGTTGATCCCACGACTGTATTCGAGCGATGAAAGCGGCACATAGTTAAACCAGCCGGCATTGGGCGCCTGTCCCAGCGGAAAGCTGCCGTAAAGGAAGATGCCGGCAAAAAGAAAGATCCAGTACGAGAGCGCGTTTAGGCGAGGAAACGCCATGTCCCGAGAACCGAGCATCAGCGGCCATAGAAAGTTCGAAAAACCGCTGAGCACCGGCAGCGCATACAGGAAGATCATCGTGATGCCGTGCATCGTGAACAGCTCCGCAAACTGCGCGGGCGTCACCAGGGACTCGTTGGGATGTGCAAGCTGCAGGCGCATGACGAGCGCCTCCGCACCGCCCAGCAGCAGAAACACGAATGCGGTCACGATATAGCGCAGGCCAATCTTCTTGTGATCCACGCTGGTGATAAAGCCCCGCCAGCCCGCATCGCCCTCCCATAGGTCAAGCAGCCGCTTCTCCGCCTCCGAGCCTTGTGGCACGGTGCCGAACTCCGGCTCCCGCCGAAACGCGACGCGGCCCGTACGTCCAACGCTTCGACCTCCAGTCACCGCCATCATCTTTTCCTTACCTGAGCGTCGCGAGATACGCCGACAAATCGCCGGCTTCCGCAGGCGAGAGCTTCATGTCCGGCATGAGCGTGCCGGGCTTGATTTCCTGCGCATGCTGTATCCAGTCCATCAGATTGTCCGGCGTATTCACAACGGTTCCCGCGGCAAGCAGCCGGCGCGAGAGCACGTGCGTGAGATCGGGCGCTTGGACGCCGGCCGCCTGGCTGCCGCGAACCGTGTGACATCCCGCGCAGCGTTCTTCAAAAAGTTTGCGTCCGTGTATCGCCTGCACAGACGCGGGCCCGGACGCGTCCTGTCGTTGTGCGGCGTACCAACGGTCGTAGTCCGCCTGGAGCTGTGCGTAGACCTCGAACGCCATATGCGCGTGCTGTACGCCGCAATATTGCGTGCACTGCCCGCGAAAGACGCCCGGACGATCCGCCTGTATCCACTGCCGGTTCACTGTTCCCGGTATTGTCTGGGTCTTGCCGGAGAGTTCCGGCACCCAAAAAGCGTGTATAACGTCGGCGCTCTTAAGCACCACCAGAACGGGCACACCCACCGGAATATGTAGTTCGTTCGCCGTCGCAAAGTGGCTCGGGCCCTCTGCGTAGTCCACTTTCCACCACCAGTCATAGGCGGTCACGGTGACTGTCAGCGCCGGCTCTTTCGGCGGATCGGCGACTTCCGCCAGCACGCTTAGCATGTAGATCGCGATGCCCAAGAGCGCGACCGTAGAAATGATGCTGCCCGCGTACACGAAGCCCAGACCGCCGCCCGAGCGCAGCGAGCGATGATCCTCCTTCTGGCGCCGACGGAACATCGCGACGAGCAGCATCGCCGCGATGATGACGCACACGAGACTACATATGAACGCGAGAGTCCAGCCGAGCTGGAGGACGGGGTGAGCCGCCGGTCCCTTGCTGCGCAGAAAATACGCGAGCGGCGTGGGCCCGCTCGCGAGCGGTTCGGCGCCGCCCGATGCGGCACCGGCACTCGAAGCACCGCAGCAAAAGAGAGCAGCGCCAAGCAGGAGTTCCGCCTGAACCACCGAGGCCACATAGCGACGGACTAACAACAGGTTGTCTCCTAAAAGTGCCAGACGAAGGGGGGCGGTTGATCGTTCCGGGCCCGCGCTCAGCTTTTGCAGAGCAGACTTCTGATGGCGTGCCAAAGAGCAACGCCTGTTCCAAACGCCTTAACCTTGACTGCCATTGACGCGTGCCCTTATGAACGCCAACCCCGCAACGATGTCGTTGTATCACACTGTGATATTCCTTCAAACCGTTTGCAAAGTTTGCCGAGCGTGGCTCGTTGCGAAATAGGAATCGTTGCGTTGACTTCGATGCCGACCTGCGCTAACAAAGAGTCTTGGTGATTTTGTTTGTAAGGACGATGATGGACAAGGACGAGACGCATCGGCGGCGTGCGGTGCCAGCGAAGAAGGACCTCGAGGCTCTTTCGCGGTTTCGCTATGGGCTTCGTAAATTTCTTCGCTACTCAGAAGATGTGACTCAAGCAGCCGGGATTACCCCGCTGCAATATGCTTTGCTGCTCCATGTGAGGGGAATGCCAGGACGCAGCTGGGCCACGGTGGGTGAACTAGCGGAGCGCCTGCAGGCCGCTCCGAACGGCACGGTCGCCCTCATCTCGCGGTGCGAGCGCGCGGGACTCGTGGTGCGCAGGGCAGGCGAAGAAGATCGTCGACTGGTCGAAGTGCATTTGACGCCCAAGGGCGAGCGCTGTCTGCTGAAACTGGCCAACCTCCATCTCAACGAGATCAAAGCGCTTAGCCGCATTCTTGCGGAATTCTAACGTTCTTTGTATCGAGCTTTCTAGGAAGACCGCGCTTCATTCGCGGCACGCTGGTTGCGTCACGTTGTGACATATCGGTCCCGCGCGCATATTCGTCGTCGCGGCATCTGGGAGCAAACTATGTCTATCACCGTCGGCGACTTTCTGGTCGACCGTCTCCACGCCTGGGGCGTGCGCCGCATCTATGGCTACCCGGGCGATGGCATCAACGGCATCCTCGGTGCGCTGAATCGCGCGAATGGCAAGATCGAATTCATTCAGACGCGGCATGAGGAAATGGCTGCGTTCATGGCATCGGCGCATGCGAAGTTCACCGGCGAACTAGGAGTTTGCCTCGCGACATCCGGCCCGGGCGCGGCGCACCTCATCACCGGCCTTTACGACGCACGCCTCGATCACATGCCCGTGCTCGCCATCGCGGGTCAGCAGGCGCGCGCCGCACTCGGCGGACATTACCAGCAGGAAGTCGATCTTCAGTCGATGTTCAAAGACGTCGCTGGCGCGTTCGTCCAGCAAGCCAGCGTGCCGTCGCAGATTCGCCATCTCGTTGATCGCGCGATTCGCACAGCGCTCGGTGAACGCAAGGTCGCGGCGATCGTGCTACCCAATGATTTGCAGGAGCTCAAGTACGAGCCGCCGCCGCGCAAACATGGCACGGTGCATTCGGGCGTCGGCTACCGTGAGCCGAAGATCGTGCCTTATGCCGATGATCTGCAACGCGCCGCCGATGTGCTCAACGCGGGCAAGAAGGTCGCGATCCTCGTCGGCGCCGGCGCGCTTCAGGCGACCGATGAAGTGATTGCCGTGGCTGAAAAGCTGGGCGCGGGCGTCGCAAAGGCGCTGCTCGGGAAGGCCGCGTTGCCCGATGATCTGCCTTTCGTCACCGGCTCGATCGGCCTGCTCGGCACCGAGCCCAGCTACAAGCTGATGACCGGCTGCGACACGCTGCTGATGATCGGCTCGGGCTTCCCCTACTCCGAATTTCTGCCGAACGAAGGTGCGGCCCGCGGCGTGCAGATCGACATTAAAGCGGACATGCTGTCGATCCGCTATCCGATGGAGGTCAACCTCGTCGGCGATAGCGCCGAAACCTTGCGCGCGCTGCTGCCGCTGCTCGAAGAAAAGACGGATCGTGCATGGCGCAAGGACATCGAAAGCTGGATGGAAGGCTGGTGGAAGAAGCTCGAAAAGCGCGCGCTTGAACCCGCGCAAAGCGGCGTCAATCCGCAGCGCACCGTATGGGAATTGTCGCCGCGTGTGCCGTCGAACGCGATCGTCACCAGCGATTCCGGTTCGTGCGCCAATTGGTATGCACGCGATCTCAAAGTGAAGCGCGGCATGATGTGCTCGCTGTCCGGCGGCCTGGCATCGATGGGCGCAGCGGTCCCGTATGCGATCGCCGGGAAGTTCGCGCATCCCGAGCGACCGGTGATCGCCCTAGTCGGCGATGGCGCCATGCAGATGAACAACATGGCCGAGCTCATCACAGTATCGAAATACTGGAGACAGTGGTCCGATCCGCGCTGGATCTGCATGGTGCTCAACAACGAGGACCTGAATCAGGTCACGTGGGAACAGCGCGTGATGAACGGCGATCCGAAGTTCGAAGCGTCGCAGAACCTTCCATCCGTGTCGTATCACCGCTTCGCGGAACTGATCGGCTTGCGCGGCTTCTATGTCGACGACGCCGAGCGCATGGGCGCAGTATGGGACGAAGCGCTGTCCTCTGATCGCCCTGTCGTGATCGAAGTCAAGACCGATCCGAACGTACCACCGCTGCCGCCGCATATCACACTGAAACAAGCCAAGGCATTCGCGACAACGCTCTTCGAAGGCGACCCCAACGAAGGCAGCATCATCGTCGATACCGCCAAACAAGTGCTTGGCGCGGTCCTGCCGGGGCATAAAGAAAAATAGGACGACTCGCGCCATGCATCTCACCAAACGGGAAGCGCCGGTCGAAGCTATTCGGGCACGCGCCTACACCATCCCGACCGACCGGCCCGAGGCAGACGGCACCTACGCCTGGACTTCCACGACACTCGTCATCGCGGAGGTCACGGCGGCGGGTAAGACAGGTATCGGCTATACGTACAACGACGCGACCACCGCGCACTTCATGGAAGCGACGCTTGCGCCGACGCTCATCGATGGGGACGCCTGGGACACCGATGCGCTCTGGATGCGCATGCAGCAACGCGTGCGCAACATCGGCCGATCGGGCATCGCGGCGAGCGCGATATCGGCGCTTGATTGCGCGTTGTGGGACGTCAAGGCGCGCCTGCTCGACATGCCGCTCGCGCGTCTGCTCGGCGCGGCCCGCAACCGCGTGCCGCTTTATGGCAGCGGCGGCTTCACCACTTATACCGACGACGAGATCCGCGACCAACTCGCCGGTTGGGTGCATGAAGACGGATGCCGCTGGGTCAAGATCAAGATCGGCACCGAGCCGTCGCGCGATCCGCATCGCGTAGCGGTCGCGCGCGAAGCCATCGGCGATGACGCGGGCCTCTTTGTCGATGCAAACGGCGCACTCGATCGCAAGCAGGCGCTCCTCTATGCGCAACGGTTTGCGGAGTACGGCGTCGAATGGTTCGAAGAGCCGGTGTCGTCGGACGATATCGCCGGCCTCGCGTCATTGCGCAACGCGCTGCCCGCGCATATCGAACTGGCTGCGGGCGAATACGGCTTCACGATCGACGACTTCCGCGCGCTGCTCTCGAACGAAGCCGTCGATGTGCTTCAGGTCGATGTCACGCGCTGCGGCGGCATCACCGGTTTCTTGCGCGCGGCGACGCTCTGCGACGCCTTTCACATCCCGCTGTCGGCGCACTGCGCGCCCGCGCTACATCTGCATGTCGCATGCGCGGCGCCGCGTCTGCGGCATCAGGAATGGTTTCACGATCACGTGCGCATCGAGTCGATGCTCTTCGACGGCGCGCCGCATGCACGCGACGGCGCGATCTCGCCGGACTGGTCGAGGCCCGGCTGCGGGCTCGATTTCAAGCATGCGGATGCGCACCGGTATGCGGTTTAGGCAGCGCGCCAAACGAAGCTAAAATGACGCAAACCAGAACAATCGACCTCGCTATCGGCTGCGGGATCGCTGCGGCGGGACTCGCGCTCGTGCGGCTCGGCGGACGCAAGGAGCAGCGCTCGGCGGCGCAGACGCACATCGATACGGCGCGCACCTTCAATCACAGTTCGGCGTTGCTCGCGCTGTCCGTGCTCACCGACAGCGCGATGGAGCACTATCGCGGCTCCTTCGACAATCCGGCGATGTACACGCCGCTCGTCGTCTCGACGCTGTCGCTCCTCGCCGGCCTGCATGGTGGCTCCGACCGCGAGCCGGCGCGTCATCCGGTGCGCGATGCGGTCTATGTCACCGCTGCGCTCGCGGGCGTCGCCGGCACCGGGTTTCATGTGTACAACATCACGAAACGTCCCGGTGGATGGAGCTGGCACAACCTATTCTATGCCGCGCCGATCGGCGCGCCGATGGCCTTGCTGCTCTCGGGCGCGCTGGGCGCGGTATCCGAGCGCCTGCGCAATGAACCCGCGCACGAACCGCGCCTTTTTGGCATGCCGGCGGGACGCGCGCTTTCCCTGCTCACGAGCGCGGGTCTGCTCGGCACGCTCGGCGAAGTCGCGCTGCTCCATTTTCGCGGCGCGTTTCAGAATCCGGCCATGTACGCGCCGATCGTCATTCCGCCGGTCGCATCGGCGCTGCTCGTCGATGCGGCACTCGCCCGCCCACGCGAGCACTGGTTCACGCGGCTGTGGCTGCGGCTGACGAACGCGCTTGGCTTCATCGGCGTGGGCTTTCACGCACGCGGTGTCGCGCGGGCGCGGGGCGGCTGGCGCAACTGGAGCCAGAATCTCTTCAATGGACCGCCGCTGCCCGCACCGCCGAGCTTTTCGGCGCTCGCGCTGGCAGGCCTCGCGGCGTTGCGTCTTCGCGAGACGGAAAAGAAATGAAGCCCCTTCCCCGCTATCCCGGCTATGACGTGATGACCAAGCGCGACACGCCGTCATGGGACGAAGTCACGCGCAATGTCATCGACGAACGGCTCGCGACGCCGAACGACCCGCGTTTTTTCAATGCCGTCCAGTGGCGCGCGCTCTATGCACTGTGCGCGTGCATCGTGCCGCAGCATCGGCAGCGGCCGGCGGTGCCCGTCGCCAGCCTCGTCGATGCGCGACTCGCGAAGAACACCGGC
Source organism: Caballeronia sp. RCC_10 (assembly GCF_041360715.1). NCBI lineage: Bacteria > Pseudomonadati > Pseudomonadota > Betaproteobacteria > Burkholderiales > Burkholderiaceae > Caballeronia > Caballeronia sp. RCC_10. The sequence goes on from NZ_JBFUPT010000036.1 coordinate 20,778, forward strand.
GACGGCTATCGAGATGCGCGTCTGCCGCCGATGCGCGACGCGTGGCGCATCGGCCTTCGCGCGCTGGATGCCGAGAGCCGCGCCCGTCATGGTTTGCCGTTCGCGACCATCGACGATGAAGCGCAACGCGCACTCGTCACCGACATGCAGCAAGGCCACCTCGACAGCGCCGAATGGCGCGGCATGCCGCCCGCCGTCTTCTTCGCGGAGCGCGTGCTGCACGACATCTGCGGGATGTATTTCGCCCATCCGCATGCATGGAGCGAGATCGGCTTCGGCGGTCCGGCCAATCCGCGCGGCTACGTGCGCATGGTCGCCAACCGGCGCGATCCGTGGGAAGCCGCCGAAGCGAAACCCGTTACGAAGAAGACGCGCAGAAGGAGAACCGCCGTGTCCGCTGATTCGCCCCACGACGCGCAGCACGTGCCGCGCGGCAAGAACCGGCGCGCGCCCGACGTGTTTCATCCGGGCGCATGGATTCCAATGCGGGAGTATCCGCAAGACAAAGCGGTGGACTTCGCGATCGTTGGCACTGGCGCGGGCGGCGGCACGCTCGCCTGCCGTCTCGCCGAAAAAGGCTTCAGTGTCGTCGCGTTCGATGCCGGCGCGTGGTGGCGTCCGCTCGAAGAGTTCGCATCGGATGAGACGCATCAGGGCAAGCTCTTCTGGACAGACGAGCGCATCTGCGACGGCGACAATCCGCTCAAGCTCGGCAACAACAACAGCGGCAAGTCAGTGGGCGGCAGCACGGTGCACTTCGCGATGGTCTCGCTGCGCTTTCGGCCCGAGTGGTTCAAATCGCGCTCGCTGCTCGGCTACGGCGCGGACTGGCCGCTCGACTGGCGTGAAATGTGGCGCTACTACGGCGAAGTCGAAGAAGCGCTCAAGATCGCCGGGCCGGTGAACTATCCGTGGGGGCCGAAGCGGCCCCGCTATCCGTATCGCGCGCATGAGTTGAATGCGGCGGCGCTCGTGCTGGCGCGCGGCTGCGAGGCGCTCGGCATCGACTGGGCGCCGACGCCGCTCGCCACCGTCTCTGCGCCGCGCGGCGAGGCGCATCCGTGCGTCTATCGCGGATTCTGCGTCTCGGGATGCGCCACCAACGCGAAGCAAAGCGCGCTCGTCACGTGGATTCCGCGCGCGGTTCACGCCGGCGCGGAGATTCGCGACCTCGCGATGGTCGGCCGCATCGTCATGGGCGACGATGGGCGCGCGACCGGCGTCGAATACTTCCGCGAAGGACGCTGGCAGTTCCAGCGCGCGCGCAATGTCGTCGTCGCGGGATACGCCATCGAAACGCCGCGCCTGTTGCTCAACTCCGCGACGGACCGCTTCCCCGATGGCCTCGCCAATCGCTCCGGTCTCGTCGGCAAGAATTTGATGGTGCAGACCAATCAGGCCGCGTGGGGGACGATGGACGAAGAAGTGCGCTGGTACAAGGGGCCGCCGTCGCTTGCGCTGACCGAGCACTGGAACTACGAGGACAAGGGAAAGGATTTCTTCGGCGGCTATTGCTATATGAGTCAGGGGCCGTTGCCGGTGGCGTGGGCATCGACGCAAAACGGGCGCGGTCTGTGGGGCCAGCAATTGCTGGACGAGATGCAGAAGTACAACCATCAGGCGGGGCTCAAGATCGTCGGAGAAACCATGCCGCAGGAGCGCAATCGCGTGACGCTCGCCGACGAGAAGGATCAGTACGGCCTGCCCGTCGCGCGCGTGACGTATTCGCTGTGTGACAACGACAAGCGGCTCGTCGCGCATTCGCTCGACTTCATGAGCCTCGCACTGGAAGCGGCCGGCGCGCGCGATGTGTGGCGCGAAACCGACGACACGTGTCACCTCAACGGCACCGCGCGCATGGGCGACGATCCCTCGACGAGCGTCGTGAACGCGGATTGCCGAAGCTGGGACATTGACAACTTGTGGATCTGCGACGGCTCCGTGTTTCCAACGGTCGGCGGCGTGAACCCGTCGCTCACGATACAGGCGATTGCGCTACGCACCGCCGACCGGATCGAGGCGCTCGCCGCGCGTGGAGATCTCTGATGAGCCAGACACGAAAGATCGCCGTAATCACCGGCGCGGGCGCGGGCGTCGGGCGCGCAGCTGCCGACGAATTCGCCCGCCACGGCTATGACGTCGCGCTGTTGTCGCGCGATGCCGACCGGCTCGCGCGCGCCGCTGCGCAAATCGAGTCGGGCTTCGGCGTGCGCGCGCTCGCCATTCCGACCGATGTCGCCGATGCGCGAGCCGTCGACGCGGCGGCTTCGCAAGTGGAAGACACGCTTGGGCCCATCGACGTGTGGGTCAACGTTGCGATGGCCACTGCATTCGCGCCCGTCTCCGCATTGACGCCCGAAGAAGTCGAGCGCGGCACGCGCGTCACGTATCTGGGTCAGGTGCACGGCATGATGTCGGCGCTCTCGCGCATCCGCACGCGTAATCGCGGGACGATCGTGAATGTCGGCTCGGCGCTTGCGTATCGCTCGGTGCCGCTGCAATCGGTGTATTGCGGCGCGAAGTTCGCCATTCGCGGCTTCACGGATTCGCTGCGCTCGGAACTCATCCACGACAAGCTGAACATCCATCTGACGATGGTCGAGCTTCCCGCGATCAACACGCCGCAGTTCGACTGGGCGATGAACAAGACCGGCAAGCGCGCCCGGCCCGTCGCGCCAATTTTTCAGCCGGAAGTCGCCGCGCGCGCGATCTTCTTTGCGGCGACGCATCGCCGGCGCGAGGTGTGGCTCGGCTTTTCGACCGTCAAGGCGATTCTCGCGAATCGCATCGCCCCCGCGCTCATCGACCGATATCTGGCGCGCGCAGGCTATGTGGGGCAGCTCACCGACGAGCCGCTCGAACGCAAAGCAGCGGGCAATCTGTTCGAACCGGTGCCCGGTGACTTCGGCGCGCACGGCCGCTTCGATGACGAAGCGCGGCAGCATAGCTGGGAGATGTTCACCGACCGCCATCGCTCATTCTTGTGGGGACTTGCGGGCATCGGCGCAGTTGGCTTGCTGCGCCTCGTCGTCAAACGACGGAGCTAAGCCGAATGAGCCGCCCCATCGAAGACTACGCGCTCATTGGCGACGGCAACACGGCTGCACTCGTCTGCCGGGACGGTTCTATCGACTGGCTGTGCTGGCCGCGATTTGACGATGATGCGTGCTTCGCGGCGCTCCTCGGCACGCAGGACGACGGCTGTTGGACGCTGTCTCCGGCCGGTGACATCGAGCGCCGGACGCGGCGTTATCAAGAGGACACGCTCGTCGTCGAAACTGACTTTGAGTTGAAAGACGGCGCGGTGCGCGTGATCGACTTCATGCCTGTCGGCGATGGCCCGAGCTCAATCGTGCGTATCGTCACGGGCTTGCGCGGCGTTGTCGCGATGCACTCGTCCTTGCGACTGCGCTTCAACTACGGCGAACTCGCGCCGCTAATCGAACGCATCGACGGTGGGATGCAGGCCCGCGTCGGACCAGACCTCATCGTGTTGCGAACTAGCGTCGCGATCGACGTGGTGGAGGCAACGATGCGCGCGTCGTTCTCCGTGAAGGCCAACGAATCGGTCACCTTCGCGATGAGCTACGCACGCGCTCACGAAGCGCCGCCGGGCCCGCGCGATATGCACACGGCGCTGCGCGATACGCAACGCTTCTGGCGCGACTGGATTTCGAAGTTCGACGACGCGCGTAGCGAGTGGCCGCAAGCTGTCCGGCGCTCCTTACTGACGCTCAAAGCGCTCATCTACCGCCGGACCGGTGCGATCGTGGCCGCCCCGACGACCTCGCTCCCCGAAGCGCCCGGCGGCGAGCTCAACTGGGACTATCGCTACGCGTGGCTGCGCGATACGAGCTTCGCGATGGTCGCCCTCCTCAACGCCGGCTATCACGACGAGGCCGCTGCCTGGCGCTCCTGGCTGCTGCGCGCGATCGGCACCGCCCCCGAGCGCAGCCGCATCATGTATCGCGTAGACGGCGGGCGTCATCTGCGGGAATGGACCGTCGACTGGCTTGAGGGTCATCGCTACGCGACGCCCGTTCGCGTCGGTAATGAGGCTGCCCATCAACACCAGCTCGACGTGCTGGGAGAGGTCATCGATTGCCTCGACGTCGCACGGCGCGGCGGGCTCAAACCCGCGGATCACGAGGACCTGATCGAAACGCGTATCGTGGAGCATCTGGAGCAGGTGTGGCGTCTGCCCGGCGCGGGCATCTGGGAATCGCGCGGCGAGCCGCGCCACTACACCTATTCGCGGGTAATGGTGTGGGTGGCGCTGGACCGTTTCGTAAAGCATCGTATGACCGAACGCGGTCTTTCGCCACTGGTCGAACGGCTTGCTTCGCTGCGCGAACGGATCCGCGACGAAGTGCTTCGCGAGGGCTGGAACGAGGGACTCGGCAGCTTCACGCAGTATTACGGCAGCGAAGAGCTCGATGCGAGTCTCTTGTTGATGCCGCTTGTCGGTTTTCTGACGGCCGATCACCCGCACATGGCGTCGACTATCGAGCGTATACGGACCGACCTGAGCGAAGAAGGGCTCATTCGACGCCACCAGAAAGATCCGTGCGGGCCAGACGAAGGGACGTTCCTCGCATGCTCGTGCTGGATGGCCGACTGCTTGAATTTACAGGGACGCATCGAGGAGGCGCGTCAGCAGTTCGAACGCGTGCTCGCCACCGCGAATGACCTTGGCCTCCTCTCGGAACAATACAACGCCCAACGAGGCGAACTCGCCGGCAATTTCCCGCAGGCACTCAGTCATCTCGCCGTCATCAATACCGCGCTTGGACTAAGCGGTCCGACGCTGCAAAGAGGCGGCGGGTAACTTGCGCTGATCCCCATGGATCGTGCGAAGCCACCCCCCCAAGTACTCGCGGCGTGCGCGGCCGTCGCCGCGCGCTACCGCTAGTTTGAATCGCGGGAATGCGTGAGGCGTTTCGTTACGTTAGCGGGAAACCACCGTCGCCGTCCTTTGCGTCCAGGTACACAGCTCATCTTGCACATATCACAATCTGATATATATTTGAGGAAAGGGTGAGAACGGGGAGGTGTTATGTTAATTACCAGCGATTTCGAGATCGGATATCTCCTCGTTATTTTTTCGCTGCTGGGGGTTATTTTCGTCGGCGCACTATTTGCGACGCTCCATTTGGAGCGCTGGCATCCGCGGTTGGTGGGCGCGGTGATAGGCGCGCTGATCGGCTTCGCTCTTATCGAGGCGGTGCCGATCATCTCGTAGCGACGGTTCCGTCGCGCCAAGGGCGCTTCACCGGGAGCGGTCGTTGTCCTTGTCGTTGCCGTTGCCGTTGCCGTTGACCATCTCAGCGGCGGCGCTGACGTCCGGTTACGCTAAAGGCCCCAGATAATGTCGGCCTCGCTGCGCTTCGCTTGCCGCAACATATCCAGAAAAGGAAGCGCGCGAGAGTGAAGCCCTATCCCGGTGCGCACGTCTGTATGTGATAGCGGATGAAACATGGCGCCATGCTCATGAGCGATTCGCTCGTCGTCGTTGAGCACAGAGGTGGCGCCGTTGGTTCGGACAGTTAGATCGAGTTTATAAGTGGAAGCGCCGGGGTCATCAAGCTGCCGATTT
>NZ_JBFUPT010000037.1:0-24677 GCF_041360715.1 Caballeronia sp. RCC_10
AAATCGGCAGCTTGATGACCCCGGCGCTTCCACTTATAAACTCGATCTAACTGTCCGAACCAACGGCGCCACCTCTCCCAGCAACTCTGTCATCTCTGCTTCAAGCACCTCCTGAAGCGCATCCTTCATGAGCGCCTTCATCAGGTCGCGGTCGCCGGCAACCAGCGCTTCCACTGGCGGCCGGTTCGTACTACGCTTGGTCGTGGCCATGGTGCAAGCCTTCCCGAGGGCAGGTTGACGAACTCGACACTCATCAACTTACACCACGGCCACCCTTCCTCAGCATTTTCCCGCCAGCAGCTTTTTGCCGCTTCGCGATGCTTGCCGCTTCTTGCGCAGCAAGATCGGTTTGCAATTCGACGGTGTCGACTGCGTCCGTAGATTCGGCTTTTGATGTGCTTACTATCAGCACGAGCCATCATGGAAGTTTGCGCGCTTGCCCCCCCATCGGCCTTCTGGCTTCGTCGTGCAACCGCCGCATATATCAGGTTCTGCAAGCGCTGGTCCGATCATAGGCGGGAGTCCATGTACGCATATAGAGCTGAAACCTATCCTGCTCTGTCAAACATGAGAATGCTGGTGCAAAAGGGGCCGTTCATATAGGGGAATTTGAAGTGCCCGTCCATGGAGGACTTTGGGTGCCCGCCGGGGGTATCGGGGACTTGAACGCGTGGACCAACTCTTCGTGTTGACCGAGGTCGGCTACAACCTGACGCGCATGTGCACACTTGCCGTTTGAGGGGAAAAAACCAATTGATAGCGTCGGTCTTGTGAACTCACGAGCAGCGTCGAACGCTCACAAAGGTCTTCGCGCGTCACAGAAGTGCCAGTTTAGCACCCGTCGCAACGCGCCTTGGCGCGCGAACGACTGATAATTCAACGGCCTGCTAAAGCACCAACTTCCTGAGGATGGCGAACTTCGACATAGCGAATGAATAGCCATAAGAGAGCATCACGATCAGCATCAGCGACGGCACCATAAGGCCATAAGTTGAGGACCAGTGGCTCTCTAGTGTACGCAACACGAAATGCAGCATCGCCAGATGAACGAGATAAATCCCGAAACCAAGCCTGCTAAAACGCTCGACCGCTGTCTGAAGGGAAGCCGAGCCGACCCGCACGCGCATGAGGGTGATGAACAAGCAAACGCTCGGAATAACGGTGAATAGGCTCGAGTAGTCTGTCACGATGTGAGCGAACGGTGCGCCGGGCAGAGACATCCGATACTGGACGGTAATCGCGGCGATGATCGCGACGCACGCCGCGAGCGCGAGCCACGCTGTAGGCACGCGCTCAGCCACTCGCGCATTGACGACCAGATGTCCCACTACAAAATACATGAGATAGCAGCCGAAAAACTGCCCGACGCCTACGGTCCACGGTCTGGGCGCTGCGACCGCGCCGACCGTGAACGGCAACACTGTCAGCAGCAGCGTCAGCACGCAATACCAGATGAGAATCCATGCACCGCCCGCGCGCTGCATCGCGTTAATGAACGGCGCGACGATGTACACGCCGATGAGCGCGGGTATGAACCACAAATGGAAAGCATCCCGCATGCGGCCCGCGAGAAGATCGGACAGAATGGCAGACGGCTCGAATGAGGATTCGTATCCCATCCGATACGCAACATAGTTGGTCACCAGGGAATAGAAGATCAGGACAACCATGAATTGCGGGATGCGTTTTCGATAGAAGCGCAGGATATGCGCGCTGTCAGCCCTCGCAAGAACGAGGCTGCCGGAAATCATGAAGAACACTGGCACTGCGAGTCTGCCGATTGCATTGAGGACCGCATGCAGCAGCCATTGCCCATGCGTTGCCACGGGCGCAATCGGATCGAATATGCGATCGTTCAGATGGATCATGACCACGACGACGGTCGCAAGCGATCGCGCCAGATCCAGTTGCACGCTCCGCGAGCCGCTTCGCGATACGGCATCGCGTTCTGGCACCGCGAACGACGATGCATCTGCCATGATGGCCGTCTCAGTAGCCGGTCGTGCGCACGGTCGTGCCGTCGGCCAGCTCGGTCGATGGACGCAGCTCGCCAAGCCTTCTGCGATGCCCGTCTGCAAGCGCGCGAACGAGCATCTCGATGCTCTTGACCTGCCACGGATGGCTCGAGATCATCCACAGCGCAACGCCGACCACGGACGCCCTCAGCGCCGCGAGAAGCGGCCACCGCGCATACTGGCTCGACACTGCGATCCGGTTGCGCACGTTGTAGTAATGGCGTGGCCCGAACGCATGGTTGCGAAGACGCGCACCGACCTCCCGCAAATGGTCGATGCGGCTCTCGGGAATGAGCCACACCGAGAAGCCGACGGCCTTGAGTCGCAACGAGAACTCCGTGTCGTCATAGGCAACAAAGTAATCCGCGCGCGGCAGTCCGGCGGCCCACACTGCGCGAGCATCGGCGAGAAAGCCCACGAAGGAACCGGTATCTATTCGAACGGCGGAGTCTTTATACGCGGAAGCCGCCACGGTCCGCTCACGGCCGAACAAGCTGTCGAAATAGCGGCGATGCTGCAGCGCGAGCGCGCCGAACTCATCGACCGACGGACAGAGCGCGCCGACGTCGGCGGGCAGCGACGCTCTCGCCGCCACGAGACGCTGGAGCGCGTCCAGATGAGGAACCGCATCGTCATCGAGCAGCCACACCCAGTCGGCGCCACGGGCCAAGGCTTGCTGCAAGCCACGCGCAAAGCCGCCCGCACCACCGATGTTGTAGTCGCTCCGCAGCACGCTTACATCGGCCCTTTTGTTTAGCATGTCACGCGTCGGTTCATCGCTTGCATTGTCGAAGACGATGACTTCATCGGGGCGCAAGCTTTGTGCGCTTAATGCGTCGAGCACACGTGCGAGCAGGGCGGGACGATTACGCGTGACGACGACGGCAGTGATCTTCATGTTGCATGGCCTTGTTGAGCAAAGACGGAGGTGTCTTCGCGTCTCGTTGTCATTGCAGTCGTCCTAGCAGCAGCACGGCCGCACGTCGCAAGGGAAATCCGCGTTGCGTTGAAAACATGAACTGATGCAGGGGCCGGCTCGCCCGGAATCCCATTCGCGCGGCGCTCTTGAGTTTCCGGCGTCGTTCGATGAGCCGAAGCATCGCCTCTTTGCTGCTGTCGTCGAGCGGCGCGCTGCCGGAGATGGCCAGCCAGTCCAGATGCATCAGCGTATTGATCCGGTGAAACAGCGATGCGCCCACCCATTCGTACTTGGGCATGCGTAGTCCGATCTGCCATGGATCGAGAATCAAGGTCTCGTTCCCGACGAATCGCCCGAACGACGCCAGCACATCCGGGTTCGCATCATTAAGCAATTGCGGCACCACATAGCCGTGCTGCGAGGCGTAGTGCATGCACAAATGCTGCTCGACAGCGAAGCGCGCGCGGAAGTTGCGCTCAAAGAACGTCGAGCTTGGCAAATGACGCTCGCGGTCGTACCAACTGGCATCGGCGCGCGTCACGGGTGGGGCGCTCCAGTATTGCAGCAGCCTATCCGTGCGGCCGAAGTGAAACCAGTCGCTGATATGAAACGGCAGGCGCTCGAAGATGGTGGGATCGAGCGTGAAGAACGAACTCGCGACAATGCGCGTATCCCTCCTGTCGCGCTGATAGATCGTTTTGGCGAAGTCGAGGAAGCCGGCGTGCTCCAGCATGCTGTCGGTGCGCAGCTTGACGACATAAGGCGTGCGCACGGACTCGAGCCCCGCGAGCGTCGAAACAATTTGCCGGTTCACGTTGTTCGCCTTGGGCGAGTCGTATTTGATGCCGGGCAGCCCTCCCGGATCATCGGACTCGATGACGACATCGGCGAGCAGTCCGCGCGGAAGCTCCGCGCCTTTCCACGTCGAGACGATGATGTCGGCGTTCGGCAAGGCTCTGCGCGTCTGACGAACGTTCTCGCGAAACGAGTCCCGGTCCGCGCCGACATACGGCTTCACGGCGCCCTGAAACACCACGGTGATGTCGCTTGTCTTCATGATGAGGCGGGCCGTTCGTGCGCGTTCAGAGCGCGGGCTGAAGGAAGCTGGCGGATGAAATCGCGCAGCGGGTTATTGAGCGTGCGCGGCACGCGCTTGACGCCGTAAAGCGAATGCGGATCGAAGACTTTCCACGTGCTGTCTCCGTCGTTCATCCATTGCAGCTTTTCGAGGCGACGAGCAACGCGCACGTCGTCGACCGCGCTGTCGGGAATACCTCGGCTCATCTGCGCGATGACGCGGATCATGCCCGGGCTCAGGCGGTAGTAGGGCGTCTTGATGAACGCATATTCGACGCAGTGCCTGAGCCCGCGCGCGCGCTTCCAGTTGTTCCCGAAGAGCCATTCGAACTCTTGCAGGAAACGCCAGTACGTGCGGTCGAATACATGCGTCTCGGAGTACACGTACGGCGTGATGCGAGGGGTCGCGCGGATTGCATGGGCAATCGTCGGAAAGACGACTTCCTCCAGGGGATAGCCGGCCACACCGGGATGCGCACCGTTGGCGATATCGGCGAGCTCGTACAATGTGTCGGCCTCATAGAATGCGCCTTCGATTTGCGATCCGACGAGCGGACAATTCCCTAAGCGCTTGCAGAGCGCGTCGAGTTCGGCATCTGCACGCGCCTTCGGGCTGACCCACCAGTAGCTTCCTGGCGTGATCGGTCGGACGTTATAGCCGTGCCCGTGCCGCGCGATATGATCGCGCAAGCCCGGCGCGACGAGCATGTCGTTGGACGCATGAAAGCAGATGTGCGATGCATCGCCGCGCGAGCGAATAAACGCGATGTTCGAAAGATGCGCGCGGAAGATACTGCCCCAGCGCGTGCTTTCATGCGCGGGGTTGATCAGGAAGTTGTCGCAGCCCTGACTTTTTAGCGCGGCGTTGAGGGTTGCCTCGTCGAGTCTGCCGCTGCGCGACACATGAAGCACGACGCACGCTTGCGGACAAAAGCGCGCGAAGTTAGCCAACTGGTCTGCGACGACCAGCGGCGCTTCATGAACCGGCAGCGACACGTAGATGCTCATGCCTGTACCCGCTGGTGCGCGAGTGCAACGTATTCTTCGGGGGTGCCGGCAAGCAGCACGTCTGACGCCGGCACTTCGTGATACACGATGCGCTTTCCTCGCTCGATGAGCGTGTTGTACAGCGGCGCGATATAGAGTTCGCGCCACTGCTGTTCGAACTCGCCGTAATGCGCCATGGCTTCGCTGAAGACGGAAACAAAATCCGATGCCGCGCTGAAGAAATAGAGTCCCGTGCAGCACAGATCAGAAATACGCCGCTTTTCCGTCGTTTCGATAACCACGTGACTGTCAGCCGACGCGGGCCGCACGAACGACCAGTGATCGCCTTCGGCCCGAAACACCTCCAGATAGCCGTCGGCGTGCGCGACTTCCTCAGGGATGCGATACCCCGGTCTTATGGTGTCGATGTTGAACACGAGTAGCCGCTCGTCCAGAGCACGATCGGCATCCTCGATGCCCGCGAGCACCGTTTCTGCTTGACCGCGCGTTGGAGCATGAAGCTCCACAATGTGGTAGCTCGCGATTCCCACTGCACGGCTCATCTCATCGACAAAGCGCGTGGCCGCGAAGTCCTGACGCACGACGAAGACGAACGTCTCGGACGTGAAGTACGCGTCGAATGATCCGACCGTCAGTTCGAAAAGCGTGCGCCCGCCGATCTCCAGCTCATATTTGGGCCGTGTGTAGCCTGCCTTGTAGAACCGGCTGCTGTTGCCGGCCATAGGTATCACGATCATTTTTCCATTCCACATAGAGGCGCAATGCATTGGACATCAGCCCCGCCTGACGCCTCTCATCGTCGGCGTGAAGCGGGAGCATCGAAAGGAAAAGCAGCACCATGATGGGATAGCAGTCCCATTCGGCGGGCGTGCGGCCGCGAAAGAGCGTGGACGCGAAGACGTCGCGCACCTCGTGGGTCGCTTGCGTGGGCAGCTCGAAGCGGACCTTTCGCCCTTCGATCGCGCCATCCCATCGCCCGGCGATGATGAAGTCATAGAGTCCGATGACCGAATGCGCGAGCTTCGCGACGTCGTAGCGAAAGTCGCCGAAGACTGTGAGTTCGCCACTGCTGTTCAAGCCCCGTGGATCGATCAGCTTCACCTTGCCGGCTCTGAAGTCGAAGAGGACATTGCTGAAGCAGAAGTCGCCGTGGATGAAGGCGCTCACGTGGCGCGTCGAGGCCAGCACAGCGCTGCTCGCTTCTTCTGCCATGTCCAGGAGACCCGGCACTGGCTCGCCATTGATGGTCCAACTGTCGCGCAGCGATACGCCCGTCTCGGCGCCGAATCTCTCGAGCCGAGAGAGCGTTTTGCCGCGATACAACGCATCGAGCTCTTGTCGATCGAGCCTTGCTTCCGGCGGCACCGGAAACTTCCCGGCAGCAGTGAAGAACGTGTCGCAGGCGCGGAAGATCTTCGTCCAAACTTTCTCGGGCAGGCAGCCGAACACATACAACTCGTTGAGCGCGGCAAGCGGAAGATATTCGAGCGAATAGAAGGTCTGTTCGACGCGTCCGACTTCGATCAGATTCGGCAGGAATGCGCGCACGGTTGCGGGCGCATTCTCGAACCAGCTCGCTTCGGCGAGTATCTTGCGCGAGTCGCCGCTCGACTTGCGAAGCACGCCATCCGCGACGGCGATGTCATTGAAGTGACGCTGCGTTGTGATGTGGCGCTTCGATGCGTAATACGTATGAACGTGGCCGAAATCCAGCCAGCCGCGAGCGTTGACCAACTCGAGCGCATGCACGGTGGACGAGTACGCTTCGATCGCTTCGATGAACGAGAGACCCGAAGCAAGCAGCCGTCGCAGCGCGACCGCGTTGGAAAACGAGAACATGCCGACCCATACCTTGTCGGACAGTCCCGCGGTGCGCCGCTCGTGATGCCAGCGGTAGTTCTCGTCCGATTCCCCAACGGCAAGCCAGTCGGAGTGCTCCGGCAGTGGCTCGGTGACGAGCGTGTCGCCGAACAAGATGTCGATGCGGCCCTCGAGCCGTGTCTCCGCGAGCACGGTCAAAGCCGCCGCCGCGAGCGAGATGCCCGCCGGCGTTCTGAAGACCGCAACGCCGGCCGCATCCAGATACGCGAAGTCGATGTTGTCGACGTCGTAGTCCGCAGGCAAGGTCATATGCGCGCGCTCGTATCGGTCCGCGAGTCGAGCAAGTTGGTAAGTGTAGAGCCGGCGATTGCCGACCGGGAGAAAGCTGGGCGGTATCCTGCCGAACTCGGAAGCGAGTTCCGATTCGACATATTCGCCCGATAGGATCAAGAGCATGACGGCGTCTCCTTCTCCTTGTTGAGCATCTGCTCGATTTCCGCGTACGACATGGAGACGAACTCAGACGGACGCACCGCGCGATCGTCGATATAAAAGCCTTCGTGACCGCACCACGGCTTGCCGACATAGATCTCGTCGAACGGCACGTCATGTTGACGAAGCCAGTCAACCGCAATCGGCAACGTGTTCGCATTAATCTTCCCGATGTTGCCTTCGTACGTACGCATCGAGCGGCTGGTGCATACGACGATCGTGAAGCCGTCGCGCCTATAACGGCGCAGCTGGTCAATCACGGCGTTATTCGGTACCGCGTGCGCATACCCGTCGGGCGCACCCGAGGTGATCGTATGGTCGAGATCCACTATGAGTCTCTTCACCGTCGGCCCCTTGTCGTCCTGAATTGCAGATGCATACGGGCAATTAGCCCACGTCGCGCCGGTCGATTTCGATCACCCTGCCATGCTCCAGACGCAGGAAGCGATTGCAGTAGGTGCGGACCAGTTCGTGATCGTGCGAAGCAAAAACGAAAATGCCAACGCTGCTAATGAGGCGAGACATACGTTCCTTCGCTCGCTCCTGAAACTCGGCATCACCTGCGCCGAAGACTTCATCGACGAGCAGAATGTCCGGCCGAGTAGACGTCGCGACTGCGAACATGAGACGCGTCGCCATCCCGGACGAATACATACGCACGGGTAACTGCAGGAAGTTGCCGAGTTGCGTGAAGCGTTCGATCTCGCTGATTCGCTCTTTCGTTTCCGCGATGCTCATGCCCAGCAGCACGCCCATGCGGGTGATGTTCTCGTAGCCGCTCAATTCGGGGTCGATGCCCGCGCCGAGTTCAAGCACCGTCGCTGTTCTGCCGCGGCGCCTGACTGCGCCGTGCGTCGGTTTGTACACGCCTGCCATCGTCCGCAGCATCGTGCTCTTGCCCGCCCCGTTGTGTCCGATAAGACCGACCGCATCGCCCTCGCGGAACTCGAAGCTCACGTCATCGAGCGCGGTCACCATTTGTATGCGTCCAGACTCCGAATCAAGCCTGCCACCGGTACTGATGCGCACCAGGTTGTTCCGAAGCGATTTCGTCCGATTGTTGTGAACCGGATAGCGCACGGTCACTCGGTCAAATTGCAGATGCGTCATTGTTAGACCCAGAACGCAATGCGCGAGTGAACGCGATGGAACAGGACCAGTACCACGCCCCACCCAACGACCGCCATACCGATGCTCGTCCAGACGATGAAGCCCGGCGGGATCGCGCCGAGAAGCGGATAGCGCAGCAACTCAATAAGATGCGATAGGGGGTTGAACCACAACAAGTGCCCGCTGATCGGCAGAAAGTTCGGCCGATACATCACCGGGCTCAGGAACATGAGTAGCGGCATCACGGCGGCCACTAGATATTCGAGGTCGCGAAAACGCGCGCCGAGAATGCTAAGCAGGAACGTGATCCACGCAAGGTTGGCCGTGACGAGCATCAGGCAAGGTATGAAGAGCAGCGTCGGCCATCCAACGTGCACGCTCATTAGAACCGCGACGACGACGAACACGGGCGCGGTATGAAGCAGGTTGATGAAGTGCTTTGTCACCATCTGCGCGGGATGAATCGATAGCGGCACTTCCATATTTCGGATGATGCCCGCCTGACGATTGAAAGTCGTCGGTGCCTCTGTGATGCAGCCCGACAGAAACTGCCAGACAATCAGCCCGCTTGTCAGCGCAGGGACGAACGTGGCTCTGTCCAGATGAAAGAGCTCGCTCCAGATGTACCCCAGGCCCGCGGTTCCCAGCAGCGTGCCAAGCGTCAGCCACAAAGGGCCCAAGATCGTTCGCTTGTAGCGCGATCGAACGTCGCTCCATGCCATGAAAAGAATGACGCGGGCAGCGTTAAGCGTTTGCTGAAGGTCGCTAACAATAGTCGCGGACCGTTGCACGTCTGTTCTATAAGTGTCAGCGTTGTCGGTGGCTGTCATCTGTTGCAGTTATGCTTCTAACGAATTCAGTTGGCGCTGCAACGCTGAGAGGTCGAGTTCGAAACTTATGCTCGTCTGGCGCGTTTTCAATTTATGACAGTTTCGCAATCGGTGTGCCGCCCTCGAGGCGCAAGATCGAAAAACCCCCCAGTGCTCCACATCGGTCAGCGACGGTCCGGCGATCTCACGCGCCCGTCGGATTCCGATGTAACAAACCCGACGACCGCAGTCGGCGACCAAGCCGCTGACGCGGTTTGCTCGTCGCAACAATGGGGAAAGAAGAAGCGGCGCGCTCGCCTGCGGGGCCGCGATGACGCGATAGTGCCGCCAGATGACTGAATCTGCCGCTTGCTACAAAAGTGCAGAGCTACGGTTCTCCGTCCAACCTACCTTTGGACCGTCGCTGGAAGGACTTTCACTTCCCAAAGCGACGCGACGGTAGCATGGCGCTGCACGACGCACAATTCGGTTCAGTAAGTGATAACCGGGCCGATAACTGACGAACGCGAAATTCCGTCGACGCGAGTGATTTTTGACACGTTGTTATAAGCTCTGCGCCACGTCGAGGTGCTAACAGAACGACTTTTGCAGCGGTCGCCAGCATATGATGCAGCAAGCGATTTTGAGGAAAGCCTCGTGTATGGAAGCGAGCCGTCCGAAGCGGATGCGCAGTCGGCGGAAGTTTTGAAGCCACTAAATGGTCCGCTCCACGACCCCGCGTGCTTTGCGCCGCCCGCTATCATGAGGCTGACCGCTTGGAGCGACTTCGGTTGCAATGCCGGCGGCTTGCAGTGGACGTCGATATTTGTCGTGATCTTAGCTTATGTCGCCCTGAACGACCCCAGGCTTCGATAGTGGTCCGCCACGCTTCCCGCTGATGCGCGGAATAGCCCCAAGTCGTTGAAAGAATCAGACGGTAGCGACCTCAGCGCGAACTCCGAATCCCTCCGCCGCGGCAATGCGCCCGACGAGACTCAACGCCTGAGCCACCACCTGATCCATGTTGTAGTAGCGGTAGCTTCCGAGCCGGCCCGCGAACATGACTTCCGGATGCGCCTCCGCGAGCGCCTCGTAGCGTGCAAACAACTCCGCGTTCGCCGGCCGCGGAATCGGGTAATAAGGGTCTCCTTCGTCGCTCGGGTACTCGTACGTGATGCTCGTCTTCGCGTGCTGTTGACCCGTCAGATATTTGTACTCCGTGATGCGCGTGTAAGGCACTTTCTCGGCCGGGTAATTCACCACGGCAAGCGACTGAAAATGCTCCTGATCGAGCGTTTCGTGCCGAAATGCGAGCGAGCGATAAGGCAGTTTCCCGAGACAGTGATCGAAGTATTCGTCGATGGGCCCCGTATAGACGAGCTTGCGATAAGTCACCTCCTCGCGGACCTCTCGATAGTCGGTATTGAGCATGACCTTGATATTCGGATGCGCCAGCATCTTCTGGAACATGCGTGTATAACCTTCGAGCGGCATGCACTGATACTCGTCGTTGAAGTAGCCGTCGTCGGCCGTCGTGCGCACCGGCACGCGTGAAGTCACCGAGCGATCCAGTTCCGACGGGTCCATGCCCCATTGCTTGCGGGTGTATCCGCGAAAGAACTTCTCGTAGAGTTCGCGGCCGATCTTGCTCACCACCACGTCTTCAGATGTCCTGATTTTGTCTAGCGGCTCGGCGCGCGCTGCGAGAAACGCCTCCGCCTGCTGCGGCGAAAGGTCGAGCGAATAGAGGCGATTGAGCGTGGTCAGATTGATCGGCACCGGCACAAGCATGCCGTCGACGGACGCGAGCACGCGATGCCGGTACGGTCGCCATGCCGTGAAACGCGATAAATAATCCAGTACGCGACGTGCGTTCGTGTGAAAAATATGCGGCCCGTAACGATGAATCAAAACGCCGTCCGCGTTGTACTCGTCATAGGCATTGCCTGCGATATGCGGGCGCCGGTCGATAAGCAGAACGCGCTGGCCGTACTCGCTCGCGAGCCTCTCGGCCATCACGCTGCCGGCGAAGCCCGCGCCGACGATCAGATAATCGAAGCCTTTGCGTTGCTGTCCGCGCGCTTCAGGCTGGGACGTATGGCCACTCGAGCCGGAACTGGAAGATCCGTTTGCTGTCGTTTCTACGATGCGCATTTTTTCACCTCGGCGAGCATTGCGGCGCACGTGTTGTCCCACGAAGCTCCGGCCAGCACCGATTCGACGCGGCCGATGAATGCTGCGCGGTCCTGGCCGTCGTCGAGCGCCCTTTCGATGGCACGCTCGAAGCTGACCGCATCGTCAGCGATGCGGACCACGCCGCTCTCGCCATAGCGCGACACCACATCGGCAATAGGCGTCGATACCACGGGGCGGCCTGCCGCGAGATATTCCGGCGTCTTCGTCGGGCTGATAAAGCGCGTGGCCTCGTTGATCGCGAAAGGCATCAGCGCGACGTCCCAGCCGGCGAGATAGCGCGGCAGATCGTCGTAGGACTTCTGGCCAAATAATGAATGTTCGGTGCTTGCGGCAAATCAGCGGGCCGGATCTTCGCCACGGGGCCGAGCATGACGAACTGCCAGTCCGGTCTCGCGGCGGCGAGCGCGCCGGTCAGCGCGGCGTCGAAGCGCTCGTCGAGCACGCCATAGAAGCCGAGACGCGGGCGCCGTATCGGCGTCTGGTCATCAGGCTCGGACAGCGGCCCGCGCGCCTTCTCGAAGTGCGCGACATCGACACTGCTGGGGAACGCGTGCACGTTATGGTGAAAACGCCGCTTCGACTCATAGAGGCTCTGGCCGCCCGTGAAGACGACATCCGCCTTGCGCATGAGCCGCGTTTCGCGCTCCGTGAGTTGCGGCGGCGCGTCCTTGAACGCCGAGAGCTCGTCCATGCAGTCATACACGATGAGCTTTGCGTCGAGATGATCGGTGAAAGCGAACGTCATCGGCGAGTAGTACCAGAGACCGAGATCCCATTTGCGTGTGTCGGACAGATACGCGTCGAGCAGCGCGCGCTGTGCGCGCTCGTCCTCTTCCTGCGTGAAACCGCAAGGAAGGCACGGCGTCAGCACCCGAACGCCTTCATCTGTAGTCCGAACGTCGAGACGCGGTGCGGCGGTATCTGTCCGTCGAGGCTCTTCGAAACAGAGCACTTCCGCCTGCTTCGCGATGCGCGAGAGCAAGTGCTGCGGTCGCTGATACACGAAGTTCCAGCGAAGATGCGAGAGGCAGAGGAACGTCCGTGGCAGCCCCGATCGCGCAATAGAGATGCGCGGGCGAGCGTTCGTCGACGGACTGTCGGCGGACCCGGCCGCGGTGGCGGCTGCGGGTTCTGATCGGGCTTGGGTCTCGCGCAAGGGAATGCCTCCGAAGGTAACTGCCGGAAGGAAGTCCGCCCGGACATTCATTCATTGCGTCCGTGAGGTTCGAAGCTCGGCTGTTCTCGCCTTGCGTTGAAGCAGGGTGACGCTACGCATCGCGCACGCGGCGGCTCGCACGCAGAGTCCGGCAAGGCCCTCATGCGTGTGTCGTCGCGCTTGCTGACAGATCTGCGACATAAGTGGCAATCGTTGTTCCAGCGCGTGCGTGCTCGGGGCAAACACTGATCGCGCAGGGCGACGGCATAGCGAGTGCTTGACTGCGTCGTCGATACGCTCTTACGTCGCACTTATCTCGGGATGCTGGATATGGATGATCGGCTGGTGCTGTGGGGGGGACTGGAATGCACGGTCAACCGGGTGCGGGATACCTTCTTCAGCCAGTTGGACCGCAACGGACATGCGACGCGGGAGGACGATCTCCAGCGTTTCGCCTCGCTGGGTATTCGGGCGCTGCGCTATCCGGTGCTGTGGGAAAGAACGGCGCCGTCGCGTATCGACGAAGCCGACTGGTCATGGCTCGATGCGCGCTTGCCTACGCTTCGCGCATTGGGCGTCGAACCGATAGCGGGCCTCCTGCATCATGGAAGCGGGCCGCTGCCCGGCGGATTGCTCGACCCGCACTTTGCGAGCAGGCTCGCGGAATTCGCACGAGCGGTCGCTGAACGGTATCCATGGCTTTCGTACTACACGCCAGTCAACGAGCCGAACACAACCGCGCGATTCAGCGGGCTTTACGGCGTGTGGCATCCGCACGGCACGAATGACCGAACGTATCTGGAAGCGCTGATCAGTCAATGCAAGGCGACGGTGCACGCGATGCGCGAAGTGCGGAAGGTCACCCCCCACGCGAAGCTCGTTCAGACCGACGATCTCGGCAAGACGCAAGGCACGCCGGCCATGGCCGGGCTCGTCAACTTCTACAACGAACGGCGCTGGCTTTCGTGGGATCTGCTCTGCGGCAAGGTGATGCCGGGACATCTGCTGTGGCGATACATCATGGATGCGGGCGTCGCGGAAGAAGATGTCCTGTGGTTCGTCGACAATCCGTGCCCGCCCGATATCGTCGGCATCAACTACTACATCACGAGCGAACGCTGGCTCGATCACCGGACTCATCAGTATCCGCAAGCGTACCGGTGCGAATGGTACGGCCAGCGCCTCGCCGACATTGAAGCGGCGCGCGCCCTCGCGCATCCGCCGCAGGGCATACGGACGGTCATCGACGAAGCGTGGCAGCGGTATCGCTCGCCGCTCGCAGTCACGGAAGCGCATATCGACTCGACGCGTCAGGACCAGTTGCGCTGGCTGCATGAGATATGGACCGCCGCGAGCGAAGCACGCGAAGAAGGCGCTGACGTGCGCGCCGTGACGGTGTGGGCGCTGCTCGGCTCGTACGACTGGAACTGCCTCGTCACGGAAGAGCGCGGCTACTACGAATCGGGCGCATTCGACGTGCGCGGACACGAGCCGCGCGAAACGGCCGTTGCCGCACTGATGCGCGATCTCGCGGCAGGCCGTCCGCACGATCATCCTGTTCTGCATGGCACCGGGTGGTGGCGCCGTCCGGGGCGCTTTCTCTGTGAGCCGGTGGTGCTGGACGCAATGGGAACACTGACCGCACCGGCGCGTCCGGGCTATGTGACGCACTCGCCCGCACCTCCAGCACCGATTCTCGTCGTCGGTGACGGCGCGCTGGCGCAACTCTTCGCCACCCTCTGTGCACGGCGCGACTTGCGATACGCCACCGTGTCGGCGGACGACTTGCTGGGTAGTGATGCCATCGGCACGTTTGAACCCTGGGCGGTCATTAACGCCATGGATCCGGTGGATGCCGAAGAAGCCGAGCGCGGTACAACTGATCATCTTGGAACGATCGCGAAAACGGCAGCCGCGCTTGCCAAGGCGTGCGCCGCAGGCGGCATCGAATATCTGTGGTTTTCGTGTGACTTCGTCTTCGACGGACGCGCGACGCACCCTTACGTCGAGACAGACGACGTGAGTCCACTCAATCGCCTGGGCCGTTGCATGACGCAGACCGAGCGCGAAGTGCTGCGGTGCTTTCCGGAGGCGCTCGTCGTTCGGACCGGTCCTGTCTTCGGGCTGTGGACGAGCCCAGACTTTCTGGACCGCGCCTTGCGCGCACTCGCCGACGACCGCTCCTTTGTCGCCGCGAAGGATGTGACCGTCTCGCCGACGTATGCGCCCGACCTCGTGCACGCGTGCCTCGATCTGCTGATCGATCGCGAGTCGGGCGTCGTGCATCTGAGCAATCGCGGCGCCTTCACATGCTTCGAATTTGCGGTTCAGGCGGCCAGCCTCGCCGGTCTCGATACGAGCCTCATCGAGGCGCGCAAGGTCGAGTCCATGCATTCGGCCGCGCCGCAGCCACTCTATCGCGCCCTTGCGAGCCAAAGGGCGGCCGTGTTGCCGACACTCGACGATGCGCTTCGCCGCTGCATCGGAGACTGGGCTTCGCTCGTTCGCAACAGCCAAGTTGCGGGTTATGACGTCGATGGAAACGGCAGACAAACCGGCTAGCGGGGAGTAATCCGCTCGGGACGGGTGATTGAAGTGCTGTCACGATTGATACCGGCCCGTTGCTGCTGGCCCCTCGCAGCGCGCGATGCTGCGCCACGACGATTTTCGCAGGCGACGGCCGTGTGGCGCATCCGTCGCATTTGCTCCTCGGCCATCGCTGGATCGACGCGCAAGTTATATCTACTTAACTGGAGACATATCGATGGCGGAGACAATTCTCGCAAGACATCGATCCTAGAAGAGAGGTAGCTGGTAGTGCTAAGAACTCGGCTTGGAATTCGTTGGACAGCTCTATTCGTTGGTCCTCTCGGCCTAGCATTTTCTGTTCCTTTGCGACTTGTATCGCTGCATCCTGTTCACGTCTGGCGGGCTCAACGATGCAATGTCGGGCCAACCTGTTCGCGCACACCTTTCGCTTTGGGACTATCCGGCGTGTATGGGAGGAGAACTTTCGCGTATATGGCGCACGCAAGGTCTGGCGGCAGCTGTTGCGCGAAGGATTCAAGCTCGCACGGTGTACGGTCGAGCGACTGATGAAGCGGCTCGGGCTGCAGGGCGTGCGGCGCGGCAGATCGATTCGGACCACCGTTAGCGAGCGAAATGCACCCTGTCCTCTTGATCATGTGCAGCGGCAATTCAAAGCGTCAAGGCCGGACGAGCTATGGGTGTCCGACTTCACTTTCGTGGCCACCTTGCCAGGCTTTACCTACGTTGCCTTCATCATCGATGTGTTCGCGCGACGCATCGTAGGCTGGAGAGTGTCAAATTCAGCGCGTACTGATTTCGTGCTGGACGCGCTGGAGCAGGCGCTGCATGAACGGCGACCAGCCGAAGGTAACCATTTGGTACGTCATTCGGACAGTAAGAATACGGGTACCAGATGTTCGCGGCCGGTCACCGTTCGAAACAAGGGGCTTTCGGGGAGGTCTGGTGCCGTAGAGCGTTCCGGGCGACCTGACCCGCATTCCGATCGACTCAATGTCTTTCCCTGGACCCGTCGGTCGTCTGGAGCTGCCGCACGGCGAGGTTTGACCTCGTCGATACGTGTGACCGAAGAAGGGCCTGACGCCCTGTCACTTTACTGTCTTGTCCAGGTACTCGATGCCGGTGAGATTGCCTATATCGCATCGCAACCGGAGCAAGGCTGTATAAACGACGAACAAAATACTGCTGGCCCTCGCAGCATTGTAGGCGGCGTTGATACGCATGAGGATCTGCATTTTGCGGCTGTCGTTGACGAACATGATCGCCTTCTCGGCAGCGAATCCTTCCCAACCACGCGGCACGGGTACCAGCGCATGTTGCTTTGGATGCGCTCATTCGGTGAGCTTGTCCGGGTCGGCGTGGAGTGCACCGGGAGCTATGGCGCGGGCTTACTGCGCTACCTACAGCAGGCCCAAGTTACCGTGCTGGAGGTGACCGCGCCGGATAAAAGCGACCGGCGCAAACGTGGCAAGGACGATACGCTGGATGCCTACAACGCGGCTCATGCTGCCTTCGCCGGTGTGCGTACGGTCACGCCCAAGACGCGCGATGGCATGATTGAATCGCTACGCGTTCTGAAAGTCTGTCGGAAGACGGCCATTTCGGCGCGGCGCGTTGCTTTGCAGTTGATTCACAGTACCATCATCAGCGCGCCCGATGAGTTAGTTGAATCACTACGCGCGATGACACGAATGCAGCTCATCCGAACATTGGCTGCGTGGCGTCCGAATCTGTCCGACTATCGCAACCTGACCTCCGCTTGCCGAATTGCGCTGAAGTCACTGGGACGTCGGTATCTGGAGCTGCACGACGAGATTGCCGACCTCGACGTCATGATCGCGACGGTCGTGGACGAACTTGCCCCAGATCTTGTCTCGCGAAATTCGATTGGTTGCGAGTCGGCCTCGCAACTTTTATTGACCGCCGGCGACAACTGCGGTCGACTTCAGTCGGAGGCCAGCTTCGCCGCCCTTTGTGGCGTGAGCCCTGTGCCGGCGTCTTCCGGTAAGGTGACGCGACATCGACTAAATCGAGGCGGAGATCGCGCAGCCAACAGCACGTTGCACATCATTGCGATCGGTCGCTTGAGAACCGACGCTCGCACGAAGGCTTACGTCGCCAAACGCGTCAGCGAGGGGCATTCAAAGCTTGAGGCGATCCGCTGCCTCAAGCGCTATATCGCGCGGGAGGTCTACTACGTAATCCGGCAACGCAACCGCGACATCGCGCAGACTCAAATTGCCCCTTGACCTTTAGAAGGGCGTCCGCGGGTCGCAATACGTTTCCATTCGGTACACGGACCGCCTAGCCGAAGCAGGGATCGAACCGTCAGTCGGCAGCGTGGGCGATTCGTACGATAACGCGCTTGCCGAAACGATCAACGGCCTTTACAAGGCGGAAGTCATTCACCGTCGCGGCCCATGGCGCAACGTGCAGGCAGTCGAACTCACGACGCTCGAATGGGTCGACTGGTTCAACCACCGACGCCTGCTTTATCGGCAACATCCCACCTTCTGAAGCAGAAGCCCGTTACTATGAGCAATTCGCTGGGCTGCCGATGGCAGCATAACTCCAGTAAAACCGTCTCCGAGATTCCCGGTGCGCTTCACCATTCCGTTCGGCGAGCGTTTCACCGCCGCCATCAGCTGATATTTTTTCTAACCGGCCTCAAGACACAAGATTTCTGACACGTCCGAAATGACCAGTGGTCGCCAGCCCTCGGTCGGTTTTTTGCGTCCCGCTCCTTTCTCCAGCACCGCGCGCGCTGTTCTCCACCTGCACTTTTATGACCAGCTTTCCTGTTCAGTTCGGCAGGGGCCACCGCCGTGTCCCCGCGCAGAGGGAGGGAACTGGCAGCGAACGCGTTTAGCCGTGCGCCCGGCAAACCACCACCGAAGAACAAGGCACAGACTGCGATTACGATAGCGCCGAGCTTTTGGCCGCAGTGGATGCAATGGCGGGCGGAAGGAACCGACAATCGCGGCGACTATCCTGCTTGGGTGTGCACTTGCTCGATCGGGATGATAGGCAGTAGGCTAGCCTTTGATGCAGCAAGATAGGATTGCACTACCTATCGACTGGTAGAACGGCGTATTGCCTAGGCAACGAACGGGGGTCGAAGAATCGAAGAAGCGGGGCACTGGAGACGGGCATGCGCGCTTGGGAGCCGCACGAATGTCATTCATACGCGATAGCCCGCTTCGGGCGCGCGGTGGACCGGTTCTTTCAGGCCGATACGCAAGCCGAACGCGAGCAGGCCATGAGGTGGGCGCGAGCTTGGCAGCGTTTTGGCAAACTGGCCCATCTCCGAGGGCAGTTACGCGCCGGCGGCTAGCGCCCAAGCATGGCGGATCAGAACAAGTCGCGACTATCAAACTAAGAGCCAGTCCTCGCGGCCGACGCTTGTTGGCAGCAAAGCGGCATCGCGCGTTCAACTCTGGCGGGGGTTCACGGCAGGTCGACACGCTGCAAAAAGACACTGTCGACAAACCGCATGGTTTGAATGCATCCGACGCACTGCAGCAGAGCCAGGGTTTCTCCTTGACACACGATGGTTATAACCCCTGCAGCCGACCGGTCGAACGACGCCGTAATTCCATGGCCGCGAACTGCATCAACGACTGCCTGCTCGTCAAACATCGACTCCGACGCGTAGCGGAGGATGAGATGGGCCCGAATCAAAAGCACCTCCAAAACAGTGAAGCCAGCTGCGACTGCGAGTTGTGACGGTCCTTCCGGAGCGGACAGTTCCGGTTAGGGTCACCTACTTAGCTTCCTAGGGCCGGGAGAGCACGACCCGCCCATCGGCTGCTGGTATCGGATTGCTGAACCGCGTAAGCGACCGGAATGCTTATTGCGACGGAGCCTTCGATGCCGATCGACGGTCGGCGCGCATACTACCATCTGGGGTACCATGGCGGTCAAGACTTTGCAAGACCTTTTCATTCACGCACTGTCGGACGTCTATAGCGCCGAAAAACAACTGACCAAGGCGCTCCCACGACTGGCGCGGGCGGCTTCAAATCCTTCCCTTTCTGAGGCGTTCAAGATCCACCTTGAGGAGACGCAAGGTCAGATCGGCCGAATTGACCAGGTAGTGGAGAGCGCGCAGATAAAGCTCAAGCGTCTCAAATGCGTGGCGATGGAGGGGCTCGTGGAGGAGGGTCAAGAACAGATCGAAGAGATCGAAAAAGGCCCGATTCTCGACGCAGCACTGATCGCCGCAGCACAGAAAGTCGAACACTATGAAATCGCCACTTACGGGACGCTTGCGGCGCTCGCGAAAAAGCTTGGTTACACCGAGGCGCTGAGCCTCTTGCTCGAAACATTGAAGGAGGAAAAAGCAACGGACGGAAAGCTAACGTTGCTTGCAGAACAGGAGGTGTCGGAAGAGCAGGCTGGTAGGCCTGCCGCAAAGAAATCGCCAAGACAGGTCGCCGAATAAAACGTGCGCGCGCCGGGTTACCGCACCGTACGCGGCGCGCCAGCACCCTTGCATCTTTGTCTCCCCAGTACTTGTTGAAGGTCGGTGGCGATGCGCTCTGTGTGATGGCCATCGGGTAAGGCAGCGGGCGCGCTTCCTCATTAACCTCGAATCAGCAATTGAATTGCACCTCCCGATGCTCGGCACTTATGCGGCCCACATTGGCGGTTGAGGCACGGTGACTGCTGAGGTGGCAGAAAAGACCGTCATGGTGACGCGGCTCGATTCAGGCGAACGCATGCTTTTTTTGGGTGGACTAGTCGCAGGAGGGGCGGCGCGATGCAAGCTGTCAATGTCGCGGAAACCGGATTTGACATCGGTTGGGATTTCGCTCGCTTTGGCCATGAATCGGACTGCGCATCGAGCGAGCAAAGCGTACTTGCTGGATACCTTGCTGGACGTGAGCACTTTCGCGTTCCGCAGCATCTACCCGATCGTTTCGTGTCGAATGGTTGCAACTTCGGCTGAACGCATTCCGACGCCGCCGCTTTCTCGACCAGGAAGTAACTCCTGCATACCTAAAAAAGATCGACTGCGCGATGTGTCCGATTACATTGATCGCCATGACGCATGCTGCCTTAGCCGAAAGCGACTGGTCGGTCGATACCATCAACAATGATGGAGCCTATGCGCCCGGCACCCTTATGGTGATGTGCGTCAAAGCAAATCGGGCAAAGGGAGCGAAGGATTTCAGAGAGGTCGTTGAACTGGCGTCGGTGAGCGCGCACGGCGCAGTGCTCGGTCTTTCGCAGAGCGAGTGGGCTCGGCTTGCCTGCGTGATGGCCGGCGCGGCGAATATGACTGGGGCTAGGCCTCTTCTCCCGCTTCTTACAAGGCTCCCGGAGGACTCCCGGGCGCCGCTGTACTTCGTTTTCCAGCAGATGCTGCTGTTCTCGGCGCGTTTAGCGAGAGAGCGCAATCGGGTTATGAAGGTTTTGTGTCGATTGCATCCGTCAAGCGAGCGGTCCGCTCTTTTGAGATGCGCAGTGGAAAGGCTGGCAATGAACATAAGAGATGCCGCTTACCCCTACGACGCGTTGTTTGACGAAGGCGTCCAGCGTGCGATGAGGAGCTGGTTCACCACTGTGCCGGCAGCCAGCGTCCCCGGATTGCTCCAACTGTGTTCCCAGTACGGCGCCGGGCGTTGCGAACCTGCGCCTCCCGCTGCATGGGCATTAGAAACAAGCGGTCGCTTTTAATGCGTTCTCGCAAGGACCGCCGTGACCCGTCACCCGACCGAGGCGACATGGGCGCTTCACGCGCGCTCGGCCGATCGCCATCCTAAAGCTGGACGCCGATGTGTCTGCGTCGGCCGCGGACCGGGTGCCGGTTAGGTCCGCCGGTGGCAAGCGTTGCGCCCCAGCTTTACCGGACTAGAAGCAGAATCTCAAAGTCCGTCAAACCTCCTTCGGCTGGTCAACGTTATCTGATAGGGCCAGGGTTTGGACGGCAACCTACTCGCCGCGACGGATTCAAAAATCGGTGCAGTCTGGATTATTCCCGTATCTCTTGAAAAATGCGTTTCATCGACTGTGATGCCGAGATGCGGGACATTCAGCCGGGAACCGTGAGCGAGGATCTCGGCAATGTCTTCTGATGCGATGACGTGAAGCAGCCCGGCACCCTGTCCGGTCGTGTGAACCATGGCGAGGACGGGCACACTGGGCTGGTAGGTCGTTTGACTCAGAAGGCCGATTTCGAAGGGACCGCGATGTGAATTTAAATAGCGGGAGAGCAGCAAGTCAATCTCGCCCACACCCGAGGCGAAAAGCAGTCGACCGTTCGCGACAAGAGCGACGGCACGGGCATAGCGAACGTAGGTGTCTAACTCCGTGAGGGCCGGGCGCACATCGGCGCATGGTCGGCCGACCAGCGCCGTGAGCTTGCCCGCCTGACGCCTTGTAGACAGTGAGGATTCGAAATTCGAGGCAATCTGATCATCCCGGACGAGCTGTTCGCGAGTCGTTATCGAGTCTGCCACGGTGCAACCAGCGAGCCGGAGCGTTCCCAGCATGATAGCGAGCACGCTAACCGCCGCGATAACCTGTGAAAGGTTCAACGTCCCCCATGGCCAAGTCGGAACCCATTGTCTCTGCTCCGGTTGAAACACCGCTGCACATGCGTGCCGCGCGAATGCAGAGGGCGAAGAGCCATGGCGTCCTTAGTCGTTGTACACGATCGGGAGAACTGCAGGCATCGTGCCAAACTGCGCCTAACGGCTGGGAGCCGCTATGGAGTCCGAGGATCGCGCGCCAAGGGCCGCCGGTTCGGGCACGAAGTAGCGCAGCAGGGGGCCAAGGGACGCTGCGTCGGTCGGCTTGGCGCAGAAAGCGTCGAACCCGGCCTGCTTTGCGCGCTCGAGATCGCGTTCGCCCGATGCCGCGGAATGCGCGATCAAGATCGTTTCTGACGTTTTCTCATTCGCGCGCAGGCGCGCAGCCACTTCAAGGCCGAAAATATCCGGCATCCAGATGTCGAGCAGGACGATTTGTGGCTGCCAGCGGCCGGTCGCGTCGATTGCCGGCTGGCCGCCATAGACTGCATTTGTGTGGAACCCACTGAAATTCAGAACCATGCTGATGGCGTCGGCGGTGTCGATAAAGTCGTCAACCACGAGCACTCGCGGCGCATCCACCGCGCTCTTCCTACGATGCGTCCAGATCGCGCACTTGAGCGCCACGCTTCGACCTCCGGCATTCATGACGACCCTGCACTGAAAGAAACGAAAAAAATGCGAAAGGCGGCTGCTACGCCATCCGAGCCGTTACACCAAATGGATGGCAGCAGTTGTGCAGCATCGGCTATTCCTCCATCGGCCCCGGCGGCAACCCCACCCGGCCAGCGCACCGGCTTTAGAGCCCCAGATTCTCGCCCCCCGCATCTAGACGTTCCTGGTCACCACCAGTTAAGCCCTGACTGAGGGGCCGCCAGTACGTCGTTGAGACGACGTCTTAACTTTTGTCACGTGCCATCTGGCCGACAATGATGCCTGCCGTGGCTGGAACGCGCGTTGCGCCAAATAGAACGCCTCTCGTTTCCAAACCACGCGGATTTACAGGCCCGCCTGAAGGCTTCGGCGATTTGGTAGGTAGAGGCGCGCACCACTGCGCCAAGGCGGTGCCGCCTGTGTTCGGGTCGCTGCAAGACCTAAAAGACGCAGAAGCCTTCCGCGAAGCCGGCGCCGGAAAACGTTTGTCCCGACCAGGAGCCTTGATATGTTTATACATAACAAACGCCTGCAATACACCGTCCGCGTGGGCGCGCCCAACCCAGGCCTCGCCAATCTGATGCTAGAGCAATTCGGCGGCCCCCAGGGCGAACTTGCCGCCGCCATGCGCTATTTCACACAAGCAGTCACTGAAGATGATCCGGGCCGCAAGGACATGCTGTTCGACATCGCGACCGAGGAGCTAAGTCACCTGGAAATCATCGGCAACATCATCGCGATGCTGAACAAGGGCGCCAAGGGCGCGCTCGCCGAAGCCGTTGAAGCGGAAGCGGAGTTGTACCGGTCGATGACGGGCAACGGCAACGATTCGCACACCACGGCGATACTTTACGGCGCGGGCACGCCGCTCACGAATTCCGCCGGTTATCCATGGACGGCCGCCTATATCGACACGATTGGCGAGCCGACCGCTGATCTACGCTCCAACATCGCGGCCGAAGCGCGGGCTAAAATCGTCTATGAGCGGTTGATCAACGTGACCGACGATCCCGGCATCAAGGACGCGCTCGGTTTCCTGATGACCCGCGAAATCGCGCATCAGAAATCCTTCGAGAAGGCGCTGCATTCAATCCAGCCGAACTTCCCCCAAGGAAAGCTGCCCGGCAAGCCGGAATTTACGAGCGTTTATTTCAACATGTCGAAGGGCGACGATATGCGCGGCCCGTGGAACGAGGGCGGTGACTGGGAGTTCGTCGGGGACCCGCAACCGGCCGTCGATGGCGGCGACGGCACCGCGACCGTCCAGGTGACGCAGCAGGACGTCGAGACGTTGCAGGCCATGGCCACGCGAACCGCATCCGACCCGGCCAGCGATCCAATTACTGGCGCGGACCTTGGATCCGGCCAGACCAAGTAACGGCTTCACCTGCGAAAGCCCCGCCGGTCGCTGATCAGCCGCCGGCGGGCTGTGCGGCCTCGCCATTGTCCCAGCCGCACGGTGCAAGGCCCGGCGCCGGGCTCACCGCGAACATTGAACGGCGTCTGTAAGATCGTTCGCGTATGTGAAACCGACGAGGATCAACCTGCAGGGGTTCACAGCCTGCGCGCGACGGCCGCGACCAATGCGATCGAGCACGAAGCAGACATTGCCAAGGTCCAGCAATGAGGCGGCGGAACCGGCCGGAGGATTCACTGACATTCGAAGTGCATTGAAGCAGTTCGTTTGTCCGGCTACCAAATCCCGTCAGGTCCCAACCCTTGCGACGACAGGAATCCGAACGACTTTAATGCGACGTGCTTTCTGGACCTCGTGGCTATCCTGAGGGCGGCTAATACCGTGGAAATGTCGGCCTGCGGTACCATGCTTGCGTTATGCTCAATGGATGAACGAAAGGACGCCGCGATGATTCCCCAGGAAATGGCAACCATAGAACTGGCCAAGGCAGAAGCGGAGATCGCCAAGTGGGACGCCCGGGTTAAGCAGCAGCGCAATCGCGTTTGCGGTTTTCCTTTTATAGTCCCATCGACCTCGACCTAGCGGAACAAATTCTGGCGACTTTCGAAGCGGCCCTGGCGGACGCCTACCGCCGGCGCAATCGGTTAGTCGATTGGGACGCAACCGCCGTTATTGCACCGCAGTAAAGCCACGCGTGATGCCCCTTTCCAGCGGCCCTACCCGCATTAACCAGCTTTGGCCGTCACGGGCCTTTCGGTGCGGTATGCGAGCGTGGACCGCTAGTCAGGACTTCTGGCTTACCAATCCCGTTCTATTGGTCGATAGGCAAGCGTTGCTAGAAAATTGCCTCTTTTGAATTCTCAGTGGGTGGTTTGGCGGGTCAAGGGCGAGCGTAAGGTCCGCGCAGCGAACCCTTGAGG
>NZ_JBFUPT010000038.1:0-24606 GCF_041360715.1 Caballeronia sp. RCC_10
GCTACCAAGCGCCGCTGCCCTTCGAAACATTAACCGTTGCTCAAGTCAGAGTGTCCACGGTTCGTGGGTAAGATCATTGTCGGCCTTTGCCGCCATTCGCCGTTCTGTCACCGCACGGCTGCTCCACTTCGCTTTGCTGTCGTTGCCGGTGTGGCGCAAGTGATTGTCGGCTTCCGGGAACCGCGAATGAGTCTTCGCGACCCACTCCGGTCAGATGACCGTCTCCAAACCGGTCGGTCAGCTGAATTCAGTTTTTGCAGGCCGGAGTGCCAAAAAGCGGCCGTTGCCGACTTCACCCAATCGGCCATTAAGCGTCATTGCTTGCGAAGACGAATCCTGCACAAAGCTCTTCAGCGGTCCATCTCATGACCAAGCAGGCCAAAGCTTGCAGCTCAATTAGATTGAGCAGCTGGCCAAGCGCCATCTTTGGAGTCGGAACAGTATGTGTCGAGCGCGACCGACGCGTGGCCTCCGCGCTGGGCTACGCGTTCCTTAGAAGCCGACTGTTGGCGACGCGCTTTGCATTCAAATGCGACCGCTTTGATTCGACTTGACATAATCTTTATTATCAACGTTTATTTTGTAGGTCCCAAGTTCAAATGTCGCGTTTCCGCCAGATAGAAATGTCGCATTTTGCCGTAGGTTTGTGCCCAGACAAGCGTTTCTGGAACGCGGACCATGAACACCACTGGGACCATCACGATGTCGATGCGCGAACTGGACCGACTCAAGGTGATTCAGGCCGTTGCCGAGCGCCGACTCAAGCCAGGGCGTGCCGCCGAACGGCTGGGCTTGAGTGTGCGGCAGATCGAGCGGCTGGTGCTGCGCTATGGCGCTGACGGCGCACGCGGTCTGGTAACGGGCAAGCGCGGGCGCGTGGGGAATCATCGGTTGCCCGATGGTGTGGCGCAGCGCGCGATCGCGTTGATCCGCGAGCGTTACACCGATTTCGGCCCGACGCTGGCGGCCGAGAAGTTATGGGAGTGTCACGGTATCAAGCTGGCGGTCGAGACCATTCGCGCGCTGATGACTGCTGCGGGGCTCTGGGTGCCGCGCAAGCAGCGCCCGCCGCGGATTCACCAACCGCGTAATCGCCGAGCGTGTCTGGGCGAGTTGATCCAGACCGATGGCAGCGAGCATCGGTGGTTCGAAGACCGGGCGCCGCCCTGCACGCTGCTGGTGTTCATCGACGATGCGACCGGACGGCTGATGACGTTGCACTTCATGGCCACCGAATCGACCTTCAGCTATTTCGAGGCGCTATCGAAGTATCCGCACGCACATGGCAAGCCGATCGCGTTCTACAGCGACAAGGCCAGCGTCTTCTACGTCAAGAACCGCTCACAGACCGCTGGCAAAGGCGTGACGCAATTCGGCCGGGCCTTGTACGAGCTGAACATCGACGCGTTCTGTGCCAACACGAGTCAGGCGAAGGGACGAGTGGAACGCACCAATCTGACGTTACAGGACCGGCTGGTCAAGGAACTCCGTATACGGGGCATCAGCACGTGAGAGGCAGCCAACGCTTATGCGCCCTCCTTCATCGCCGATTTCAATCGTCGTTTTGGTCGCCTGCCCAGGAGCGACCATGATGCCCATCGACCGCTGCGTGACGATGACGATTTGCGGCAGTTCCTGACGCACCGTGTCTGGCGCAAGGTCACGCACGCGCTCACGGTGCAATACGACCGAGTGATGTACTTGTTGGAAAACACGCCAGCGAACCGCCAGCTGATTCACCAGCAGGCTGAAGTGGTCGAATACCCGGATGGTGAGATCGAGGTGCAAACCGATGGCGAGGTACTCACGCATGCCAGGTATGACCGCATTTCACGGGTGACTCACGGTGCGGAAGTCGAGAACGAGCGTCTGGCGCAAGCGCTCGAAGTTGCGCGACTGTTGCAGGCTAGACGTGATGATCGGCGCGCGTGCGATGCGCCTTCGCGTACGCATCGCGGTGAACAGGTTTGAGCCAGGAAGGCGCCTGAAGGACTGAAGAAGCAACGCGCGCTGATCGCAGACATGAACGAAGCGATTTTCGAAGTCAGCTCTCACAGCCGTCAGCGACTGCTGCGCCGCGCCGGCTGCTTCTTCGGCGTCACTGGCAATCTGATCGGAGGCCCGCTTCAACTGTTCCGCTGCGGACGACGCTTCCGTAATGCCTGCCGACAGCTGCGCGGTCGCTGCTGCGATTCGTTCCGACGCCTGTTGCTGCTTGGCCAGGGTGCGCGCATTCTTGCGCTGCTGCTCTGCTTCGCGTTGAACTGTCTGGGAATGATGGGAGGAAGCCTCTTTGACTTCTTGAGTGCCCGACCTGATGAGTGCCATGATGGTTACCTGTTGGTTCTCTCGTCTGAATAGCCGGTCTCATCCGGCAAGGCACGCACGATATATCGGGCTTGTCCGGAGCGATAGCGGCCAGTTCCTGTCAGGGAAGCGCCACGCGCTCGATGCGGGCGATCCTTCAAGGAAATCCCCTAGGGGTTTTGGGCGACTTCATAACGCCTCGTGGATGAAGCCGAGCCGTATGAAGCGGTTACTCGCCGCAGATTCTGCAAAGGCACGAAAGAATTCGCTCGACGATCTGCTGCTGAAGGCGACCGTGCGGAGTGATTTATGTGGCAACGTCCGCTGATCGTGAAATGCCGCGTTGCGTAGCCTTCATAGATGGACTTGCAGAATGGCGCAATACGCAACTGAGGTGTTCAAAGCCGGCGCGCCTGTTGATCAGTTGAGTGTAAGCGCGAATTAACACGCACCACGGCGGACCACTGAATAATCTGCGCTCGATCACGTTGACGCGAATTCGTCGTTCCGCTTCGTGAAGTTGAATGGGAGCAGGTCCCGGATATCGGCATCCGCTGAGCGCTGCGGCAGCTCGGTCAGCACGCGCAGCAGATAGGCATACGGCTCAACTCCGCATGCACGGCACGTCAGCATCAAGCTGTAAATGATCGCACTGGCCTTCGCGCCAGCGACTGTGTCGCTGAACAGCCATGCCTTTCTTCCGGTCGTAAATGGGCGGATGTCGCGCTCGAGCAGATTGTTGTCGATGGGTGAGACCCCATCATCGACATAACGTCGCAGGTATGCCCACTGATTGCGTGTGTAGCTGATAGCCTTGCCGGTCAGACTTTCAGGCAGCACTTGCGACGCCTGTTCATCGAGCCAGATTTTGAACGCCTCCAGCAGAGGCACGCTGTGCGCCTGGCGCAACTCATACGTGTGCTCGGCACGGCTTCGACCTTCGGGCAGTACGCCGCGTGCGAGGGTCTCAACCTGGTAAAGCGCCTTGAAGTATTCGAGCGCCTTGCGTGCGCGGCCGTCGGGTTTCCTGTGAGCCTTGTACGCCTCATCAAACCCGCGGCGCGCGTGAGCCATGCATCCGAGATGGGTCACACCTTCCAGCGTGCGCCACGCACTGTACCCGTCGGTCATCAGCGTTCCGGCGTAGCCGCCCAGAAAGGCCTGCGGATATTGCTGCCCGCGTCCTGGCTGATATTCGAACAGCACGACCGGTTCGGTACTGTCTTTGGCGCTGCGATACACCCACATGTACGACTTGCTCTGCGCTGTCTTGCCGTCTTCCTTGAGCACCTGCACTGTCGTCTCGTCGCCATGAAGCAGGGACTGCGCAAGCAGTGTTCTGCGCATCGCTTCATACAGACGGGACAGGTGCAGCTCGGCGGGACGGATAATCCAGTGTGCCAGCGTACCGCGACTGACCGCAATGTTCGAGCGAGTCAGCGCCTCTTCCATGCGATACAGCGGTGTGCCGTCCGCGTATTTGGCCGTCATCACCGTAGCGATCATTGCCGGGCTCGCGTTGCTTCCTGGCAGCGGCTGCGTCGGCATGGAAGCGATCACAACCGGCGTATGTTCGGCGTGGCGCTCGCAATGGCGACACGCATATTTGAAGCGCACGTGTTGCAATACCGATGCCTTGAGCTCGATATGCAACTGCTCACAGGTCTGCTCGCCCATCCGGTGCATCGCGCCCTTGCAGCACGGGCAGACCTTTTGGCCTTCGGGCAGGTCGTATTCGATACGGGTGCGGGGCAGATCGGCGGGCAGTGGTTTGCGACCGCGCTTCTGATGGGGTGGAGCATCCACGGCAGGCAGGCTGGTGGCGGGCAACGCGAAGACACCGTCCGGATCGTCTTCGACAGGTTCCACCGCGGCGACTTGCTCGGCTTCGTCGAACACGCGATCCTTGAGCTTCTCGCTGCTCGGCGCGAAGCGCTTGAGTTGCGCGAGGCGAAACAGCGCCTCGAGTTGCTCGACGCGTGCCTTCAAGTCCCGGTTGCTTGCCTCGAGCTCGCGGATGTAGGCGAGCACTTCGGGCGGCAGACCGGCGGTGGAATCGGGGGCTGACATGACCCTCACCTTAGCGAAATCGCCGGGCGCGTGGGTTTACGGAAGTTGTAACGACGAGGCCGATTTAAACGTCACGGCTGCGTCAACCAATGTGTCGATACTGTCGCGCAGGATGACGACGTACTGCGTCGATATCAATCCCCTCAAGCAACCAGTGCAGTTGTTCGGCGGTCAATTCCATCACGGCCTGCTGCCGGCGCGGCCAGACGAAGCGGTCTTCTTCAAGACGCTTCATCATCAGCCAGAAGCCGTTGCCGTCCCAGCCGAGCAGCTTGATGCGATTGTGACGCTGGTTACTGAACGCGTATAGCGCTGGCGCAAACGGGTCCAGTCCTGCCTGTTCTACTAGGGCGGCGAGCCCGTTGATCGACTTCCTGAAATCGACGGCTTCGCGATGAACATACACCTTGAGTCTAGCGTCGAGTCTGAACATCGCAGCGCCCCAGACTCTCGATCATGGCCGATACCAGCGACGCATCACCGGCTGTGCAGTCCAGCCGCAGCGTCACTCCGTTGGGCATCTCCACCGTCAGTTGCGAGCGCAAGGCCGGATTTGTGCCCACAGGCTCGGAGTCGGGCTTCGAGATGCTGGTCCGCTCAACGACCTCACTGCGGCCAGCCTCGCGGACCATCACAAATGCCGACGGCACGGCGAGTGTCGTCGCATCATCGACAATATCCAGCGCCCCCGCGGCGCGGCGGCGTTGCTCATGCAGCTTGATCCATCGGCGCAGCAGATTCGCGTTCACGCCGGCTTTAAGCGCCAATCCGGCCACTGAAACACCAGGTTGCAGGCAGGCCTCGATGAGCTTAAGTTTGGATTGCGAGT
Organism: Caballeronia sp. RCC_10; assembly: GCF_041360715.1. Taxonomy (NCBI): domain Bacteria; kingdom Pseudomonadati; phylum Pseudomonadota; class Betaproteobacteria; order Burkholderiales; family Burkholderiaceae; genus Caballeronia; species Caballeronia sp. RCC_10. The sequence goes on from NZ_JBFUPT010000038.1 coordinate 5,207, forward strand.
CGTAGCGACGCTTGCCGTCGCGCCCGACGAGGGTAACGGCCAGAAGCGCCGTATCTGAACCTGTTTGAGTCATGGCTGTGTCCACAGAATATCAGTGGACGCAGCTTGCCTTGCTCTGAACCGAGACGCTATGTGCGCATAAATTCGCGCTTACAGTTGAGTGTGGCGTTTCTTTGTTACTTATGCGGGAGAAAAATGTTTTGCATTCCGAACGTCTCGAGGGCTGTCAAAGGTGACTCGCCACAGGTCTATTTCACGTAGACGACCGCCGCCCTATATATGAGACTATGAGCGCTTCGCCGGGGTTGGAACGCGTTTAGGCCCAACTAACGGCATCAGGCTCAGATCGACGGACTTTTGGTGGTAAAGCCACGACGAGCGGCATGAACGAGTACTCGATCACCGATATTGAGAACGCCATCAATTGCTGTCGTTCGCCGCAATCACCGACGAGCCACCGCCCGAAGTTCAATCTGCGGGACATGACCGGTGTATCGTCCCAATCAAAGACGAAACTATGGAAGCGCGACTGAATCCGGACGCATCAAACCTTGCCGCGCTGTATGCGCTTCTGGACGACAGGGACCGGCCCTGCTATGAGCACAGGCTTGCCGCATGGTGCAATCGATCCCAGATGACATGCGGCAACGCGGCCACTGCCTACGTGCTATGCATTGAAAGCGTTGCCAGCCTTCACCATCGTTTCGGGGGCGTGGCTGCGTAGAGGGCCGAAGGGATGCGGCCGGCAGCGGCTGGAGAATCCTGCACTCTTGGTCCTCAACCGAGGTCAGAATCCTCCGTACTTGCCACTTGCTTCGGCTGCCGCTCGGCTACAGCTTCATGCCCACATGAGGCGGAGCGGGGTCCGGCGTATTTTCTAAAGCGTTTATCGAAGCGATAACACGATAGGCCTCAACGAGCGCCTTCTCCTTCTCTACGTCGTGCCCGCCGACTACGCGGGCCATCTCTGTACGCGACAGTTCTTTTTGCTGGCAGAGGTCAACAATGGTCAGCGTGCTCATTTCGGTTCACCCTTCGAGAGTAGTTGTGGCACCAAGCGCCGGGACTGTGTTTGAGCGGGTTGAGGCCACGCTCAGCATCCCTTAGTCATGTTCTGTGCCAAAGGTCGAGCCATGAACATCGAAACACAACCTATTGTTTATAAACGCAAACGTCGATGGACCGATGTCTAACGGGGCTCCTTTTCGACCAACGTGTCGGGGTGGGCCCGACACATACTGTGATTTGTGTTGGTCTTGAAGCCGAAGCGTCGCAACCACGCGGTAGAGCCGATAACTCGCAGTGGTTAGGTCAGCGATGCGTCTAAGAACGCGTCCCGCGTCCCCCGAGACACTCTTCGACTGCCGTGCTTAATTGGTCGACATTTCCTCTCAAGGATGACCGCATCACTCAATGCCTGGTACGTAGCTAGCCAATTTTCTCATTGCCGCATGAGTCCGAGCGGCCAGAACGCAGCAATCGAGAACGACGAGGCGAGCGACAGAAGCCCCGTCGTGTCCGCGCCTGTCGCGCCCCGCTTGTATGACAGCGGAACAGCCACTTGTATGCACGCACCTAAACAAACGTCCTGACTCCATTCAGGCCAGCTTGTCACGAACAAACTGCAGCGAGCGGCGAGCGCGCTCGTCCATCTCTTCGTTTGTCGCACCGTTCGACATATCCCGCCATACACCCACCGCGCGGCTGACCGAGCCGCCCTTGCGCATGAACGGTTCCATGACGATGGTGCCGTCATATCCGATCTCCTTCAGCGCCCCGAATATTTCATCCCACGGCAGGCGACCCTCGCCCGGCGGCAGACGGTTCGCTTCGCCCAAATGGAAATGGCCCATCTTGCCCTTGCAGGCAAGGATTGCATCGCGGAAGGAAGTCTCTTCGATATTCATGTGAAATGTATCGAGCTGGACCTTGCACGCTGGACTGTCAACCGCGTCGGCGAACGCAATCGCTTCCTTGGCGTCATTGCAAAGCCACTGCTCGAATCGGTTCACCACTTCCAGTGCATAAATAATGCCGTAGTCCTCAGCTACCTTGATAACACGACGGACGCTTTCGATTGCGCGGTCGACGTAAGGGCGCTTGTCCTTCATGTCCAGCGGCGGAGATTGGGGCCAAGCGCAGAACGTAAGGCCAGCAAAGACCGGTGCGCCGAGCAGGTGACAGTCGTCGAGTAGGCGCTTCACATATTCCGTGCCGGCATCACGAACGCTCTTGTCCGGCGAGGCAAAGTCGTATTCAGACTTCAGTCCGATACAGCACATCACCGTGAGCCCCAAATCATCAGCCACGGCTTTTAGCTCACGCTTCTTCGCGTCGGAAAGATTGTGAAACTCGCCGAGCGAGATTTCCATCAAGTCGAAGCCGAGCCCGGCAATGCGCTTCGCAGTCGCCGGAAAGTCGACCATCCACTCAGTCGACCAGTAGGTATAGAACATGCCAACTTTGTTCACGGTGAAACCCCTTTACTAGACCATCACATGGATACGCAAGCGCCGGCGGCGACCAAGTCGCACTTAGTACACCGAATAGCTTTCTTCTAGTGTTTCTCCTCACGCGCGAATGCCGACCTTCCCTCTTCCCGCTATCACATTTCCTTGCTCTCCGAACTCAGGACACAAATCCCGTCGGCTTGACCTCGGGGTGAGCAGGGTCAGCGTGTTCAAGCGCAGCAAGAGACATGATTCGCTCTTCCGATGCTTCGTCGAAGCCCACCTCGCCAACCAGTTTGCCGGCTCGCATGACCAGGATGCGGTCAGAGATGGTCAGAATTTCAGGCAAGTCGCTCGAAATCACGAGAATCGCCAGCCCCTCGTGGGCGAGTTCTCGCATCAGCGCATAGATTTCCGCCTTCGTCGCGACGTCGACTCCCCGAGTCGGTTCATCGACGATGAGCACTCGCGGCGCGGAGGCCAGCCACTTAGCAAGTACAACCTTTTGCTGGTTGCCACCACTTAGCAGCTTCACCAGTTGTTCGACGGTCGGTGTCTTAATCTTGAATCGTCCGACGTAGCTGTCAATCATCCGAGCCTCTTGCAGTGGCCGGACGACGCTTCCCTTCGACAGGCGCCCGAGCCCGAGGGCAGCAAGGGACAAGTTGCTGCCGACCGACATGCCCAGAACCAATCCTTGGTCCTTCCGGTCTTCGGGGGCGAGTGCTATGCCAAGCTTCATTGCATCGCGAGGTCTCGAAATCTTGACCGGTTTGCCCTCAATGGAGACCGTCCCGTGTTTCGGGGGCGGGGCCCCAAAAATCCCCATCGCTACTTCCGAGCGACCGGCGCCAATCAGCCCCGCGAGACCTACGATTTCACCCCGGTGCAGAGAGAATGACACGTCGCGATAACGGTGGTCATCGCCCAATCCGTTCACCGAGAGCACGATAGGCTTGCCTGAGTGCTCCGGCCGGACACGCTTGACCTCAGCAAGGTCCCGGCCAACCATCAGGCGGACAACCTCGTCAGGCGAGGTATCGGCAAGCTTCGCGGTTCGCACATGCTTCCCATCCCGCAACACCGTCACGGCGTCACAGTTGTCGAATACCTCGCGCATCCGGTGGGAGATATAGAGAATCGTGACGCCTCGGTCTCGCAACTCGTGGACAACCTTGAAAAGCGTCAGAGAATCGGCTTCGGACAAACTCGAGGTCGGCTCGTCCAGGATGAGCAAGCGCGGGTCATGAATCAGCGCTTTGCAGATTTCGATGAGCTGTTGCTGAGCGATGGTCAAATCGCCGAGACGCGTATCTGGGTCAAGGGAGATACCGAGACGCTGCATTGCTGCCGTCGCCTTACTTAACAGAGTGGTGCGGTCGACTAACACCCGCGCCACGCGTGGCTCCGTGCCGAGGAATATGTTCTCGGCGATGGTCATGTTCGGGGCTAGCATGAGCTCCTGGAACACGATGGAAATGCCTTTCTCGGCCGCGTCGCGCGTGCCAGAGAACTCGACTTGCTGACCATCGAAGATGAGCCGCCCGGAGGTCGCGGGATGTGCCCCGGCGATGACCTGCATCAACGTCGACTTGCCGGCACCGTTCTCGCCCATGATTGCATGGACGGTGCCAGCCTCTACGCTGAAGGAGACCTCTTGCAGTGCCTTGACACCGGGATAGGTCTTGGTAATCTGCTCAACGCTCAGTAGAACGGTCATAGGGTGCTCTTCGCAGGGAAATCAGGGGAGCGAGAACATCCCGGTCCCGATGAACGAATCACTTTCCGCCGACGAACTTGTCTACGTTGGCCGAATTGACGATGTCGACACCAGTATCAGTGCGCGGCGGAATCTTGCCCCCCTTGGAAAGCTCATCTAGTTGTTTCACCGACTCGATGCCCATCGCGAGCGGTCGCTGGCCAATCAGCGTCGTTGCATAACCCTCTTTCAGCAGTTTGACTTGTGAGGGCAACGTGTCGAACGAGACCACCACGAACTTTCCGGACTTAATATCGGCCGCCTTGTTCTTAACCGCGCGGATGTACGCCTCAGGCGCGAACATTGGCCAACCGCCCACGAAGAAGATGCCGTCAAGATTCGGATTCTTTGCGAGAATGTCCTGAATCAGTTGCACCGCCGTGCTGGAATCGTCGTTGCATGCGAAGGGCGAGCCCGAAACTTCCTTGAAGTTGCCGTTAAGCTTCGACTTGAAGCCCTTGATTCGCTCGTTCAAATTTGCGGCAGACAATCCGCCAGTCAGGACGGCGTAAGTGCCCCCCTTCGGAAGCGCTTTTGCGAATGCATCTCCGGCGGCTTCTCCGCCCGCCTCATTGTTCGTGCCGATAAACGCCGCCCGCTTGGACTTCGGCGCATCCGAGTCGAAGGTGACGACGGGGATATTCTTCGCGACCGCCGCGCTGATGACATTGCCGATGGAGTCCGCGTTGTTCGGCGCAATCGCGATGCCAGCAACCTTCTTGGTAATCAGGTCCCTTACGATTCGCCCTTGCTCAGCGTCATCGAGTTGCGCCGGACCCGTGAACAGGCACTCGGCACCGAGCTTCGCTGCTTCCTCCTTGCAGCCTTTCTCCGCATCGGCATAGAAAGCGACGCCGAGCGCCTTCGGCACGACGGCGAAAACCTTCTTGTCAGCTGCGTGCGCTTGCGTAATGCCGAGCCCGAACAGGACGGTGGCTGCTACTGCACTAATCATGGTGCGTGTCATGTCTTCTCCAAGGGTTGTTATGGCTACAGCGCTCAACGACGTCGCCAGACGCCTTTTCTGAGTTGGTCAATAAAGACGGCAAGCACGATGACAGAACCCACGAACACCCCTTGCCAGTAGGCGTCCGTTCCGAGCAAGACGAGACCATTGCGCAGCACCTCCAGGATGACAGTCCCGACGAACACACCAATTACGGTTCCTTCGCCACCAGACAGGGCTGTTCCGCCAATAACCGCAGCTGCAATAACACTCAGCTCTTTGCCCAGGCCCTGATTGGAAATCGCGGACGACAGGTAACTCACTTCGATGATGCCCGCGACACCTGCCAGCACGGAGGACATGATGTAGACGCTCATCTTCAGGCGGTCTACATTCAAACCAGTTAGCATTGCCGCCCGTTCATTGCCACCGACTGCGTAGAGTTGGCGACCGTAGACCGTTCTCTTGAGGACGATTCCAGCAATGACTGCCAGCACAACAAAGATAATGAACGGAACCGGCAAGTCGAGGAAGTCGCCTCCGCCGAGTGAGAAGAATGGGTCACCGTCAGGTCTGAAGCCGTCGATAGCTTTGCCGCGTGTGATGATTAGAGCGAGCGCACGTGCAATGCTCATCGTGGCAAGCGTCGGAACAAACGGCAGCATCCGCAACTTTGTCACACAGAAGCCGTTGAAGAAGCCAACGGCTGCGCAAATTAGGAGGGTAAGCGCGCAGGCCGGAACGACACCCATGCCCGATTGCATCATCGCAGCAGACGCCACCGCGGCAAGACCCCACACGCTGCCGACCGAGAGGTCAATCCCGCCGGTAATCATCACCGCGGCTTGACCAAGAACGACGATGCCAATAAACGAGAGGTTGCGCGCGTCATTGAGCAGATTGCCTTTACTGGCGAAGTCAGGCGCAAAAATCGATAGCAGCACAACCATAATGACCAGCGCACCTATGATGCCGGTCTCACGTGAATGCATTATTTGAGTGGCGAGCCCTTTCCGAGGCTTCCGCTGCTCATCGTTGGCCAACGTCACCTTTTCCATTTCCCGCCTCCAGTAAGGCCTATGCTCGCCATGCGTGCGGCAAGCTTCGTGTGCCGTAAAAAGTCTAGTTTCGAGCCGAAACCCCAACAAAGCGGGTTTTCCCTCGAAAGCTCGCCGCCTAAATCGGAACCAAGAGCCGTTGCGACCTAAGCAACGACGGGAGACCGGTGCTTCCGTGCGCCTACGTAAATTACGTTCTGCAAGCAGCGGCGTAGGCGCCGATGACCTCTCTGACTTTGCTAAATATCAGGCTCATCGGCGAGTCGTCGATTAACCCGCATCTGAGCTGCCTGTATTGATTGGGAAGGTACTGACTAATGAGGTTTTCGCGTATGTCGACGCGCTCGAGGTTGCCTACCAGTTTCTTCGTTGCTTCGGCGACTTTCGCATCCGCCCAGTAATACCGAACGCGGTCGCTGTAACTGAATGTCCGCAAGAGCCGCTTTTCCTGCTCGCTGCCGTGGTAATACTTCGCCCAGTTATTGGGCTTCGCTAACATGACGCGCTCGACCACCGCCCGTATATTCGACCGAGCATCCGGTGCCAGTAGCTGGTCTTCGATGTCTGCCAACGCGAAAAGCGCCTCCCGCAACGCGAAGGTCGCGCCCGGTCCGACCTTCAGAATTGCGAAGCCGTCACGGACCATGGCCGACAGAGCCTCCTGCTTTTGATAGTCCGTGGAGTGTGCTTCGAATACCATACCGGACAAGTCATTGAGGACTCGCGAGAGCTCGCTGACGGATGAGGAGTCATAGTCCCTCACCTTAGTATGGTCGAATTCGACGCCCGGTTGAACGACGAGCCCAACGACACGCTCCCAAGCCGCGTCCAACCCCCGCTTCTGCCATGCCGCGCAGTGAACGGCGACCGTCTCAAGAGCCGCTTGTGGACGTGTCACCTCGACCGCGACGAGTTCTTCGGAAGCGCCACCGGGCACCGGGACTTCGGTGCCAACAATGTAGACAGGGCGTTCGCGTAGTCCGGCGCGCTCAGTTGCCAACTCCGCAACTGCGCATAACCGGGCCGCGCGTTCAGCGACTATTTCGTCCGCCAAACGCGGAGGGTCATCGGCGCAACTCATGCTCGTGTCCAGGTGAATTTTCTTGAACCCTGCTGCGGCATAGGCTTCAATCAGGGCATCGGCGCGTGCCATGGCTTCTTCCGCCGGAAGATGCCGCCACGCGTTAGGACCCAGATGGTCCCCGCCGAGCAACAAACGTTGACGAGGAAATCCGACCTTGTTAGCGATTCCACCGACGAATTGCACGAAATCTGCCGGCCGCATGCCGGTGTAGCCGCCATATTGGTCGACCTGATTCGAAGTCGATTCGACCAACAAGGGTGAGCAGTCGTCGAGAGCCTGTCTAATGCTCGCTTCGACGACCCACGGGTGAGCCGAGCAAACCGAATAGATACCGTTCAATCGCGACTCCAGTTGCGAGTCGCCCGTTAAACGCGTGACGATTTCAGCCATGGCTCACCCCGGTCTTCTCCTGGATGAACGCATCAAGTTCCGCAAGCGTTGCCGTACCCTCCATGGGTCCGCGACGAGTGACAGCCAATGCCCCGGCGGCGCATGCGTACTTCAACGCGGCCTCGACAGAATATCCTTGCGCGCAACACGCGATATACGTACCGCCAAAGCAGTCACCGGCGCCCGTCGGGTCCACCTCGGTAACAGAAAACGCACGGATATGTCGCTCAGTCATCCCGTCGTAGTAGCTGCAACCGTCTTTCCCGCGCTTGACCACAATTTCGCTCACTCCCCTGCCGAGCAGTTCGTCAATCGCAGCCTTCTCCGAGCTAGCGTTCGCAAGCAGCATCACCTCATGACCGCTTGGGAGAAACACATCGGTGTAGTCGAGGATGAAGTCGAGCGCCTCCCGCATCTCCGGAATTCGCAGCATCTCCTTGCGGATGTTCGGGTCGAAGCTGACGGTGCCACCGTTTGCTTTCACGGTTTCGATAACCCGCTTCATGGCCTCAATGATGCGAAACGAGAAGAGAGAGGACCCCATTACGTGGAAATGACTGCAGTCCTTCAAGAGGTGCTCGCTAACCTCGTTGACAGAAAGGTGTCCCGAAGCGCTGTTGGCGATGTTGTAGATGAAGTCTCTATCGCCGTCTTCGCGATAGGTGACGAAAGCGCTGCCCGTTGTCGCCCCTTTGATGACAGATATGCCGGAGACGTCGACTCCGTCCTCGCGCAGACGCTGGACATTCAGATAGCCAAAATCGTCATCCCCGACGCAGCCGATAATCGCGCCACGGCTGCCGCTTTTCGCCACTTGGTCGATAAATATTGCTGGAGCACCGCTCGCGTACGGTCCCACCAACGTTCCTGGTCGTCTAAACGATTGACCAATTTCTGTTGCGAGAATCTCAACGAGAATCTCGCCCATGGTAAGAATAGAACCGGGACGATTGCCCGACTGCACTTCGTTTTTCGACATGGCTGTATTCATTAGGATAACGATATACAAGGTGCCATTCTGGACGGGTCAACCAGGTCGCCGTGCGTAGCGATTGTGAGCCAGGACACACAGTCGGAGCAGTCGCAACTTGATGCGAATGACGTCCTGCCCTGCGGCAAAACGCCAAGATAAATCAACTTCTAAGAAACGCTGAACTCCAAGATTCCAGTGTCTCGTCTCTGTAGCTGAAGGCCTTCTCTCTCCACCATTTCCATCGTCGGTGGGTCGATACCATCGTCGATAAGTAGCGTGTCAATCTCGCTCGCGTTCGCGAACGTTTCGCCTTTGCGTCCATCGAGTACCGGCTGAAATGCAACAACCATCGTTCGTTTGGCTGCTCGTCGCGCCGTCCGGGCCACACGCGCTAAAGCCGAATCAGCAGTTAGAAGGTTGCCATAACGGTCTAAACCACATGCTTCCAGCACGCACAGGTCAATCGAGCGCCGGCCAACAGCAGCCTCAGCGTCAGGTCCGGTCATCGCCGTAGAGCCGTGTTCCAGTCGGCCACCTGTTAAGAGCACCTCGCAGTGCAGAAATCGCTGAACCGTCTTCGCGACGGAAACGTCCTGAATCAGCAATGAAAGGTTCGCACGGTCTGCGAGGAAGGGAATCATCTTATGGACTATCTCCCCTACCCCTAGCATCACCGCTTCGCTGTCTCGGACGTGTTCTGCTGCAAATCGAGCAACAACCGTCTCCGATGCCTTGCGCGCGGCGGCGTCCCATGTTGGCACGAGAATGTTGTCTCCGGGCTCCTGTGCCAAATAGCGAGCCTTGCCAAGCGAGCGTAGAAGATAGCGTTGCTGTTCTAGGTAGCTCAGGTCGCTGCGAATGGTCACAACCGATACATCGAAAACTCGGCTCAGTTCATCAACCGACACCTCGCCCCGCTTGCGAACGAGTTCGACGATTTGTAGCCGTCGCCTCAATGAACTTTTGTGATTGAGCATCCGGTCCGCTTCCGCAGGAGCTTTCGTCACGAAAAAGTCTAGTTTCGGACCGAAAGAACGTCAAAGCCAATCTCGTCATGGTTTTCCCGTGAAGCCCATCCTGGCGCTCGGCGACTACTTAGCATGCAGTTGCTCCGTAACCGTTAGTACGCGAACCACCACGCGACTGACTAACGACCCGTTTGGTCGGCTCGCCAAGCTGCCGAAGCTTGAAGCGACGATACCCACCAATGGTGGGCATTGCCTTACGACTCACCTCGAGCCCGACTCAATGTTCGCCTCGCTCATCGGTGACATAGCTTCGGCTTATCTCGTAACTTCGGCGACAACATCGGCGACCTCCTCACCGAATTTCCCGACGAATCCTCCATCTCGGTCTCAGTGCCTCGAGCAGACGCTTCAATCGAAACGGGTGCCCCATGAATCCTCGAGTACCAACGTCGGGGCGACCGCGCAAGACTCCTGTGCGCCACGAGTACGTCGTCTGAGCATCGGAACTCGCGGACCTACTCTGCTCTCGTCGCGAGTCGCGGCCTTCAGACTTCGAATCGTGCGTCGCTGCCTGGAAAGGCAAGCGCACATGCAGCGTCTCGGTAGCTCAACGTGGAATCGACGCGACGCCCAAAGCGGCGGCGAAGCTGTTGTAACTCACGGACCTGCATCGGACCGGTATCGAAACGGGGCCACGTTCCGTTACGCCCCTTATCTTGCGGCACCTTCAGTGGGCCCGACCCACGTTGTTCCCAATCATCGACCAGCCTCGATTACGGGTTCTCATCGCGCGACATTCCGGGCGCGCCCTCATCTCATTCGCACTTCAGTAGGTCACGACGACGGTGTTGGCGATGCGGTCATGCAGCGCTTGCTTACGCCAAGAGAATAGAACCCACAGGAAGCCCGCCCCGCATGTGGCGAACGTCAAGAGGTAACCAATAGTACGCAAGGCTGCCTGCCGCGCTGTCACGGTCAGTCCCGTGTCGGCGTCGACTATGCGCAGTCGCAGCGCCCGCTTTCCTGGAGACGTTCCCCAAAGCGCCCATAAGGCACCTGTCACGAGGATAGGAACGCATTGACCCAGCAGCAGCCACATGGCGGCGGACGCCGCCAAGCCTTCGGGCGAAAGAGAAGTGCTCTGTAGGGATGGTCCCAACGGCACGAACAGGACAATGACGGTCCACCAAAGGGAGTCCAGGAACAACGCGCGAGCGCGCTGCGTGCAAGTAGCGTAGTGCAATTTGTTGCCTGTCTAAAACTTCATCAAAAGGCGTTTTCCGCGACCTCGAGCTAACTCTTTCGCACGGTGCCGAACCCAAAGGCAGAGCGTCCGCTGCGCTTCGCGGCGTACATTGCGGCATCGGCGACGTCGAGCACGCCGGAGATAGTATCGGCCCTGTCAGGATACGTAGAACCACACCATAATCAAGCGTTGGCGTCACGTGCATGCCAGAATTTCGAGCTTCGAACTTTTCAGCCAAGCCCGGCAGCTTTTCCATTTGCTCGCGGTGCGCCGCCGTCGCATCAGAGCTATCCGCAGTGAAAACGCTGTCCGGAGGAAACGTCACAAGCAACGCACGGCTTCCGCCGGGACGGACACCCATGAGTCCGGCCACTGCCTACGTCCTTGAACTGAGCGTCTGCAGATATATTCTGATCATCCTTCGACCAAAGCATCGACACGTGAAAACCGGGATCCGCCTCAAACGAAACGCCCCAAGGCGACGGTCCATCGCATATGAACGTCGAGGCACCGGCCTCGTCGTGGCCCGTAACGACACGTCGAGTCATGTTCAACTCCAGCTTAAATCTGCGTGGGGTTGAAGACGACTTTCGTGAAGCCGCCGTTCGCTGCAGTGGCTGGCGCCCAGCCAAAGCTCGCGGCGCGCGTAGTGGACAGTTGCTACATCGCCCGTCTCACAGAAACAGAACGAGCCGAGCGTTATGATGCGTGCGAGAATCTGTTGGTTCAGCTTGCTGCAACTGCGCACGCAAAGCGGAGGAGCACGTCGAACGGGTACAACAACATGACCTCGCGCGTGCTGAGAGAGGAATGTCTCAGAAGGTGGCCTTGGGCAAGTGGGATTTGTCGAGCGACGCGCAGCGCTGGATTATGACGCGAACGAAGACTCTCCTCGGCTGGTAGAGTGAAGGCAGGCGAGTAACAACAGCTTGTTTTGAGGAGGCAACCATGGCAGGAGACGAGCCGATGACTGGCGACAACGGCCTGCAGGCTCCGGAGGCCCTTCGAGTCCTCGCAGAAAGTTTGGAGCGCGCCCTTGATGCGAATCAAAGTGTGCTAATGATGCGGCATGCGCCTGAAGTGTGTACCGTCTACCTCGGTGACCCGTCGGGCCCACAAGAGGAGTTGCGCCGCGTCGGGTCAATTTCCACCGTGCTCGCGAACGAAATGTTAAGCCTGACCTCGTCTGGGACGAACCGCATTCAAATCGGCGACCAGCTTTACCGCTTCGTCCGCAGCTTCACTCAGGTGGGTGAGAAGGCCGCTGTGGTTTTCTCGGTATGATGTGTTTGCGGCCGCCGGCGCGAACGCTTCTTGCAATTAGCGAGACGGGTGAAGCTGAATTCAAGGAACGCACGTTTCGCGACGTCGATGAGTTCCTAGCTTGCTGAGCCGTTCAACAGTCGGCTGACCGCCGGGCATGGATGATCTGGCTTGCCTTACCTGCGCTCACTTGCAGCTCGAGTTCCCTTTCCATGATGCCCGTCGCAAGCTCAAAGTTCACGCCCCGCAGGCAGCATTCTCATGCTTACTGCTGATTGTCCTTGGAATTTGTCATACGGAAGTCAACGCGCAAACGTTAAAATCGAATGTTCGAGCCGTTGACCGTCCCTTCCAGCCTAGTTTAAGCGCAGGTCCATCAGGGACGGAACACACACTTTCCGCGCCCCGCATCGGCGGCCACCAAGCGGCTGCGCGATACGAATTCACGAAATCATTATGTTGAATCTTCAGTCCGACCTCCATGGGAATGATCTTTTGGGCGCACTTCCCTCTCTCGAATGGAATGCCGTCGCTTCCGATCTTGATCTGGTCGAACTGCGCGCAGGAGAACTGTTGTGCGATTCGGGCATGCGCATTCGGTATGTGTACTTCCCGGCGACCGCAGTCATCACCTTGATTCAGACCATGGAAGACGGCAACTGCTCGGAGGTGGCAGCAATCGGTCGAGAAGGAACGACAGGCGTGCCCGTATTGACCGGCGGCGACACCATCCCGGCGCGCGTGCAGGTTCAGAGCGCCGGTTCCGCATATCGAATGAGCGCCGATGCCCTGCGTAAGCACTTTAGCCGCTCAGATATCTTGAGGCGCATCACGCTCTTGTACATGCAGGCGCTGCTCACACAAGTGGCCCAGACCGCTGCGTGTAGTCGCCATCACTCGGTAACCCAGCAACTGTGCCGCTGGCTTTTGATTCAGTCGGACCGCACGCGGTCCGACGCAATGCGGCTCACGCAGCAACATATTGCCGACATGCTGGGCGTTCGTCGGGAAGCGATCAGTGAGGCTGCGGGAAAGCTGTGCGACGCAGCACTTATCCATCAGAGCCGTGGTCGCGTCAAAATCTTGGACCGCGCTGCGCTAGAGGCGCACTCCTGTGAATGCTACGGCATTGTCAAGCGCGAGTTCGACCGGATTCTGCCGCAGGTCCGTCAGCATACGGCGGTTGTATGAACTCTCGATGTAGCAGACGGCCGCCCCACGGGCTTCGTCGACAAGCATGGGCCCCGCATCGCGCGACGAGTGCCCATCGGTGATTTCGCCGTCCATGTTCTACGCTACTACGATGCGCGCCGAAGCATCCACTGCACGACGCAATGGTTGTTCATCGCCACCTCAGCGGTAAACCCGATGCAGCCCCATACGATGGTGAAGTCGGTGCCGCTCTAAGAGAGGCAGATTTGGCTGCCGCTGGCGAGAGTCCACGTTTACTCAGGAACGCTTACGGTATCCGGCACATCACAGGGAAGACCGACGAACAGGTGAGCAACCTCATTGGCTTGTCCAGCCATCGGACAGCGACTCGCTTGCGTTGAACCGTTGACGTACCGCGAGAAATCGAAGGCGAGAGAGTAGCGGCCTTGTGGGCGCACGCGGGTCATCAAGAAACGTACGCTGAATTCTTGAAAGTCTGCTGCAAGGCACTAGCGCTTACCTATCTATGGTTTCGAACCGGCTGACTACAAGCTGTGATAGGTCGACGATTCGATAGCTGGCACGCCTCGGCTCTCCCATCGTTAGGATCTCGCGCCACGTTCCGGTCTCATGGTCGGCGATGCGAGATACCTCCGTCGCTTCATTCGGCCCTGACATCGTTATCACGGCATCGATGGCGAATGCGAGCGTAAGGCCATCGACACTGACTACAAGGGCTTGCTCCCATTCGGGACTGTCAACCGACCCCGTAATAACACCGATGCGCACAAGCTCAATCAATGAATCGCGCCAATTGATAAGGCCGAGGCTGGCCTCCTCTTCCTGTCCGCGAACCTCGATACGAGGCTTGGATACTATTTCCGCAACCTGGGCGGTCCTAACGGCCAGATGTTGACCGGCAGCCGAGAACACGATGAATGACGTCGACGCGGCAACTCGAGAAAGCTCGTTAGACGCAGGTTCACCATGTCCGAGAACGGGGCGCGGCAGCCGGATCAAGCCTTCAGTCGTCGCGAGGGCCTGAGGATCGACGAGCAACGCAGTATGTCCCTTCTCGCTCACGACGGCTCCGCTGAAAAGGTGCGCGTGGCGAAAAGCAACCGGTGATACAGGCCGTATGTCAGCGGGCCCGATAAGGAGCAATTCCGATAGTTCGTCAACCGCAAAGCCGGCAAGGGTCGCACCATTCTCAAAAACGAGCATGTACTTGCCGCCGGACGGCTCCGCAACGGGCAAGCCGAGTACCGCCGAAAAGTCCATCACGGCAAGGTCGCCACCTGCCCAACGGGCGACACCAAGGAACGTCGAGTTGCCAGGGGTCGGCTGTTGCAGCGCTGGCATGGGGACGACCGTTCTCACACTCAGCGCGTCCACGCATAGCATGTGTTCCGCGCATCGCACGATCGCGTACTGCCTGGCTTGTTGCTCCGAGCCACCATCCCGGGGGCGTCCTGCAGGTCCGAATGCGCTGTGTCCCGCGGTGAACGCGCGGTGTCTCACGCGTGCGGCCATGCCCCGCGTCGCTGCATGCAGTCTGCTCACATCGGCAATGCCGATCAGCGAAAGCCCGCCGTCCATGGGAAAGAGTTGAGCGAACAAGCCGCCGTCCTCCCCAAAGTCCGATTCAAGCCGGACCACATCGCGTTCGTCGACCGTTTCGGTGTTCCCGATGGCGTCGACTTCAATGCCGAAGAGCGCGTCGTCGTGGCGAAGCACGATCACATGCTTCCTGGCGGACGCGCTCGCTGCTTCGCCCGGATTCAGCAGGCTGAAGGTGTCGAGGGTCGCGATAGCGTCGCCACGCAGGACGAAGTAGCCGCGCATCACCGAAGGCTGCGTGGGTACCTTGTGATAGGACGTGGGCGCGTCTACTGCTTCGACAATGCGATCCGCGGGCAGCGCGAATACGGTCGCGCCTACGCGGACGAGGCCGTGGACCGATACGGGGGACGCCATTATTGAGACCGGCTGTTGAGCGCCGCGACAGTGGAACTGGATCGCGTCGCTGCTTCGCCGCCTGTCACGACCGTGAGTTCGCGAAGGAGGTCCGAGACAGTGCGAGTCGCGGTTGCTTGCTTTTCGGTGACCTGGTGAATACCGGCGATGGTTTCGGTCGTGCGATCCACACCGGCTCTGATACGGTGGAACCCGTCAGCTGCACGCCGGGACGTGTCGCTGCCCGTCTTGACCCGTTGCACGGATTCATCGATGAGCCGGCCGATCTCGTTGGTCGCCTGCGAGCATCGCTCCGCCAATTTGCGCACCTCGCTTGCGACCACGGAGAAGCCTAGGCCATGCTCGCCCGCGCGCGCAGCCTCGATCGCGGCGTTGAACGCGAGCATGTTCGTCTGTGTCGCGATGTCGCTGATGACCTTCACCACGTCGCTGATGCCGGCCGAGGAGTGCTCGATCGCTTGAATAGCCGACATGGACTCCGCGAGCGTACGTTCGCCGGTATCCGCTTCGGCCTGCGTTTCGGTGGCGACGCTAGTTGCCTCACGGGTGTTTTGTGCAATTCCCTCGATCGACTGCGAGAGTTCCTCGATCTTCTCGCTCATTGCGATCAGATTTTCCTGCATGCGCCGCTCGCGTTCCACCTGAGCAGTGATGTCGCTTGCATACTTCACAATCTTGTACGGGCGGCCGGACTCGTCGAACACCGGGTTGTAGGTCGCTTGCAGCCACACGCGGTAGCCGTGCTTGGATACGCGCACGTAACGGCCCGCGTTGTAGTCGCCGCGGCTGAGCCGCGCCCAGAAATCCCGGTAGTCAGCGGTCGCCACGTCCTGCGGGTCGCAGAACATCCGATGGTGCTTTCCGACGATTTCGCGGAGCGTATAACCCATGGCGTCGAGGAAATTCTGATTCGCTCGGAGGACATTGCCCTCGAGATCGAACTCAATGACCGCATTGGCGCGATCGATTGCAGCCAGTCGGCCGTCGCTTTCCGCGACACCACGCTTGAATTCGGTGATGTCCGCTGCGAACTTGACGATCTTGATGAGGCGGCCGTCCGAGCTATAGATCGGGTTGTACGTAGCCTGAATCCACACGTCCCGGTTACTCTTCGCCACGCGCTTGTACTGGCCCGCGTCATACTCACCGCGTCCGAGCTTGTCCCAAAAGGAACGGTAAGCATCGGTCGCAACGTAGGCCGGATCGCAAAACATCCGATGGTGCTGACCCTGCACCTCTTCGAGGCTGTAGGCCATGAGCTCGAGGAATCGTTCGTTCGCGACGAGAACGTGTCCGCGGAGGTCGAACTCGACCACGGCTTGCGCACGGTCGATGGCGCGTACCTTGCCGGCGTGATCGTCCGCCACGGTGCGCGCGGCCGTGATGTCGGTCGCCACCTTGACGATCTTGTGCACGTTGCCATTCTCGTCCATCACGGGCGTGTAGGAACCATTGATCCAGACCTCGCCACCCGCCTTGCCGATGCGTCGAAAATCGCCGTTCATCTCACGACCGGACCCGAGCATGACCCAGAAGTCCTGGTAGCCAGCGCTGTTGGCGTACGCAGCGTCGCAAAACATGCGGTGATGTGAACCGACGACCTCATCGGCCCGGTAGCCCATGAGCGCCAGGAAATTTGCGTTGGCACGCAAGACGACGCCGTCCGGGGAGAATTCGACGACTGCTCGTTCCCTTTCCGTCGTTGCCCACAAGGACCGAAACTCCTCCAACGGTCTCTGGAATGCTCCTGCCGCGACGGTTGCATTGCGTGCGCTAGTCAAGTTTTTGGTTTCTGCGTCCATGATCTACCTGTGCTGGAGGCGCCGCCGCTTATTCGGAAACGCCATAGCATTGGTTGACGGCGCTCAAGATCCGAACTTGAATACGGAGAACGCTGAAATTTGATGCTGGAACTGAAGATTGCGCCCGTTCTGCCGACATAGCGTTGGTTGAGTGCTTTGCACCCAGCTCATCCAATCCCAAAAGCGACAATGGCCGAATTTCCAGTTCTCTACAACGAAGAAGACAGACTCCGTGCGGTCGAGCAGTGCGGACTACTCGACACGCCGGACGACCCCCGATTCGACCGAATCACCCGGCTGGCGGCTTACCTCACCGACGCACCTATCGCGCTCGTTTCTTTGGTCGCCACTCACCGTCAATGGTTTAAGTCGAGGCATGGGCTAGCGACTACGGAAACACCGCGCGACATGGCGTTCTGCAACTTTGCCTTGGTCGAGCCAACCATTTTCGTCGTGGAGGACGCGACGCAAGACGAACGCTTCCGTACCAATCCCCTCGTGACGGGCGGTCCAGGGATTCGCTTTTATGCGGGGATGGCGCTGACAGGGCTGGGTGGCCACCGTTTAGGCACTCTGTGCGTGATTGACACCATCCCTCGTCGTCTGGAACCGGTACAGCGTCGTCTGTTTGGAGACTTGGCCGCCTGTGCATCGGACGTTCTGCGGATGGTCGAGCTGGAGCTGTCTTCCACGGCACGGCAGTAGAGCTGTCGCCGACACTTTGCGGCTCGCGGCGGCAGCGAGATGTCGTTCACCGCCGACCCGTCTCCACGTAGTCAGGGGTACCTGAACTCGATCAGCGACCGCAGTCGTCAGCGGTGTGATCGGGCCGGTCTACTCTTCCAGCGTGATAAACGGAACTCCGTTCGAAGTGCTAGGCAGATTTCGCGATCGCCGACAGGTGCCTTTTACGCGGGGCACTCGCCAGTTTGTCCGATTCAACGGTCGGTCAAACACCACCGCTTGTTCCGAAATCCGTCGACGGATTCGTCAAAGCCGCTCTCGAAGACCCATGGCCATTGCTGAGGGTGATGGTCTTCGCCGGGTGTTGCATCGAGATGTGCAACTTACGCGGAGAATTGGCCGCTGTCGGCGGAGAAACGAAGCTTGCCGATGACTACGTTGCACAGCGGTATCGATTGATCGACGACGAACAAGGTCAGTTTGCGTCCGTCGCTCAGTTGCCATGCGGCGGTGGTGCCGAGACCAGTCGGAAAGCGACGTTAAGCAGTTGAGCTGGACGGACCCGTCATGGTAACGATGACCCCAGTGCGACCTCTGACTTCCCCGCTAATCGTCTTGGCGACGCGCGGCTGACTTGACTCAACGGGGGCATTGGTAAGCTCATAGGACGCCGATAGCCGCCGGGCCGACGCCAATAAGAGATGCAAAAAAGAATTCGACGAAGTTGCAGCGCGCCGTGATGGACTTGCTAGATCAAGGCTTGCCCGTCGAGCAGATAGCGTCGAGCCTTGGTAAGAGCGTTCTCGCCGTAAAGAGGCAGCTAAGCCGCATCAAGCGCCGAGTACGAGAAGGAGCATTGACTTCTCTCCTCTGCCGATCGAGCGCGCCGCGAACGAGCAACGCATCTACCTCGCAGGCTTCGATGTCTTCCGCCGTGACGCAACGTACGGTCGCCGGCAAGTCATCGCCGGTAAGGGAGGTTAGCCGCCTCATGGGATTGTCCAGCCATCGCACCGCTACCCGCCTTCGTCAAACACTTGGCGCTAACGATGTGCCGGCCGCAAAAAGCTAGGGCCCTGCAGCACACTTCGGAATAGGGCGACATTGGTACAAACAACGCAGCTGACGGTCACTGTCAGCGGCGGGCCGGCCATCAGTCGCTAGCGGCTCCAAACGACTGCGGATCATGAGCCGAACGTCCACTTGCGCTCCCGTCCTGCGGAACAATTGGCACCGCAGGCGCACTATGAATCATGCGACTTCTCTTGCAGCGAGGCGCTCTTCAGCAATTCGAGCAAGGTCGATCAATCCGTAGCTGACTCGTGGCCCTTCGCCTATTGCGAGAATCGACGACGGTCGCCCGGTCTCATGGTTAGCGATGTGCGTCGTTTTGGCGACGTCGTTTGGCCTGACATGGTAAGCAAGGTTCGCCTCACAGTGAAACGCAGTGTTTCACCGCAACGCTCGAGGAAGGTGTGGAACGCCGCAATTTTCCGGCGTCTCTTCGGTGCAGCCTTTCAGACCTTTTCGACGGCCAAGTTGTTCAAGCCCTGCGACGGCACCTAGTCCCGGGCGGATTCAACCGGTCGATGCAACGATTTGGTTAAATCGCTCAGCTGGCGTATCGAAGTTTAGTGTTTTTCTAGGA